>CAYJDR010000016.1:33232-43143 GCA_964368965.1 uncultured Deferribacteraceae bacterium
CTTGCAATAATGCAAGTGAAAAACGGGCTAGTATTGCCATATGGGCAAGCTGTTGGAGAGGTTCGTTATTGGTTCAATGAAGACTTACGCTCGGTTGACTATCTATTTCCTGGGTTAGTGGCGTTGATTATGGCTGTTGTTGCGGGCTTTTTAACATCGCTTACAATCTCTCGCGAGTGGGAAACAGGCACTATGGAGCAGCTTATCCCAACACCGTTGACAGAGGGCGAAGTTATAGTCGGAAAGCTTTTGACATATGTTATTGTAGGTGTGGTTGATATCATAATCTACGTTTATATGGGCGAGTTTGTGTTCAATGTTGAGATGAAGGGCAGCGCCGTGCTTGTATTTCTATTTTCGTTATTGTTTTTATTGTGCATGTTGTCATTTGGTATGTTTATAAGCATTGTTATGAAAAGCCAACTTGCAGCAAGCCAAGTAACAACCCTTGCTACAGTATTACCAACATTTTTACTATCTGGGTTTATATTTGACATAGGCAATATGCCACTTGTGATACAGGCTATCACATATATTTTTCCTGCAAGATATTTTGTGGAGATATTGCGAGGCTTATACTTAAAAGGCGTTGGGCTAGAAATACTCTACCAAAACGGATTATTTCTCGTTGCGTATGCTGTTGTTATGATTGCATTATGCAGATCAAAACTAAGGTTGAGGGCGTAGATGGAATTATTAAATAGATTACTAGCTATGCTTTATAAAGAAATGGTTACAATAGTGCGTGATAAGCGTATGCGCGCGATACTTATTGCTGTGCCGTTGATACAGACTGTCATACTAGGTTACGCTGTCAATATGGACTTGAAGAATATAGAAACAGCTATCGTGGATAATGACAACACTCAACTAAGCAAACAGTTTGCAGATAAATTTTTCAGCACAGATACTTTTATACAAGTAGCTAACACAGATATGAACAAAGCAGAATACCTCATATCAAGTGGCGATGTTATGATGATTATAAATATCCCTGAGGGGTTTTCTGCAAAGTTAATAAACGGTAAAAACTCACCAGTTCAGATAATACTTGATGCTACAAACTCCGTAAACACTGGCATGGCAACAGGGTATATAAGCAATGTGCTAGCGTTATTCAATCAAGAGTATGTATCTAGTTTGTCGCCAGATATTCAAAGCATGGGTGTTGTGCTAGATGTTAGGAACTGGTTTAATGATAATTTTGAAAGCAGGGAACTTTTTGTGCCCTCGCTGTTAGCTATGTTGCTGATGATTATAACAGTTTTATTATCTAGCATGGCAATAGTGAACGAAAAAGAGAAAGGAACCTTAGAGCAACTATCGGTAAGTCCAATCACTGCCGCTGAATTTATCGCAGGTAAGTGTATCCCATTTGCTATAGTTAGTTTTGTTGATGTGATATTGATAATATGTGTCGCGGTATTTTGGTTTAAGATTAGCTTAACAGGTAGCTTGCCACTATTATTATTTGCGTCATTTTTATACATTTTATGTATGCTTGGTATTGGGCTGTTGATATCTGCTATCAGTTCAACTCAGCAACAAGCTATGATGACTATGTTTATGCTTGTGTATCCGTTGATATTGCTATCAGGTTTTGCATTCCCGATTGATAACATGCCAGAAGTGGTCCAATGGACAACTTATGCTAACCCTATGCGATATTTTTTGGTTATCATTCGTGGCGTGTTTTTGAAGGGGTTATCTATAGATAGTTTAGTGTTTGAAACTATCTCGTTGACGGTTTTAGCGTTGATATATATTAGTGTGACATTTGCATTTTTAAGGAAACGTTTAAATTAAATGTTAAGTGTATATACTTTTTATTTACATATTTAAAAGAATGATGTAATACTGATATTGATAAAATTAAGGGAGTGAATTATGGCAGAATTTAAATATGAAGTAATTAAACGCTTAGGCGTTTTAGGTGAGTCAGCAAAAGGGTGGACAAAAGAGCTAACACTTGTTAGCTGGAACGACAGACCAGCAAAGTATGACATTAGGGAGTGGTCACCAGAGGGCGACAGAATGGGTAAGGGTGTTTCACTTACTAACGAAGAAGTTATTGCTCTAAAAGAGTTGCTAAAAGATTTAGAAATAGAAGCATAAATAAAAAAGCCTGCTGTAAAAAGCAGGCTTTAATTTTGTTATTTGTAAGTGATGTTTAGAGGTTTTCTTGAAGGTACAGCCCTTGTTTTATAAACAGGGATACCAAACATTTGGCCACCAGCAACGTATTCATCATCAGTGATGCCTAGCATGTCTCTAAGTGGTTGGTATTCTTTCACAGTTCTTGTGAAATAGCCAGCCCAGCAAGCGCCTAAGCCTTTTGCAGTTGCAGCAATTTCAAAGTGAGCAAGCGCCATGTTGCCATCTTCGATACGCCATTCGTAATCTTTAGGCATAACACATACTAATAAGTATGGTGCGCCACGCATGAAAACGTCTCTACCTTTTCTATACGCTCTAGCAAGTGCTTTGTTGAATACGATTTGCTTTTTAAGCGCTTCGTTATCTCCAGCTGCTTCAATATCAATTGATTCACAAAAATCTGCAATGTGTTCAGAAACTTTGTTAGTGTTCTCAGCACCTTTAACTAAAACCCATCTTGTAGCTTGTGTGTTTTTAGCAGATGGAGTATATCTAACGATATCCATAACGTCTGCTATATCTTCATCGCTGATTTCTTTATCTCTGAATGAGCGAACACTGCGGCGAGATTTCATAAAGTTATCAACAACTTCAAAAGATGGTAATGCTTCTCTATCAATTTTTTTGAATTGAGTTTCGTCAAGTTTTTCAACCGAGCAAGCGTCATGTGGGCAGAAAGCAACACATAAACCACATGCGATACAGTTAGCGTTGTTGCGTTCTTCAATATAAGGCACTCTGTTTTCATCATTTCTGATGATACCAGCAACGCATACGGCAGAACATATGCCATCACGTTTACATTTTTCAAGATCAAGTTTAAAAAAAGACATTAAATTAAGCTCCGTTTTCCTAGTAATTAGCGTTTATACACTATAGGTGCTATTAATTCAAGCTAAAATTATCTCATTTACTATTTAAATTTGTATTGCAATTACATACTAGGTATAATATTATTTATCAATAAATAATTTAGGTAGATTATGGAAAACAGAATAATAAACAAACTATTAATCACAGGTGGTGCAGGTTTTATCGGTTCTGCACTTGTTAGATACTTGATAGAAGACGATAAAGTGCAAATATGTGTTGTTGATAAACTTACATATGCAGGTAACTTGCAGTCATTAAAAACTGTATCAAACAGTGATAAATTCAGCTTTCATCAAGTTGACATATGCGATAAACAAGCACTTGAAAATATATTTAATGAGTTCAGTCCAGATGCAGTTATGCACTTAGCGGCAGAATCGCACGTTGACCGCTCAATAGACTCGCCGTCAGATTTTATAGAAACAAATATCATAGGCACATACAATTTACTTGAAGTCGCTAGAAAATATTATGCAAATTTAGATGATGAGGCTAAAGCGAATTTCTGTTTCCATCATATTTCAACTGATGAAGTTTATGGCGACTTGCACAGCATGGACGACTTCTTTAGGGAGGATACTCCTTATGCTCCGTCATCACCATACTCTGCTTCAAAAGCATCATCTGACCACCTTGTGAGAGCATGGGGCAGAACATATGGATTGCCTATCGTTGTTACAAACTGTTCAAACAATTATGGCTCATACCATTTTCCTGAAAAACTTATACCACTTGTTATATTAAGCGCAATTGCAGATAAACCATTACCAGTTTATGGCGATGGTAAGCAAATTCGTGATTGGTTATATGTCGATGACCACGTGAAAGCGTTATACAGGGTTGTGACATGTGGCAAAATCGGCGAAACATATAATATCGGTGGCAACAACGAAAAGCAAAACATTGAAGTTGTGAAAACTATTTGTAGCTTGCTTGACGAATTGAAGCCTAGAGTTGATGGTAAAAAATATGCTGAACAAATCACTTTTGTAGCAGATAGACCAGGGCATGATGTTAGGTATGCAATTGACGCTAGCAAAATCATGCGTGAACTTCAATGGCAACCAGAGGAAACATTTGAAACAGGTATCAGAAAAACTGTAGAATGGTACTTGGCAAATAAAGACGGCTGGTGCAAAGATGTCCAAACAGGGCAATATAAACTTGAAAGGTTAGGGCTTGGCGAATGAAAGGAATTGTTTTAGCAGGCGGTGCTGGCACAAGGTTGCACCCAGTTACAATGGGCGTATCTAAACAGTTGATACCGATATACGATAAACCAATGGTTTACTATCCTATATCAGTGCTAATGATGGCTGGTATTAAAGATATCTTGATAATCACTACACCTGAGGATAGTGATGCTTTCAAACGCTTACTTGGCGATGGTTCAAAGTTTGGCGTAAATTTTGAATACCGTGTCCAACCAAAGCCAGAAGGACTTGCACAAGCGTTCATCATTGGCGAAACATTTATAGGCGATGATAGTGTTGCATTAGTGCTAGGCGATAACATTTTTTATGGTAACGGGCTTCCACAAATATTGAAAAAAGCATCAATGAGAACTGACAGTGCGACAGTTTTTGGCTATTGGGTATCAGACCCTGAACGTTTTGGTGTTGTAGAGTTTGACGAAAACAATAACGCAATATCTATTGTTGAAAAACCAAAAGAGCCGAAATCAAACTATGCTGTTACAGGGCTATATTTTTATGATAATAGCGTTGTTGAAATAGCTAAAAATATAAAGCCATCTGCCCGTGGAGAGCTTGAAATTACAGCAGTAAATGAAGAATATCTCAAACGTGGTAAACTCACAGTTGAAAGGCTAGGGCGTGGCTATGCGTGGCTTGATACAGGCACACACGAAAGCATGCTTGAAGCATCAGAATTTATTAGAACAATCCAAAAGCGACAAGGGTTACAGATAGCTTGTTTAGAAGAAGCAGCATTTGATAACGGGTGGATAACTAAAGAACAATTGCTAGAACAAGCAGAGTTTCTACATAAAACTGATTATGGTCAGTATTTAAAAAATCTTGTAAAATAGGTAGTTATGAACGTAATTAAAACAGAACTCGAAGGCGTATTGATTATCGAGCCAAAAGTGTTTGGTGATGATAGAGGTTACTTTTTTGAGTCATATAATAAACAGAAATATAGTGAATGTGGCATAGATGTTGACTTTGTGCAAGATAATGAAAGCATGTCATCATATGGTGTGTTGCGTGGCTTGCATTATCAAAAAGCTCCATATGCTCAATCGAAACTTGTGCGTGTAATCGAGGGCAAAGTTTTAGATGTTGCAGTCGATGTTCGCAAAGGTTCTGCAACTTTTGGTAAGCATGTGGCAGTAGAGTTAAGTGCCGAAAATAAACGCCAACTGTTTATCCCGCAAGGGTTTGCACATGGATTTGTTGTGCTTAGCGAAAAGGCTGTATTTAGCTATAAGTGCGATAACTATTATGCTCCTAACCATGAGGGTGGCATAATATATAATGACGCAGAGTTAAATATTGATTGGCAAGTGCCAGCTGATAAAATGATTTTATCTGAAAAAGATATAAAGTTGCCATCACTAAAGGACGCTGATATATAATGAAAAAGATATTGATAACTGGTGCAAATGGAATGCTTGGCAAAACATTGCTTGAAGAGCTTTCCATGTACGAGCTTGTTGCGACTGATAGAGAAGAGTGTGATATTACTGATATCGCTAGTGTTGAGAAATGTTTAAAGCTACACAAGCCAGATGTCATTATACATGCAGCCGCAATGACAGCCGTTGATGATGCTGAAACTAACGCAGATTTAGCATACCTTATAAACGCTATCGGTAGCAAAAATATTGCAAAAGTTGCAAACGAAATCAACGCACGAGTTATTGCAATATCAACTGATTATGTTTTCGAGGGGTCGTCAGACACCCCTTATAATGAATACGATATCCCGAGCCCACAAAACGTATATGGTAAGTCTAAATATGCAGGCGAACAAGCTATAATGCAACATGCTGGTAACTATGTGATTGCACGCGTTTCATGGCTGTATGGTAAATATGGCAACAACTTTGTTGAAACGATGTTAAAGCTTGCAGATGGCACACGTGAAGAACTAAAAGTTGTGGCAGACCAAATAGGTAACCCAACAAGCACGCATGCAGTTGCAATAGCGTTGAAAGAGGTTATTGAACGTGAAGAAATTAATGGTGTCATACACTTAACTTGTGAGGGTGAGGCATCATGGTATGAGTTTGCTTGCGAAATATTTAAGCAAAAAGGTATAAACCAAAAAGTTACACCATGCACAACTGATGAGTTTTCACGCCCTGCAAAACGCCCTAAAAACTCTAGGCTAGATAAAATGAATTTGCGTTTATATGGGCTATCAAAAATGATGACGTGGCAAGAAGCGTTAAAAAAATATTTAGCATAAATTTTCATTAATTTTCTATAGAAATAAAATCAGTAATAATGTATAACCCTAATATCAATAATTATGTCGAAATTAGGGAGTACATTAAATGTCTATATCTACAAAATACGATAGTTTGTTCAATTTTTTAGTTGAGTTTTGCCGTGTGAAAAGTGTCGTTGGCACAAGTGGCGAAAACTTAGCAGCAGAGTTCATGTATAACGAGTTATCTAAACTTGAATACTTCAAAAACAATCCTAAAAACATTTTCTTAGATAAACTTGAAGACGATATTATGGGGCGTCAAAACTTCTGTGCAATCGTAAATGCTGATAACAAAACAGATAAAACAGTTGTTTTGTTAGGCCATATCGACGTTGTTAATACTGATGTATGTGGCGAACATGCAGAAGTAGCTTTTGACCCGATAGCATACACAAAACTTATGTCATCACTTGATATTTCTGATGAAGTGCGCGAACACTTGGATACAGGCGATTGGCTTTTTGGGCGTGGCACAGGCGATATGAAATCTGGCTTAACTGTTTTAACAGGCGTATTTGCAGACATGTCAACAATGACTGATAAGCTTGAATGTAACTATATTTTACTAGGTTTAGCCGATGAAGAAAATAACGGTTTTGGTATCCACCAAGCAATCAAAACATTATCACGCTTGAAAGCAGAGCATGGCTATGACTATGTTGTAGGTATTGATGCAGAGCCTAACATATCAAGCGAAGATAAAGACTGTGCGACAGTATATCTTGGTACAATCGGTTGTGCGACTCCGTTTGCGTTGTGTATTGGTAAGGAGAGTCACGTTGGCGAATACTTCGAGGGTGTCAATAGCACATTGATTGCATCTCACTTCAATATACTTGCAGAGGGTTCGCCTGAAATGTCGGCAGAGCGTATGGGTGTACATTATTCGCCACACACATGCTTGAAAATGCAAGAACTTCGTGACGGATATTCTGTAACATTGCCAGAGCGTTCAATAGTTTGCTACAACGTGTTGATGATTTCAAAAACTCCTAGCGAGATGTTGCAGTTCTTCTCAGAAACAGCTGAGCAGGCGTTAAAAAACACTTATGAGCAAGTGAAATCAAGGCGTGAAGTATTGTTCAATAAAGGTGCAACTGCACTACCTGAAATAAAATATGACTTAAAAGTAATGCAATATGCAGAGCTATTGCAACTTGTAGAGAAAGCAACAGGGCGTAACCATGTTGATGTTGCAAAAGAAATATTGGCAACAC
Organism: uncultured Deferribacteraceae bacterium; assembly: GCA_964368965.1. GTDB lineage: Bacteria > Chrysiogenota > Deferribacteres > Deferribacterales > Mucispirillaceae > CAYJDR01. The sequence continues at coordinate 40,939 of CAYJDR010000016.1, forward strand.
TTGACCCAGATGCAGATTCGCAAGATAGGGGCATTGCACTTGTAAACAAGTTTGCAGATATCGCAGATATCGAGGGTATGACGGTTGTTGTAGGTTTCTTATCGCCATTTTGTCAATCACGTGTGAATGATAGAAAAACTGAGCGTGAAACAAAACTCATCGAAGCCGTAGAAGAAATGAAATCAAAATACGAAGCAGAACACGGCGAAAAAATGGTTGTGTCTGAAATATTTGAAGGCATTTCTGATATGAGCGAGTTTGGCTTCCAAGAAAGCGATAAAGAACTTGATGTTGTCGTAAATAACCTTGTGGGCTATAAAACTGACATCAATACTCCGTTTGAAGTTATGAAACAGTTTGATGTACCAGTTGTAAACATTGGCACAATCGGCAGAGATGCGCATAAAATGACAGAGCGTGTTTATCTCCCATATGCATTTAACGTATTACCTAAAAATATTGTAAACTTTATAGATAGTTACTTGAAAAAAATATAAGAGGAATATATGAAAGCGAAATTACTACTTACGCTATGCCTATTGCTTACACTTGTGGGTAATGTTTTTGCAGAGCCATTAACGCAAGCTCAGATTGATGAGTTTAATACATTGTTGTTAAAATACGGCGAAAGGAACGGAATTGAAGAGATAAAAGCCCTCGTTTCCTCAGGTGATGTAAACAACATGGAATATGACCAAACTGCTTTAATGGTGGCTGCTGGTAATGGATATACTGATGTAATGCAAGCACTTATAAAGCTTGGTGCAGATGTTAATCTAGCAGATGAATATACATCTTCTACTGCTTTAGATTATGCTATTTATGGTGGGCATATCAAGGCAGTATCAATGTTAATCAGTGCTGGTTCAGATATAAACACTTCTTTATTAAGTGCTGTTGTTTCTAACCAAGCAGGCGTTGTTAGGTTACTGTTAAGGTCTGGTGCAGACTTAGAGGCGAAAGGCTATATTAATGATTATTCTGTATATGATACAGCATATGTTCACGCTTATATGTTAGGCTATAAAGATATTGCAAAAATCTTAAAAGATGCTGGTGCAGTTGATAGAATTAGCGAAACACCTATGATGATTGCTGCGAAAAATGGCAACATTGAGGAAATAAAAAAACTGCTTATAAGTGGTGTAAGTGCTGATGATACAAACTATCAAGGTGTTACACCGTTAATGTTAGCATCATCAGCTGGATATACTGAAATTGCAAAGCTATTGATAGAAAACAAAGCTAATGTGAATGCTACTGACGCTATTTATGAAAGTGCTCAATCGGCTATAGATTTCGCATCTATGAAGGGGCATTTAGGTATAGTAAACTTGTTGATAGCAAGCGGTGCAGATGTAAACATGCTTACATTGGAGGGAACTCCGTTAATATTTGCTGTACGTGGTAAGCACCTTGAGGTTGCAAAGTCGTTAATTAATGCTGGTGCAATGGTTAATGAACGTGATACTCTTGAGGGATATACACCGTTGATGATTGCAACAAAGGCTAATGATGTCGCAATGGTTAAACTACTTGTTGATGCTGGTGCAGATATCAATATCAAAAACTATGATGGAGGCACTGCTGTTTATTATGCAGAAACGGCTAATAATGAAGAGATTGCGGCAATCTATGAAGACATCAACAATAATTTATATAAAAAGGGTGTGAATGCTGTAATTACGCTATATTCTGGCGATAATATTGATGATATCAAAAAAGTATTGAAAAATGGCATTGATGCAACAGATAGGAATGGCAAAACACCTTTAATGCTTGCAACGCAGGCAAGGTATGTTGATTTAGTCAAAGCATTAATCGTTGAAGGTGCAGATGTAAACGCTAAAGCTGATTATGACGTTACAGCATTACAAATAGCTTATGATGAAGAAGTTATTGAAGCGTTGTTGGCAAACGGTGCAGAGATAGACGATACAGATAAAAAAGGCAAAACTGCACTCGCCAACGCTGCCCATTATGGCAGGTTTGAAATTTTAGAAGTATTGATAAAAAACGGTGCTGATATCAACTTAGAAGATGAAGAGGGCATGACACCATTGATGTATGCAGCACAAGCAGAGCGTACTGAAGAAGCAGAATTGCTTATAAAAGCTGGTGCAAAGCTTGATGAAGTATCAGATTATACAAAAGAGTCGGCATTGATTATTGCTATTTCACAAGGTAACTCACACGGACGCAATA
>CAYJDR010000017.1:0-42900 GCA_964368965.1 uncultured Deferribacteraceae bacterium
GTGCCATATAATATAGCCATTTGCCACGGCTTAACACTTTTGTTAGCCGATTTCAGCCAAGCGTAACCGCCTGCGATTATTAGAATTTGTGCTATACCGAAAATCATCCAGTATAGGCTGTTTATCATTACTACTCCAGGAAACATAATCCTCTCCTTGCTTTTGTCAATCTTTTAACTTGATACTTCGTTGGGTCTCGCATTTGCCTCCTCATGTATAGCGAAGGGAAACAGAAACGCATGTCGTTTCCCCAAGCGTACCCATATGTGATGTACATTGGGCATAAAATACACTACGTCAGCAAATGCTCAATCCGCCTCGTCTGAAGTCAAAATTTTTGACAAAAGATATTTTTAATTTGATTTTTCTTCTTCTATACGGCTAAACTACATTAACCGTGCCGTTGTTAATTTGCTTAATTTTTTTAACTAGGCTAGGCGTACCGCAGTAACACGCTTGAGTGTACACAGACGAAGGTACATGATAGTGGGTTTTATGTTCGCTTTGCTCCAAGAAACAGATTGATTAGCTCTAAACTCATTACTTCGTTAAGAGTCTAATGAAATTGTTTTGAGGAACAACACCGCCTAGTTGAAAAAAGACGCAAATTAGTGCATTCCGTCATATTCCCAAGTCTGAACGACGTTACTAAACCACTCCTCAGTCCTTTGCCACATTGGTGGATTGTGATAAACAGCACCTTTACCGCCAGCATGTTCGCCTAAGAATTCTTCACCCGTTGGGTATTTAAAGAAGTTTAGCTGCATTGCAAGTAAGCCTTCGCCGACTAAACCTGTTACATCTCTTGCATCTAATTCACGAGAGATTGCGTGAATCCAAGTGTTTTTACGAGTGAATGGGCAGACAGCCATACAAGAGCTACATGTGCCACTTGCAGTACTTAGCCAACCTAGGTGGCATTTTTCTCTGTCGAGATCCCAGCGTTTAACGCCACGAACAAGTCCTTTTGGTTCATCACCTGATTCGATAGCGCCTGTTGGGCACGTGTCGGCACAAATTTTACATTTCATACAAAATTTAGCCATACCAATGTTTATTGGTTTGTCATATTCAAAATCGATGTCTGTTATAACACCAGCTGGTCTAAAGTTAGCACCGACTTCTGGAACCATAGCATAGCCAGCACGTGAAAACTCACCTAATCCTGATGTTAAAACAAATGGTGTCATTATAACTTCATAAGTAGCAGCAGGTGTTTGTGCTCTTGATGGATAGCCTATTTCTTGAATAAAGCGCTCTAGTAGTGCTGCAACAAGTCTTACGCGCACATAGCCGTCTTGTGCATTACCAAAAGATGCCGATGAGTGCATTTTATCCCATTCCATTGGCATCCCAAAAACAATCATGCTTTTCCAATGCTCTGGTACTTTATCGCCATATTTGATACCTTGGTCAGGGTAGCCACGCATAACGTTTTTGTACATGAAACGCTCATCAAACTTTGTTATTGCAACGATAGGAGCGCCGAAGCGATGTGCCATAGTTTTAATTAGCTCTGATGCATGTCTTGGCGATTTAAACTCTAATTTTTTTCTATTCTTTTTTATGTAGCGGAAATCCCATTTTTCAGGTGGTTGTATTTCACCTGTAGCTTTAAAGACATCTTGTGGGTTTTCAGGGATAGTATTTTGTCCTAAAAAGGTTTTGTTAGTGGCAATGTGTGAATTTTTATACGCTTCAAATAATGCAATTTGATCATATCCACCATTGTTAAGCCATTTATTACGTGCTGCTATTACGTCGATTTTCTTAAGTACATAATCATATGCAACAGGGTTTTTTCTATAATATTCACCAAGGTGGCCAGGCATTGTTTCAACGCCCGCAGCAGGGGTCCATTTCTTGCTAGCAATCAAGCCCATTGTAGCTGTCCAGCGATGTAATAAATAGTCATGCCAGTCGACACGTTCAACAGGTCCGACTTGTTCCGTCATTGCTGCAGTTTCAGCACGAAATGGTTCACGGTTAAAGAATTGCTCATCACCCATGTACGTTCTGCCAAAACCTGTGTATGCATCACCAGAGCGAGCAGTTTCAAAGCCAGTTTTTGCAGCACCAGCAACAGATAATGCAGCCGCAGTTGCGCCACTATATTTTAGCAAATCACGACGTGATAATCCTTTGCGAGCAGAGTCCTGCTCTTGTTGCTCAGCACTTATACGATATTTAGGGTCGTTGATAATCTCAAGTGCATTGTGCGAGTCTTTCTCGGTGTTATTGATTTCTTTTTCTGACATCTTCTTTCCTCCATTTTCTTCTGGCAGTTTATGAGCAATGGGTATGCCAAATTAGTAACTTGCTTATAATTAAAGTTTTTTAATTTTTTCGCTTTTAAAAATTGTAAAAATAGTGTAAATTTGTAAAGATTAAGTTTACAAATTTTATACATAAAGGGGTTGAAATGGCAAGAGTTGTACCAGAGTTACTTAATTTCTCACTGAATAATGATACTAATAGTTTGCGCGAAATAGTGCTTGCAAAACAGGCGTTTATATCTGGCAATGATGTTGAGTTTGATATACCTGATGCAGTTGTTAGATCATGGCAATTGTCGATGGATGGTGGTTTGCAACCAAATATGATGTTGCCAAGTTTAAAACATGTAGAGTTAAACCTAAGCGACATTGAAGAAGCAATGATTGAAACAGTTAGTGAGTTATTTCATAATATTGATACGCGCACAGAATCTTTCCGAATAAACCGACCATATTTCTATTTATTAAATCATCATGGCTTGATAATACATGAATATGGCAGGCAAGAAGATTTGGACTATATGCATAGTTTAAATATTGGCATAGGTACAGATTTTTCTTTTGAAGCGATTGGTACGTCAGCTAATAGCATTGCTATATCGGAAAGGAAGTCGGTACAGATGCTTGGGGCATATAGTTACCTTGATGTTTTTAAAGATAATTTGCATTCAGCTACCCCAGTCGTTGTTGATGGTAATGTTATTGGGGTTATCGGTCTTATAAATGTAGAGTTAAGTCAGCAGGCATTTGAAAATACTAATAGGCGTTATAGTGCGTTAGTTTATCGTGCGATAGCGATTAAAAATGCTGTCCAGAGGGTTGTTGATAATAATGAAAGTGAGTTGATTAGAGAAACAATTAATTTAAATAGCGATATTGATGAAACTTATGGGATTGTAACTGTTGATACTGACAATAGGATTGCATACATTTGTAACCATGCTAAACAGTTTATATCGTTTGATGAAGTAAAGAAGTTAGAGCATTATATACCTAATATTGATCACATTATAAGTAATATCAATTTTAATAAAAATAGCAATAAAAGACAATATCCAGTATCACTACAAGGTGGTAAACTAAGGGCGCTAGTATCTCAGCTAAAAGATGCTGGCAGAGTGATAGGGCATACATTGTTTTTGTCAAAACCTAACGACAACGATACAAGATACTCGCTCGATAATATTATTGGTAGCCACATTTCATTAAACACGATGAAAGAAAAGATTAACAACGTATCATCATCTAAGCACAATGTATTGATATTGGGCGAAAGTGGCACAGGCAAGGAAATGATTGCGCAAGCCATACATGAACAATCGGGAGTGAAGGGGCCGTTTGTTGCTATCAACTGTGCATCAATTCCAGCAAACTTGATTGAAAGTGAGTTGTTCGGCTATGTTGAGGGTGCATTTACAGGTGCCGCAAAAACCGGAAGCATGGGTAAGATTGAGTTTGCAAATAATGGCACATTATTTCTTGATGAAATAGGCGATATGCCACTTGAGTTACAGCCAGTTTTATTGCGAGTGTTAGAAGAGCGTCAAGTTATACCGATCGGTAGCAAAAAGCCGATACCTATCAATATACGAGTAATTGCAGCTACTAATGTGGATTTGTATGAAAGCGTACAAAATAAAAAATTCCGTGAAGATTTATATTTTAGGTTATCTGTTATCAATGTTGATGTGCCGCCACTTCGTGAGCGTGGTGAAGATATTTTAGAGCTTGCAAAATATTTTATCGGCAAAGAGCGCTCAATAAACCAAGATGTTGAATTATCTGAAGAAGTAAAAACAATATTCCTGAGCTATGACTGGCCAGGCAACATAAGGCAGCTTGAAAATGCTATTATTTCATCAATGTATTCGCTCAATAACGAAAAGGTTATAGATATAAAGCATTTGCCAAAAATTATTGCTAAGAAAATAGGCAACATATCACAAGAAAAACTAGAGTATGAAGATGATATGCTGGAGAACATTAAATATACACTTGAGCGCAACAATGGTAACTACACAAAAACTGCAAAGATGCTAGGCATATCACGAACGACATTGTATAATAAATTAAAGAAAACGAAATAAGGGAGGCTATCAACCTCCCTTTTATATTACTTAACCAATTTGTCTAGTGCAAGTTGTGATTGCTCACGTATTTGCTTGTGCAAGCTGTTGCCGTTAGCGTCCATTGTTACAGTTAATGGGAAGTCTTCCACTTCGATAATCCAGAAAGCCTCTGGCGAGCCAAACTCTTCTAACATAAGCACGTCTTTTACTTTCTTAACGCACTTTGCAGAAAGTGAGCCAGCGCCACCGACAGCATGTAGATATACAGCGCCAGTTTCTTTTAAGCCTTGTGCAGTTTTGTCACCCATACCACCCTTGCCGATTACCCCACGCACGCTATATTCTGCGATAACGTCTGCTTGGTAAGGCTCTTCACGTGAAGAAGTTGTTGGGCCAGCTGAAACAAACTCCCACTCTCCAGCGTCATTCTTTTTGACAACTGGGCCGCAATGGTAGATTGCTGCATCTTTCAAGTATTCTCTGATGAAGTCTGGGCGTTGTTCAACCATATATTTATGAGCTAAGTCACGAGCAGTAACAATTGTGCCTGAAAGCAACACAGAGTCGCCAACTTTTAAATCTCTAACATCTTGTTCTGATAAAGGTGTAGTAAGTTTACGCATATGTCGCCTCGCCATTTTTGATAGTTAAAGTTTTTCTTCTGTTTGCCCAGCACATATAAGATATTGAAACATAGTATGTAGCAGGGTGTCTGTTTTGTGCGCCGATGAAAACATCTAGTACGGTAGTTTTGCCGCCGAATCCCATAGGTCCGATACCTAGCGAGTTTATGTCTGCAACTAAATCTTTTTCAAGTGTTGCGATAGTTTCATCTGCGTGCCTTTCGCCCATTTTACGGAAAAGTTGCTCCTTTGCATACATATGTGATAATGACCTATCGCCACCAACAGCAACACCGATGATACCAGGTGCACAGCCTTGACCTTGCGCTTGTTGGATAGCATCTAGCACGCATTTGCGAACGCCTTTGAAGTCACGCCCAGCGTTGATAACCATGTCAGGTAGGCGATATTGTGCGCCACAGTTTTCACAGCCGCCGCCTTTTTGCATGAAGCGAACACGAACATAGTCGTTATCCCATTGGTGAAAGTGGATATATGGGGCATTATGCCCAGTGTTGTCGCCAGAGTTTTTACCTGTGACAACGTCAACAGAGTTAGGGCGTAGATATTGCATTTTAGTAGCTTCACGCACAGCACCGATAACGGCTTCTGTATACACTTTTTCGTGTGTGCCAGCTGGTACGTCGATGTAGAAAATTAGTGCGCCAGTATCTTGGCAGATAGGCGTAGAATTTTCACGTGCTAGTGAGATGTTGTTGATAATAGAGTTTAAAGCATTTTTTGCGGCAGAGCCGTCTTCTTCTTTTTTGTGTGCTTCAACAATCGCTTCTTCGATATCAGCAGATAAATCTGTCGATGAAAGGCGGATTAATTCAAGCAGTTGTCCTTGTAAGCTCATTAAATTTCCCCCGAAATAAGACTTAATTTCTTATGCATAGATTATTACACATAAATTTATTTCTTGCAACGTGTAAATGTTTTGCATGTTTTTTAAGTTTTTATAAATATTTATGTAGACTTAATTAATAAAATCGTTATAAAGTAGTATTACTGTGTTATATATAAACAGATTTCAATTCGGAGGATTGTAACGTGGAATTCAAAAGACCTAAAATTGCATTAATCGGTGGTGGACAAATCGGTGGAGTATTAGCTCAATTAGTAGCACAACGCGGCCTTGGCGACGTTGTTATGTTTGATATCGTTGAGGGGCTACCTCAAGGTAAAACTTTAGATATCGCTGAAGCATCAAGAGTGGATGCATTTGGTGTATCTGTTACTGGTACAAACGATTACAAAGATATCGAAGGCGCAGGCGTTGTTATTGTTACTGCTGGCGTTCCTAGAAAACCAGGCATGAGCCGTGACGACTTACTTGGTATCAACTCTGGTATTATTAAAACAGTTGGTGAAAACATTAAACAATACGCACCAGATGCGTTTGTTATTGTTATCTCTAACCCACTTGACGCTATGGTTACTTTAATGCGCCAAGCAACTGGCTTCCCAGCTGAAAGGGTTATGGGGCAAGCTGGTGTGTTAGATTCGTCTCGTTTTGCTAGCTTTATCGCATGGGAATTAGGTGTATCTGTTAAGGATATAAACGCACTTGTTCTTGGTGGGCATGGCGATACTATGGTTCCATTGGTTAGATATGCTAACGTTGGTGGCGTTCCTGTTATGGAAATGCTAGAGCAAAAATATAAAAGCGCTGACAAAGCTAAAGAAGTTATGGCGGCTATCGTTGCACGTACTGCTGATGCAGGTGGCGAAGTTGTTAGGTTGTTAAAAACTGGTTCTGCTTTCTATTCTCCAGCATCATCTGCTATCCAAATGGCTGAGGCTATCATTAAAGATGAAAAAAGAATTATTCCTGTTTGTGCATACTTAGACGGCGAATATGGCGTTGATGGCTACTATGTAGGCGTGCCAGCTATACTTGGCGGCAAAGGTGTTGAAAAGGTAGTTGAACTTGCACTTAACGATGAAGAGCAAGCTATGTTTGATAACTCTGTTAATGCTGTAAAAACATTAGTAGAAGATATGAAAAAATTAAACTTATTATAGGTTGAATAACTAGGCGGCGTAACTGCCGCCTTATGTATTACATTTTATGAGCGACAAACCCCACTACACGAACCACAGGCAGAGATTGTTTGAAAAGTTTGACAACAACCCAGACTCTTTGTTTGATTATGAACTGATTGAACTATTGCTGTGCTATTCAAATCTTAGAAAAGATATGAAGCCAGTAGCAAAAGATATATTAAAATCGCAAAATGCGTTAATAAACATATTGTCAGATGACTTGTCAAATGTGAAAGGTGTAGGCGCTAGTACTACTAGGTTGTTTAAGGCAATTAAAGAGCTATACAATAGGATGCAATCGGCGGAGCTAGAAAGCGGTGTTGCGTTTAGTAGCCCTAAGCAAGTGTTCAGTGCGTTACAATATGACATAGGTTATAGTGATGTTGAGCATGTTGCCGTATTGTTGCTAAATGCGAAAAATGAGCTAATAGATAAAAAGATAATATCGCATGGTATAGTTGATAGTGCGTTATTGTTGCCTAGGCAGATTGCTGATGTTGCTATCAAAAGCAAGGCGACTAATATAATATTAGCGCACAACCATCCAACAAACGACCCGACACCATCTGATGCAGATATCGAAACGACTATGGCTGTTGAAGATGCGCTTGACCTCTTAGGTATAAAACTTTTAGACCACATCATTGTGTGTAAAACCAGATATAAAAGTATGAAAGAGTTAAAGTTGTTATAGTTGTATTTATGCTCAAAGTGGTATAGTATATAAAATAAAAATAAATATGTAGGTTAATATTATCCAAAATACGATAAAAAATAATCGCTGGTTGCATGAGTGTAGCGGTGAAGATGAAACTAAACAACTGTTAAGTTATAAGAATATTCCTAAACCTATAGCTGAAATTATGGTAAAAAAGGGAATAACTAATCACGATGAACTTGAAAAGTTTGTTGAACCATCTCTCTCTAACCTTAGGGACCCTTTTGACATGCTTGATATGGAAAAAGCTGTCACTCGTATTGCTAAGGCTGTTAAAAATAACGAAAAAATTTATATCTACGGCGATTACGATGTCGATGGTGTTACATCTACAGCGATGCTATACCTCTTTTTAAAAGAAGTTGGCGCTGATGCTGAGTGCTACATTCCAAACAGGCTTGAAGAAGGATATGGTCTAAATATAGAAGCTATCGAAGAAATTGCTAACAACGGTGCAGACCTTATCATCACTGTTGACTGTGGCATTAGTGCAAATGTTGAAGTGGCTAGGGCGAAGGAACTAGGGCTTGATTTAATCATAACTGATCACCACCGCCAAGCAGAAGAATTGCCAGACGCATACGCTATTGTAAACCCTCAACGTGAGGAATGTACATATGGGTTTAAATCGCTAGCTGGCGTTGGCGTTGCATTTAAGCTGATCATTGCACTTAGGTATACGTTGAAAAACCAAGGCTTTTTCACACAGCAACCACCTAACTTGCGTAAATATCTTGATATTGTTACGCTAGGCACTGTTGCAGATGTTATGCCGTTGATTGATGAAAATAGAGTCATGGTTAAAAACGGCCTACAAATCATGTCTACTGATAATGTCCGTGTAGGCATATCAGAGCTTAAACAATCGGCTGCAATCATGAGCAACTCGATACGCTCATCTGACGTTAGCTTCAAACTTGCACCTAGGATTAATGCAATGGGTAGGTTAGGTAGCTCTATAAAAAGTTTGAATTTGTTACTCACTGATGATAGGCAGAAAGCAAGGAGACTTGCGGAAGAACTTGATAGCGAAAATAATTTACGCCGTGAAATAGAAGCAGATATATTGCAAGAAACTTTCGATACTATTGAAGCAAAAGGGCTTGCGAATAATAAATGTATAGTTGTAATGGGCGAAGATTGGCACCCTGGTGTTATCGGGATTGTTGCATCTAGGGTTGTTGATAGATATTTTCGCCCGACGATTATTTTATCTACAGATGGCGAGGTCGCAAAAGGTTCTGCAAGGAGTATCCCTGCGTTCCATTTATACAACGGTTTAGATAGTATATCGGAGCTGTTGTTATCGTTTGGTGGCCATAAGCATGCAGCTGGTGTAAAACTTGCACATGAGAATGTTGAAGAATTATCAAGAAGGCTGAACGAAGTCGCAAACGAATACCTCAGCGACGAAGATATGATACCTATACTAAATATTGATGCGATAATAACGCCTGAGGACATTAATGATAACATGATGTCTTGGCTACAAAAGCTTGAGCCTTATGGCGCAGGCAATAAAGAGCCGTTATTTTGCATGCAGGGCGTAACAAAGTTCCAACAACCTAGCTTGATAGGTAAAGAGCGTAACCACCTCAAGTGTTATTTAGAGAAAGATGGTAAAGTGTTTGACACAATAGGGTTCAATATGGGTGCATATTATGACATGCTACTTAATAATGAACTTGTTGATGTCGTATTTACATTGAAACATAATAGAAGGGATCGCCATATCCAGCTAGAGCTTAAAGGGCTACGCAAGGCGGATACTTTATGAGCATGCACCAAGTTATAAGGTTGATGGATATCCAAGATAAAGTTCTTGAATGTAATCCATCTGCAAACATTGATAAATTACACCTAGGCTATGTCTACGCTGCACAACAGCATAGAGGCCAGTTGCGTAAAAGTGGTGAGGCGTACTTGTCACACCCGTTAAATGTTGCTTATATACTTGCAGAAATGAAGATGGATGTCGACTCAATCATAGCAGGGCTTCTTCATGATACTATCGAAGATACAGGCGCTACATTTGAACAAATCGAAGAAATGTTCGGCTATGATGTAGCGTTCCTTGTTGAAGCTGTATCAAAGATTAGCAAAATCCCGTTTCAGTCAAAGGAAGAAAAACAAGCAGAGTCGTTCCGTAAAATGCTCATCTCGATGAGTGACGATGTGCGTGTGATCATCATTAAATTAGCAGATAGACTGCATAATATGCGCACTATCGAATCACTTAGGGAAGATAAACAGCGCCGCATAGCACAAGAAACTATGGATATCTATGCACCACTTGCCGATAGGCTTGGTATAGCATGGTTGAAGTGGGAGCTTGAGGATTTATCGTTCCGTATCGTAAACCCTGAGATGTATTATGTAATACACCAAAAAGTAAAGCTAAAGCGCACCGAGCGTGAACAATATTTAAACAACGTCAAAACAGTCGTTGAAGCCAGCATGAAGAAAAGCAACATCAAGGGCGAAATCAACGGTAGGCCTAAGCACTTTTATAGCATTTATTCAAAAATGGTGAAGAAAGATACATCATTTGAAGATATATATGACCTACTAGCATTGCGCGTGCTTGTGGAAGATAAAGCCGATTGCTACTCGACACTTGGCGTAATCCACTCACTATGGACGCCTATCCCACACCGCATTAAAGACTATATCGCAAACCCAAAGGCGAACTTATACCAATCTATACACACGACAGTTATGTCATCAAACGGTATGATGGTGGAGTTCCAGATAAGAACATTTGAAATGCATAAAATCGCCGAAGAAGGTGTCGCGGCTCACTGGGCTTATAAAGAGGGCAAGGTGTTTAACCCTAAAGAAGATAGCCGTTTCGTGTGGCTACGTAGGGTGCTTGAAGAAGATATGGCACAAGCCCCAACGGACTTCGTGAACTCGCTAAAAGAAGACGTTTTCCAAAAGCAAATTTATGTTTTCACACCTCGTGGACATGTTACAGAGCTTCCAGAGGGCTCGACCCCAATCGACTTTGCATACTCTATCCACTCAGAAGTTGGCGATAGATGCGTTGGCGCAAAAGTTAACGGGCGTATAGTTCCACTTAAAGCATCACTAGTCAGTGGCGATAAAGTTGAGATATTAACATCGCAAACTCAAGAGCCTAGAAAAGACTGGCTAAATTTTGTGAAAACAAATAGAGCAAAGTCAAAAATCAATGCCTTTTTACGTAAAAAAGAGTCTGATAAAGCTATCCAAACAGGCAGAGAGCTACTGCTAAAAGAGTTTAAAGCGTATGATGTCCATATGGATACATACATTTGCGATGAGAAAGCTTTAAAGAAAGTGCTTGATAAATTATCGCTACGTACGCTAGACGATTTATTAATGAGTGTTGGCTTTGGGCATGTTTCACCGCGTAAAGTTTTCAATAGCTTCGATACTGATGTAAGGGTAGAAAATAATGCAACGAGCGAAGCCTCAAAGCCATTAAAACCACGCAAAGCAGTTGACCCATTTATGATAGATGGTATAGATAGCGTGATGATGAAGATTGCAGGTTGCTGTAACCCACTACCTGGTGATGATGTGAAAGGCTATATCAGTACTGGTAAGGGTATTATCGTCCATAAAGCAGATTGCGAAAATATCACAAAATATATCGACTCTGAAAACGAAGATAGAATTTTAGATGTCACATGGTCTGGCACTGTCAATTATGAAGCACCTGTCAGGTACTCAACAACTGTGCATGATAAGCCAAGCGTGTTTGTAGATTTATCTACTATCGTTAAAGATATGGGCTTAAACTTTTATGAAATGAACATGAAGTCAAGTAGCGAAGGCACATCTCAATTCGACTTCACCGTGCTAGTGAAATCTAAGGAGCAAGCACGCGACCTTGAAGCAAAAGTTTTAAACACTAAAGGGGTTATTGAAGTAAAACGTGTCTAGTTCGTGCCGTTATCAACAATTATCTATTTTGGCAAGGTTTTTGCTAGTCTAACTATTGAATAAAAAAATAGGGGTTATATGCACATGTTTAATGATAAATCTATCCTGATCACAGGTGGCACTGGAACTTTTGGCAAAGCATTCGTTCGCCACATTGCAAAAAACTATACACCTAGAAGAATAATCATTTTATCAAGAGATGAGTTTAAGCAATATCAGATGGAGCGATGCTTCAAAGATGTGCCAAACTTACGCTTTTTTATAGGCGATGTGAGAGATAAAGAGCGCCTTATGCGAGCATGCCATGATGTCGACTATGTAGTGCATGCTGCTGCGTCTAAACAAGTTGTAGCAGCAGAATATAACCCTTTTGAAGCCGTTAAAACAAACATATTAGGTGCGCAAAATGTTATCGAAGCATGTATTGATAACGGTGTGAAAAAAGTTGTCGCACTATCAACAGATAAAGCAGCAAACCCTTTAAACTTATATGGTGCTACAAAGCTAGCGTCTGATAAACTATTTGTCGCAGGAAACGCATATGCAGGTGGCAGAAGCACTCGTTTTAGTGTTGTTCGTTATGGTAATGTTCTTGGCTCAAGGGGCTCAGTGTTGCCGCTATTCATTGAACAGCGAGATAAAGGCGAAGTAACTATCACACACCCTGACATGACAAGGTTTTGGATAACTATTGATAAAGCTATAGAGCTAGTTATAAAAGCTTTTGATACTATGCAAGGTGGCGAAATATATGTGCCGAAGATACCTTCATGCACAATGCAAGAGTTTGCTGAGGCGATAGCTCCAGATGCTAAAGTGAACGTTGTAGGCATCAGACCTGGTGAGAAAATGCATGAAGTGATGATCCCATCAGATGACTCAAGGCACTCACTAGAATATAGCGACCATTACAGGATTATTCCAGAGTTCATTCCATGGAAAAATGACGGCACTGGGAAAAATTTGCCAGAATATTTTGAATATTCAAGCAATAACAATATTGAAAAACTTGAAGCAAGCGAGCTGCGCACTTTAGCAGAAGTTGTAGAGAAGAAACTCAAAAACGAAAAATAAGGCTGGTGTCGCGATATGAAATTATCTTACGGAAAGCAGTGGATATCTAAAGCTGATATCAAAGCTGTTAAAAAAGTTCTAAAGTCTGATGCGCTTACACAAGGTGCAAATATAGACCTTTTCGAACAAACACTCGCGGCTTATGCTGGTGCTAAGTATGCTGTTGTTGTGTCATCAGGTACAGCTGCGCTACATTTAGCATATATGGCAATAGGGCTTAAAAAAGGTGATGAGCTTATCACATCGCCAATCACATTTGCAGCGACTTCAAACGCGGCACTATATTGTGGCGCTAAGCCAGTGTTTGCAGATATCGTGCTTGAAACAGGACTTATAGATACCAACGAAATAGCAAAGAAGATTACAGCAAAAACTAAAGCGATAGTACCAGTCCATTATGCTGGTAGCGTTGTAGATATGCAGAAAATCTCTGAGCTTGCAAAAGAACATAACCTATACGTAATCGAAGATGCTTGCCATGCACTAGGTTCGTTTAGGGAAGAATACTCGACAGGTGCGTTAGACTTCTCAGACATGGCAATCTTTAGCTTCCACCCAGTTAAACATATCACTACTGGCGAAGGTGGCGCAATATTAACTAACGATGAAGAAATATATAACAAACTAAAACAATTAAGAAGCCACGGCATAGTGCGTGATAATTTTGAGAGTGAGCCAACAAGCCCATGCTACCATGAAATGCAATTGCTAGGCTATAACTACCGTATGACTGATATCCAAGCAGCCTTAGGGTTAAGTCAGCTAGAAAGCATTGAAGCATTTGTGCTAAGGCGCAGGGATATAGCTAACTATTATGATGCGATATTTAAGAGGATAGATGGCATAACTCCACTAGAAGTTGCAGAGAATGTTTATAGCTCATACCATTTATATCCAGTACTATTTGACGATAAAGCAACACGTGATAGCATCTACCATAAACTAGCAGATATGGGCATAACTTGCCAAATTCACTACATGCCAGTGTATATGCACCCATATTATAGACGTAATGGCTATAGCAAAACAAAATGTAAAAACGCTGAAAAGTTTTATGAGCGAGTGCTATCGTTGCCAATGTATCCACGCATGAAAGATAAAGAAGCAAAGTATGTTGTAAAATGCTTGAAAGCAGCAATGGACAATGAAATATAAACTTAAAAATTTTATAGGCTGCACACCTGAGGAACATTCGCTTATATTGTCGTGGCGAAACTCAGAAAGCGTAAGGCTAAACTCTCACACAGATAGTATTATCTCAGCGGCACAACATAATAATTTTGTTGGCGCTTTAAAGCACACGAATGAGAAAAAATATTTTCTAGTCGCAACTAATGAATTATATATCGGCGTGATTAACTTTGTTGATATCACAGAAGATAGCGCATATGTGGGATATTATAAAGGGCAAGGCGTTGCAACAAAAGGGGTGGGCAAAGAGCTACTTCAAATTGCTAGTGAGTATGCAAAGGATATGCTACATATTAAACATTTATATGCAGAGGTAATTGGCGAGAATGTTGCCTCACATAAGAGCATGGAACGGGCTGATTTTAAGCTTGTAAGTTGTGAAAACAACATCAGTTTATACATAAAGAATTTAGAAATATAGAGGTTGATTATGTTTTTTGAAAAGAACTTAGCGAGTTTAAAGAAGCGCTACCCAGAACTTGCAGAGCGTATTGAGAACACTCCTATCACGGGCAGGTATAAATTGTTGAAGTCGCAAAGTGGCAGAGCAACTTTGATAGATACGAAAACTAATCGTAACTTTTATAACTCATTAGACCCATTAATGTTGGCGGAGCAAGATATAAACAGCAGGAATATCAACTTAGGTAGTGCCGCAATATTCCTAGGGTTTGGCTTAGGCTACCAGATGATAAAGTATTTAACAAAATACAATAGTGCAACTATTTTAGTGATTGAAGAAGACCTTGAACTTTTAAAAGTAGCGATGTCTGCTAACGCATTGACTGATTTATTTAACTATCCAAATTTCAACTTGATTGCGGGTGTGCCACTTCAAAAAATGTACCCTCAAATGTATGAGTTTCTTAGAGTCGGCAAAATGCTTGTGATGTTGAAATCAATCAACATTATTGAGAATGCTACTGCACTACAAAATAGCAAAGAATATTATTTAGGTGTTATAAGGGTGCTAAGAGATGGCATACGTGGCGTGTTGGAGCTATACGGTAATGACCCGCACGACTCACTCATCGGCATAAAATATATTCTGCAAAACTTATCAACAATTATTGAAAGCCCTGGCATTGAAGACTTGAAAGACGCGTTCAAAGGTAAACCAGGGGTTGTTGTTGCAACAGGTCCATCATTAAATAAAAACGTCCACTTGTTAGAGGGTATATGCGATAAAGCAGTTATCGTGGGTGCAGATGCTTCTGCAAAGGTATTAAAGAGTAAAGGATTAAAGCCTGCGCACATGGTGACATCGCTAGAGCGTGTTATGGCGACATCTAAACTATTTGAAGGACTCACGGAAGAAGATGTGAAGGACTCATACCTTGCAGCTTGCCCTGTTGTTGTGCCAGAAACGTATGCAAATTTTCCTGGCGAAAAAGTTATAGTGTATAGAGATTTTGCTACGTTCACATGGTTGGATATCCCGAAAGGCCAGTTAGAGATTGGGCCATCAGCAGGTAATATGGCATTCAAAGTGCTTGAGTATTTAGGTTGTGACCCAATTATCTTGATAGGGCAAGACTTGGCTTACGCTGAGGATATGCGCTCGCACGCAGCTGGCACTCACTACGGCGAAACATCTGATACTGCTAGGTATGCTGGCAGTTATGTGCAGTTGCCAGGCAACTATTCAGAAACTGTTATGTCAACACCTGTATGGCGTTCGTTTATGAAGTTTTATGAGAAAGACGTTTCTACATTTCAAGGCACCGTAATCAACGCAACTGAAGGTGGCGCTAAGATTATAGGTACAGAGTTAATGACATTCCAAGAAGCTATTGATAAGTACATTAATGACGATGTGAACGCGGCAGATGTTATTAAGAATAAATTGAAAGATGTTCCGAAAGCTAAAAAGAAAAAACAGTTTAAGGAAACTGAGAAGAAACTAAAACATGCGATAGAATACTCTAAAGAGCTTATTGAAAGGCTCGATAAAGGTATCGCACATTGTGTAGAGTATGAGCAAATCATGGGCAAAGCAGGTGGCAACCCTACAGCTGAAGATGAGGCGCTATTGTTGAAAGAGGTTGAAGGCGCAGAGAGTGTGTTAAGCAATGTGTCTGACAAAAACTTTTTCCTAATTCTTATGCATTATGTGCAATCATACTTCATAAATGCTATGCTAAAAGTTAATGAAGTTAAGTTTAAAATGCCTCACTCGAGGGATCGTACTAGCATATTGATAGTGCAGTACAAAGGTTTAATGACTGTATTGAAGCAACTGGTAGAAAAAATATTGGAAGAGTTCCATTCGTCATATGACAAACTTGAAAAGTATATTGAAGAACACGATGTGAAATAAATTAAAGCCCCTTGAAAGAGGGGCTTATTTATTGGAGTGTATTAAAAACCAAAGTCAATTAAAAAGCTAGCAATTACAGTTTCTTGGCTAGTGTTACCATCAGAGTATGAAACCTCAGGTACTACGGCAAAGTACTTATTTAGTTTTATGTGTGTTTGGACATACGTAGAAAAGCTTGAAGTTGCACCTTTACCATCTGTTGTAGATTCAGAGAATCCAACACCAACACGAGGTGTAATACTATCTGTAACAGCATAGCCAACGCTGAAAACACCACCATAAGATAGCGCATCTTTAACATCTAGCTCATTGTTTTGTAGTGTTAATGTTGGTGCTGAAGCAGGTGAGTATAATTGCCCCATCAAGTATTGGTTTACACCAACCCAGCCACCAGCTTCCAACTTTATATCGCCCAAGCTAGAATTACCATAAAAGCCAGCTGAGTATGCGTTAACTAGTTGGCGTTCTTTTTTGCTGTTAGCTGTGTAATCGAATAAGTAGGCACCGTAAGATGCGAATACTTTACCATTCATCATGTCGTTATTTAATAGGTAGGCAACTTCCAAGCGAGGTATGTTTAGTGTTAGTGCAGTATTGTTGCTTTTTGCATAAGCGTGGTTGCTGTCAAATGATATAACAGCATTATCTCCAAAGTTGCTTGTCGTGATAAGTTGGAACATGATGTCATTATATTTGACAGACAACATCGGGCGGTTTAACTCAGCCACTTCGCCGACGCTGTTTGAAGTAGATTGGTGTGCATCAAACCATGTTAAAACATATTGTTGTCCAACGCTGATTTTGATATCATCGCTATATTGATAGCTTGCGAATAGCTTTTTGATATATTTTTGTGTCGGGCCAATGATAAATGTAGCTGAAAATTTGTCATAAGAGGCAACTATCCCAACTCCGCTGTGTTCATCAAGCATAAGTGTATCAAGAGCTGCGTTACCTTCAGCATTTTTGTATTCATTAAATACTTTGCCCCAGCCCATAACATGGATGTTAAGCTTTTCTGCATAAGCAGATGTTGTCATTACTGACGTCAATAAAACAGTTAAAAATAAAATACGTAAGTTCATTATTCCCTCCTAGAAATATAATAATATTATTATACTCTAACACATAGATGGAGTCAAGTATGAAGATGTTGAAATATCACGTTGTTATGTTCCTATTTTCCTTGCATAATATGTGCTTTTAAGGTACTATTACAGGTCTTTTTATGACTATTAGGAGATGGGATGATGTTAAAGCGCTTAGTTTTATTTATTACGATGGTTTGTGTTATTGCACCTTTTGCACATGCGAAAGAGAACATGCTCACAATGGCGTGGAATGTTAATGTTGGTCCATTGAATCCACATGGGTATGTTCCAAACCAAATGTTTGCACAAGGCATGGTTTATGACCCACTAGTCAGGTTTGAAAATAACGCAATTGTTCCTGCACTTGCTGAAAGTTGGACAATTTCAGAAGATGGACTTACATATACATTCAAGTTGCGAAAAGGTGTAAAATTCTCAGATGGTACACCGTTTGACTCAAAAGCTGTAGCAATGAACTTTGAAGCTGTTATTGAAGGCAAAGCTCGCCACTCATGGTTAGAGCTTGTAAATGTGCTTGACAGTTGGAAGGCTATAGATGCACACACATTTGTAATGAAGTTGAAAAAACCATACAATTTAACATTGATTGAGCTTAGCTTGCAAAGGCCGTTTAGGTTTTTATCTCCTACAGGGTTTATCGATCCAAGCAAGCCATCTACCGCAAAAATTAAAGCACCTATAGGCACAGGCGCATGGAAACTTACTGAAATTAAATTAGGTGAGTATGACATATTAGAGCGTAACGATTTATATTGGGACAAAATGCCTAGTATTGAAAAGATAAAAGTTTTAGTATTGCCTGACCCTGAAAGCAGAGTAGTAGCGCTTGAAACAGGTAAAATTGACATCATCATAGGCGAAGGTATGGTTACGCTTGAAAACTTTTCTCGCATATCGAAAGATGAAAACTATGAAGCGCTAAAATCATTACCGCGCATGAGCAGCACAGTTGCAATAGAATCAACAGATAAAGTCGCTGGTGATCTAGCCGTGAGAAAAGCAATCCAACACGCAATTAATAAAGAAGCAATTGTAAAATATATATTATTAGACTTAGAGATAATATCTCACCAGTTTTTTAACCCAGCGCTTCCATATGCTAATGTTGGGCTTGTTCCATACGACTACAACATAGAAAAGGCTAACAAAATATTAGATGATGCAGGCTGGAAGCGTGATGGCAGGTTTCGCTTTAAAAATGACCAAAAATTAGAAATAGATTTACATTACATCGGTAGCAATGCAAAGCAAAAAGCAGTTGCCGAAGCTATACAAGCAGAACTTGCAAAAGTAGGTATAACGCTAAACTTACAGGCAGAAGAAAACACAATATTCTATAGCTTACAGCAAAATGGTGGCTATGGCATGATATTCAACAATTCTTGGGGACCACCATACGAGCCAGCATCATTTTTAGCTTCCATGAGGATCCCTACCCATGCAGATTACTCTGCACAAGCGGGTTTACCTAGTAAAAAACAAATTGATGAAAGCATTACTAAAATATTATATTCGTTTGATGAGGCTGAAAAACAAGAGCTATACACATATGTTTTCAAGCAACTCCATGACAACGCCGTATATTTGCCACTAAGTTACGAGCAAGATTTAGTTCTATTTAAAAAAGGACGTATAAAAAACTTTAAATTTGGAGAGATGACTACTGAATTTTTGTTTAACTACATGGAGTTGCAATAGATGTTAGGGTTTATCGTAAGGCGGTTGCTATTAATCATACCGCTTATGTTTTTAGTATCGCTTATCATATATCTTGTGATGGGGTTAAGTAAAGTTGATCCAGCGCAAGCATATTTATTGAATGCAAAAATTCCACCATCTCCAGAAGCGCTGGTTGCCGTACGTGAGGAGTTGGGGCTAAATAAACCAATCCTCGAGAGATATGTAATATGGATGAAAGGCGTGCTTACACTTGACTTTGGCACATCTTATGCAACGGGCAGGCCTGTTCTGCAAGAGGTTTTATACTACTTCCCTACGACGTTGAAACTTGCGGGTTGGTCGCTTTTATTTGTTGCGTTATTGAGTGTGCCAGCAGGGGTTTTAGCTGCGGTTAAGCGTAATAAGTTGACAGATAAGGTTATCAGGAATGTTTCATTTGTAGGTGTTTCGATTCCTAGTTTTTGGCTTGGGTTTATGTTGATATATGTCTTTTCTGTAAAGCTAGGTTGGTTGCCTCCGTTTGGTGATGAAGGTTTTGCTAGCTACATTATGCCTATTTTTACACTATCGTTCATGTCTATTGCGATCAATGCACGGTTGACACGTGCAAGTGTTCTTGAGCATTTAACCCAGCGTTCAGTTCAGTATCAAAAAGTTGTTGGCATGTCAAAGCAAATCATTTTTGGTAAGTATACGCTCAAAAACTCGATGCTGCCGATTATTACATCAGTTGGTATGCACTTTGGTGAGCTTATCGGTGGTGCAGTTATTGTTGAAACACTATTCGCATGGCCTGGCATAGGTAGATATGCAATCAATGCGATCATACAGCATGACCACCCAGTTATATTATGTTTCATGATGATTATGACGGCGATATTCGTGATAACTAATTTAGTGATAGATATCATATATGCTTACCTAAACCCAAGGATTCGCTATGATTAAGTTTATATGTGAAAATAAATACATGACATTTTTGATGTTGCTAATAGTAATTGTGTTAGGTAGTGCAATGTTTGCGAATGTTATTGCACCTTATGATCCATACGAAGCTGATTTGTTTAAGAAGTTGTTGCCACCTTCGGCAGAGCATTGGCTAGGTACTGACCACTTAGGCAGAGATGTTTTTTCGAGGTTGCTGCATGGTGCAAGAATGTCGCTGCTTAGCGTTGTATCTATCAGCGTGTTGATACTTGTTTTATCGCTTATTGTTGGCATAATTGCTGGCTATAAGGGTGGTTGGTTTGATAGCGTGTTAATGCGTGTGTGTGATGTGTTTTTAACGTTTCCAACTATGATTTTATCACTATTTTTCATTAGTGTTTTGGGTGTTGGGATAGTAAACGTAATTATCGCAATAACACTCACACATTGGGCAGCATATGCTAGGTTTGTGCGTTCGCTCGTGTTGGAGTTGAAGTCGAAAGGCTATGTTGTTGCGGCAAAGAGTATGGGTGGTTCAAATTTAAGTATAATTATAAGGCACATGTTGCCATCTATCTCAGCGCAGATATTGATATTATCTACACTTGATATTGGGCATATGTTGTTGCATGTTGCTGGCTTAAGTTTCATTGGCTTAGGTGTTCAGCCACCAACAGCTGAATGGGGCGTTATGATAAGCGACGCTGCGCCATATATAAGGACACATCCTGAACTTATGCTATACCCAGGGCTTTGTATATTTATTCTAGTGAGCTTATTTAATTCATTAGGCGACGCCTTTAGAGATAAACTTGACCCATCAGTCATTGAAGTTGTAAAAAGTGACAAAGTGACAGAGGTGGCATCATAATGAGCTGTGTATTACATGTAAATAATTTAACAATAAAAACAATAAGTGGAATTACACTTGTTGATGATATCACTTTCAACTTATGCAGAGGCGAACTCGTTGTGTTGCTTGGCCAATCAGGTAGTGGAAAAACTATGACAAGTATGGCAATACAAGCACTATTGCCATTAGGTGTAGAACAAACGGGTGGTAATATAGAAGTTGATGGCAAGGAACTTTCAAGCAGAGTGCGTGGCAACGATATCGCTATGATTATGCAAGCACCAGCATCATGTTTTGATCCTGTGTTCAATATAAAAACACAAATGATTGATATCTTTAAATCGCACGACAAGCAAGAGCTTTGTAATGATGAAAAACTTGAAAGTTTAATAAATTCAGTTGGTTTAGATAATGCCGCTAGTATCTTGAAGGCTTACCCGTTTCAATTAAGTGGTGGCATGTTGCAGCGGATTATGATTGCGATTACATTAGCGCTAGATGTGCCAATAATCATTGCAGATGAACCAACATCAGACCTAGACTTACCAGCGCAAGCAGAAATTATTGATATGTTTTTGCAGCTAGATAGGAAAGAGAAAGCGTTCATGGTGATAACACATGACATAAGTGTAGCTAAACGTATGGCAGA
Organism: uncultured Deferribacteraceae bacterium; assembly: GCA_964368965.1. GTDB lineage: Bacteria > Chrysiogenota > Deferribacteres > Deferribacterales > Mucispirillaceae > CAYJDR01. The sequence goes on from CAYJDR010000017.1 coordinate 21,472, forward strand.
TAGGGTGCTTGTGATGCGTGAGGGCAAGATAGTAGATAATTTTCTTATAGGCGATATTAATAATGGTGATCGCCATCCGTATACTAAGTTGCTAGTTTCAGCCAATAATTCACTAGCGAACAACAAGTGGGGGCTGTAGATGATAGCTTGCAATAATGTATCAAAAGTTTATAAGCGTGGTAGCATGTTTACGAGCACGCCAGAAAATGTTGCGCTATCTGACATATCGTTTGAGATGTTAGAGGGCAGAAGTTTAGGCATTGTTGGTGAAAATGGCTCTGGTAAAAGTACACTTGTGCGTTTAATATTAGGGCTAGAAAAGCCAACAACAGGCGACGTTTTATTAAACGGTAGTGACGTTCATGAATTAATCCATTCAGGAGATTTCTCTTTTAGGAAAAATATGCAAGCCGTGTTTCAAGACCCAGCAAGCTCGCTTAACCCTAGGTGGAATGCATTTAAAGCGATATCAGAGCCTTTTAAGAACTTTGAAACCTATAGCGATAATGAACTACGTGCAAAAGTTGCAGAATTAATGATAGCTGTCGACTTAGAGCCACAAGATATGGATAAAAACGTAATGAGGTTTAGTGGTGGCCAACAACAACGTATTTGCATAGCACGTGCTTTGGCATTAAATCCGAAAGTGCTTATACTTGATGAGGCGTTGAGTAATCTTGATATGGTTGTGCAAGTGCAAATATTAGAATTGTTAGAAAATTTAAAATCAAATAAAGGCATTTCTCTGTTTGTTATATCGCATGATATACGCGTAGTGTTTAAACTTTGTGAAGATATCATAGTGCTTGAAAACGGTAAAATTGCTGAGAAAATGAGCATTGAAGCACCTAACGAAACACACTCAGATGCGTTCAATAAACTTCTAAATGCTGTAGTGTAGAGTATGGATAAATTATCGTACGATGGCATAATGTCTCATATAGCGGATAGCAAGATAGTTATAGACTTTCACGAGGAAGTGACATCAACAAACGATATCGCTGTTGAGCGCTCAAAAGAGCCAGAGGGCCTAGTTGTTGTTGCAGGGATGCAAACAGCAGGGCGTGGCAGAAACAATAAAAGCTTTTATTCACCAGATAACACAGGCGCATATTTTAGCATATTACTAAAACCTACAATATCAGACCCAACGCTATTAACAGCACTTGCTGGTGTAGCAGTCGCAGAAGCTATTGAGGATGTTGCTAAATCATCTCCAAGAATCAAGTGGGTAAACGATGTTTTTATTGATGGCAGAAAAGTATGCGGCATACTCGCACAAGGTGCTTTCAATTTTGATAAACACCAGCCTGAATATATTATTGTTGGCATCGGTATCAATATCTATAGCCCAAACGAGGGGTTTCCTGAACTTGTAGATAATGTCGCTGGCTCTGTTTTCAGCGAGCGGGCAAGTGGGCTTATGAATAAGCTTACTGCAAGCGTCATAAACAAGTTTTTTAGCCACTATGATAAATTGCACGAGTCAGACTTTATCTCGCGATACAAGGCGTATAGCATGTTAATAGGGCATGATGTATGCATACATATAGGGACAGATAAAAAACAAGCTCGCGTATTAGATATTGATGATAGTTGCCGGCTTGTTGTCCGCTATGCTGATAACACGGTTGAGCATTTATCAACTGGCGAAGTGAGTGTAAGAATTTAATAAAGAAAAAAGAGGCTTTAAAAGCCTCTTTTTTTATTTTACTTAAGTAAGAATTGTTTCAATACATCTGCAAGTTTTACAGTGTCAATCGGTTTTGCAATGTGTGCATTCATACCACTGTTCATAACCATTTCGACGTCTTCTTTAAATGCGTTTGCCGTAACTGCAACAATTGGAATTGTTAATGCATCAGGTCTATCAAGTGCACGTATTGCTTCAGTGGCTTCATAGCCTGTCATTGTTGGCATAGTTGCATCCATAAGGATAATGTCAAAGTGTCCAAAGTCAGAACTTGCAAACGAATCTACAGCATAGTTACCGTCAGATACTTCTTCAATAACGAATTTATATGGTTTTAATATTTCGCGTAAAACGATACGGTTTAGTTCAACGTCATCAGCGATAAGCACATGTTTACCATACATTTGAGAGATATCATCTTCAATTTTTGCTTCAACCTTGCCTGCTGCAGCGCCTTTTGGTAAAGGGTTGCCCGTTTCAAACCAGATTGCGAAGTCGAATTGAGAATACTCACCATATTCACTAGTAAGTTTAATATCGCCACCTAATAGGTTTATGATACTTCTACTAATTGACAACCCTAATCCTGTACCGCCATAAATTTTAGAGATTTGTGAGCCAGCTTGCTCAAACGGTTCAAATAGTTTGTCAATTTTAAATGACTCAATACCGATACCAGTATCATGCACAGTAAAGTGAACTAGTGCTTTTCCATCTTCTTCATCAACTAGCTTTACATCAAGTGTAACGGAACCTTTATCTGTAAATTTCACAGAGTTACCGAGCAAGTTGATTAACACTTGGCGTAAGCGAAGCGAATCACTATTGATGTAGTATTCAATTTTCTCATCAATATTCACGTTAAATGTGAGCGATTTTTCAACACATTTTGGCCTGATGATAACATCAACTGCATCTATCATCTCATAGATGTTTAGAGGTTTAATGTCAAGCTCAGTTTTCCCAGCTTCAATTTTAGAGAAGTCAAGGATATCGTTCAGTAACCCAAGTAGATGTTTAGACGATTTCTCGATATGGTTAACATATGTAGAAACTTGTGTTGGGTCATAGTCATCATGGTCAAGCAACGTTTGCACAGTGTTTGAAAGCCCGATAATAGCGTTCATCGGTGTACGAATTTCATGGCTCATACGTGCAAGGAAGTCACTCTTTGCGGCGCTTGCGCTATATGCTTTTTCTAATGCTACATTTAGTTCGTTTTTAGTTTCTAGTAGCAACATTTCTGCTTGTTTACGCACTGTAATATCACGACCAACACCAAGGATAGATGTAACATTGCCATCATTATCCATAAGTGGAGTTCTAATCGTTTCTATAATTTCTTCATGGCCATCTGCAAATCTAATGCTCAACTCGTTAGTTGTTGCAGTTTTGGAGTCCATGATCTTAGAGTCAGACTCAAGCGCATTAGCAAATACTGATATCGGCATTGGTAGTTCGTTGATGCGTTTATCTAAATGCTCTTCTGGCTCCATGCCTGCAATAGTTGCAAATTTGCGGTTAACTAATTGGTAACGCAATGTTTTTGCATCTTTCAGCCAGATAAGGTCTGGGCTGTTTGAGAATATTGTGTTAAGCAAGTTACCTTGCTCTTCAATTTTAATTTGGTTCAAGATAATATCAGTAACATCAGCTGTGTTAATGATGAAGCCTTCTGTAGTGTCATCATGCGTGTTCAATGAAACAACAGTATCTTGGAAATATCTATCAGTTCTTTCATCTTGCTTGATGCCTGATGAAATATCATTGTGGTACGCATAAATAGGGTCAAATGCACTATCTTTTTCGTATAAGCTAATGTTGTAAAACGAAGTGCCACGTACATCATCATATACTTTGCCATACCATGTTTGTGCTTGGTCGTTCATGTAAACGATATTATATTGGCCATCAACGATAACTTGTGGCTGGTTCACACTTTCAACAATACCTTCAACAATGCTGTTAAATCCTGTTTTTAGTTCGCCCATTTCATCATTTTTAATATCAGTAAATCTGAATTGACGCTCACCACTGTGGAAGCGGCTAAAGCCATCGAGGATACCTCTGATGCTTTGTGTAAATGCAGAAGCTAACAGTATCGCAATCCAAACTACGATAAATATCATAACGAATGTCGAAACAGATAAGCTTGTTGCAATGCTTTTTAGTGTTTCAACTATATATGTTTGTGAGTCATCATTTTGCTCTTGCAATTGTTTGCTTGTAGTTGCGATGATATCATCAAGTCTACGCTCAGTATCCTGTACAGGTTTGTAGAAATCATCAACACCTGCTCCAACTGCAACGAAACCGAAGCCAACGCGATTATCAGCGTATTGTCCTGTATAGTATGGGATAGCAGCAGCAGTAGATACTTTCTTTAAGCCACTCCATAAGATAATGAACGAGCCAGAGCCGCCATCGCCTGCAAGGTCAAACCAACCTGTACATTGTGGTGCATGGTTGAGGTATCTACAATCTAGGCCGATATCGCCGGCTGCAACTTGAACTGCTGAGCCTCTTTTTGAAGTAGATTGGTTATCAAATGTTGGAACATCTTTAATAAAATCAACGTATGGTTTACCGCTAGCTTGCCATGCGTCATAAATACTTTTTTCAAGCCATGGTACATGTTGGTCGCCAGTTTTCGGGTCATAACCAACTATTGAGTGGTGTCTAGGGTGGACAATAGATCTACCTTTATGGTCCCAAATGAACGCATAGTTACCGTCGATAGCGTCATGAAGCAGCGAGTATGTTTCATCAGTTGGCATGATGTGTTCCATCATCTCAATAAGGTGGTCATGGTTCAACGCAAGTGTAACATAGCCAGTTTTTTTGCCATTTTTGTAAACAGGTGTAGCAAAACGTACTATACCTTTAAAGCGCTTTCCGTTAGGGTTTTCCATACCTGCATATGCTTCGTTAGTTGGTTGGTAAGTTATGCCACGTTTTTCAGCATTTTCAGGATTGTAAATGCCAATAATTTTAGAGCTGACATATTCGCCTATAACGTCAGATACGTATATTTCACCTTTTTTAAGGTTTTTGAGTTCGTCAAAGTATGTTTCAGCGCCAACAAAAGTATTTCTTTTGATTGAAACATTTTTCTTTTTAGGGTCCATTCTGTCATCAGATGTAACTTTTACAATTTCTTGCCCATTTAGTGAAATATAAGTCATTTCAGTATAAATTGGTGCGTTATTATAAGTGAACGATAGTGGTGGTGTATAATTAAAGTTAATATCATTTTCACTGTTCGTAGATTGGTTAATTTTACCTTCAGCAGGCTTGTTTACTTGTACCCATGATTTTTTATCATCAGAGAGCACCCACTCGCCAGGTTCTGCAATAAGTGCTTGCTTATTTGTTATAAATGCACGATATACATCTTCATTTGGTTCAAGGTGTGATGCAAATAAAATATCGCCATCACGTTCGTATAGGAATGATGCCACTTTTTGTGCAAGGTCAGTAGTTGTACGTTCGATTTCATGGACAACACGTTTTTCGATAGCAGACATGGAGTCATCAATCGCTACGTTACCCGTGTTGATGAGTGAAGTTTCAAGCGAAACAGTAAGTTCACTCATACGTTGTTTCAAGTTTTCAGCCATGTTAGATGTTTCCACCCATGCGAGCATAGCAATAAGTAGTAACGGTATGATTTTGATAACAATAAACAGAATAATCAACTTTGAGCGCATGCCCCAGTTAAGTTTGTAGTAAAGCGTTGCAACCCATTCTGCAAGCGAGTTGTTATTATTTATAGACATATTTCCTCACCATATTAAAACGTACGTATAGTACATTGGCATTATACACCATAATATAGTGTTTTTCCCTTAATAATGCAATAGTATTTGTATAAAAAGATTGAATGGGTATTAAATATTTTGATATTTGTCAATCTATATGAAATTTACAGAGATTCGATTTCGACTTGGAGTTCATTATACATGTTTTTGAACTCGGCATCTTCTTTGATGTGTCTGAGCAGGGCTTTTTGGACGAAGTCTTGTGCGCGTATGTAGTGGCGCTTTTTGTCTATGCTAGGCATGCTTGGTTTAACTTTATTAAGTTCCTTGTCGATAAGTTCGTAGTAGTACTTTTTGATGAATGTGATTTTTGCTTCTTGAAGTTGTTCTACGTTTTTAACTACTTCGATAGTTTTGCCGAAGATTTTTATTTCGAGGTTTGCTAGCTTTGGTGAAAATTGTGCATGGTCAAGTACTAGGTCTTCAATATAGTTAAACCTACCAACGACGATATCGAAGCTAGTTGCAGGGTTGTTGATAAGCTCTGCGCTTTTGCGTATGTTGATCATTGTGTCTGATAGTGCAGCAAGGCTAAGGTCTACGTCTTTGAGTACACCTGTTCTAGGGTCGCGCATTTTTCTAAATTCACCTTTTTCAACATGAACGTCTTTCATTATATCCTCGGTTAATAATTAATAATAGTAATATATCATATTGTTTTGGAAAATTCAACAGTCTAAATGGAAGGATTAAAAATGGATAACAAAAAAGCCTATGCGAAGCACAGGCAATTTAAGCGGGGACGACGAGACTCGAACTCGCGACCTCTGGCGTGACAGGCCAGCGTTCTAACCAACTGAACTACGCCCCCAATAAGGAGAGTGGACGCTGCAGGGATCGAACCTGCGACCTACGGCTTGTAAGGCCGTTGCTCTCCCAGCTGAGCTAAGCGTCCGTTTCTCTTTTGAGAAACGACCCGTAGGGGATTCGAACCCCTGTTGTCGACGTGAAAGGCCGATGTCCTAGGCCAGGCTAGACGAACGGGTCATATTAAACTTTATTGTAAAAACTCTAGGTTCCTACAGACACACTCGAAAGTGTGATTTGTTTTGCTTACCAAAGGTTTGCGTAATATAAAGCAATCAGCTAATTATGTCAATACCTTTTTGTAAAATTTTTATCTATAACTAATAACCGGATGTTATAGATTGCTCAGCAGCACCCTTAAACAAAAAAGTTTAAGAATGGTGAGCCGTGCTGGGATCGAACCAGCGACCCACTGCTTAAAAGGCAGTTGCTCTACCGGCTGAGCTAACGGCTCACTTCCGTAACGGCTTATCACCGTTGGGAATATGTTTATAGCAAAACACTATACCTATGTCAACAACTTTTTTTAACTTTTTTTAAAAAAGTTTTTAAAAAGTCTTGAAACCCTTGTGAAATATAGAAAACTTTTTGCTAAAAAATTTCATTCAATACGATAGTTTGTGTTCTATCTGTGCCGATAGATACTAAGCAGTATGGTACGCCTAAGTAATCTTCGATAAATTTTATGTATTCTTTCGCATTTGCAGGAAGGTCATCTAAGCTTTTTGCGCCAGTTGAGTCTTGCTTCCAACCTTTAAATTCTTTGTAAATTGGCTTAATACGGTCAATTCTGCTTAAATCAGCTGGGAATGTGTCAACAACCTCACCATCGATTTCATACGCAGTACAAACCTTAATAACGTCCATATCATCAAGTACATCAAGTTTAGTTAAGGCAATATAGCTTAAGCCGTTAACCATGATAGCATATTTTGATACAACAAGGTCTAACCAGCCACATCTGCGTGGTCTGCCCGTAGTTGCGCCAAATTCATGGCCAGCTTTTCTTAGTGCTTCGCCGTCTGCGTCATGCAATTCTGTAGGGAACGGGCCGCTACCGACACGTGTTGTATATGCTTTCATAACGCCTACGATGTTGCTGATATAGCGTGGTGAAATGCCTGTACCTGTACAAGCGCCACCAGCTGTGCCGTTTGAAGATGTAACAAATGGGTATGTGCCGAAGTCAACATCAAGCATAGTGCCTTGTGCGCCTTCAAGCATAACTTTTTTGTTTTCAGATACTAGTTTGTTTATAAGCACTGAGCTATCTACGATATATTTGCAAAGTTTTTCTGCATAGCCTTTGCAGCTTTCTACGATAGAGTCTGCGTCAATTGGCTCCATGCCATATACTTTAACCGCGTATAGGTTCATTTCATCAACATTTGTACGGATTTTTTCTTCCAGCACTTTTAGGTCGAATAAGTCGCCCATGCGTATGCCTACGCGTGCAGTTTTATCCATGTATGAAGGTCCGATGCCTCTGCCAGTAGTTCCGATTTTGTTTGCGCCTTTAAGCTCTTCCTTATGTTTGTCAAACAACATGTGGTAAGGCATAATAACGTGCGCTCTGTCAGATATGAAAAATCTGCCGTCAAACTCTATTCCGCGTTCAACAAGTCCGTTTATTTCTTTTAATAGTGCTTCTGGTTCGATAACTACGCCGTTGCCTATTATGTTTACAGTTGATTTATGGATTATACCAGATGGGATAAGGTGTAACACATATTTTGTGCCATCAACCCATACAGTATGGCCAGCGTTATGTCCGCCTTGGTATCTAACAACTACATCAGCTTGTTGAGAATACATATCAACAATTTTACCTTTACCTTCGTCACCCCATTGTGTGCCTAATACTACTGAACAACTCATGTTGTACCTCCGTCAATAACTTTCTTAAATTTATATATTTTCAAAAATTCCTGTGCCTTGTTTTTATCCTCAAGGAATAAAACGCTGCTGCCTTCATGGCGTAGTTCTTCTGCGAGTTTAATATTGTCGAACCCTGTGATTAGGTAGTCAAACCCAACGCCGGAGTCGAGGCATATTTCAAATTGCATTATCTCATCAATATTTAGCGCCATGCCACATGCTGCTGCATCTGTGCCAAATTTTGATAGCAATGTGTCATACCTGCCACCACCACCAAGGCTAAAGCCTGCATCTTCATGTATTATTTCAAACATTATGCCTGTGTAATAGTCTAGCCCTTTCGCATCTGATAGGTCAAATACGAGGTTGTCAACATCAACTTCTAACAATTTAAGCCTATTGAAAAGATTGTCAAGGTAGTCTAGTCTTTCGAGCAATAAATTGTCAAACTCGCATAGCTCCCTGAGCTCGTCTATTAATGATATAGAGCCAAACGCTAAAGGCAATGCTTTAACAAGTTTAGCTAGATTGTCACATGCGAGTTTTTCAGCATAAGTTTTTAGCATAAACTGGTGCTTGTTGCGCAGTATGTTTTTTAGCTCATCTGCATGTTCGCCTGCAAGCTCAAGTATACGTGATAAAAGCATAGCATCACTAACAACTAGTTGGTGGTCGTTAAGCCCGATAGATTTTAACGCTCTATCAGTCACTAATATCATCTCTGTATCGCCACACAGTTCAGAGCCTCCAAAAAGCTCCCAACCTAGCTGATATTTTTCGCTTTTATGTCCTCTATCCATATCTACAGTGCGATAAACAGCACCTTGATAGCTAATGCGTAGTGGCAATGGGTAGTCGCTCATGTAGCCAAGAACTGCACGGCATACTTGCGGTGTGAAGTCTGGGCGTAGTACGAGCATTTTGCCTGTGTTATTATCAACAAAGCGCACAGTATTTTCATCTGAAAAGTTATACGCAGTATCTTTCAGTAGGTCATATTGTTCGCACGTTGGTAAGCGCAGTTGCATATAGCCATATTTATCGAGCACATCTTTAATGAGCCCTGTAATTTTATCTTTACGCCTAGAGCTATCCTGTACAGGTTCTGACTTAAAGTTCGCCATAACTATACGCTCGGGAACGCTTCAACTAGGACAGCTTGAGCAGCAGCAACACCTGTGCCAAGTTTGATATCTGCACCGAACTTAACAAGCCCCATTTCGATAGCGCTTATAGCTGTGATAGTGTCAAATATATCGTGGTAGCCAAGGTGAGATATGCGTAATATTTTACCTGTAAGTTGGTCTTGCCCGCCAGCTAGTGCAACGCCACATTTATCGCGTAAGTATTTAACGAATGCTTTGCCGTCAATATTTTCTGGCAGGAAGCAACCTGTAGCTGCGTTTGATGGTGCATCTGGCGCTAGTAGCTTTAAGCCAAGCGCAGTAGCAGCAGCTCTTGTTGCTTTAGCATTTATTTCATGGCGTTTGAATACATTGTCAACGCCTTCTTCAATCATCATATCTAGTACAGATTTCAAGCCAATTACTAAACTAACGCCCGCAGTCCATGCTGTAGTATTTTTTAGTTGGTTTTTTAATTCTGTTTGTAAGTTGAGGTAGAAGCGTTTTGTTTCACACTTTTCAACCATTGCCCAAGCTTTTTTGCTTAAAGCGATTAATGCAAGCCCTGGTGGAAGCATGAACGCTTTTTGTGAGCCAGTAAGGAGGATATCTATGCCCCATTCGTCCATTTTTGTATCATGCACGCCTAATGACGTAATACCATCAACAACTAATAATGTATTAGGCAGATCTCTAGTGATGTCTGCAAGTTCTTTAATAGGGTGGTAAACAGTTGTAGATGTTTCGCTACCTTGAACAAATACAGCTTTAGTATCTGGGTTATTTTTCAAGAACTCAGCAACGAGTGCTGGGTCGATAGCTTTGCCCCATTCAACATCTATTATGTGAGTGTCAACGCCATAGTTGTTGCAAATTTTGCCCCAGCGTTCGCCGAACTTGCCGCCGTTTATAACAAGCGCCTTATCGCCAGCAGATAATGTATTAACAACGGCTGATTCCATGCCAGCTGTTCCGCTACCAAGTATGATTAAAACTTCTTCGTTAGTTTTAAATACTTTTTTAAGGTTTTCCCTTGTTTCTGCAAATATTTGAGAAAACTCAGGTGTGCGGTGGTGTATCATTGGGCGCGCCATATCAAGTAGCACTTGCTCAGGTACAGCAGTTGGGCCAGGTGTCAATAAATATTTCTTTAGCATTTACTATTCCTCATTACATTAATAAATAAAATTACTACCCACATTACACTATTCTTTTAAATTTTGCTATCAGAAAAATAAAAATGTTTTCTAGTTATTATATAAATATATTGAAAAAAGAATAAATATTGTATATATTGGCGTTATGATATTGAATAAGATTGTTTCAGTATTATTATAGTAATTATGCGTATTGTACTGTTAATAAAAGCTTTTATTTATTCGAAGCGCTGCTAATGTTTAAAATGTAGCAAAATAGATATAAGTTGTTAATAGAATAACAATGGTAGTTGAGGTGTTAGTTATGGAAAATAATTTAGCGATTAAGCATGCGGATAGTAGTAATTGGCTTTACACAAACATGGGTGAGAAGAGAGGATATATCCAGCCGAAATCATTAAATGAATTGTGGTTTAATACAGGCACGAAATGCAACCTACGTTGCCCAAATTGTTTTGAGGGCTCAAGCCCAACAAGCAATAGGCTAGAGCAACTGACGCTTGATGATGTTAAGCCGTTTATAGATGATGCTGTAAACATGGGGTGTCGTCAGTTTTCGTTCACTGGTGGTGAGCCGTTTTTTAACAGTAATATTTTTGATATTCTTGGCTATGCACTTGATTTTAACCCATGCTTAGTGCTTACAAATGGCACATCACCACTACTTAATAATATAGAGAAAGTAAGAGAGCTAAAGCAAAAAAAGTATGCGCTATCGTTTAGGGTAAGTATCGATTATCCAAACCCAATCAAACATGATAATAACAGAGGTGAAGGCAACTTTAATGTGTCACTTGCGACATTATCAGAACTATATAAAGCAGGGTTTAATGTTTCTGTAGCTAGGTTAAAAACACGCGATGAAGATAGCGAACAAATAGAGAACATGTATAAAGCATACTTCAAGATAATTAACATACCAGAAGATACACGCATAGTGGCGTTTAGCGACCTACATTTACCTAGCTCAAACTTAAACACTGTAGAGATTACTGAACATTGCATGACTGCATATAAAACTGAGGAAACACGCGATCGCTTCATGTGCAATTTTAGCAAAATGATTGTGAAAAAGAATGGCAAAGCAGATGTTTTTTCATGCACATTGGTTGATGACGACGATAACTATAATATGGGTAGCAACCTATCACATGCGATGAATGAACGTGTGATGTTGAAGCACCACCGCTGTTACAGTTGCTTTGCATCAGACACTTCATGCAGTGAACTATAGGTAGGCGCACATGAAGAAATGGGTAACGATAGCTACATTTATTGCTGTATTGTTTGCGCTATTTTTTGTAGTGAGGGCGTTAGAACTAGATGCTTTAATTACAGAGTTTAAATTATGGGTGGCAGATAAAGGGACTTATGGAGCAATCGTTTTTGCACTTATTTATGCAGTTGCGACTGTGTTATTTATACCTGGCTCTGCTTTAACTATTGCTGCGGGTGCGATATTTGGCTCTACTGTGGGTGTTGTCACCGTGCTTGTAGGTGCAAATATTGGTGCTGGGCTAAGTTTTCTAGTATCAAGGTATATTGCGAGAGATGCTATGACGTCACTATTCAGCAAGAATGATAAACTCTCAAAACTTGATGACCTCACAGAAAAACATGGCGATATGATTGTGGCAATCACTAGGCTTGTTCCGATATTTCCGTTCAACTTTTTAAACTATGCGTTCGGGCTAACGAAAGTTAGTTTCAAGACATATATGATGTGGACAGCTTTATGCATTACCCCTGGCACTATACTATATGTAGTTGGTACTGATGCAGTCACAGTTGCAATAAGCGAAGGCAAAGTGCCGTGGAGTTTAGTTGCAGTTGTGGGTGCAATATTGGTTATACTAACATTTGTCGTGAAGAAAGCACGTAGCAAACTAGGGAGCGACGTATGATATATAAAGAAATTAAGCCGTTAGATGAGTTTAATAAACAGTTGATATCGGCAGTGCACCCAACTGGTTGGAAAAATCCAACTCCTGATGGCGTTTATAATATGGTTGTTATCGGCGGTGGCTCAGCTGGGCTTATTAGTGCTATTATAACGGCTTCGCTAGGTGGAAAAGTTGCGTTAATTGAACGAGATATGATGGGTGGCGATTGCTTAAATGTTGGCTGTGTGCCGTCAAAAGCGTTGATACGCTCAGCAAGGTATGCGCATGAACAGCGAAATGCACATGAATATGGATACACGCCAAGTGAAGTATCTGCTGACGATTTCCCAAAAGTTATGGAGCGCATGCGTAAGATACGTGCAGAAATTAGTAAAAACGATTCTGCAGAACGCTATGCGTCACTAGGTGTAGATGTGTATATCGGCGATGCAAAATATATATCACGTGATAGTGTTGAAGTTGGCGGTCAAGTATTAAAGTTTAAAAAAAGCGTTATTGCAACAGGTGCAAGGGCAGTGGCACTAGATATAGAAGGGCTTGAAGATGCAGGCTACTTAACTAACGAAAATATATTTGACCTTGAGCAACTACCGAAAGACTTACTTGTTATCGGTGGTGGCCCAATAGGTTGCGAACTTGCGCAAGCATTTAGCCGTTTTGGGTCGAATGTTTATATCGTGCAGAACGATAAATTTTTACAAAATGAAGATGCTGATGCGTCTGCGATATTAGAGCAACAGTTTGCGTGTGAGGGCATAAAAACATTTCTATACGCTGGTGTTACGAAGGTAGAAAAGCTAGCGAGTGGAAGAAAACAAGTATTAATAAAAGCTGAAAATGAGCATGTTATAGAAGTTGATGAAATACTTATCGGTGTTGGGCGTGCACCAAATGTTGAGGGCATAGGGCTTGAAGTCGCAGGTGTAGAGTATGATGCTAGGCGTGGCGTTATCGTTGATGATAACCTACGTACAACAAACAAAAATATATATGCAGCTGGCGATTGTTGCTTGATGTGGAAGTTTACCCATTCAGCAGATATGGCTGCGCAGATAGTCGTGCAGAATGCTTTGTTTATGGGGCGTAAAAAGTGGAGTAATATCATCATGCCATGGTGCACATATACATCGCCAGAGATAGCACATGTAGGCATGTACGACAAAGATGCTGAAAAAACAGGGATAGCGATAGATACATTCAAATTTGCACTAGATGAAAACGATAGAGCGCTACTTGATAGCGAGAGTGATGGCTTCGTAAAAATATCTGTACAAAAGGGAACAGATAAAATCGTTGGCGCAACAATAGTCGCTCACCATGCAGGCGAGATGATAAGCATGATCACTATGGCGATGAATAACGGGCTAGGGCTATCGAAATTGGGCAACTTCATATACCCATATCCAACACAAGCCGATGCAATCAAGCGAGTAGCAACGCAATATAACAAAACAAAATTAACACCGTTAGTTGCAAAGCTGCTAAAAGGTTGGCTAGGGTATACGAGATGAAAAGTAAGATTATAATTTTTACGAAATATCCGAAGCTAGGATTTGTTAAAACTAGGCTAGGTAAGTCTGTTGGCGATGCTGAGGCGTGCCGTTTACATAAGATAATGTCGGAGTTTTGCATGTCGCAAGCGTTGCGTGTTAGTGTCGATGTTGAGATAAGGTACACAGGTGCAACACGTGATGAAGTCGGCTTATGGCTAGGTGGCATGTGTAGCTATCGTGAGCAAGTGGGTGAAACGTTAGGCGAGCGCATGGCAAATGCTTTCAACGATAGCTTTGCAGAAGGCTATGAAAAAGTTGTGCTAGTTGGCACTGATATACCAAGCATGCGTGCAAGTCACTTGATAGATGCTTTGATAGGGTTAGATGATAGCGACTGTGTATTAGGTAAATCCGCAGATGGTGGCTATTACCTCATTGCGCTATCGCAGATGATAGATGTTTTTAGTGATATAACGTGGAGTAGCTCAAGTGTTTTTGACGAAACTGTAAAACGCTTGAAAGGCTACAAATATAGTACGGTAGAAACGCTGAAAGATGTTGATGAAGTGGCAGATATACCATTGAAGATATCTGTAATAATACCAGCACTAAACGAAGCGAGCATGATTGGCGACACACTTGATGATGTGCTGAGTGCTTTTGATGTTGAAGTAATAGTTGTTGATGGTGGCAGTTGTGATGAAACATGCAATATAGCGCGCAGTAGGGGTGCGACTGTCTATACTGGTGCAACAGGAAGGGCAGCTCAGATGAATTTAGGCGCAGAGTATGCATCAGGCGATATTTTATTGTTCTTGCATGCTGATAGTATGTTGCCTATGGATTGGGATGTTGAAGTGCGTAAAGTATTCAGTAGCAATGCTGTTGCTGGTTATTTCAAGTTCAAAGTTATGGATAAGTTTAGAGGTAGCTGGCTTGTAGAGAGGCTGACAAACTGGCGTGCAGATAAGCGAAAACTACCGTATGGCGACCAAGCGATATTTGTATCACGTAGAGAGTTTGAGGCTGTAGGTGGCTACCGTGATGTGCCAATCATGGAGGATGTCTACTTTATGCAAGAGATAGTTAAGCATGGCGATGTAAAAGGGTTAGGCGTCGCAGTGGGGACATCTGGTAGGCGTTGGCTATCAAAAGGGCTAGTGCGCACATTTTTATATAATCAGTTAGTTTTATTCCTAGCTAGCAGAGGTTATCCGCTGGAGCGATTGAGGAAGTTCTACCGAGGCGAGATAGGCTTGCTTAGGTTGATGTTACGATAAAAAATAAACCACTCTACATTGATGTACAGTGGTTTTTATTTGTTAAATTTTATAAACTTTCTTAATGATAGTGTTGAAGATTTTATCCCCAAACCATTTCTGAATGAACGCTAGTGGCTTTGCACCAAATCCAAGTAAATATCTAGTTTTTGGGTTGTTAGTTGTTACAGCGTGCGCAATGCAATCTGCAATTACTTTAGGCTTTGTGAGTGTTTTTCCTGCATACATCTCACGCATGCCAACAGCAACATTTTTTGCTTGTGTTGCATATGCTCCATTAGCAGATGTTTTCTCAAGGTGGTCAGCCGCAATAGCGCCCCAATCTGTAGCGATGCCACCAGGTTCGATAACGATAACATCTATCCCAAACGGCTCAACTTCAAGCCTCATTGCTGCAGAAAGCCCCTCAACTGCAAATTTTGTGGCATGATACCACGAACCAAACGGAGTCCACACACGCCCACCAACAGATGCAATGTTCACTATCTTGCCGAATTTATGTTTGCGCATAGATGGTAACACAAGCTGCATAAGCCTAGCTAGCCCAAATATGTTCACTTCAAATTGGCGTTTTGCTTCATCTATCGGCACATCTTCAACAGCACCGTATGAGCCATAACCAGCATTGTTTACTAAGATGTCAAGCCGTCCTTCTTTTTCAAGTATCGTATTGATGCAGTTTTGCATGGAGTCATCATCGGTGACATCAAGCGCAATTGTCAATATCCCTTTGTCCGCAAGCATTGCTAACTTGTCAAGCCTTCTTGCAGCGCCATATACAATAAACCCTTTCGCTTGCAACGCAAATGCAGTTTCTTCGCCAATGCCTGATGTAGCACCAGTAACGAGTGCAACTTTCTTAACCATGATGTACCTCCAACAGATATTATATATTAATTATGGAATATATGTTCATGAATTGCAAGAAGTATTTGAGGTGTATGAATATATTTTTGTTCAGTGTTATGTTTCAAAAATAATATTGACAAAACGTTTTAAATGGTGAACAATATTTGCATTTATGAAAATACACGAAAAGCAACTAAATATTGTGAGATGAGGTTTAAAATGCAAATAGTTTCAGCAGTAAGAGATTTTGAAATGTATGACCGATTGGTTAAGAATAATATGTTCAATAAGGGTGCAGAGTTCACTGCTATAGACAATACAGTTGAAAATAAGTATATTTCAGTTCGCTATAATGAGTTCTTAGATAATTATGATTACACAAAGCCAGATTGGATTATGTTTTGTCACGAGGATTGGGAATTGAAGGAAAACCTAGACGAAAGGCTTGCTCGTCTAGATAAGTATAATTTATATGGTCCGATTGGAAGAAGCTGGTTGAGGCTTCAGGGGCAGATTGTGCATTCAGACAGGTTTGATAATGCTGAAACCATAGGGCATTTTTGCAAAGATATAGCTCTTACTACAACATTTGATTGCCAGTGTATGATTGTTCATTCAGATCTAATTAAACAATATAATTTGAGGTTTGATGAAAAATTATATTTTGACTTATATGTAGAGGATTTTTGTATAAATGCTAAAGAGTTGTTTGGTGTGAAATCATATATACTGCAAATGGATTGCCAGCACTATTCAAAAGGTTCAGTTGCTCAGCGCTTTTATGATAATTTTAATTATTTGTCTGAAAAGTATAATAGAGCAAAATATAGTTATTTTACAACAGTTTTGGAAAATCGTCCTATAGGCAACAAGTACACGGGAAAATTATCTGTTGCTCTTCGTAAATTTATTACTTTTGTTTACTGGAATAGGATAACAACTTCAAATAAGCGTCTAATAAAAATTTGTAAAATACCTATTTATTCAAGGCGACTTAAATAGCTTGATAAACAAAAAACTGCCTATCTCTAGGCAGTTTCATTAAATTATTTATTACTTTTTATGTGGGTTAGGCATGCTTGCTGGCATTGGGTTTGCTGGTTGTTCTTGTATTTTCGTTAGCAAGATGTTTACGTCAATACTTCTGCCACCTCTATCAACCGTGCAGTTTACAACCCTGTCATATCCTATTGTGAATAGCTCATACTTTAAATCGCCAATAGTTGTTATCTTGTGCCCATTGCAATACATAAGCACATCGCCTTTATGTAGCCCCGCTTTGTCGGCTGGTGTATCTTTTGCAACGTCTTCAATTTTGATTTTTTCATCAGCTTCTGAAAGCATTACGCCAATCTTTGGTGACTCAACATTTACTATCTCGCTTGTATATATCACAGCGTCTGAAACGGCATTATCTAGCTCACCATCTTGCATAATTACAAAAACATCATCACCTGTTAAGCGCTCGTAACGTAGTGGTATGCCTGCATTTTTTCTGCCGTGTCCACTACCTACGATAAACACAACTTTTGTATCAGGATTTTTCTTTTGATACTCTACTGCTGATTCCGCCATAACTTCATCCCACGTGTTTTGTGCTAAGTAGAAGTTAGCAAAGTTACGCTCGTTTGAGCCGTGCATCGCAAATATTTCGCCAAGCCCAGCGCTATATTCTTCGTTTACTAGGCGCATTTCTTTAGGTAGTTCAGCTAGTTGTTCTGTTGTTAAATCGCCAATGTTGCCACGCCCAATATTTCTATTTATAGCGCCGTCGATGTTTAACGCGATTGCATCTATCTTGTTGTCACGCACATATCTAAACAGAGGTGCGTATAAGTTGTAGTCATAGCTCCAACGCTCAAAGTATTGCACATTGTGTAGGAACTCACGCTCAGTTATCTCGCCACGTACAAACTTATCTAGTTCGCCTTGGAACTGTTTTTGCACCATCTCAAAGCCTACTGCAATTTTATATCCGCTTTCGTGCAAACGCTTAACGATTGCTAGCTGGTTTAAGTGGTGTGCGTAGTTAGTGTGTGTTTCGCCAATGAATATAGCGTTATAGCTGCTTGCTATATCAGCGATTTTATCTATTGTTTTAGCGTCGTTAGTTAGTACTGCTTTATCTTGCTTGTGCTCGTAAACAACTATGCCATGGTCAGATGTAGCCTCTTCTTTCAATACGTTTTCTGTGCCATTAAATGCAATTTTACTATATTTACCATAGTGGCGCAACATCATGAATGCATGCTCTGTTGGGTTGTCAACTATCATCAATAAATTATCGGTAGATAGTGGGTTTTGTATAACTTCTAAAGTTGTTAAGTCTGACTTAGGTTGTTTGCCTAGCACCATAGCCGCGATTGGGTTATCGTAGCCACAAATTACAACATCTTTATTAACTAGTTCGCCGATAGTTATATCTTTTGCATCAACAGTATTTTTAATGCCTGTCATTTCACACGTGTTTGTGCCGTTTGTGATAAGTGTTATATCGCCAGCAGCCATCATCATGCGTGAAAAACTAGCAGGGATCTCTTCTGGAGCAACTGCACGCATAATGTCATAATCAGCATCAATTACAAATTTAAACTCGCCAGATTTTACAGGTATTTTAAACAGGTGCTCACCGATATCCGTGTTCATGTAGCCTTCTGTTTTGCTACCTTCATAAAATATTGTATATGGGATACCCATGCTACTAGGTCCAGATTTACGTATAAGCTTAAACTCTAAGATAGGCGTACCTTCTGAAACTAAATATTTTGCACCGCTGACAGTGATCTCTGGCACTTCGGCACTATTTAGCCAATATTGATAGAACTCGCTATTTTCTGATATACCAAACATCGCCATGAAGTCAGCCCAAGATGCACGCTTATATTCATACTTTTTGAGGAACTCGCCAATTATATTCAAGAACTCATCTTGCGTGTAGCTCAAACGTATCATATGGAATAGCATAGCGCCTTTGCCATAGCCAATCGCTTGGTCTTTTTTAGAGCGATTATATCTGAACTGGCTTAGTGGGAATGGGTCACGGCTAGCGTATGTGTTGTAGCTAAGCACGGTGTTTTTGCGGTATGCATCGCCGTTATCTTTATCTAGTGTGTAGTAGTGGTCTGCAAGGTATGATGTGATAGCCTCAAAGTAGTTGTCGCTAAACATTGGCATAACTGAAGAGCCAAACCACTGGTGCAAAACTTCATGCCCAAGCGATGTAGACTTTATGAACGGAAGCCTGATAACACGTTCGCCTAACACAGTATATGTAGGTGTAGCATAGCCGTAAGGATGTAAGTGCTCAACGATAGAGAAACGCTCATATGGAAATTTAACATTGAACATTTTTTCGTACATTTCGATATAGTTTACAGTGTACTCTAAATAGTCGTCGATAAGCTTTTCATCTTTTTCAAAGAAATATGCGTAAACTTTTGTATCGCCAGCTTTTGCAGAGTCGACTTCATAGTCTGATGAGGCGATTAAGTTAATGCTTTCAAGTGGTTTATCCATCTTGAATGTGAATATTGTCATGTCGCCATCACGTTTTTCAGTAATTTCATTTGCTTCGCTTATTGCTTTGAAGCCTTTCGGTAGCGATATTGTCCATGTTTTATCTGTGTTTATATCTGTAGGTAGCACAGGGGATAATCTGTTGATAGATATGAAGTTATCTTGCACTAGGTCGTATTCGTTAAGCATGCGCTCAAAAGTAACAACACTTTTTTCGCTAGCAGGGATGTTCACAATGTTTGCTTTTGTTAAAACTTCTCTGCCGTTTAATGTTATGTTGTAAAATGATGAGATGTTTAGGTTAGAATCTTGAGCTAGGTTATCTATTGTAATAGTGCCTGTGATTTTCTTGTTTGCTGTATCAAGTGTGATGTTGCTCACATATGATGTGTTGGCATAAGCCATTGATGTAGAAAGTAAAAAAAGTGCCATAAACAACCAACTTGTTTTTTTCATGTATTGCTCCCTGTGTGTAGTCTGCAATGTAGTAGACTATGCTGATATAAAATCGTTCAATCAGTATATGTTAATGAGCGCTAATAAACAAGATAAATAAATATAATGCAACTAATTCCCTTTTTTATGAAATTGTTTCATTTTATTATAGAGCGTTGTTCTTGAGATGTTCAGCGCTTTGGCTGTTTTTGCATAGTTGCCGTTGTTCTCTGCTAGTGTCTGGAGTATTGTTTCAAACATGACATTGGTAAGAGGATTAATATGTGCTTTCGTTTGTTGGTTTGCAATAATGGGCGGCAGATGATTTGTCTCGATAATATATTCTTCATCATCCATTGCGTGTATTGCAGAGATGATGGTATTTTCAAGCTGTCTTATGTTACCAGGCCATGTTTAATTTAAAAAAAGGTTGGATACCTCATCAGATAATTTGATATCTTTTTCATCAATTTGTTGTTCGCGCTCAATAAAGTGGTTAGCTAGTAGCAAAACATCTGCTCCACGCTCCCTAAGTGGTGGTACTGTGATATTTATAACAGATAGCCTGAAGTATAAATCTTCTCTAAATTCTTTTGTTAGCACTTTTTCATATAAGTTTACATTAGTTGCAGCGATAACACGTACATTGACGGGTGTTGACGTTTTTGCGCCAACTCGAATAACTTGGCGTTCTTCAAGCACACGCAAAAGTACTGGTTGTAAAGCAAGTGGCATATCGCCAATTTCATCTAAAAAAAGTGTTCCATTGTTTGCGTATTCTATTTTACCCATGTTGCCAGCTTTTGCAGCGCCAGTAAATGCACCCTCAACATAGCCAAATAGTTCACTTTCGATTAAGTTCGCAGGGATAGATGCACAGTTAATGGCAACAAATGGACCAGGTAAGCCGGATGCTTCATGTATAGCTTGTGCTATCATCTCCTTCCCCGTGCCACTTTCGCCAAGTATTAACACATTGTGCTTTGTTCTAGCACTTTTATTCACACGCTCTTTAAGGGTGTTGAGCGATTTGTGTGTGCCAATTAAACTATCGAGTGAATATCTTGTAGAGGCATCATCGTTTACTGGCCTTAGAAATATGGTGTGACCTATTAGGTCGCCAGTTGTAATGTTCTTGAGAGAGATAATGGTTGCACTTTTTTGAGAGTTATTTGCCATGCTTACAGTATGCCTGTTTGCGTACGACATATTACGCCAAAAGATTGACAAATTAGGAGGATAAGATGTTTCCAGGAGTAGTAATGATAAACAGCCTATACTGGATGATTTTCGGTATAGCACAAATCTTAATTATAGCAGGCGGTTACGCTTGGCTAAAATCGGCTAACAAATCGGTTAAAGCGTGGCAGATGGCTATATTATACGGCACATTTGCATCATTTTTATTAGTAATCGGTGGCGGTCAATATAATCTTAACAAGTTTGTTTTCAAGGGTAACGTTTATGGTGGT
>CAYJDR010000018.1:0-22024 GCA_964368965.1 uncultured Deferribacteraceae bacterium
AGTGACGAAGTAATCTAGAATTAAAACTTAACTGCTTAGCCTAAAAATACTGCAAACGTAATAACGCATACAACGGCATATGCAGTCGTAACGAATACATCATAAAGCTTATATAACATCGGCAATGTTGCTACTAAAACGAGTATAAGCAACATTCCTGGGTCAAAACCTGATTTTGCACTAAATAACAACGATTTTACAACTATGAACACAAGTATAATATTTAGCATAAACAGGTAAACTGCGTGATTTTTATCAAACACAAAGAACGGTGTGCCACCAAAAAGAAAAATAAAAACTATCGGTGAAAGCAACATCGGCAAGTAAAATATCAAGCCACTTTCACCACGTATATTATACAACGCAAGCAATGGCAACACATAAAACAACGCAAATATTACGCCAAAAACTAACTTTGGATATGCTCTAAAACAAACCATCATAATGCCTGCCATGCAGACAGCATAGCCGATAATTGTTTTAACAGTGTTTTCATGTAACGAATATCTATGAGCGCCAGCGCTTGAGCCATCGCCAAGCAGTGCTTTTATGATAATACCAATAATCAAAACTGCTACTGATAAATATATTATAATTTTACTTTTTTCCATAAGCATATCCTTGTATGGTTAGTAAATGACTGAGTGGTAAACACAGCGTAACAACGTAATAGTGCCATTTAGGCATAAGTTTAAAGCATAAATGGTGCTAGTACTAGGCACGCAAGTGAGCCACGACAGGAGTTTACTCTGATGGTAAATGACTGAGTGGCAAACACAGCGTAACAACGTAATAGTGTCGTTTAGGCATAAGTTTAAAGCATAAGTGGTGCTAGTACTAGGCACGCAAGTGAGCCACGACAGGAGTTTACTCTGATGGTAAATGACTGAGTGGCAAACACAGCGTAACAACGTAATAGTGCCGCTTAGGCTTTAAAGATACCTGATTTAATCATATCCGAGCGCATACTAAACAACTTCGGCGACAAGCTCACCTTAGCAACGTGCGAGTTTGTGTTACGTTTGTAGCTCCAGTCGAGTGTGTCGAGTATTTCTTTCGAGTTTTGCTTGATTTCTGTGATGCTTTGCCTTGCGTACTTCGATAAAAATTCGCTATTAGTGCCGTCGCTCCTATATATTAGGTGTTGCTTTGGCGCTATTGGTGAATGTTTTGCTCTGTCATATTTTATATAGTGTAACACGTCATTAGGGTGTAGCAAAGCGTCGATATCGTCGATGTTTTCGTTAGCTAAGTAGATGAGTGTTGTCACATATTCGCCGTTATTGTTAGTGATGTTAGCGCTACGGATATTGCCTGGTATAGTCGTTTTTGCACTTTGGTTAGATAGCTTTATGATGCTTTTGCCGTCAATTTCAGATAGTTTGCAAACGCCGTTAAATGCTGGCTCGCCCCATGCGACAGCCCCTTTTGTACCCACGCCAAACGATAGCCTATCTGCAACATCTTGCCTGCGTGCTATGCTCAACTGTGAGAAAATCGACTCTATGCTATATTCGTCAAGGTCGTTACTTAGCACTATTGTAATATCGTTCGTTTCTAAATGTTTGCTTAAGTAGTCATAGCAACACACAGCTAGGTAAGCTAAATCGCCACTATCTAGACGCACTGCGATATTTTGCCACACTCCTTTATCTACAAGTGTTTGCTTATGTTTTGCATATGCTTTGCATGCGTTCATAATGCCGCTATCGAGTGTTGATATTGTGTCTACAAGCAAACATGGCCTTGTAGGGTTAAACTTCAACCATGTGTCGAACGCTTCAAACTCTGACTCAAACGATTGCACAAACTCATGCCCCATTGTGCCAGAAGTTGCTATGCCAAAAAATTGTTCAGCTTCACAATTGCTAGTGTTTGTAGCGCCAGCGATATGTGCATAAAGTGATGATTTTAAAGCATTTTGCGCGCGTCGTCTGCCAAATTCGCTAACTGGTCTGCTGTTTGCTGCGTTCACAATCCTGTGCCATTTTGTAGCAGATAGTGTCGCAAAATTTAACTCGCTAAGCACCATGCCTTCAATAATGCGTGCATCAATGAGTGGGCACTCGAAAGTTGCAATAGGTTCTGATTCAAAAGCTAGTGTATTTTCAGGCATTGAGTAAACTTTTAATTTCAGTTTATCTCTTGACTTAATGTAATCTATAAACTTTTGGTCGTATTGCTTTTTTTCAAGATATGGGATAAGTGATTTGTATGAAAAGCTACTCAACTTGCTGAGCAACGCAGAAAGCCCTGCGAACACGCTATAAGATGCACTAAACGGCGCTCGCCTATAGAAGTAGGTTTTTGTAACGTTTGTATCTTGTATGTTTTCAAGCACGTCAGTCGCCGCCATCATCAAGTGGTATTGGTCGAACGGCAACTCGTCTTTAAATATGTCGCCCTCGGTGATAATCTCCGCAAGGGGCTTTTGCAAAAGTTCGCTATATGACATTGTTACACGTCTAACAAGTTCATAACGTCTTGAGTTGTAGCAACTTTCATGCCTTTGCTTTGGCCATATTCGATAACAGCTTCGCCTAAGTGGTCGAACCCTTTTACGTTTGATGAGCAATCTGTCAATAGTATAACTTTTGATAAATCGTCGTTATTGTAGCGTGCAATGTCATATATTGTGCTAGCAACGCAATGCGATAGTGCTTCGCCGGCGATAATAACTTTATCGTTCATCATGATATCGTTAAATGTTTTTCTATTAAAGAATGTTGATTGGTCGCGGTCGTCTGGCACTTCTGCACGGAACACAGAGTAGTGCTCTGTGAATGCGCTTATGCTTTTAGTGATGTAGTTTACGTTTTCAAGTTTAGTGAGCTCGTACTCTTCGATAGCTTTTAAGATATCGCCATTGAGCTGGTAGCCAGCAGTGCCGATAATGCAATGCTTTGGCCATATGCATAGTTCATATTTACCGTAGTTGTGCAAGCTGTTGACATACCTGATTGACCAATCTCTATCACGGATACGTGTTGATGTGATCTTTCCACTTTCGACATCGTCTTTTGTGATAATTGTGTATTCATCAGGCATTGAGCCGTCTTCATATTTCCAAAACTCTTGGTGCGCGATATGGAAGTTTGAGTGTGCGTCGAATGTGATATACATATTCGCAAACATCATAACATTATCTAGCATAAACTTAGATAAACGAGCCATATCTTGTTCAGCATTAGGTACATATAAAGCACCATCAGGTGAGCAAAAGTCGTTCTGTGGGTCAATAACAAACATGCATACTCTATCCATCGCATACTCCTTAAACTATAGACATCTATGTTACAATATCTTTATTTTTCTTGTCAACACATTATTGAAATAAAAAACCCACCAGCATATAAAATATAACTGATGGGTAATGGTTTTTTCTTAGCTATGTATGTACTACTTGTTTAGCGATGTCGCCATCAGCTTAGAAACAAGCTTTGCATATTGGCTGATATTTTTTGGTTGTGCGCCTTCTAATATCAACGCTTGGTCGTATAGCAACGCTACATATTCTTTCAATGTGTCGTTTGCGCCACTTGCGTCGAACATGCTGTTCATCTCTGCAAATAGTGGGTGCTCTGGGTTGATCTCCATGCTGCGTTTGCCTTTCATGAAGTTTTCACCCATAGATTTCATAATTTTTTCTATGTGTGGGTCAAAGTCGAAATCGCCCGTAACTAAACAAACTGCGCTATCTTTCAAACGGCTTGATAGCCTAACATCTGCAACGTCGTCTTTTAGCTCGTCTTTGATGAAGTCGATTAGTTTTGCGAACTCTTCTTGCTTCTTCTCTTTCGCTTCTTTATCGGCGTCGTCAAGTGTGATATCGCCTTTTACAACTGATTTAAACTTCTTGCCCTTGAACTCGCCTAGCTGAGATACAACGATATCATCAATATCATCAGTCATGATAAGCACTTCATAGCCTTTCTCACGCAAGCCCTCTAGGTATGGTGAGTTTTCAGCGGCTTTTCTATCGGCAGCTAGTATATAGTACATGTCGCTTTGGTCTGGCTTCATGCGCATGAAATATTCATCAAGTGATGTAAACTTGCCAGCCTCCACAGCTGTCGATTCAAATATCAATAGCTCAGCAATAGCTTGTGAGCGCTCTCTATCGTAGTGTAAGCCCTCTTTAAACACTTTGCCAAACTCACGCATGAACGCCATGAATGCATCGTTATCGTTGCGCTTCATGTCTGCAATGGTGTCGATAACACGCTTTGTGATATTTTTTCTAATCACGTCGATGAGCCTATTGTTTTGCAATATCTCCCTAGATATGTTTAGTGGTAGGTCGTTAGACTCGATAACACCTTTCACAAACCTTAGGTAAGGTGGCAACATCTCTTCACAGTTTTCCATGATTTGCACACGCTTAACATACAACATAGGGCCGTATTTATATTCCTTATAGCCTAAGTCGAACGGCTTCCCACTAGGGATATATAGCAGGCCTGTAAACTCGTGCGTGCCCTCTGCCCTAAAGTGGATAGTGCGTTGCGGGTCTGTGTAGTCGTGTGAGATGTGTTTATAAAACTCTGAGTATTCCTCTTTAGTGATTTCCGATTTATCACGCAACCAGATAGCTTTGCGAGAGTTAAGCACCTCTTCATTAACTTCCACTTCGCCAGTGTCTTTGCCTTCTTCGTCTTTCACATTTCTAGTGATATCCATAACGACTGGGTGCTCGATATAGTCAGAATATTTACGCACAAGCTCACGGATTGTCCACTCTTCTAGGTATTTTTTATCATCTTCACGCACGTGTAATATAACATCAGTACCGCGAGTTTCTTTTTCGCAAGCATCTATAGTGAACTTGCCATCAGCAGATGATTTCCACTTAACGCCCTCAGTTGCGTTTGCTTTCTTAGTGCGCACTTCAACAACATCAGCAGCCATAAACGCAGAGTAAAAACCAACACCAAACTGACCGATTAAGTCAACAGCGTCGTTGCCTTTTTGTTCCTCAAGCATTTTCATAAACTCTTTAGTGCCAGAGTGTGCGATTGTGCCAAGTGTAGCGATTACTTCGTCATGGTCCATACCGATGCCGTTATCGCTGATTGTTAGCGTGCCTGCTTCTTTATCGGCGATTAGTTTGATTTTCCAATCTGTGCCGCCGTCATATTTAGATGAGTCTGTTAAACCCTCATAGCGAACTTTATCAATAGCATCTGATGCGTTTGAAATAAGCTCTCTTAAAAAAATGTCCTTGTTAGAGTAAAGCGAGTGGATAACAATATCCAACAGTTTTGATACTTCTGTCTTAAACTTCATAGTCTTTGCAGCCATAACATAAACCTCTTTCATTATAGTTATTAATAAGTTATTAAAATTATTAGCACTCTAGCTTACTGAGTGCTAAAGTGTAATTTATCTATCTATGCTGATTTTGTCAAGTGTAAAGTGATGCATATAATTCATTACGCTAATTTTACTTTATATATTAGCTACTTACAAGGTACGTCACAAACTGTCGTACGCCTGTTATATAAATATAACTCTACTTGATTTTAGTTATGCGCTATGTTATTATGTTTGTTCTTACTTTACTGAGAGGTTTATACTATGAGGAAGTGTTTTCTTGTTGCAATATCTATACTTATGTTTACTGCATGCACTAAGCGAAGCATTGTTGATGTGCCGATTGATGCAGACAACTTTGAAGGCTTGCAAAACGATATAAACGTAGTGTGCGCACAAATCGAGCGCTCTGCTTGCACGCACCTGCAAGATGCGATAACGTTCGAACTACCACTCAACACACTTACAGACACAACTAAATATATCGACGCAACTAACAGAATATACGACACATTCAATAACAAAACACCTCGTGAAATCATCGAGATATACAAAACGACGCTGATAAAAAACCTAGATGCTGAAAACGCAAAAAATATCAAACTTAAAAAAGAGTTACAAAAACTGTATGAAGACTATGAAACAACTAGGCAGTACGCTAACAATATCGCTATATCGAACATTAAGTACGACTTTACAGACCTCGACAACCCGTTAATCACGTTCAGCATTACGAACGGCATGGAGCACCCTATCGACCAACTAGTTGCAGAGGCTGAGTTTTATTCATCTTCCGACATCTTCCTCGGTAGAGCGAAAGCGTTTGTGCAACCGTTTAAAAATGCTGTTGCACCTGGCGATAACGTCACTATCAAAAAGACGTTGCAATCTATCCCTGCCGAAGACCTAGAGCTAATCAAGATAGCACGCAACTTGAAGATAAAAATATCCGTCCCTAGCATACAAACAGTTATGCCTAACAATAATACTGAAATATATGTTTTATCACTGCCATACTCATACATACGCATGCAAGAACTACTGGCTGAAAACCAAAAACTATATGACGACACTATCAGAAAAATTAAAGCAATCACAATAGATTAGGAGCCTACATGTTTAAAAACTTTCCATTAAATGCGCTTGATAACGCAAAAGAAAACTTAGAAAAACTGCTTAAAGCAAACGTTGAGAAAATCAACCAGCTTTTAAAAATCGAACAAAAAACGTACGCTAACTTTATGCGCCCATTCATGGAGCTATCAGACGAAGTTAGCTTATTCTTCACACCTATTTCGCACCTTAACTCTGTTGCAGATAGCGAGCAATCGCGTGATGCGTTTTCATCATGCTTGCCATTACTTAGCGAATACTCTAGCATGCTCTCACAACACGAGGAACTGCACGACGCCGTTAAACTAATCAGTAACGAGCCATCACTTAGCGACGATAAAAAGAAAGTGCTTGAAGATAACCTGCGAGGCTTTAGGCTTGGCGGTATCGGGCTAGAAGCTGATAAGAAAAACAGAATAAAAGAAATAAACGCAAAACTATCTGAACTATCTGATAAATTTGGCAAAAACGTGCTAGATGCAACGAACGCATTTGAACTAATCATCACAGATGATGCATGCCTTGCAACCATGCCAGAGAGCGATAAAGCAGTCGCAAAAACAGATGACGGCTATAAGTTCACATTGCAAGCGCCATCATACATCGCATTCATGACGTATTGCTCAGATAGAAAACTGCGTGAAGATATGTACAAAGCATATATGACACGTGCGCCACAAAACTCTGAAATCATTGAAGAAATACTCAAGCTACGCCATGAAAAAGCAGAAATATTAGGCTATGAAAACTTTGCACAACTGCGTAACGAGTCTATGTCTTGCCCTAGTAGCGACAGAGCGATAGAGTTTTTAAGGCAACTTGCTGAAAAAGGTAAACCGTTCGCAGAAAAGGAACTTGCACAACTTAAAGAGTTTGCAAAAACGAAAGGCTATGACGATATCAAAAGCTACGACACAGCATATCTATCTAACTTACTAAAGAAAGAAGTTTTACTATTTGATGAAGAAGCATACAGAGCATATTTTGAAAAGAACCACACTATCAAAGGCATGTTCGAGTTCTTGCACAAGTTATTCAACATCGACTTCAAGCAAGTTAAAAACGAAGAACTATGGCACAAAGACGCCACATGCTATGAACTTTTAGACGAAAACGGAACTCCGTTCGCTAAGCTATATATCGACCTTGAAGCACGTAAAGAAAAACGTGGTGGCGCATGGATGAACAACTACTACACAGCGCACGAAAACATTAACGGCGAGTATGTGTTGCCATCTGCCTTTATTGTTGCGAACTTCCCAGCATCTACTGATAGCCAACCATCGCTACTAAGGCACGACGATGTAAACACATTGTTCCATGAGGCTGGACATGCTATACATCACCTATTCTCTAAAGCGAAAGAGCTTGATGTATCAGGCATTAACGGCGTTGAGTGGGATGCTGTTGAGTTCCCATCGCAATTCCTAGAGAACTTCTCTTACGAACACACAGTGCTTGAACTGTTTGCAGAAAATATTGACACACATGAGCGCCTATCAGATGAACTCATGCAAAAGCTTATTGATAACCGCAACTTTCAGTCGGGCATGTTCCTCGTTAGGCAACTCGAGTTTTCATTATTCGACCTGCTTATACATCACGGGCCATATTCAGCAAAAGAAGTTAGCGACATACTTAATGTAGTGCGTGAAGAAGTTGCCGTTGTTATGCCACCCGAGTATGTTTTATTTGAGAACAGCTTCGGGCATATTTTCGGTGGTGGCTACGCTGCTGGCTATTATAGCTATAAATGGGCAGAGATGTTATCGGCTGATGCATACATCATGTTCTCAAAGGCTGGCGTGTTTGATGAAGAGCTTGCAAAATCTTATAAAGAAAATATCCTTGAAAAAGGTGGCTCTGCAAACATGGAAACACTTTTTGAAGCGTTCGCAAAACGTAAGCCAGATGAACTTAAACTATTAGAACTACTAGGCATCGGGGGCTAGCATGGCAATAGGCATAACAGCAAAACGCGTACCACAAGGCAAAGCACCGCTTGAGTACTTGAACGAAATCTTACAACCATTAGATGGAGGCCGTGTTTGTGCTATTGTGCCTACTATCAGAAACTTGCGCCGTATCACTAGAAACTTATACAAAAGTGTAGAGGTGTTCGCTATCAGAGAGTTCACCTCATACGCTAACCACTACGAGGGCGTAAACGTACCTAAACAGTTGCGCCCCTACTACCTCAAAAAGTGCGTTGAACAACTATCAAACGATGAAAAACTCGCCGTGTTCAAATCAGTCGATAGCGAACTTTTCACAAAGCTTACCTACTTCATCAAAACAAGTAGCGGTATACTCTCATTCTATCGTGAACTCTCAGCAGAGATGATCACGCCTGAAAAACTCGCAAAAGAAGGACTCTACACCGACTATGAAACACAAATCAACGTGCTTTCAACGCTATGGCAAAACTATGTAAACATGCTCGCAAACCTATCGTTCACAGATGAATGGGAAGCACGCAAACAAGCAAAATATCGTGATAACTTCATCAATCGCTATGATACGTTTGTGTTCCTAATTAGTGGCTTTTTAACTAAATATGAGCAAGAGCAACTAAAAACACTCTCGCAACATAAAGAGGTTATCCTCGTATTTAACTATGCAGGCGAACTAAACCAACAACACAAACAGTATGAAAAAAACTTAGGCATATCTATCGAAACACAAAAGCTAGCTGAACTATCACGTAGCAACACCCACATCATAGCGCATGAGAGCTACCTTGCCGAGTTTGAATACATCACAAACGAAATATTCAGGCTACATAACAGCGGTATATCGCTCGAAGATATGGCTATCATACTGCCTGATGAGAAGATGAAAGCATACTTCTTACACCTCGATAAATATAACCTGTTCGACATATCATCAAACGAAGATATCGACAGCGCAGAGTTTTTCTCTACACTCAACATGCTACTAGACATGCGCAAAAACATGGCGAAACATGCAGAGCAAATGCTTGAAATTAAAAGCGTTATAGATATATTACACGCACCACACCTAGAAAGTGACGAAAATAGCGAACATATCAAAACACTAAATAAACTAATAGAAAACGATAAACTATACATAAAACTATCTGAACTGCAACATATCGATTTTTTCAACCAAGTAGCGCCTAACATATTATCAGCAAACGATAAAGGAACATTCAGCTATTTTATTGATGCAACTATCAAGTATGTTGACTCATTCGCAGATACATCGCCAAACGATAAGAAAACTAAAATCGACGTAAAATCGCACCTAGATATGCTAAAGATGACGTTTGCAAACATTGATGACACATTCACACTTGAGGAAGCATATAGCATAATCATCACCGAGTTGAGCACCATAAAACAAGTGACACCAAAAGGCTTGCTACCAGTAATTGGGCTACTTGAAAGCAGAAACATGAAGTATAAAGCTGTGTTTATACCTATGCTTAATGATGACGTTTTTCCGCCGTCTAACGCAAAAGACTTATTCCTAAACACAGAAATACGCAACCGACTAGCACTACCAACACACGCCGATAGGGAAAACCTAGTAAAAAACTACGTGCAACAAATAGTTATGCATGCTGACTATGCATATATATCATATGTCGAAAATAAGAATACAGGGCGCCGAAGTTCGTTTGTAGATGAAATCATAATCAATAACAATGGCTTAAATGTCACAAAATACAACATAAGCGAACCAAAGCTCATATCGCATAACAAACCAGTGAATAGCGAAAAGCTGAAAGAAATAACAATACCCAAAACACCAGCTATCGTTGAAAAAATCAAAGGCGCTAAAATATCTGCGACACGGTTCAACATGTATGCCAAATGCTCGCTTCAGTACTACTTCAACTACATCGTGGGCATAAAAGACGAACAAGGCGAACTAGATGAAGATATCACATCGCTTATGATCGGCAATGCGTTCCACAACGCTTTCGATAAAACTTATCAAAAAGGCATCAAACCTACAGATAGCAACTATGCAAACTCGCTACGTGAAGAGTTTATCACATACATTAGCGAAAAGGACGTATACAAATACTCTCAGCTAGAACAATTCAGGGTTGAAGACATAATCAAAGACCTGCCAACAATCGCCGCAACAGAGCGTGAACGTGCAGAAAACGGATATGAAACCATCGCAAGAGAATTAAAACTAAGCGCTGAATATAAAGGCTTCACACTCGACAGCACGATAGATAAACTCGAACGCTCACTCGAAGGGTGTGACCTCATAGACATCAAATACAAAAGCAGCGTTAATGAAAACAAAACCATCTACACTGATGAAAACTATGAAAAGCTTGAAAAACTTGGCGACTGGCAAATGTATTTCTACGCCCACTTAGTGAAAGTTGCAAAAGGGATAGATGTCGAAAAGCTATACCACTTTGACGTTAAAAATTCATTTAAACTTGTTGAAGTCGCAGCAAAAGAAAATCTCGACATGTTTGTAAAATTCTTCGATGAAAAACTTGATGAAATGGTCGACGCCGACGTCGCATTCACACAAACTACAAATAAAAATTTCTGTAGCTTCTGCCACTATACTGAACTATGCGAAAGAAAAATATGGAAACCATAATGACACAACAAAACTCAATAAAAAACATAGCACTAAAAGCAAGCGCTGGCACAGGCAAAACATACCAACTAGCTATACGCATCTTATTAATGTTGCTTAAAAATATCGACCCTAAAGATATACTAGGGCTAACATTCACAAAAAAAGCAACTGATGAAATGCTTGAGCGTATCCTATTTTTCCTCGACAAGCTTACAAAGTTTAACGGCATGGATAGCGCCGAAAGTGACGATAAGCACTTGTTTGAGTGCGTAATAGCAGAACTTACTGAACATGCAAAAAGAAACAACAAAGAATATAGCGACGCATACCTAGCACAAGTAGCTAACGAAACTAAAGATAAACTGCTATCCGACTTCAGAGCACTAAAGATTAAAACCTTTGATTCATTCTTCAATATGATACTAAAAGCGTTCCCGTTTGAAGCGAACCTACGCCCAGATTACGACATCGTAACTGATGAGCAAGTTGCAGACTATAACAAGCTAGCGTTCAAGCAAATTGCACATGAGCTAATCAAAGATGAAATATGGAAAGAGATTATACAAATATATCCGTCAGTTTTTGGTGGCACCGCACAACAAACAATAAGCAAGATGAAAAAACTCGCAAGTGAAACTGCTGAAAAAGACATCATGCTGAACGACGCTATCATCGAAGCACAAAAAGCTGGGCCTAAAGCACTGCTTGAAACAATGCACGAAGCACTCGCAGTGAAAGAAGACATCTTCAACAATGTTGAAAAATTCAAAACAACATTTAAACACGAAACAAATAGCACGCAAGAAAAAGCGCTACAAAAAATATATAGCGCTAAAGATGTCAATGGGCTATTAGGTTGCACACCTATTGTTCAATCTATCGAAAATCATAGCTCATTTCGCAAAATCAATTTCGCAGAGCTAGAGCTTCGCATATTTAAAGATATCAGGGACGGCATATCAACATTCCTATCGCTTCAAGCCTTCATAGCGGAGCAATTATCGCTGCTGCTAGGCGCAATGCTCGCAACACGCATAAAGGAATTTAAAAACACTAACAACACATTAACATACTCCGACCTTGCAGAATATGTCTACGACATGCTAGCACGAGGTGAAAACGGAATTGATAGCGACTACCTATACTTCAGGCTAGATGGCCAACTTAACCACATATTAATCGACGAGTTTCAAGATACTTCAAGCATTCAATGGCTCATCATGAAAAAGCTTGTTGATGAAGCACTTTCAGGCATTGGGCAGTATGATAAATCAGGTAGCTTTTTCTACGTTGGCGACCCAAAACAAAATATTTATCGCTTCCGCGGTGGCAGTTCTGAGCTGTTCGACTGGGTGCTAAACTCATACGAAACAGTAGAGGAGCAAACACTCGAAAAAAACTTCCGCAGTAGCAAACACATTGTTGAGTTTGTGAACGATATCTGCAACCAGTTCGGGCTTGATATGTTTAAGCTAAACCAACAATACAACGAAGGCGGATACGAAGGGCATGTAAGCGTTACAGAGCTCAGCAAAGAGGATACATTCCTAACCTACACACTAGCAAAAGTGGAGGAACTAAAAAAAGCCGAAGTTAAACTCTCAGACATTGCTATCCTCACAGGTAGCAACGATAAAGGCGCTGAACTCGCTAACATGCTGCAAGAAAACAATATTGCAGTTAAACTAGAAACCTCAGGAAAAATTAACTCAACAAGGATATATAAAGCAGTTATCAACCTTGTAAAATTTATCGAAACAGGCGACCCGTTCGCATTCATCAACTATGCACTAGTTGACGCACCTAGCATATCGCTAAAGGACTTTGCTAACGATAGCCGACGTGCTGAAATAATGGCGCAAATCAGGAACTCTGCAAACTCGCTAAACAACGCAACCATATTTAGAAAACTACTGCATGTTATCACAGAGGAAAACTGCTTAAAACGCTTCCGATGTGAACCTAATTTTGTTGCAACTATTGACTTAATCGCTAAAGCAGCAGCTAATGAAAAACACCTATCTACATTCATTGAGAAAGTAGACAGCGCAGCCTCTAGCTACGTCAACACAACCGCATCTGACGAGAAAGCCATAACAATAATGACCGTGCATAAATCAAAGGGGCTTGAGTTCCCTGTCGTAATATTGCCGAACCTTGAGTTTGAACTAAAACATAATGGCGCAAAACATAGCAAATTCGTAACGCTTGATAACGAACAACTAACGCAAAGTACGCTGCACTACATACACAACAAAGATGCATACAGCATGCTTGGCACCCACGAGCAACACATTAAAAAAATAGTTGACGCAAATGTGCGTAAAGATGCACTAAATAACCTATATGTTGCGATGACACGTGCAAAAAATATACTATATATCGCATCAAAGCCTGTATCAAGCGTTGCAAATAGCGCAATGCAACTCATCAACGAAATCTGCAACACTGTCGACCATGAGCGAGGCTCACTAGATGGATACATCGGCAAGAAAGAGGAAGGCGATGAAAAATGTGAGGAAATCGCATACGTACCTAATCGTGATGTTTATGAGAAAACCCCGCTAGACGAATTCGACGATATCGACTTCCAAGCAATAAATTTTGGTAACGCATTACACAAAGCATTAATGCTTGTAAATGGTTGTGAACAAATAGATATTGATGAAGCTATAGCCGTATCACTAGCACAGCATGGCTTCTATCTAACCGACGTTGATAAAAAAAGACTTGAAATTTATGTCAAAAAAGCTATAAATAGTTGTGTATGGGTAGAATTGATGAAAGGCCAAGTTTTCCGTGAGCGAAAGTTCACCGATAACAATAGGCTCTACTCAATAGATGTATACTCTGTATTTGACGATAAAGTCATGTTGCTTGACTACAAAACAGGCAAACTTACAGATGATAAACTACATAATTACGGCAACCAACTTGATGGCTATGCAGGCGTGCTTTCAAAAGTCTATGAACGACAAATTGAAAAGCGACTCCTAAACTTTGATGATGAGGAAGTTAAAGTTTATAGCTACCACGGTGATAAATGGACGTTTGAACTTTTATAGCTATTGAACATCTTGTGTAGATGAACAATATTATACGTCTGTTTTTAAACAAGGATGAGTGCAAAAGCATTTTTAGGGGAATTAGGTTGAAATTTTTAGTAACAATGTTCGTATGTTTAGTTTTTACTATGCATGCACATGCTAATGATGACTTATTAACTAGTACTGAGGAATCAGTGCAGGAATATATAGCTACAGTTGAGGCTCAGGCATCTCTAAAACTCAACTATGACATACCAGAGTTCGAGACACCTACACAAAAAAGAATTAAAAGTGGCATATTTACAGCTGCTGATTCATATTTGTTAGAGAGTTTAGCTCCATACAAACTAGACTACAGCAACATACAACGCTCTGGCGACTCACCGATTGAGCGCTTCAGCAACAATAAAACGCTAGAAATTGATAGCAACGCCTACATGTTCGAGCTATTAAAAACAGCTTCACTAACTGCTGCCCGCTCATTAATGGGAAGCTCTGGCACAGGTGTAAACATTGTTTCGTTCGGCATGCTAGCTGATGAAAAAGGCGACATAGCATATAATGTAATGTTTCGCCCTATCAACAACTTAATGTTTGTAATGGCTGTGAACACTAACACATATTTTGAAGACTCCCGCTTTGAAATTAACCTGCTACCTAGCGAGCGTTCAGTGCTGAAACTAATAGCAACCGATAACGACACAAAAACAGAAGCTGGCGTTCAGTTCCAACTTACATTCTAAAAATAATTTCATTAAACATACTTGGGCGTAGAACTTACGCCCTATTTTTTTGCCTAAATATATGGCTAAATACCATACTAATGCATAAGCACAACTATAACTAATCACACAAATCAACGCATAGTCTTACAAACTGCCCAATAGCACGAAATATTAAACATTGGTGAACAAAAGCATATGTATAACAATAAATGTAGCTACGCCACACAATCATGCGCACATAGCTATACCGCTACCATTAACACTACACAAAACAATGATTGATACTTGAAATTATTTTAAACGTGCTAAAAGATATAACACACACATAATGTGCCTAACTGCAAAAATTGATGCAAAAATATGTAAGCTTCATATCGAAAACTATGCAACTGATTGATAAATATTAATTTTATTTAATAAATTGTTGATATTATTTTAGAGTATAAAAAGATTAGAAAAATTTTGAAAATTTTATCAATGAGATAGTACATATCCTTCCATAGAATATTCAGAACATGCACACAAAAAGAAGCGAAGCTACAGGAATACAGTTTTCATGGCTACCCACGGTGTAGCAGCAGATAGCCACGTTATTCTAACTTATATTCTCATTACGTTAACAGCTTGTAGACCTTTGTCGCTGTCTGTAACCTCGAAGCTAACTTCGTCAGCTTGCTTTAGAGTTTTGTAACCGTCCATAACGATTGCTGAAAAATGAACGAATATGTCAGTTCCTTTTTCATCTGTTAAAAAACCATAGCCTTTAGAATTGTTAAACCATTTAACTACACCTGTGTTACTCATCGTACACACCTCACATTAATTTCGTACCCTCAATAGGTACACCAAATCCACCTAATCCACCAAACAGCAACCTGGCCCGAAATATAGAATATAACGCCCTTCCATAGCAGATAAGGCTTTAGATTGTACTCTGTCTATATACACTCTAACTCATTTCTTAGACAAATGCAACCAATATTTATGATTATCTATAATTAATTCACCAAGTTGATGTTAAGGTTACTATTTATAGTGCACTCTTTTGGAGCAATATTGTTATAGATATATTCTACTA
The DNA here is from genome assembly GCA_964368965.1 of uncultured Deferribacteraceae bacterium. GTDB lineage: Bacteria > Chrysiogenota > Deferribacteres > Deferribacterales > Mucispirillaceae > CAYJDR01. Next base: position 15,858 of record CAYJDR010000018.1, read on the forward strand.
TATCTATCATATTGTCAATAGTTTTTATGCCTGAAGTTGAATTTTTCCATCTTTCTACATTATTATTGTTGAATGTGCCTAGTAATTTAACGGGCCTTGACACATCTACCCTTATTGCTATATTGTTCTGCATGTAGCTAATAACAACGCCTTTGATAACTAACGCATCGTCTTCAACCACTATAACGACACCGCCTGATTTGTCGGCAAGAAATTGTTCATCGCCTATAGTGTGCACGATTGATTTTTCATCGTAGTAGTTGCTAAGTGATTGATACTGCAAGTCTGATTGCTTCGCATATAGTTTAGTTACACCAACATCATAAGTGGGCATACGTAATTGATAGTCGATCAAAATTCGCTCATCTGACTCACTCTTACCATACCCATCATATATAACCTGCTCTGGAAACTCGATATTGAAACATGGATAATTTTGTTCATGAAAAGAATAAAGCGTAAGCTCAGGCTCTGTAACCTTTGCACCGCAACCTGTTGCTATGAGTAAAACCATTATTATCAAAATTTTATGCATACTTTTCCCTCTGATATTTGTCTTTAAATATACAAGCATATTTTGTGCCATTTTTTCACTAAAGAAAATGGAACTTTTTGCCGATAACGTATTATGAACTGTTTTTTGATATTTATCAATACTATTACTGCGATTTTATTACTTAGCTTGTCATTATTGTTGCCAAGCAACCATATATTTGCGCAAATTATTGATAACGCTACAGATAACACCACAGATAATTCTACTGACAATACAACTGACAACACCACAGAAGATAACGAAACCATGTTGCGCCTGTATGAACTTTTTGCAACAGCTAAAGATAATTACACATGTGAGTCGCCTGCACAACCATTGTCGTTCCCATATTTAACAGGGCTTGAAACGTGTGTAAGGCAACACTTTTCGCATAGTCGCCTATCGTGTGGCGATGCCGCAACATTAAAAAAACTAGAGTGTAACGACCCTACAATCAAAAGCCTCGACGGATTGCAACAGTTCCCTAACCTTGAGATTATTATGATGCCTTCTGCTGGCTCAAAAATATCAGATCTATCGCCAATCAGAAACCTAATGTACCTACGCACACTTAGCATACCATATGCAGACATTACCGAAATCGGCTGGCTTGCATATCTCGACAGACTTGTTACACTAAACCTACAAGGCAACAGTGTAACCAACTTAGAGTATATGCCGCTGCTTTCTAGCCTGCGTGAACTTGTGCTTGACTACCAAGCACCTGACTACATCACAGACATCAGCACGTTTATAGCGCTCAGAAACCTATCTACGCTTAGTTTGCAAGGCAACAAAATTACCGATATCTCTGCGCTTGATAACTTAACTAACATGAAAAACCTAATGCTGCGTGACAACAGGATAACTAGCCTTGAACCACTAGACAACCTTACAAGAATGCAGACACTCAACTTTAGCGTAAATATGGTGACAGATATAACACCGCTTGACAACCTGACCGACTTAACATATATATCAGGCAACAATAACAGAATTAGCGACATAAGCGCACTAGACAACTTAACAAAGCTTATAACAATATCGTTTAAGCAAAACTTCATTAGCGATATCGCACCTGTAGCGAACAAAAGCAAAATCAAGGAAATCGTCTTAGACTACAACACGATAACAGATTTATCACCTATTTATGACATCATGTGGTATACAACACTAGCTGAACTCGGGCTTGCATATAACTGCATTACGAAAGATAACTACCGCCAAGTTAGATACTTGGAAGATATCTACACGTTGCGCCTCGACCACCAATGCGAAACATACCCAACATATTACCCTGAAGATGAATACGTCGTGAATGGCGATTTGGTGAACGCAACCGACAGTGTCGACAATGATATAATATACATCCCACAGCACGAAGCACAAGCTGGAGTTGCTTGCTCAATCATGAACGGAAAACCTAATGATTTGTTAGCTTTTTTATTCCCTTTCATACTAGCTATATACGTTTTATTAAGGCGAAAATTTAACTTATAATTCACGAAATTTATTGACTATTTCTGTAAGATTGATAAAATGATGAGCATATATGCTTGGAGGGTATTACATGCAGTTTTTCAGCAAAATTTCATTACAGAATAAGTTATCGCTCATCTTGGCGCTTATTATTGTAATAACAACCAGCGTCATCATTATTTTTGATTCTAGAAATTTCTATAAGCAAACACTCAACCTTGTTAACAGCAACTTAAATTCAACAGTTGGTGGGCTTGTGCTTAGAAGTGACGAGTGGCTTGAATCAAACAAAACATTACTAACGTCTGTTTCAGAATCTGTATCTATTACAGAGCTTGACGACATTTCTTACTTACAACCAACACTCGCAGACATCTTAAAAAACGTAAACGCATTAAACATTTATATAGCGTCTAACACTGGTCAACTGATCGGTGCTATACCTGTTGAGTTGCCAGATGATTTCGATGCGCGCACTCGCAGCTGGTATAAAGATGCAATGGCTAAAAATGGCGTCATTTCGACTGACCCATATATTGATGCGGCATCTGGGTTGCCACTCATTAGTATCGCTGCGCCAATCAAAAAGGACGGCAAAAATGTCGGCGTGTTATTAATGGATCTGAACATTGACACACTAAGGCAAATGATAAACCAATCAGACGACACAGGATTAAACGGCGCTGCAACGCTAATTACAAAAGATGGCACAGTTATCGCTGATAACGATAAAGAAAATACAATGAAACCACTATCAGAAGTTGTACCTGATGCAAAAGGCTTGCTAAACTATGTTGCAACGCACGATGCAAGCGAAGTTTATAACCTCACAAACGGCAAAGATCGCATACTTGTTAGCGAACAACTAAATGTAAACGACTGGTACATTCTATATAGCGTAAATGCGGATGCTATATATAGCTCACTGCAAAAGAACACATACTATATCGTAAGCGTTGGTGTCACTATGCTTATTGTGTCGGTGTTGACTGTATTGTTTATGATCAGGGTGCTGTTTAGGGATATCTACTCGTTGCGCTCACTCATGGAAGAGCACGCAAAAGGCGAAGCTGACTTGACAAAACGCCTACCAGTGAAAACAAACGACGACCTAGGCACGATAGCAAACTCTATGAACATATTCACAGAGCAACTCCAAAACACTATCGTTGACGTAAACACTACTGTAAAATCAACATTGCTTGAGAGTAACCACATCAAGAGCATTTTAGACACACTGAACGAGTCGCTAGAGCGCCAATCAAACGAGATAAAAACTGTTACTAATGATACAGAAGCTGTTTCAAGCACGTTCCAACACATTGCAGAACTTACTGATAGCAATAAAGTTGTGTTGACAAAGGCAGCAGAAAATACTGACTCAGGCAACTTAAGCTTGCAAGAGGTTGCTACTAGTATCAACACTATCGACGCAAAAACAAACGAACTTTCAGCAACAATCGTTAGCTTAGCTGATGCATCTAGCAGAATTTCGATGATTCTTAACGCTATTAACGATATCGCATCGCAAACTAACCTACTAGCACTAAACGCAGCTATCGAGGCAGCAAGAGCTGGTGAGGCTGGTAAGGGGTTTGCAGTTGTTGCAGACGAAGTTAGGAAGCTAGCCGATAGAACTACAAAATCAACTGAAGAGATTGAGAAAATTGTTAAATCGCTACAAATAGAATCAAACGAAGCATCAGCTTATATGGACGAAGCACTACAAAGCGTTGCAATAGGTAAAGATAACGTAGCAAAAACGCAAGAAGTGTTCGCACAAATATCTGGCACGATTAACGAACTTGTGAACACATCAAGCGACGTTTATGAAAGCATCGAGGCTGAAAAAGTGAACATATCACACGTTAGCACATCAATGTCAGAGGTTGATCGCTCAATCGTAGAAAGTGTTGACGAGTTAAGAACACTATCAGAACTTGCAAACTCTATGCAGCGCCAAGCCGACACATTAAGCGACCTTGTAAGCAAGTTCAAAATATAAACTATTCATAAATAACAGAAAAGGGCTTATTATTAAGCCCTTTTTTTTATCCCCTTCCGTAATGTACATTTACAATTTAAAATAAGTAAAAGATTATAGTTAAATAACTGGATTTTTGCCCTTGAACTTCTCACATACTATATACATAATATATATAACAAGGTATTGAGTATAGAGACATTAGGGGGATAAAATGCCACTTTTCAACAAACTTTCATTGCGAAGTAAACTATCATTTATGATGGCGCTTATTGTCATCATCGCTACTAGTATTATAATTATATTCGACTCAAATAAGTTTTATAGCCACACTATTGAAATTGTCGATAACAACATCAATATATCTACTGAAAACCTAGTTGCAAGAAGCGACACTTGGCTCAAGTCAAACGAAGAAATCACCGCTGTAATTGCAGAAGCCCTCACAATCATCAACCCTGATGATAAAGCTAGCATTAGCAAGGAGTTGTATGATATTAGCAAACATGTAAATGTGTTAAACATGCATGTTGGCACACTTGATGGCGTCCTTACATCAGCATTACCTATAACCCTACCTGATGATTATGACCCACGTGTTCGTGGCTGGTATGTTGATGCTGTTAAAAAGGACGGCGTAATCACGACAGACCCATATATTGATGTTGCCTCAGGTATGCCGATGATTGGAATGTCTGCACCTGTTAAGTATAACGGTGAACTCGTTGGCGTTCTACTTGTTGATATCAGCATGGAGCAACTTCGCAACATGTTGCTAAGCTCTGATGATAGCGGGCTTAATGGCACATCAATACTTAAAACTAAAGACGGCTCCATAGTTGTGCACCCTAATGATGAATTTACGATGAAAAATATCGCAGATGTTCTTGCCGAAGGCGATAACATAATGAACCATTTTAGCTCAAATACTGATACTACACCATATGAATACATAGATGAAAATGGCGAAGAAAAACTTATCATAAGCAAATACCTTACAACTGTTAACTGGAACCTGCTATACGAAATCTCACTAGATGATATATACAGCTCACTGCGTTTAAATACATTTTACAGCATCATCATAAGCCTTTTAATGCTGGTGGCATCAATAGTATCCATTATTATTATAATCAAAATACTTTTTAAAGATATCTATTCATTACGTTCACTTATGGAAGAAAATGCGAAAGGCGAAGCTGACTTAACAAAACGGTTACCTGTTAAATCAAATGACGACCTTGGCATAATTGCAAAGTCAATGAACATCTACACAGAACAGCTACAGCGCACAGTATTTGATATTAATAAAACAGTTGAATCAACGCTATCTGAAAGCAGCCAAATTAGCAACATTTTAGGAACATTGAACGACTCACTTCAACATCAATCAAATGAGCTAAAAACTGTCACTAATGATACTGAGGCTGTTTCGAATACTTTTCTACATATCTCTGAGCTTACTGATAATAATAAATACGTACTTGAGAAAGCTACAGAAAGCGCTAATTCAGGTAACATAAGCTTAAATGAAGTGGCAGAAAGCATTGAAACCATTGACGTGAAAACAAATGAACTATCAGCAACAATCACAAACCTAACAGACGCTTCTAGCAAAATTTCGTTAATTCTTAATGCTATCAATGACATAGCATCACAAACTAACTTACTTGCGCTAAATGCAGCGATTGAGGCAGCTAGAGCAGGCGATGCAGGCAGAGGATTTGCAGTTGTCGCTGATGAGGTTAGGAAACTAGCTGATAGAACTACAAAATCAACTGAAGAGATTGAGCAAATTGTTAAATCGCTACAAACCGAATCACGCGAAGCATCTACATACATGGACGAAGCGCTCGACAGTGTAGCAAAAGGGAAAGATAATGTATGCAAAACACAAGAGGTTTTCACGCAAATATCTACAACAATTGAAGAGCTTGTAAACACGTCAGCATCTGTATACACAAGCATAGAGGCTGAAAAACTAAATGTTCAGCATGTAAGTTCATCTATGTCAGACGTTGACCAATCAATTGTCGAAAGCGTAGATGAATTGAAAACACTCTCAGAACTTGCAGACTCTATGTCGCAACAAGCTAATACGCTCAGCATGCTTGTGAGCAAGTTTAAAATCTAATAAATAGGTTTATGTTATTGATAATTCAGGGCTAG
>CAYJDR010000018.1:22124-24460 GCA_964368965.1 uncultured Deferribacteraceae bacterium
TGCTTCCCTACCCATCCCTCTTTCACTTTCACCCAGAGTTTAAGGAAAACTTTCTTGCCGAAGAACGCTTCGATATTCTTTCTAGCACCTTCGCCAACACGTTTCATCATTAGGCCACCGTCGCCGATGACGATACCTTTTTGTGATTCACGGTTTACATAAATCATTGCTGATATGTTGATTTTTTTGCCAGTGTCTTCAAACTCTTCAATTTCTACAAGTGTGTCGTATGGCACTTCTTGGTGCAGATAGATGAATAGTTGCTCACGGATATATTCCGCTACTAAAAAGCGCTCTGGCTGTGTTGTGATAAGGTCTTCATCATATTGCATGATATTTTCAGGCAGTTCTTCTGCAACTAGCGCCATTAGTTCGTTTACGTTTACATCTTTTTTAGATGAGATAGGTATAACGTGGTCAAATTTACATAGCGGGAAGATTTCTTCTGCTGTTTTATATACGTAATCTTTTTTGATGCCGTCGATTTTAGTAACAACTAGTATTTTTGGTTGCTCAGTTTTGTTGATCATCTCAAGTAGGCGCTCGAAGTCTTTGCCGTGTTTGTGGCCAGCCTCTGCTAACACGCATATGACGTCAACAATCGCAAGGCTATCAACAACTTGTTGCACGATAGCTTTATTCAGCCTGCTTTTTGGCGAGTGGAAGCCTGGTGTGTCAACAAAGATTGCTTGGTAGTTATCTTCCGTTTTGATGCCATATATAGCGTTTCTAGTAGTTTGTGGCTTCGCAGATACGATAGCCACCTTTTCGCCGATGATAGCGTTTAAAAGTGTCGATTTGCCCACGTTTGGTAGCCCAACAAGTGCTACTAGTCCTGCTTTAAATTCTTTTTGTTCGTTAGTTTGGTTGCTCATTTGTTCCTTCTTCAATAGTTTCTGTTTCAGTTTTAGTTAGTTCTGTTTCGCTTAGTTTATTAAGCTCGATTTTCTCAATACGTCTGCCGTTCATCTCTTTCACGGTGATCTTCAACTCTCGCCACTCGTAGCTATCGCCAACATTTGGGATATCACCAGCGATGTCGAACACAAGTCCACCAACGGTTTCGTATTCTTCCATGTCATCTGTTTTTTCGATGTCGAACTCATCGCAAAAGTCGTCAATATTCATGCGAGAGTCTATTAAATATATATCATCTGAAATTTTTTCATAGTCTTTTGTGTCGTCGATGTCATATTCGTCAAGGATGTCGCCAACAATTTCTTCTAAAATATCTTCCATAGTGACTATGCCAGCAGTTCCGCCGTATTCGTCAATGACAACCGCCATGTGCGAACGCAACTTCTGGAACTCTTTTAGCATGATGTCCACTTTCTTAGTTTCTGGCACAAACAACGCCTCGCGTGCGCTTGCTAGTATCTCATCAAGCGATGCCTGTTTATTGATAAGCTTCATGACGTCTTTAACATATAATATGCCGATGATTTTATCAGGCGAATCTTCATATAGCGGTATGCGTGAATGTTCTGACTCGTAGACAAATTCAACAAGTTCTTCCATAGTTGTATCACTACTGATTGCCGAGATATCTATGCGTGGCACCATAACTTCACGCACTTGGATATCAGACATATCGAAAATGTTTGAAAGCATTTCGCCTTTACCATTTTCAAGCACGCCCTCTTGTTCGCCAATATTTATGAGGAACTCGAGTTCGTCTTCCGAGATTTTCTGTGAGTTTGCATTATCTTGGTTTGTTATCTTCAATAAGAACATAACAACTACGTTCATAAGCCAAGTGATTGGTAGCAATATGTAAAATAAAACTTTTAAGAACTTTATGCTGACGCTTGCAAATTTTAGTGCGTTCTTTTTCGCAAATGTTTTCGGCGTGATTTCGCCAAAGAATAAGATAATGAACGTCATAATACCAGTTGTAACAGCAACTGCGCTGTTGCCCGATAGCTCTGATATGATTTCAGAAGCCATGATAGACGCTAAGATGTTCACTAAGTTGTTGCCAAATAAGATAGTGTTAAGCACTTTGTTTGGGTGATGTATCCATAGTTCTAGCGATTTTAGCGAGTCGCCCTGCTCTTTAATGGCGTGCTTAATTTTCAATTCGCTAAGTGATGTGAGTGCTGTTTCTGTGGCTGAAAAATAGCCAGATAAAAATATGCTCACTACGACTAGAGCAATCTCGAATGATAGACTACTGTCCAATGAAATCTCCTACTTCTGTTCCAGAATGTTTTATTTCGTTTTCAATATATTTTATGTTAGAAATTTGCGCACAGTGATATGTGCAAAAAGGTTGATAACTTATTGATATGTAAAGTGAATTAATGTTTGTACTCGGGGGTTCCATAATGTCCTTT
>CAYJDR010000018.1:24560-42485 GCA_964368965.1 uncultured Deferribacteraceae bacterium
TATTGATATGTAAAGTGAATTAATGTTTGTACTCGGGGGTTCCATAATGTCCTTTTAATAAGTGTTATAAACTACTTATGCGATACTAACACAAGTAGTTTTAATTTACTATAACTTTTTTATTTTCAGTAGACGTTACGCAACTTTTCCGTTGTCAACTAGTGTCTTCAATATGTTTTCTTGCAGTGCGAACATTTCTTTTTCGTCTTCTTCGCTTGTTTCATGGTCGTAGCCTAAGAGGTGCAGAAAGCCGTGTATGAACAGGAACGCAACTTCACGTTCAAGCGCTATATCGGCATCGTTTGCTTGTTTGATTGCCGTATCTATTGATATTACGATATCGCCAAGCATAATTTCGTCGTTCATCTCGAACGATAGAACATCGGTCGGTCTATCTTTTTCGCGATATTGCAAGTTGAGTGCGTGTATGCTTTCATCATCTGTTAACAATAACGATAGCTCCGTTTTTGCATCTAGCTTTGCATTTAGTGTTGCAAGTGTGGCGCTTGTGAGCATTTCAAAAAACTCAATATTGTATGCTGTTTCCATTTCATCAGTTAAGTATATGTTCATTATTTATCTCCGTTGTTTATTTTCCTAGATAGCTTCACATACGTTCGCTATGACTGCCCAAAAAGTCATTGCGAGTGGAACGACATTATTCCCCGCCTTTCACCATTGCTTTGTCGTATGCTTTTACAATCTTTGATACGAGTGGATGTCTAACAACGTCCCTATCGGTGAACTTTGCGAACCCGATATCGTCGATGCCGTCGAGTACGTTGATAGCTGTCACTAGTCCTGAGCGTTTGTCTGCTGGTAAATCGACTTGAGTGATATCGCCAGTGATAACAGCTTTCGAGTTGAAGCCAAGCCTTGTTAGGAACATTTTCATCTGTTCTTCTGTTGTGTTTTGCGCCTCATCTAATATAACGAACGAGTCATTCAGCGTACGTCCACGCATGAACGCAAGCGGTGCGACTTCGATTACGTTTTTCTCAATCAATTTCACAACGTGGTCCATATCCATCATGAGATATAGTGCGTCATACAGTGGGCGCAAGTATGGATTGATTTTATCTGCAATGTCGCCTGGTAGGAAGCCTAACTTTTCGCCTGCCTCAACAGCTGGGCGCACTAGGATAATCCTTGCGACTTTTTTCTCGAGGAACATATTTACAGCCATAGCCATTGCTAGAAATGTTTTACCTGTGCCTGCCGGCCCTATGCCGAACACCATGTCTTTTTTGCGCATAGCTTCAACATACATTTTTTGCGAAGGCGATTTTGCAACGATTTCTTTTGCTCTGCCCCCTACTTTTATTTTTTCAGAAAGCACGCTTGCGATTATGTTTGTTTCGTTGCGCATAACCATTTTTATAGCGCTTGCAACGTCCTCGCCGCTTAGTTCCCTAGAGGCTGCAATGTTTGCTAAGTCTTGCATTAATTTAACGCTTGCTTCTGCCATGAGTTCATCGTCGGCTGTGATTGTGATATTTTCACCAAGGACACTAACTCTGATGCCGAGGCTTGTTTCGATCATCTTTAGGTTTAGGTCTTGCCTGCCTAGTATTGCAGGGAGCACTGCATTTGCTACAACTAGTTGTTTTTGTACACTCATTTATGTTTATCCTTGTCGTTTAGTAGCGACTTTATGTAGTTTATTTCATCATCTTTCGTTTCGATGATACTGTTTAACTTTGCTTCGTGCAACTGATTTAAGTAGTCTTTAATATCTGGCCCTTTCTTAACGCCTAGCGATAATAAGTCGTTGCCGTCAAGTTCGATTGTCACGGTTGAGTATTTCGTCAGGTACTCTTTCACATAGTTTTGCCTGCCGTGCATGGTTGCGCCAAGCGCTAGGAGTTCCTCGACGGATAATTTATCACATATTGCTGTAATTTCAGACACTCTCGGATTTTTATAGCGCTTGAAAAACCCTAGCGTGCTGTTGACTTGTTTATTTAGGTGCACAAGTTCTTCAAACTGTTTGCGAGGTAGCTGGAACATTTTTATCATGTCTGCATACTGCGGGCCAACGAGCGAACGGAACAGCAATATAAACCTTGTTTTCCAAAGGCTTACAGGCTTATCGAACTGTATAGTATACCACGCTAGTAGCTCCTCTAGGTGTTCGTGCTTTGTTAGTATTTCATCGAGTTTTAATTCGTTGTGGTAGAAGCGTAGCAAATTGTATTTCTTCATCATTGTGAGTGCTTCTATGTAGCCTTTTTCATCGAGGATATATTTCAGCTCTAGGAATAGCCTGTTGCCTTGTATCTGCCCGAATAGGTTAAGGCTTTCTGCGTGTTTTATCAGTCGCTCTGTTTGCATGCCTATGTTGAAGTTGAAGCGCACAGCGAACCTAATTGCACGTAGCGCTCGTGATGGGTCGTCTACAAGGCTTAGCGAATGTAGTACGCGTATCTTCTTTTCGTTTATGTCTTTTTGCCCAGCGAAAAAGTCGATAAGCATGCCATGTTGCGAGCCGTTCAACCTGACTGCCATTGCGTTTATGGTGAAATCTCGGCGGAGTAAGTCTTTCTTGATTGATGCTTCCTCAACCTCTGGCATAGCTGCTGGCGTGATGTAATATTCTGTGCGTGCTGTTGCGAAGTCGATTTTGAAGCCGTCCTTCATTGATACAACAGCTGTCTTAAACTTCGCATGTACAGACACTTTGCCGCCGAACTCGTTTGCGAATAACGTTGCAAATGTAGGCGCATCGCCCTCTACGACTATATCAATATCTTGGTTTTCGTTACGCATGAGGATATCACGCACGAAACCACCAACTACATAAACTTTATAGTCGTTCTTTTCTGCTAGCTTGCCGATATCTATTAATATATGTTTAATGTGGTGAGGTAGCGAGTCTTCTAACATCTTCCTGATGTTGCGATATTTCGATAGCCCCATTTTTGCACGTGCCGATTCTTCAACATTTGAGCGAAGTGTGATTTCCTCGTGTATCAGGCGCAACAAGTCTGTGCGAGTGACAACACCCACGAGCCCTCGTTCGTTTTCGACAGGTAGTATCGCTTGCCCCTTATAAACCATGATTTCTTCGGCTTCGTAAAAAGATGTGTCTGGCGACATTATCTCGAACTCTACTTCCATGATGTCGTTGACGCTAGAGCCTTGCAAGCCATGCTTCATTGCGTCCATAATAATCCTGTGTGATATCAAGCCTATTGAGCGGTTGCCCTCTACAACTGGCATGTGGTTCAGGTTATATTTCAGCGTTAAATCGAGCGCATCGGCAACGGTTTTCCCGCTATGTATAAACTTTGCTGGCGAGTTCATGATTTCTGAAACGGTCTTGACTGGTTTAATCTCTTCACGTATGCAGTACTTTAGTTTATCAATCGCTTCGTTGAGTGTAAGGTCTTTGATGATAGCAGATGCAGCAACAGCATGTCCACCGCCACCAAATTTTGAAACGATTGCAGAAACATCAACATTAGGTGTCTTACTTCTGCCGATTAGCACAAGCCTATCGCCACTAGCGATAACAGCAAAGAGTGACTCAAGCCCCTCTATACTCATAAGCCTGCTGACAACATACGCCATTTCATCGACATACTGTTCAGTAGTTGCATAAGCTATTGCGACATCTTGCTCTGCTACTGATATCATCGACAAGTTGAGCAATAGTTCGTTTAGCACAAACACTTGCACACGGCTTAAATCACGCTTGATGTAGTCGTTCACGGCTGTTGTGTCTGCGCCGTTTGATATTAGGTATGCTATTGCTTTTGCGTCCTCTGCCTTGGTGCTTGAGAACGTCAGCATGCCTGTATCCTCATATATGCCCATTGCAAGCAGAGTCGCTTGGAACTTAGTAAGTTCTAAGTTTTTCTCTTGAAGTTTTTCTACTAAAATTGTCGCTGCGGAGCCGTATTCGCTAACGATTTCCTCTGCGCCTTCGATATCTTTGCCGTACGCTGGGTGGTGGTCGTATATTATGACTTTTTCAGCTTTCTTAACTAGTGGCGCAAGTGCACCTAGTCGCTTAGATTGCTTGCAATCGGTAATGATGAGCAGTTCAATTTTATCAACGTTATTAACGTCTTGCTCGTTATAGTTCTTTATTGGTAGTTGTGATTTATGGTTCTCTAAAAACTCATGCACGTTGTTTTCATAGCTTGAGCAAACTGCGATATGGTCACAATCGTGTGCAAGTAGAGCGCCATAAGCACTTGATATTGCGTCAAAATCTGGGCTGATGTGTGTAACAACTATCTTCATCTTCTGCCGTACCTCGGGTGAAAATTTGTGATAACTTTGCGTTTGTCGCTATCGGTAACGTGTGTGTATATCTCTGTGGTTGATATGTTTGCATGCCCTAAAAAGAGCTGTATAGTGCGTAGGTCTGCACCGCCAGAGAGAATATGTGTAGCGAAGCAATGGCGCAATGTGTGTGGTGATACATGCTTCTTGATGCCTGCATGCGTGCAGATATTTTTCACCCAGCTCCATATATATTGGCGTGTTAGTGGCTCGCCCATTCTGTTAAGGAATAGGTAGCCTGTATCGCTTTGCTTCACAAAATATTCTTGCCTGATAACGAGATAGCCTTCGATGCTTTGCACCAAGTCGCTATATATCGGCACTATGCGCTCCTTTGAGCCTTTACCTGTAACTTTTATTATGCCACGTTTAAAATCTATGTCACGCACTTTCATGTTCACTAGTTCTGAAACACGCATGCCTGAGGCGTACAACATCTCAACAATTAGTGCATCACGGTAGCCTTTAGGTGTAGACTTATCAGCTGATTGTAATATAGCGTCCACTTCTTCAAACTCTAGGAACGAGGGAAGCTTCTTCCAACCTTTTGGCTTCGCAATAAATTCGACTGGGTTTTTAGTGACAAGCTTTTCAATAAGTAGAAAATCATAAAACTGGGAAATCGCTGAAAGCCTACGTAATATTGTTTCGATAGATAGTCCACCTCGCCTCATGAACGCCATGAAAGACACGATGTCTGTAGATGACGCACTAGTGAGTGGTTGCCCAAAAAACAAGTTAAACGCATCAACATCTGCCTTGTATGCGATAACGGTATTATCAGCAAGACCAAGTTCTAATCGAAGATATTGAATATATTGTTTAATATGCGTATTTATTGTAAATACCTCTAGCACGTTCTATTTATATATAGTGTACACTCGATTTTTAAAACAATCAAGTGAATTAATGCTACATGCAACGCTGTTATAATACTTTTTGTGCTTAAATACTGTTTGTAATTTAAATTATAATATAATATACTCATAAAGAGAGTAATTTATGAGAACACATTATCTATACACAGTCACTTTTTTGTTCATTGTTTGCTTAGTTAGTGCATGCAGTTATAATAGCGCAAGTGTTACGCCTTATTACCAATCGGTAACGCAGGGCTACACTGTCCAATTAGGTGCGTTCAAAAACGTAACTAACGCTTCAAACTTCGTCGACAAGCTTAACGCAAACGGCCTAGATGCGTTCTTATTCAAAGAAGATGGCTACTTCAAAGTGCGCTATGGCAACTACTCAAGCCGCAGCAACGCTGAGGCGAGCGCAAAGAAGGTTATAAAGCAGTTCTCGCTCGGTGGCTATTACATCGTTAAGCCAGAAGATTTAACCACATATAAAAGTAAAAGCGCAAGCAACTCTGAAACATACATGCGTGCAGAACTTGTGCGCTCGGCAGAGAAATATATCGGCGTACCATACGTCTGGGGTGGCACAACGTCTGCTGGGTTTGATTGCAGCGGGTTGACTCGTGCTGTTTATAGGCTAAATGGTGTTGATATCCCTAGGGTTTCGAGGGACCAGTTCAAAGGTGGCAGGCATGTAAACAAGTCGCAGTTAAAGGCTGGCGATTTAGTATTTTTCGCTACTAGTGGTAGTGTTGTCAACCATGTAGGCATTTATATTGGTGGCAACAAGTTTATCCACTCGCCTAGGAAAGGTGCTACTGTACGTAAGGAAGCGTTCAGTGACTACTGGAACAAGCGATATGTTGGGTCAAGAAATTATTTATAATACACATAAATGAAGGAGTGAAATATGAAGCAAACAGAAGTTGTCATTATTGGCGGCGGTGCGACTGGTGCTGGTATTCTGCGTGATTTAAGCATGCGTGGCATCAAGTGCATATTGCTCGAACAAGGCGGGCTTGCACATGGCACTAGCTCTAGGTTTCACGGATTATTACATAGCGGTGGTAGGTATGTAGTAAACGATAACGAATCAGCAAACGAATGTATAGAGGAAAACTATATACTACGCAAAGTTGCAAAGCAATGTGTTGAGCTAACTGAGGGCTTCTTCGCACTCACTAAACACGACGACCCCGACTTTGTTAAACTATGGGAACAAGGCTGCGCAGACGCACACATCCCTTATGAAGAGATATCTACAGAGGAAGCGTTCAGGCTTGAGCCTAACTTATCACGCGATATTACTCGTGTGTTCAAAGTGCCTGATTCTGGCATTGATGGGTTCAGGCTCGTGTGGCACAACGTCGATAGCGCTAAGAAATACGGCGGCGAATATATCACTCACGCGCAAGTTACAGGCTTAAAAGTTGAAAACGGCAAAGTGAAAGGCGTCGACGTGCTAAACCTTACAAACGGCGAAAAGTTTGAAATATATTGCGACTATGTTGTGAATGCTACAGGCTCTTGGGCTATCGAAATTGCACAAATGGCTGGGCTAAAGCTTCCACTTGTGCCTGATAAAGGTACGCTTATCATCTTCAACCATCGCATCACGTCACGTGTTGTAAACAGGCTACATAAGAGCTCTGATGGCGATATATTCGTTCCGCATGGCTCTGTCACTATACTTGGCACAACGTCTGCTGAGGCGGCTTCGCCTGGCGATACTAAACCAGTTGGCGCTGATGTTATAAAGCTTATGGAAATAGGCGAAAAGCTGTTCCCAGATGTTTATGACTACCGCATTTTACGTGCGTTTGCAGGCACTAGGCCGCTATATATTAAAGAAGGTGCTGAGGGGCGTAGCGCTACTAGGAACTTCACAATCATCGACCATGCAGAAGACGGACTCGAAGGCATGGCAAGCATTTTCGGTGGCAAGCTCACTACATATAGGCTAATGGCTGAAAAGATGTCTGACTTTGTTGCAACTAAGTTCGGCAACACTACACCATGCCAAACAGCTATCACACCAATCACGCCTGACCCTATGCCAAGCGCTTACGAAAAGGCTAAAAAGGTGTTCAATATCGAAGCCGTTGACATAGTAGCAGATAGGATCGGCGACGGGTTTGAAAAACTAGTTGATGAAATGACACTCACAAAATACGACAACGAAGTTATATGCGAGTGCGAACTTGTTTCACTAGCTGAAATAAAACACGTTGCAGCAGACCCACACACACACTACCTAAACGATATAAGGCTACGCACAAGGCTAGGCATGGGCACTTGCCAAGGTACGTTCTGCTCTATCAGGGCTATCGCAGCGCTTGAGAACGAAACAGATACTGCTTCAAAATCGTTCGACAATATCGCAAAATTTCTGCAAGAACGCTGGAACGGCTTGCGCTCAGTAATATGGGGCACACAAGCAAAGGAAGCAGAACTCACGCGCGCAATATATATTTCAGGACTAAACTTTGATGGAGAAAACGATGATTACTAGTGATATTATAGTTGTCGGCTCTGGTATTTCAGGCTTAGTTGCCGCTATCACTGCTAAACAACAAGGCAAAACAGTTACTATCATATCTAACGGTGCTGGTGTGCTATCTATCGGTAGTGGCACTATCGACATACTCGGCTATGACATAAATAAAAAGGTAATTAGGGGCAACCCGTTCGACCATATCGAAGCATTACCAAACACGCACCCATATAAAATAGTTGGCAAGGATACAGTTATAAACGCTGTCAAAAGCATGCTAGACATTGCTAGGGAGAGCGACCTCCACTTAACTATAAACGAGGATAACTCAAACAAACTAGCCGTGACCGTTGCTGGCAAAATTCGCCCTACGTTCATCACGCCTAATTCGGTACACGCTGAAAAAGTGCTGAACGCTAACACAGTTGCTATCGTCACAATCAAACACTTGAAAGATTGCGAACCGAAACTAATTGGCAGAAGGCTCAAAGAATACACTTCGCTAAAAGATACTGAGTTCTACACAGCTACGCTAAAATCGCCGTTTGGCAAAACTAAGCGTGCATTAAACTCGCTCGACTTCGCAAGGTATGTTGAAAGTAGCGAAGGCCTCGCATGGCTCAAAGCAGAGCTATTACATGTTAAGCAAAACACAGGCGCTGATGTTCTCGTTATACCACCTATTTGTGGCGTGCTAAACCATGCAGATATTTATGAAGACGTCGCAAAACACATAGGCGCAGATATCGTCGAGATGGTTTCAATGCCACCTGGTGTCGGTGGGTTTAGGATACGCCAAGCGCTTATGAACAAAATAAACTCGCTAGGTATCACCGTTGTTGAAAACTGCAAAATCGACAGCGCAAACGTCGAAAACGGCACATGCATCAGCCTAAAAGGCTTGCATAGCGACATCACAGCAGACAAGTATACAGAATATAAAGCAGATAAATATATCATCGCAACTGGTGGTATCATCGGTGGCGGTATCAACGTAGGCATGACAGATACGCACGAAGCAATCTTCAACATACCTATTGATTGCCCTACAACTATCGAAGATAGAACACATAAAGACGTGTTCGGCGAGCACCCTTTCGTTAAAGCTGGCGTGCACGTAAACAGCGACATGCAAGCGATTGATAAAGGCGGTAAACCATTGTTCAACAACGTATATTTCGCTGGCAGAACGCTTAGCGGCTATGACTACGCTATGGAAAAATCAGGCTATGGTGTAGGTATCGCAACAGGTTACAACGCTGCATTGAAAGCGACAGGGGGCAAATAATGGCTACGAAAATCAATCCAGATAAATGTATAGCATGCACAATCTGTCAGGTATATTGCCCTGTTGCAAACGCTACGCCTAACTTCTTAGGGCCTAGAATTATTGGGCCAGCTTACGAGCGTTTCAGGCTTTTAGGCTTTGCAGAAGATGAATCGCTCGACTATTGCGCAAACTGTAAAAACTGCGATATCGCATGCCCTCATGGTGTGCCTATCTCTACATTCAACATGATGGCAAGGTGCAAGGACGCGAAAAAGAAAAGCTTCAGCCCTCGCAACTGGGTGCTTGGGCATGGTGGGTTGCTTGCAAAAGTGTTCCAGCTTATACCAGCGCCACTCAAAAACTTCGGTATGCTTAACCCTGTTTCACGCTTAGCGTTCGACGCTATCGGCATATCAAAAAAAGCATCTATGCCTAAGTTTGATAAATACTTTAGGCAAGTTGTAAAGTCTGTAAAACAGCCTGAACTAGCTAAAACTATTGTGCTGTTCCCTGGTTGCTATATCGACGCATACGACCACCAAACAGGGCTAGATATCATATGGATATTGAACAAGGCTGGCTATAAAGTTGTTGTGCCTAGCGAGTTCGGTTGTTGCGGGTTGCCTGCTGTTTCTAACGGCTTCATTGATGATGCAAAACAAAACGCACTAAGCAACCTAAAAGCTATCAAAAAATATAGCGAACAAGGCGTGCCTATTGTTACAGGTTGCCCTAGTTGCTCGCTTATGTTGAAAAAAGATCTGCCTGAATACTTTGAAGATTTAAAAGATGTCCACCTTGCTGAAAATGTAGAATTTCTATCAGTATTCTTGAAAAAGTTGATTGATGATAAAGAGTTAACGCTTGACTTAAAACAAGATAGCACAGCACTTTACCACGCACCTTGCCACTTGCGTGCAGCTGGTATCGGCTCGCCAAGTGTTGATTTAATCAAAGGTGCTGGCGTAGAAATGGAAAACGCTGGCGCTGGCTGTTGCGGTATCTCTGGTAGCTATGGCTTCAAGAAAGAGAAGTATGATATCGGTATGAAAATCGGTAGCGAACTATTCGCAAAAGTGAAAAGCAGCGATAAAGACTATATCACAACCGAGTGCGGAACATGCCGAGTGCAAATCGAACACGGTAGCGGTAAAAAAGCGATACACCCTGTATCACTCATACGCAAACTATCAAAATAACCAACGGGGGCAAACACCCCCGTTTTTTTATCACCTGTTTATGCTATGTTTTAAACTTATCGACAAGTGCTTTCATGTTAGATGCATTGTCATGTAGTGTAATTGCACGCTCGCCAAGCTCCTCAACTGTTACATTGCTTTGCTCGAGCCCTGTAACGATTTCATGTGAATTGCTTTTTACATCAGCAATTAAATCACCTTGCTTTAATGCAACAAGCGCAATAGTTTTTGTCTGCTCTGTAACTTCATTAACAGTTTCAACAATATGGTTAAATTCTTCAACAATTTTCGCAATCTCACTCACGCCAATATTTACAGCGTTCTCTGCGTTTGCCATGCCTTGTGATGCTGTTTCAGACTCAGTTTTCAATACTGTTACAATGTTCTCAATTTCAGATATTGACTTCTGTGTGTTTTCTGACAACTTACGCACCTCATCAGCAACAACTGCAAACCCTCTGCCAGCATCTCCAGCACGTGCTGCCTCAATGGCTGCATTTAAAGCTAGTAGGTTTGTTTGGTCTGCGATACCGTTAATTACTGATAAGATTGCAGTAATTTCACCAACACTATTTGATAATTTTTCGATAGTGTTGCCAAGTGCATCTGTTTCGTTGCTAATGTCTTCTACGCAAATTCGAGCACCGTCAAGTTTTGCTTGGCTTTCTACTGTGTGCACACCAGCTTCTGCAAGTGAATCGGAGTTGCCTTTTAACTCTGTGCCAGCCTCTAAAGCCTGCCTGTTGACAACCTCAATATTACTTGCAATATTTTCCATGCTAGATGTTTGAATTTGGAATGTTGTCACTAGTTGCCCAAGCATGCTTGCTAATCTTTCACTCTCCATCATAACAGTATCTGACAGCGTTTTCACTTCGCTAACAACGTCTTTTGTATTCTCGATAAAGCAGTTCATGTAGCCAGCTAACTCGCCTAGTTCATCCTTAGATTTTATATCAACTGTTCTTGTTAAATCTCGGTCGCCTGAAACAAGCCCCTTCGTAGCCTCAATCATGTTATGCAATGGGCGCACAACAATCATTCTAATCGCTAGCGAGTTAATACCAAGCAACAACGCACCCAATACGCCTAAAGCTATGTATAGGGTTGTAACTGCAAACCTTGGAGCTGCATAAACATATGCTCTCTCCAACATTGTGCCAATTACCCAGTTTAACTCGGTATTGGTGATATATGTCATAACGGAATCAACACCATCACCAGTAGTGATATTAAGTTGCCCGCTATCAGACTCTAATAGTTGCGCAGTATATTGAAATTGTGCTGAATTTCTATCAATCTCGGTTGTTTTATCGCCTGCATGGTATATATATTTCTCATTACCTACATTAGTTTTATCAATGATAAACAAGTATCCATGCCCGTTATATGCATTTTCAACTTTTTTGATAGGTGCTAGCAGTGCATCACCAAACATAAAACCATAAAACGCAATACCTTGAACTTTACCGCCCTGAATAATCGGGTCGTATAGTGTGTAGTATTCATTGCCTAAGATATTTGCAGTACCGATATAAGTTTCGCCACTCATAACAGCATCATAAGCTGGTCCTTTTGCAAGTGTTGTTCCGACTGCACGTTTGCCATCGCTATCTGTGATAGAGGTAGCCACACGCACAAACTCTGTACCATCACGCACAAAAATTGTAGCCTCTGCCGAAAACATTTCCGCAAGCTCGTCAACAATTTCGCTATTACCATTCAACAAAATCCCTTGAGCAAAAAATCGTGGCACTTCTCTACCATTTGCAGATGCCTTGCTTTGCTCGTCATAATAGAACTTATCATCTGTTCCAAGCAACATTTCAAAGGCATGTTGAGCAGCATAAAACTTACCATCCATCTCTGTGTTCAAAGTGTCAATGATATCGTTTATTTGTTGAATTTCTTTCACTAAGTCGTGAGAGATATAATCAGTAAAAGTTTTACGAATAAAATTATGAGAAATTACGAAAAGCACTATGAACACAACTGCGGCCATTATCCCTATTACTAAACGCAGTTTAACACCTATAGACATGACTCCTCCTAGTATTTACGTCGCACAATTAGTACAACATCAGACACTCCAAGAGCATGATGCGATTATAGGTATTTATTAAAATAGCAGCCACTCACACTCACTGGGCTTTAAAAATTATGAAACAATTAGATATTACCTACATATATTATATGTCTATCAACATATAACTTCAAGACTGAATTTTATTGGAAATAATAAGGCATTTATAATGTTGATATTTTTTAGACATTATTTTATCAACATTTGAAAAGTAAAAAATCACCAGCAGCAAAAAACGACATGAGAAAAACATAAAACTCCCAAACACTTACATCACTACATCTATAGAAACATTTATAGCCATATTTATTCTTTATAAAGTGTTGACACTAAAGCGTTTTCTCTTGCACATTACAACTTTCAACATATATTTAATAATATAGCTAAGCACCCTACTATACGCCAACTTTTGACACATATAATGTGTATAATATAAAATATAATTAGCAATATGTGAAAAGACAATTCAGCTTGTATACGTTTTGCAAATATGATATTATAAACATTATGTTAATCATGAGGTTTGTTATGAAGAAGCTTTTACTTACATTATTGGTATTGATTGTTGCAGTGTCTACTGCGTTTGCGACGGTGTTTGTCACACCTAAGGGCAAGAAATATCACGTTGAAAATTGCTCTACCCTATCGCGCTCAAAAGTGATACATGAAGTATCTATCGAGCAAGCAAAAAGCATGGGCTATACAGCATGTAAAGTGTGCAAAGGGCGTGATAATGGGCGCATTGCATCTGGCGTTGTGACTAAAACTGTAGCTATTGCGCCTAGTGTTAAGCAAGCGAAAGTTATCACAGGTGAGTGTGTATCGGTTGCCGATGGCGATACTATCACAGTTGTAGCTAATGGCACAAAATATAAAGTGAGATTTTACGGCATTGACTCGCCTGAAAAGGGGCAACTATTCGGCTTGCCAGCAAGGGAAGAGATGACAAGGCTGTTACTAAACAAACAAGTAACGATAGAAATAAAAGATAAAGACCGATACGGCAGAGTTGTTGCGCTTGTAACAGTTGACGGCATGAGCATGCAAGACCACCTCGTTCAAAACGGGCTAGCATGGGTTTACCATAAGTATTGCGACATAAGCCTTTGCCAAACATGGACAATAATGGAACATAACGCACGCAAAAACAAAACTGGGCTATGGAAGCAACCGAAGCCACTAGCACCATGGGATTGGCGTGCAAGCTAGCATAAAAAAATGGGAAGCTTTCGCCTCCCATTTAAGTTTATTTATCTTCTTCTGATTCTTCTTCTGTTTCTTGGTTTAAGAGTGTTACACGCAATTTCTTAACCCTTGCGCCGTCTATCTCTAAAACTTCGTACTCGCATTGCTCGTCGCTCACGATATCGCCAACGATCGGCACTCTGTCAAGCAAGTTGAACACATAGCCACCGATAGTGACTTGGTCTGGCTCTTCAAAGCTTATGTTGAGTGTTTCCATAACGTCACAAACAGGTGTCATGCCGTCGAACTCGTAAACGCCTTCCGATATCTGTACGTGGCTTGCGCTTTTCAAGTCGTACTCGTCAGAGATGTCGCCCATGATTTCTTCAACAATGTCTTCAAGCGTCAATAAACCAGCCGTTCCGCCGTATTCGTCCAGCACTATTGCAGTGTGGTTTTGGCGCTCGTTCATTTTCTGCAATACTTTTGATATAGATGTTGTTTCTGGCACAACGATTATATCACGCACAAGCTTTGATAAGTCTTTCTCTTCCTTGCCTGTGAGTAGGTTTTGCATCAAGTCACGGATGTGTATCAACCCTGTAACATTATCTATACTATCTGTACAAAATGGGAACCTAGTGTAGCCACTTTCTAGTATAATTTCTACGTTCTTTTCATAGCTGTTTTCAGCTTTTAAGTAAACGATATCACGTCTTGGAGTCATAACTTCGTTTGCTTGCGTGTCAGAAAAATCAACAGCGTTTTTGATTATTTCGCCTTCAAGGCTGTCTATATAGCCACCTTTCAAACTTTCACCGACGATAAATTTAAGCTCTTCTTCACTGTGTGCTGATTCGTGGTCTGAAGCTGTTTTGATACCCATACGGCGCAAGAAAAATCCTGCGATAGAGTCAAACATTTTGATCAATGGGTAGAATATAAACCCAAACGCATAAAGTGGCTTTGCAATAGCTAGTGCAGACTTTTCAGCACGTGCGATAGCGATAGATTTTGGAACAATCTCACCCAATACAACGTGCAATAGCGTGATGATTGTGAACGCTATGATGAACGATATCGTGTGCAATAACACACCCTCGATTTCAACATAAGGCGTAATCAAACGCTCTAAAAGCCTTGCGATCGCAGGCTCACCAATCCAACCAAGTGCAAGCGATGATAGCGTGATACCCAGCTGAGTAGCACTAAGGTAAGAGTCTAGCCTACCTAATATCTTCAACGCTAACTTCGAGTTAGCGACACCATTCTTAGACAATTCCTCTAATTTAGAACGCCTAACTTTAACTATGGCAAACTCGCTCAACACGAAAAAACCATTACAAAACACTAGCACAAATGCTAGAATTGCTAGAACTACCGTCATTACGGTACTACTGTCTTCCATTTTTCTCCTACTATAAAAAGTTTATTTACCGACTAATCGGCATATTATGGAACAAACTATGCGATGCCTAAAACATCGTCCATAGTGTAAAAACCAACTGGCTTTTTAGCCAACCATTTTGCAGCCGTAACTGCACCACTTGCAAACGTCGCCCTTGTGTGCGCCATGTGCGTTATCTCTATACGTTCGCCGTTACCAAAGAAGTAAACTGTGTGGTCGCCAACAACGTCGCCACCACGGAGTGTTTGTATGCCTATTTCATCATCAGTACGCTCGCCGATTATGCCATGCCTTGCGTAAACTGCATTCTTTTCTAAATCTATTCCAGCACCTTTTGCTGCATGTTCTGCAAACCCTAGCGCTGTGCCGCTTGGTGAGTCTTTCTTCATGCGGTGGTGTATTTCTGATATCTCGATATCGTATCCTTTCAAGCTTTTTGCTGCAAGTTCAACAAGTTTAAACGCAATGTTTACGCCTAAGCTTGTGTTTGGTGCGAGTATCATAGGGATATCTTGCGACAAGCCTAAAACTTTTGCTTTTTCGTCAGCTTTCAAGCCTGTGCTACCGATAACGACAGGAACTTTTGCTGTGCGATAGTTCTCAACATTTGCTAAAGTTGCCTCAGCACCTGTGAAATCTATGATAACATCTGCGCCTTTCACGGCTTCCATAAAGTCAGAAGTGACTAATACGCCACCTTGCCCTAAGCCTGCAAGCTCGTAGATATCTGCGCCTATTGCACGCCCGTTTGCGCTATCTAGTGCGCCAGAAATTTTGCACTCTTCATCAGCTGCGATAATTTGGGCAATGTTTTTGCCCATTCTACCAGCTGCACCAACTATACATATATTTATCATCTTACAACCTTTATATCTAAATCTTCAAGCACTTTTTTAAGCTTTTCAGTGCCTTCACTCGTCATTGTTACTAACGGTAGGCGCACTTCATCTTCTGCTAAGCCCATTAAATATAGCGCTTTCTTCGCTGGGATTGGGTTTGTTTCAATAAACATAACTTTTGAGAGCTCCATCAATTTATAGTGGATTTCCCTAGCTTTATCATAATCGCCACTTAAAATACTAGCGCACATATCTGATAAATACTTCGGTGCAACGTTATTCACAACAGATATAACACCTTTAGCACCCATGCACATCATTGCAAACGTTAACGAATCTTCACCGCTAAGCACAGCAAAGTCTTTCGGTGCGTGTTTAATGATGTAGCCAGCTTGGTCGAGTGATGCGCTAGCCTCTTTAACACCAACGATATTTTTATGTTTAGATAACTCAACAACAGTTTCTGGCAACATGTTTACACCTGTGCGGCTTGGCACGTTGTATAAAACTATAGGTATGTCAACAGCGTTTGCAACAGCTTCATAGTGCTTGATAAGCCCTTGTTGAGTAGGTTTATTATAGTATGGCGTGATGAGCAAAACAGCATCAGCGCCTGCTTTTTTTGCATGCTCTGTCAGGAAGATAGTTTCATGCGTGCTATTAGAGCCAGCACCAGCGATAACAGGCACACGCTTGTTCACTTGGTCGATAACTATTTCGATAACTTTGCAATGCTCCTCATAAGTGAGCGTAGCAGACTCGCCAGTAGTACCGCAAGGCACAATAGCGTTCGTACCGTTTGCTATATGAAATTCAACTAAATCCCTAAGTTTAGCCTCGTCAACTTTATCATTATGTAATGGAGTAGCAAGCGCTACAATACTTCCTTGAAACATCTTATCCCCCGTTATCCTAATATTCAAAAGCCTCTACAGCAAGCTCAGCATCGTAAATAAGCCTAGCTTCGCCTTGTAGATAAACGCCTTTTTCTTCGATATATATTTTTAAATATTTTCCACTAGCTGTCAACACTTTAACAGGCGCAGAAGTGTACCCTTTCTCACAAGATATGATAGCCGCTGCAACTGAGCCAGTGCCACATGCAAGTGTTTCACCCTCGACACCGCGTTCATATGTGCGGATAGCAAGTTCATCACCACGCACCTGAACAAAGTTTACGTTCGTTCCAGCTGGTGCGAATTTCTCGTGGTAGCGAACACTTGAGCCAAACGATTGTACATCAATTTCATCTAAATTATCAACATATATTATTGCGTGCGGAACGCCTGTGTTGATAGTGTGTATGCCATATTCTTTACCGTCGACATTGATTGTGTCATCAAGTATCATCGAGTGCGGTTTTGTGAGTTGTACTTTCACTTCGCCTTTTTCCATGATAGCGCCTTCAATTATTCCAGCATCTGTTTCAAACGTCATGTTTTCAGGTGCGATACCTTTTAAATATGCAAACCTTGTTGCACACCTTGCACCGTTGCCACACATCTCTGCACGGCTAGCATCTGAGTTGAAAAAGTGCCACTTGAAGTTAGCGTTTTCAGAGTTTTCGATAAACATGATGCCATCAGCACCAACCGATAGCCCTCTTGCACAAACTTGCTTAATGAACTCGTCATTAATATATTTTGAGTAAGCACCGTCACGGTTATCTATGAAGATAAAGTCGTTGCCACTGCCACTAAGTTTTGTAAATTTAATCGTTGACATAAATCAACCTCATAATATTTTGCATAGAATAACATTATATAATATGAATTGTCAAAGACTGTTTGATAAAAATGAAAGATTTATTCATTGCAAAAATCATCATCATAATATAAGCTATGATAATCAGAGGTAAACATGGCACTTGCAACGAATAAAAAAGCATACCACGAGTATGAAATATTAGAAGAAATAGAAACAGGGATAGAGCTTAAAGGCACAGAGGTGAAGTCTATCAAAGATGGCAAACTGAACTTGAAAGAGTCGTATGTGAAAGTCATCAACGGCGAAGTTTTTCTGCTTGGTTGCCACATATCGCCTTACGAAAAAGGCAATATATTCAACCACGACCCATTACGTATCAGAAAACTTTTACTACATCGCAAAGAGATAAACAAACTCATCGGCAGAGTTCAAGAAAAAGGACTTGCGCTAATCGCAACAAAAGTTTACTTGAAAGCAAGAAAAGTAAAAGTGCAAGTCGCACTTGCCCGTGGTAAAAAACTGCACGACAAACGCCAAACCCTCAAAGACAAAGACTTAAACAGGGAAATGCAACGCCAATTTAAAGCAAA
>CAYJDR010000019.1:0-41360 GCA_964368965.1 uncultured Deferribacteraceae bacterium
ATTAGCTACTGGCTTAATGGTAGCAGGTCTTTCAACAAGTGCATTTGCACAAGAATTATCAATCACTCCATACGTTAGTGGTTGGTTCAACTCGTTCGCTACAATGAACACTACTAAAACAACAGGTTCTGCTGATAAAGAGAACGATACTTTTGTTTACAATATTTCAGAAGCGTCTACTGCAGGCGTATTATTTGAAAGTGGCAACTTCACTGGCGAATTTACAATCAAAGCTTCAAGCGAGTTCTTAAAAAGAGCTTATGTTACATATAACTTTGAAGATGGCGAAGCATTAACTGTAGGTATGACTGAAACTTTAGCTTGGTACAACTTTGGCCAAGTTTCTGGCGACTACAACGCTTTAATCAACTACGGTGCATTAAGCGACACAGTTAGACCAATGGCTTTATGGAGTGGCTTTGGCACAAACCTTGCTATCATCGCTAACGGTATCACTGTAAACGGTAAAGACACAGGCATTGAATCATTGAAAAATAATGGTAGATTATCTAATGTTGAAGTTGAACAATTACCGCGTGTTGAAGTTTCTTACGATATTGAAAGCGACATGTTCAACGGTGTTGCATTTGCTAGTTATTCTCCATTCTATGCAAGCTATGACATTGGCTCAAAAACAGAAGAAAGCACTATTGTAAATGCTTACTCTGTTGGTATTGGTGGCCAATTCACGCAAGGCGATTTTTTTGCTGACGTTACTGCTTACTACGGTATAAACTTAGGTTTAACTGGCAACCTAGATAGCGAAAATGCTGCAAACATGGCTGTTATTGCTGTGAATGCAGCTGGAACAGAAGTTGAAGTTGAAGACTCAACTGCTTTCGGTGGCGCTATTGGTGTTGGTTATGTAATCAATGACATGTACACTCCGTCAGTTGGTTTCGGTTATGCTACTGCATCAATTGAAGGCACAGACTCTACATCTTACGCTGTATATGCAAACGTAAACATCGCTTTATACGACTGGTTAACTCTTACTCCAGAAATCGCATACACTAGCAAAGAAATGGATTACAAATCATCTGCTGACACAACTGAAACAGCATTCACTTTCGGTTTAATCTCTGAGTTTGCGTTCTAATCTAACCTTTTAGATTTATCATAAAATAGCTCCATTTTTGGGGCTATTTTTTTATTCATTGACAATCTTATAAATTTATTTATACTGATTACCTATTAAATTTTAAGGAGAAAATAATGAAAATTAAATCATTATTAGCTACTGCATTAATGGTAGCAGGTCTTTCAACAAGTGCGTTTGCACAAGAAACTACAATCACTCCATTTATTAGTGGTTGGTTCAACACATTCAACACTGACACAACTGTTGGTGCTGGTGAAGACAAATTCGACTACAGCTTATCAGCTTACTCTACAGCTGGCTTACTAGTTGAACGAGGCAATATCTCTGGTGAAGTTACTCTTAAATTAAACAAAGACAACTATCTTAAAAGAGCATATGTTTCATACAACATGGGTGAAGACAGCATCTCTATAGGTGTTATGGAAACTCTAGCTTGGTACAACTTTGGCCAAGTTTCTAACGACTACAACGCTTTAATCAACTACGGTGCATTAAGCGACAACACTCGCCCTATGGTTAAGTGGAACAGCTGGGGTCTAAACATTGCAATGATCGCAAGCGGTTTTGACGTTAGTGGTACAGACAAAGGCTTAGATGCTACTGCAGCTAAAGCAGCTAACACAACTGCTGGTGATTTAACTGTTGATAGCTTACCACGTATTGACGTTTCTTACGATATATTAAGCGACATGTTCAACGGTGCAGTATTCGCAAACTATGCTCCATACTATGCTACATTTGCTAACGATGAAACTTTATTAGTTAACTCGTTCGTAGTTGGTTTTGGTGGCCAATTCACACAAGGCGATTTATTTGCTGATGTTACTGCATACTATGGTATGAACTTAGGTATGACAAGCTCACTATCTAGCGACAACTTCATCAACCCATCTTACAAAGCTGATGGCAAAGGTGTTTCTGTTAATGAAAACGCATCATCTTACGGTGCTGCTTTAGCTGTTGGCTACACTATTGATGACATGTACACTCCATCAGTTGGTTTCGGTTATGCTAACAACTCTTTAGGCAACGCTGATGAAACTGCTTATGCTGTATATGCTAACGTAAACCTTGTAATTTACGAAGGTTTATCTATAACTCCTGAAGTTGCTTTCACTAACAACGAAGTTGACAATGGTGCAGGCTCTACTACTACAACTAGCAAGTTCTATGTTGGCTTCATCACTGAATTCGCATTCTAATCTAACCTTTTAGGTTGACTATATTATAGCCCCATTTTTGGGGCTATTTTTATATATTCAAAATAAGTTAGCATATTCTAACATTTACCTTGACATATCTATAAAACAGCACTATATTAAACCGTCAGCCAATACTAACTGATATTTGAGTGGCTGTTATTTTTTACTATACAAGTTAGTTTAAGCTAATTTGAAACGGAGGAATTATGATACCTATTACTGTTATGGAATGTGGCGCTACACACACAATCAAACAACTTACTGGTAAAGATAATATCCGCAATCAACTAGCGAATATGGGCTGCGTGCCTGGCGTTCAGGTTACTCTGTTATCCAATGTTGGTGATTGTATTATGCTTGGCGTCAACGATAGCAGAATTGCTATTGACAGAAAACTTGCAACAAGAATTATCGTATAAATTATTTTAAGGAGATATAGATGAAGACATTGAAAGATGTTAAAATCGGTGAAACAGTTACTGTAAAAAAACTTAACTGTGAGCCTGTTTTAAAACGAAAAATCATGGATATGGGTATCACAAAAGGTACTGATATCACTATCACACGTGTTGCACCACTTGGTGACCCTATTGAAGTTTCAGTGCGTGGTTATGACCTATCTATGCGTAAAGATGATGCAAAAACTATTGAAGTTCACTGTGGAAGTGGTAACTGTGGATGTGGACAATGAGCATGAAAATAGCATTAGTGGGTAACCCTAACAGCGGTAAAACTACCCTATTCAACAATTTAACTGGTAGCTCACAATACATAGGCAACTGGCCTGGCGTTACTGTAGAGCGTAAAGAAGGTAAACTTAAAGGACACAAAGATATCACTGTTCAAGATTTACCAGGTATTTATTCACTTTCGCCATATTCTCCAGAAGAGATTATCACTAGAGATTATATCCTTAACGATAAACCTGATGTTATTATCAACATTATCGACGCTACAAATATCGAGCGTAACTTATACCTAACTACTCAATTGTTAGAACTTAATGTCCCTATGGTCGTTGCTGTCAACATGTCTGACTTGCTTGAGTCAAAAGGATTAAAGCTTGACCTTGATGCACTCTCTAAAGTTGTTGGCTGTAAGGCTATGTCTATATCAGCACTAAAAAACATGAACAACAAAGAAATTGCTAACCTAGCTATCGAAGTTGCAAACGCTAAAGTTGTACCTAGCCTTGATATTTTCTCTAGCGAGTTCAACTCAGCAATTTCTGAAATCAGCGCAATTATCAAACCTGTTGTTTCTGATGAACTTGCAAAATATACTGCAATTAAACTTTTTGAACGTGACGAAAGGGTTGTTGCTAGCACTACATTAAATGTTGACCAAACTAACAAAATCAAT
This sequence comes from uncultured Deferribacteraceae bacterium, assembly GCA_964368965.1. Taxonomy (GTDB): domain Bacteria; phylum Chrysiogenota; class Deferribacteres; order Deferribacterales; family Mucispirillaceae; genus CAYJDR01. Next base: position 3,667 of record CAYJDR010000019.1, read on the forward strand.
GCAGTTATCGAAGCTTGCGAAAAACAAGAAGACGATGATAGCGTTAGTATCGTTATTAACGAACGTTATGCATATATCACATCAGTAATTAGCCAAGTTGTTACAAAAAGTGCTAACGCAAAAGCTAGCATGAGTGACAAAATCGACTCAATTGTTACTAACAGGATACTTGCGTTCCCTATATTTGTTGCAGTTATGTTTGTTGTTTACTACATATCTATCACAACACTAGGTGCTTACTTAACAGACTACACAAATGACACAGTCTTTGGTGAAACACTATTGCCTGCTGTTCAATCACTCCTTGAAGGTATGAATGTTGCGCCTTGGCTTGTTAGCTTAACTGTTGATGGTATCATCGGTGGTGTTGGCGCCGTACTCGGTTTCGTACCGCAAATGTTAGTTTTATTCTTCTTACTTGCGATACTAGAAGAGTGTGGCTACATGGCACGTGTTGCCTTCATTATGGACAGAATGTTTAGACGCTTCGGCTTATCTGGTAAATCGTTCATACCTATGTTGATTGGCTCTGGTTGTGGTATCCCAGGTGTTATGGCATCTAGAACAATCGAATCTGAGCGTGATAGAAAAATTACGATCATGACAACAACTTTCATCCCTTGTGGTGCGAAAATGCCTATCGTTGCATTAATTGCTGGTGCATTATTCGGCGGTGCTTGGTGGGTTGCACCTAGTGCATACTTCATCGGTATGGCTGCAATCGTTATATCTGGCTTGATATTGAAAAACTTAAAAATGTTTGCTGGCAACCCTGCTCCATTCATCATGGAAATGCCATCTTATCATATGCCAATGCTATTTAGCTTATTCTCTCGTGCTTGGGAGCGTGGCTGGTCGTTCATCAAACGTGCTGGTACGGTTATCTTAGTTGCAAGTATCTTTATCTGGTTCTTGTCTAGCTTAGGTTTCCAAGATGGTTCACTCGCAATGGTTGATGATATGGACCACAGCTTACTTGCTAACATCGGTAATACTTTTGCGTTCCTATTTGCTCCACTTGGTTTCGGCACATGGCAATCAGCTGTTGCGACAATCATGGGCTTAGTAGCAAAAGAAGAAGTTGTCGGCGTGTTTGGCGTACTATATGGCGTATCTGGCGATGCACTTGCACTTGTTGAAGAAGGCTCTTTTGGCGAACTTGGCGGTATCGCAGTGCACTTTACAGCTTTATCTGCATACTCGTTCTTGATATTCAACTTATTGTTTGCACCATGTTTTGCAGCAATAGGCGCAATGAAGCGTGAACTTGGCTCTACAAAATGGACATTATTTGCAATCGGCTACTTAACTGTATTTGCATACTCTATGTCGTTTATCATATACCAACTAGGCTTAGTGTTTACAGGGCAAGGAAGTTTTGGCATAGGTGCTATCATTGCTATACTATTAATCATTGGCGTAGTATACTTGATTGTTAGAAAACCTAACCATGAAGCAAAAGTTTCAGGAAATGTTGCAACTTCATTGTAATTGAGGTGTTATATGGAATCAGTTTTATACGGGTTTGTGCTTTTTATAATAATTGGTATTGTTATTTATAGCATGATTAAAAACAAGAAAGATAAAAAATCTGGTTGCAGTTCTGGTGGCGGATGCTCTGGCTGTGGCAGACACTAGATTTGAATGATGTGACTACCCTCTTATTTCAGAGGGTAGTTTTTTTTTTGCATAATATTAGAAAATGATTTTTGCAATGATGTATGAAAAGATTGTTGATGCAACTAATGCAATAATGCCAGGAACAAGGTAACTATGGTTAATAACATATTTACCGATCTTTGTTGTGCCTGTTCTATCAAACGATGCACAAGCAATCTGTGCCGCACCAGGAACAATAAACGTTGCACATGCAGCAGGCATTAAACCAACAAGCGTACCAGCGTCTAAACCAAGCTTCACACCGATAGGCATTAGCGCTGCAACAGTAGCAGATGGGCTATAGATTACCATAGATAGCAAAAACAATATCACAGCGAATAACGCTGGGTAACTTTGTAATAATCCTGAGAATTTATCCTCCATAAGTGGTTGATAAAAATCGAAAAATGTACCAGTCATCCAAGATAAGCCAAATACCGCAACAACACCAATTAAACCAGCTTTAAATACTGAGCCTGAGTCAAGCTTATCTGAAGGTACTTTGCAAACTATCATGATAAGTGCCGCTGTAGTAAGCATAACTATCTGCAACATGATAGGAATTGACATACGAGATAGTTCACCGTTCGCACTTTCCCACGCTGGTCTAAGTGAAGTTACTGATCCCATAACAATGATCGCAACTATCGCTAAAAAGAATATAAAAACAGCTGTAGCTGCACCTTTCTCGATAGTTAAATTATCCATCGCTTTTACTGGCTTTTCAACATATGTGCCAGCGTCAACACGTTGCTTAAATATTGGATCGTCTTCAAGCTCTGCACCCTTTCTTGACATATATATACAACCAACAAGCACACCTAAAAAACAACCTGGAATTGTTACAGCTAATATTGATAACGGAGTTGTTCCTATGCCCGCAGTAATTGCAATCATACCGGCAACCGCAGCACTCATAGGGCTAGCAACAACGCCCATATTTGAAGCCATCACCGACATCGACATCGCACGTTCTGGGCGAACTTTTGCATCCATAGCGATCTCTGCAATTACAGGATAAATCGAAAATGCAACATATGAAGTTCCACAAAACATTGTGAATATAAAAACAGTTATAGGCCCTAAAAACGTAATCATATCAGGACGCCTACGCAACAAGCGTTCAGCTAACGACACTAATAAATCAAGCCCACCAGCAACTTGCAAAATCGTTACACACGTGATAACAGATACAATGATAAAAACAACTGTTGAAGGTGGCGAACCAGGCTTCATACCGAATATAAACACTAATACAGCAAGCCCTAAACCACCCGCAGCACCAAGCCCTATACCAGAAAACCTACCACCAATAGCTATAGCACCTAACACTACAGCTAATTGAAGAAAAAACTCCATACTATTCCCCCTTTACTTTGTATGCAAAATCATAGTTCATAACAAGTAAACATGTCAACTTATTTAACTGATTGTTAAAATTTTGCATAAAAAAAAGGCACAATGTAAACAATTGTGCCGATAACATATTTATGAAATACATTAGGTAATTATTTAATTTGCGATTTTACTTTTTTAGCGAATTTCTTACCTTCTGATATTTGTTTTAGTGACATTATGCTTTCTAAATCTTTGATAAAGCCTTCACTCAGAGATTCATCTAATTGATAAGCTGCTAATGCATAGCCATAAGCACTTATAAGGTCTTGATTAACAGCATCACCTTGAGCATAGATAACCGCGATATTATTGTGTGCATAAGCATGGCCTTGTTTCGCTGATTCTTTAAACCATTTTAGAGCATTATTTGCGTCGTTGTTGTCGTAGTAGGCAACACCTAATTGGAACTGTGCAACTGGATCACCTGTATTAGCTTTTGCTTCAAGCTCTTTCATATCTACTTTGTGTTGTGAATGATCGTTTGTAGCGCCCATGCCACCCATTCCACCTTCACCCTGTGGATACGCTTGCGCATTGTTAAATGAAAACACAACCATAGACAATATAAAAAAACAAATCATCCCTATACTACTTTTCTTCATACTACTGCTCCTTAAAAAAATAATTACAAAAGTGTAGGGAGCAGAACTCCCTACACAAATATTACGCTATAAAATAAGCATATACCATTAACGCTAAGGCAAATAAACCTAAAGCAACCATGATAAATCCGATAGTTTTTGAGAAGTTTACATACTTGTCAAATTTACCGTTTTCTTCTTTCAAGTCTTTCAACTTGTCAGTGGCTACAAGCCTATCATACCAAACTTTACGCTCTTGTTTAAGCTCTTCCTCTGTTAATGTACCAGAGAATATAACCATATCCATAGGGAAGCGGTCAAGCCTAAAGTGAGTGTTGATGAAGTGTACAGCAAAGATAAAGCCGATTGCGAGCACTGCTTCATATGAGTGGATAACTGTTGCTAAGTTGAAAGCCCAACCCGGCATCCATGTTGAGAACCACTCAGGGAACCATAACATTAAACCAGTTATACCGAATGTGAACATACCCCAAATTTCTGCGAGGTAGTCGAATTTTTCCCAATATATCCAACGGTCAAACTGAGGCCTAGGCCCTAAACCTAAGAACCACTTAATTTGAGCGCCAATATCTTGGATATCTTTTTTACGTGGCAACAGCGACTCTGGCCCGAACAACGCCCTTAAGAAGCGCATAAAGCTCATTTTGCCAGTTTCTGGGTCACGTATTTCATTTCTACGTTTGTATGCAACCGCACCGACTTCAATCACGTGCGAGAAGAATACAGCGATTAACACTAATGCTGCAGCATGGTGGATTTGCGTAAGCATTAACGGACCACCTAAGATAGTCGCCAATGTTTTAGCCCATGGTGCATCATAGAACAACTGAGGCAAGCCTGTAATTGACAGTGTCAAGAAGCTAGTACCCATGAAAAAGTGTTGCAAACGGTGGAGTAACGAGAAACGTCTGATTGCAACTTTATCGTGGTGCATAGCATGCATAGCTTTTTTCCAAGCTTCTGGATTTCTGTTTCTAACAATAATCATCCTTGCGATAAACAGTATACTGTGTATGCCGAACGCTATAAATACTGTTGAGATCAGGATTATAAAAATCCATGACACATAGTAGATTACAGCATTTTGCTCTTTGTCAGTTTTATCAGGGTGTGAAATATAAGTTGTAAACCCTGGGCCAACTTCCGAGTGGCAACCATCAGCTGAACATGTTTGCATTGCAGTGAACCCAAACAATGTTGAGTGTGGGTTATCACTTTTTTGCACACTGTGAGCTGAGTGACAGTCATAACATGATGGCAACCTTGTTAAGTTATCATCGTTTACTGTCAACAACAAACCTTTACCGTGGAATGTATTGCGATATTTTTCAACTTCATCTTCGTGACATTCTGAACACTGAGCTTCAGCAAGCTGTTTACGGTTCATCATCTCGCGCATCTCGCCGCCCTTGTGTATAGAGTGGCAAGTGATACAAGTTGGCTTTTTCTTCTCTTGTGTCATGCTGTCAGCATTATCATATAATTCTACGCCTTTGCTTAACAGGTAATTAGATTGGTTTGAGTGGATACTTTTATCAAACGCAATAGCTACTTTTTCATGACAGTCTGCACAGTTATCATTTAATAGTACATTAGTGATAGCTGTGTCTTCGTTTATTCTACCATCTTCTTCAGCGTGGCAGCTTCTACAAGCAGGGATTTCGCCAAACATCAACTTTCCATGGACAAGGTCTGTGTAGTTATCACTTTCGATACCTTTGTTCCATTTATGAGCTGATATTTTAATAGCTTCTCTGCCTGAAATTTTCCAGCCTTCAACGCCTTCAATCATTACATATACTTTCTCGAAGCCTTCTTCCATAAGGACAACAGCTACAGAGCTTGGTATAATGTCAGCGACATTTGTACCGTATACAATGATTGGTATAGTTTGGTCAGTAGGCAATGCATCAATAAAGTCTTCATCTTCTAGCAAGATTGCGTTTGGGATAAACCCAACTTCGTTTCTGATATTTTCTGGATTTACATCAAAAAATACAGCGCCTTCCTCTTTCATGCCAGCAGCATTAGACAAACTGATAGGTGTAACACCTTCGATAATTGCAATATCTCCTTCGCCGCCTCCAGCGAAAGACATTGTTGCAGTTGCCAAAAATAAACACACTACGACCGCATATCTATAAATATAATTTCGTAAAGACATACATCTCTCCATGTGAACACCTGCACCTATGTGAAAAACTCACGTAAGTGCAGGTAAATCATAATAATTTTCTCAACTATCTTTTAATTTTGCCAGCAACAATGCCTTTAGCAAGTTCAAGATGAACAAGTGCTTGGTCTACAAGATCCTTAGTAAATTTAGGACCGTGAACACCTTTAGAACCGTCTTTGTTGATTAAATCCATAGTAGATTGTATTTCTTTAGCAAGCATCAACACTTCTGACTTAGCAGAAATTGATAGCCTTGTGTTAGCAACTAGGCCAGTGTTTATATCTTTCAAGCCATCTTTTAATTGTTCTAGGCCATCAAGAACAGGTTGTTGCCATTTCATAACATCATTGTAGATAGTTTCTTGGTCAGAGTAGTGTAAGTTCTCAGGCAATGTAGACTGGAACGGGCTATGACAACCAGTGCCACCAGGACCCATTAAGTTTACATCACTGTAACTTGTTCTACCACAACTCCACATTAAGTCTAGGTAAAATCTGCCATCGTCATCACGATCGATCATCCAACCTTTAACAGTCATAGGATCACGCTCTTTTCCAGCTGGTGGGTTAAGAGTTTTAGCAGTTTTATCAACTTTAATTCTCCAAATATGAGCAGCACGAACGTTATCGAAACCACCTGCATCTGGCATTTGTACAGCTGCAAAGTTTTCACAACTCATGATGTTAGGCATGTGACAACCAGTACAGCTTGTTGCTCCGTGTATACCGCCAGATTTGAAGAAACTTTTTTGAGTTTCGTGACAATCTTCACAGTTTTTCTTTAAGTTTGTAACTGTATAGCCATCTTTCCAGTCGTTTTTAGTAACTTCGTGCGGATCATGACAAGTTGCACACCTGATACCTTTATCATAGTGTTCAGAGCTGAACATTTGTGCACCCTCTGTACCACAAGATGGACAAGATGACTTGAAGTATGCATTGAATTGTTTGCGTGGATCTTTAGCAGCATCTTCTTCACTGAATGAGAAACGTTGGTGACAACGCTCACAGTTTGAAGGCATACCAGCGCCTCTTGCACCATATAGATGGGCACCAGCACCGTGACACTCTTCACAAGAGATACCTTTAGCAATTGTGTGTTTTTCTAATTCTTCTTTGTTACCGATTGCAGCCATGAATTCTTCTTTAGATTCAAAGTCGAATTTCCAGCTATGGCAAGTTTCACAGTAAGATGAACCAGGTTGGAACATCAATTTTTCTTTATAAGTTGAACCATATGAGTTCATACCCCATACGTTAGAACCACTTTTACCAAAATCTTCCATTTTTGTTGGGAAGCCTGGGTAAACATCGGCGATTTTTTGAGCTAACTCAGGTGTTAATGATTCTGCCCAAAATCTTGAGAATTGGTTACCACCAGCAACTAATTTACCAGTACCATCAGATAGGTTACCATCTTGTACATGATAAGTACCACGAACTAACCACTTATCAACGAAGCCATATTTAGTTCTTGGCGTACCGATGATGAATAGTACATCTTCAGCTTGGACACCCATCGGCAGGATAGATGCATCTGATGCAGGGTATACAGGTTTTTTAAGGTCGTTGTTTACTTCTTCTATTTCGTCAGTAAAACGAACAACTTTATTGTGACGTGAACGCTCCCATGCAGTGTATTGTGCTGCGTGACATTCACCACATTTTTCAGGGCCTACAAATTTGTTAGGGAAATCTAACATAGATTCAAGTGCGAGTCTGTAAGTAACAGCAGTATGATCAAGTGCTTTATCACCCCTCCACTCTTTATAAGCTTCTGCGTTACCGAACTCAAGGAACTCTTCAGTTCTGTCGCTTACAGCGATCTTACCAATCAATCTTCCTTCTGCTTCATATTTGAAGATAGGGTGGTTTTTGAATAGGAAGTTGTAGAAATCCTTCTCTTGCTCTACAGAGTCAGTTAAAGTTCTAACTCCGTTCTCCATAGCAACTTCAGGATACTTGTCTTCCAGTTTGCGAGTTTCAGCGTTACTTGTAGTAGCTGTAGTTACAGCGAAAACAAGAAAAAACAAAGCAATGATTACACTTTTAACTCTTTCACACATAAGTTTCCTCCTCATGAAATTATATGAGATATGTAACACTCAACAATATAGAAAACACAGCACACTCCCCTCCACAGAAGCATAATGGCCACACTACATTTAATGATACCTCTCAATATTTCAGTCAGAGTATAATACAATTTACAATTAGTCAAGCTTTTTTTATTAAAATTCATTAATATTTAATGCTTTACGTAACAATGTTTTATTTTTCTCAAATACACGGCTGGTGCAATAAAAATATTTTATTTTTCAACATATTACATTATTTTCAACCATAATACATACTAACAAAACAGATAATTAGTGCAAAAAAAAAGTGAATTCATCATTTTTTTGAATTCACTAGCTTACTATTCAAGAACAGTTGAAATAAAACAATATAATACTAAAATTGCCTCAATAGTCAGGATTGTTTTCCTGTATTGTTTTCATGAGATTAAAGGCAAATAATTCGCTCTCTTTCTTTATGTCGTTAGATATTTGGTTATTCATAGTGTTGAACGCCTCAATATATGTATTATTTTCACCGTTAAGTGTAACTGCCACCCATGCATATGCAAATGCTTTCATCATTTCTTCTTTTGAGCCACTGCCACTAAAATTTATAATTGCCAAACTATATATTGCATCGACATTGCCTTGGTCCGCTGCAAGCATGAAATATTCAACAGCTTTTTCAGTATTTTGCTTTGTACCCAATCCTTTATGATGGAGATAACCTAGCCCATATTGCCCGATATCACTGCCATACTCTACTGCTTTCTCATAATATTTCGCAGCTTTGCTATAGTTTTGCGGCAAGCCTTCGCCTAGTTCATACATAATAGCTACAGTTGTGATTGCGTCAAGATAGCCTTTATCAGCTAGTTCCACATACTTTTCTGCGGCTGTTTCTAAGCTCATATCAACCCCATGACCTAGTTCATGCATTAGCGCGACATTATATAATGAGTCCATATCGCCACCGCTGCCAGCTTGTTGAAAATAATCATAAGCTATCGCATAGTCTTGTGCGACATCAACACCATTGTAATATATAACGCCTAGTGCATACATTGCTTTTACATCGCCCTGCTCTTTAGCTTTCGTGATATAGTCCATACCTTTTACGATATCCTTCTCAAATCCATCTTGCCCATAATAATATGCAACACCTACCTTTGTTTGATACTCGCTATTGCCACTATCTGCGCGTTTTATCATTTCCTCAGGCGCAACAACTTCAGCTATAGGGACGACTGGCCTCTCTACCTTTGATTGCCCACCCATTTGAGTAACACTATACATAATAGCGCTGATAATGCCTAAACATAACAATCCAATGATAACAGACTTTACTACTTTCATAACTACCCTCAAATTATTTTAAAATATTTCAAACTATTTGAACACTACAGTATCTCATATAAATATGCAACAATATAAAAACAATCACATAAATTATATATAAGGAAACTATCTTACAGGCATGAATGACATGCTTTGTTTATAAAAGAATTGACTTTATTGCGCACAAGATTTATTGTACTGTATTGGCATAAAAATTCTCATATTCAGGATTACACATGAAAGCTAAAGATCTTGCTAACTATATCGCTGAAAATCACGAAATAATGTGCTATGTCGCAGACCTTGAAAACTATGACATACTCTTTATAAATGATAAAGCTAAACAAACGTTAGGCAACCTAAAAAAAATCACAAAATGCTACAACATTTTTAACAATGCTGATGAGCCATGCACTAACTGCAACAACTCGATGCTTGTTGACAATGAAACGACGTACAAAGTGATGCAAAATAAGAATGATGGCAAATTTTATTCTTTCATGGAATCGCTTATCACTGTTGATGGCAGGCCAGCTAGGCTTACTTACATCATGGATATTGCAGTACAAGAGAAATATTTCAACATCACATCGCCTATGATACACTTTGAGCAAACACTCACAAAATGTATCAAAACGCTAATTGAAGATGTTGACATTGATGAAGCAATTGATAACCTGCTCTCAACCATTGGCGATTACTATCGCTCAGATCGCGCATACATCTTTGAAATAGACAACAATAATAACTTAGCATGTAATTCATATGAATGGAGCATGACATCAGACCTTGTCACTATTGATAAATTTGCAACAATACCGTTAGATGACCTAAAGCCTTTCATAGATCTCTTCGCGCGTGAAGGTGAAGTATATATACGTGATATCGACGACTCACTTGAAAAAGCATCAGTATTGCACAATTGGCTAAAAGACACTAACACAACATCTATGCTGCTCGTGCCTGTTTATGAAAGAGGCCAACTCACAACATTTATCGGTGTTGACAACCAAAAACAATATGTTGATAATCCTGAACTTTTGCATGCAATATCATTTATCATTGCGGACAACATCAAAAAGCGTAAACTATTTAAAGAACTTGAAAAACTATCTTACTATGATACACTTACTGGTTTGTATAACAGAAACAAGTACACCCAATTCATAAATGAATTAAAATTAAATGATTTAACATCTATTGGTTTTTTCCACATCAATGTGAACGAACTAAAAGTAGCTAACGAAGTATATGGTGAAGCCTATGGTGACTCACTTATAAAACAAGTTGCTACCATATTGAAGGAAAATATTAAGCACAACATATTCAGGCTATCAGGTGATGAATTTATTGCGATATGCCCAGATATCTCACGCAAAGAGTTTGAGCGCTTGATTGACAAACTGCGCATGGATGACCGCAAAGAATCAGAATATTCATTTGCAGTTGGTGGCGCTTGGCAAGATAAAAAGTTCAATATACAATTAGGGCTTTCACACGCTGCAGAAATAATGTATGCAGAAAAACAAAACTACTACAAAGCAAAAGACGCAAACACAATAAAATCTCGCTTAAACCCTGTTGAGATTATCTTAAATGAAATCGCATCTGACTGCTTCAAAGTGTATCTACAGCCAAAAGTTAACCTTGCAACAGGTAAAATTTCTAGCGCAGAAGCACTCATACGTAAATTTAGCAAATCTGGCAAAATGATTTCACCTGATAACTTTATACCTATCTACGAGCGTGAAAGCACTATTAGGCACCTAGACTTCTTCGTGCTTGAAAAAGTTTGTATATTACTGCAACTACTCATAAAAGAAGGCAAGCAGTTAAAAATCGCTGTTAACTTCTCGAGGATAACCTTTGTAAGCTATGACTTAGTTGATGAAGTTATAAAAACTTGTGCAAAATATGGCGTACCTCACGAATATATAGTTATTGAAGTTACAGAAAGCATTGATAAAATGGATATGGATTTCCTCAACAAGAAACTAGATGCTATAAAAAATGCAGGCTTTCCTGTTTCGCTCGACGACTTCGGAGCAAAGCACTCAAACTTGCTTATGCTTACATCAGAAGTGTTTTCAGAAGTTAAAATTGACAAAGGACTCGTCGACAACATCACAAAAAGCGCGCAAAACCGTACCGTTGTTAGAAATATCATAAAAACCATCAAAGAACTTGATATATCAGACTGCATGGCAGAAGGCATAGAAACTAAAGAGCAAAAAGACATCTTGCATGACCTAGGCTGTACCTATGGGCAAGGTTATTACTTTTATAGGCCAATGCCAATAGATGATTTCCTCGAAGTATACTATAACGATAAAGGTATTACAGAGACAATGGCGCCTGCAATTATCGAAGCGCCTGAAGATGGCTTCATGCTCTCATCAGATGAAATGTATGCAATACTTGAAGCTATGCCACTATGTATGAACCTATGGAACCATAAAAGAGAAAACGTAGCATGTAATATTCATGCCGCAACATTGTTCGACCTTGAAAGCAAGGAGGAATACCTCCAGAAGTTCTTCATGCTTTCACCTGAAAAGCAACCTGATGGAAGATATTCACAAATAGCTGCAATGACATACATAAACGAAGCACGCAACAATGGCTATGCAAAATTTTACTGGAAACATTGTAAAATAAACGGTGAAGAAATACCTGCTGAAATTACGCTTGTGAGGCTAGATGTTAAAAGTGAAGATGGTGACTACTTTATTGCAGGCTTCACTAGGGACTTACGTAACTTCGTAAGTAGCACAAACACAATAGAAAAGTTCGATGGCGACCTACACGAGTCTGTATCCGATAAAATCCTACTTGATACACTCATTGGCTTCATTAACGAAATTATTTTCGTATATGACCTGCGTGAAAACCATATTAACTACTTCGGCAAATCAATAGAAAACTACTCTGATGCTGGCTTAAGTAGCATATTTAACATATCAGACTCTAGGCACTTATACGAGGAAGATAAAAACAACGTCCTCGAAGCGCTTAAAAACGTTCGAAAAGGTATTATCAAGCCGTTTGAAGTGCGCTTGATATCAGATAATGGCATCACTAGATACAATAGGATTGAGTATGACTTAATTAAAGATAACAGGGGCTTACCGCTGTTTGTTGTTGGTAAAGCTACAGATATCCATGACCAAAAAATGTTCGAACAACAAGCTAGGCTTGATTTACTGGTGAACTGCTACAACAAAATTACTGCAGAAAATGAAATTGCAAAAACACTCTCAGAATCTAATCATGATAGCAAACATGCGATGTTTATTATCGATATTGATGACTTTAAACTAATCAACGATAACCTAGGTCACCAATTTGGCGATTTAGTGTTGCAAGAAGTTGGCACCAATATTAAAGCTTGTTTCCGTTCACACGATATCGTTGGTAGGCTTGGTGGCGATGAGTTTATTGTTCTGCTAAAAAATATTAGCGACATTAACCTCGTTACCCAAAAAGCTGAAAAATTGATAGACATTTTCAAGAACATGCTATTTGGCGAAAACAACATGTACAAAATATCAGGTAGTGTCGGTATCGCAATGTTCCCATATGACGGCGAAAACTTTATTGAGCTATATAAAGCAACTGATAAAGCACTATACCGCTCAAAAACACAAGGAAAGGATTGCTACACTATTTACAGCGCTGAGTTTAATGAAGGTACTATGAAAAACCTCACACTACTTGACAGTGCTCATAGATCTGCAAACACTTACTTCGACGTTGATTTGATATCAAGCACATTCAATATGCTGTATGAAACAAAAAACCTTGATATAACAATTAATATTGTTCTGCAAAATTTAGGCAAAAGATTTGATGTTGACAGATCATATGTTTTTGAAACCCATGATGATGGAATAAGTTATAACAATACTTATGAGTGGTGTAAACCTGGCATAACACCAGAGATTAACAACCTGAAAAATGTTACCGCTGAAGAATTGAGCGATTTCTTTAATTGCGCTACAGATGATGGTGTATTCTTTAGCAATGATTTAAGCATACTAAAAGCCGAAGGTGCATATGAATTGATGGCGAACCAAGGTATACTTTCATTCCTGCATGCCCAAACTCGTAAGGATAACTATGTCAGCATGTTCCTTGGCTTTGATGATTGCACAACTCATCGTGTTTGGTCTGAAAAAGAAGTCAATACTATCAAATATATATCAAAATTGCTATCAACGTTTCTGTTGATTAGAAGCCAAGAATTGGATAGCGTTTTATAAACTAATTACATAATGAAGGAGATAATTGTGGATATTAGCAAAGCAATAGCAGAGTTGAAAAAGGAAGATGGTTTTAAAGAAAATGTTGGCATGGTGCTTGTGCATAATGGCGTTGTGAGGGCAACAACAAGGGGTGATAAAGCACCTGTTACATCAGTCGTAGTTACGCCTGACCATATAAAAATCGAAGCAATTTGTAAAGAAATGGAACAGTCAGAAGGCATATTCCGCATAGTTGCAAAAGCTAACGAAGGCGAGCTCTTCCCTGGCGATGACTTACTTTACTTAATTGTTGCAGGCGACATCAGAGAAAATGTTAAAGACACATTCGCAAAACTGCTCGATAGGATAAAGTCTGAAGCAGTCATAAAACAAGAAAATTTAGCATAACTTCAACAATAGGCGGGCTTAATAGCTCGCCTTTATTACACCAAAACTTGTATTTCAAATGGCAAAAGCCCTTCTTTTATTTTTTTATTGAAAACATCAGTCGATATCACAAGCGTGCCTTTAGGATATGGTTTATTATACTTTTGCTGTGCATTTAACTCCTCATTGCCTTGAAAAACTTCGCAATAATATTCACCAGCAGGTATAGTGATAACATTTTTAGTTTTCTTATATGGCTTATCAACTTCAACATATGCAAAAGATTTAACACCATCTTCATCATAACGTGTTACTGTGCCTTGACTTATTAAAGGAGACATATCAGATGATGCGAGTTGGCTAAGTATTTGAGAAAGTGCCTCCCAGTAAAACTTGATCTCGAAAGTATTATCTGCAAGTTCACGCACAAAAAAGTAGCGTTTTTCAATGCGTCTTGTGTAGATACCGCCCTGCTTTTGAGGTATTTCAAGGTGTGCTTTTGCCGACTTCAACATTGACACAGTATTATTCAATGCTTTTAGCTTTACTTTCGCAAGCTTTTCACCGTCTGCAATTATTTTTTCAATATCAAAATCACCACTATCTGAAATGTAAGTATTGAACTGTTTCAATGGGATACCTAGGTCAGTGCAAACTAGTATGAGGTCTAATATTACTAACTGGCTTTTTGTATAATACCTGTAGCCTGTTTCACTATTAGTATATGCTGGCACCAATATGCCTAGCTTATCATAATGCCTCAACATCCTATGGCTAACGCCTTTGATTTTTGAAACCTCGCCTATGGATAATAAATTTATCATGTATAAAAAACCTCTTGACTCTGACATTATGTCATACTTTATATTACTTTTAAGAAAATTAAAAGAGGTAATCATGCTAGAGAAAACAAATTTAAAAAATATTATAGTTTTTACATTACCAAGCATTGCTATGATTTTATTCATGGCGTTCTACACGATGGTTGATGGCGCTTTTGTTGCAAACCTAATCAACCAAACTGCACTATCGGCAATCAATATCGCACTGCCAGTTTTTATCCTTACGGTAGCGGTTGGGTTAATGGTCGGCACTGGTGGTAACGCAATTTGTGCTAAACTTCTAGGCGAAGGCAAAACGAGTGAAGCGAAAGAAATGTTTACACTCTTTGCTATATTTGGTGCTGTTGTTGGTGTCATCATACTTGTATTTGTGCTAATTTTTCTAGAAAATATCTTGAACTTCCTAGGAGCAAATGAGCACAGCAGGCAATATGTTTATGACTATATCGTCACCTATATCGTATTCGCGCCAATGGCGATATTGCAAATGATTATGCAAACGTCATTAATCACAGCAAATGTCCCTGTACTTGCATTTGTTTCCATCCTAATTGGAGGCATTACAAATATCATTTTGGATTATGTATTCATTGAACTATTCTCTATGGGGATTAGTGGTGCCGCACTAGCAACTGGTATTGGCAACACGCTCGGCGCAATAATTGGTATAGTTTACTTCTCAACAAAACGCAGTAAGCGTGTTTTATCATTCAAATTGCCAAAGTTTAATGCTGGCGCACTAGTTAAAATGAGCATAAACGGCTCTTCAGAAATGGTTACAAACCTATCGAATGCAGTAGTCACTCTGCTTTTCAACAAAACAATGCTCAACCTTGCTGGTAATGATGGCATTGCAGCTATTACGGTAGTTTTATATTTGCAATTATTTGTAAACTCTGTTTTCATGGGGTTTTCACTTGGGGTATTGCCAATAATTAGCTATAACTATGGTGCAAGAGATGCAACAAATTTGCACAAGCTCTTTAGGATAAATTTCAAATTTATCATATGTTTATCTGTTGTAATGCTTGTTGTCGCATACTTAATTGCAGAACCTATTGCTAACTTCTTCTTAGATGAAAATTCAAATGCTTACAATTTAGTTACAGAAGGTTTATTGATTTTCTCAATTAGCTTCCTATTTGCAGGGTTCAACATATATGCTTCATCAATGTACACTGCATATTCAAATGGAAAAGTTTCTGCAATTATTTCATTCATGAGGACGTTTGTTTTCACGATTACTGCAATATTGATTTTACCGAAACTTATAGGCATTAAAGGTGTTTGGCTCGCCGTACCAATCGCAGAGGCTAGTACCATTGTTATTGTGTCATTCTTCCTCCATAAATACCGCAAAGCCTACATGTATGGCTAACAAAAAGCCACCTAAATGGTGGCTTAATAGTTTATGCGAGAGATTTTATGTAATTGACCAAGCTATCAACTTCTGCTTGTGTTGTCGACCAACTTGTGCAAAACCTTATCATTTTTCGGTTATCGTCAACCTTGCCATATACCTCAAAAGAATACTTCTCGGCTATTTTATCCACCAACTCGTTTGAGAATATAGGAAACTGCATGTTAGTGTAGGAATCTGACGCTAATTCTACACCAGCTTTTTTGAGCTCGTCTTTAATTATAAGTGAATAATCAATCGCTTGCTTGCATATCGCTTGGTAGAGATTATCTGTAAAAAGCACTTCAAACTGTATGCCAACAAGCCTACTTTTAGCAATCATTGCGCCACGCTGTTTGACGTTATACTCAAAATCTTTTTTAAGTGCATCATTTGTGATAACAACTGCTTCACCAATAAATGCGCCACACTTTGTGCCACCTATATAGAATATATCTGAGTTTTCTGCGATATCAGCTAAGTCAAAGTCGCACTCAGGCGAACCTAAACCATAACCAAGCCTTGCGCCGTCAATAAACAACATTAAACCAAGCTTTTTACACATTGCATAAAGCTCCTGTAAGTGTTGCTTTTTATATAGTGTGCCAAGCTCTGATGGGTTAGATATATAAACCATTGCTGGCTGGGTTGTGTGCTCACGTGCAGTATCCTCATAATGAGTGTTGTAAGTTTTTAAAATATCATCAGCTGATAATGTGCCATCACAACTCTCTATTGCAATTATCCTATGCCCTGTCGCCTCAACAGCACCACACTCATGCACATTGATATGCCCTGAGTTTGCAGAAATCACACCTTGGTAAGGCCGTAGCATAGCAGCAATAACTGTTAAGTTAGTTTGTGTACCACCTGTAAAAAAATGTACGTCGGCATCTGGTTGGTTGCATACAGCTTTTATAAGCTCACGTGCATTACCCGAATGGACATCAGCACCATATGCGCTTGTAATATCGTCATTTGTCGTAACAAGTTTTTCTAATATTAGTGGATGGCAACCACTTGAATAGTCGTTTCTAAAATTTACCATAAGTAACTCCATGATTGATTTAAACATATTAATGAATTATTACTAGATACACAAGAATATTTTTCACACCGTAACTGACTGATAGTAAAGCAAAGCATGTTTGCAAAATAAAATAGCGTTATTTTTCATGTTGACAAACACAGTAACTGCATGTATAGTTTAATATGTACTGAGATACAAGTTAAATATGTTTTTATATTTGGCTACGTTACGTGTTCCCTATATATATGAACAAACACCCCTCCTCTTAATACGTAACAAAGTAGCTAGTTATTATTGCACCTTATTTACTAATAGGGTGCATTTTTATTGACGAATTTTAGAAATAGTGTTATATTACATATAACTAACTTTATTGAGGGCGTTATGAGAAAAGCAGAAATTACTCGCAACAAGATATACAATGTTGCACACAACTTGTTTGAGCAAAAAGGCTTTCGTGACACTACAATTCCTGATATTTGTAAAGCAGCAAACATTAGCAGAACTACGTTCTTTAATCATTTTAAATCGAAGTCTGATTTGCTTGTTGTGTCGAAAGGAAAATTCTCTGCACAGTTAGCAATTTACGCTGCTACACTCTCACGCAAAATGAGCACGAAAGAAAAAATTATCTGCATGTATAAGGAAGATTTCAAACAATCTAAATCATACATTGATACTCTGCGTCGCATTAATAAGCACGGTTATGCTTCGATTACTGAAGAGTTACTCGACAACTTTGACACATTTCTGCTTAATACATACTACTATATGATCGTAGATGCAAACCCAACTGCTGATGAAGGCTATTGCAAAGATGTTGCAAAATTAGTTACACAAATATTTGTTCATAACCTACTGATATATATTCTTAGGAAAACCAATTACGACATAATTGGTGCTATGACTAGCAATTTAGAAATACTGTGGCAAGGCGTCACATTAAAATAATAAAGGGCTACAATTGTAGCCCTTTTGCTTTATTAGATTTTACCAACTAAGTCGATGCTTGGTTTTAAAGTTTCTTTACCAGGTTGCCATTTAGCTGGGCAAGCTAGGTCGCCATGCTTAGCAACGAATAGAGAAGCTCTAACTTTTCTTAAGAGTTCTTCAGCGTTACGGCCAATGTTACCTGCAACAACTTCATATAGCACTATTTTGCCTTCTGGGTTCACAAGGAAAGTGCCACGCTCTGACAAGCCAGCAGCTTCAATCATTACGTCAAAATCTCTAGCTAGTGCGCCTGTAGGGTCGCCTAGTAGTGGGTATTTAACCTTTTTGATAGTTTCAGATGCGTCATACCATGCTTTATGTACGAAGTGAGTATCACAAGATACGCCATAAATTTCGCAATCAATCGCTTTAAATTCTTCATATAAGTCAGCTAGGTCTTCTAGCTCTGTAGGGCATATAAATGTAAAGTCAGCTGGGTAGAAAAAGAATACGTTCCATTTTCCTAAAACATCTGCTTTTGTAACTTCTTTAAATGTGTCGTTTACGTACGCTTGTACTTTAAATTCGCTAATCTCTTTGCCTATTAATGACATGTCAAACTCCTTAATTTATAATTTGATAATAGTAACTATTACTAGTTGATATATTAACTTACAATATCAGACAACTTTTGTCAACTATTATTTTTCATCATATGTTAGTAACAAAAAAGCCTCTGCAATCGTTTATGCAAAGGCTTTACATTGTTATTATGTCTACAATTGCACAGAATCAACCAGCACTTTTGTATATTCTTGTTGTGGGTTTGCAAATATATCATCTGCTTTGCCACGTTCAATAATATCGCCCTCTTTCATGATTATCATATCATGGCAAATTGAGTGCACCAAGTTAATATCGTGACTTATAAAAATATAAGTAATGTTGTTAGCAATTTGTATCTCTTTTAATAGTGATATAATTTGTAGTTGCACGTTTCTATCGAGTGATGATGTAGGCTCATCAAAGATGATAAGCTTAGGTTTTAAGATAATTGCACGTGCGATTGCTATCCTTTGTCGTTGCCCACCTGAAAACTCATGTGGATATCTATTTGCAATATCGCGTGGCAAGCCAACATTTTCAAGTACATCGCCCACTAAGCGAGCAAGCTCATTTTTATCCTTCATGCCTTGACTTCGCAGTCCTTCCTCTACTATCATTTGTATTGTCATGCGAGGGTTTAAGCTTCCGAACGGATCTTGAAACACTGCTTGTATATTTTTACGCTCTGCCCTGAGTTCTTTTGGCTTTAATGTCGAAAGCTCTCTGCCATCAAACATAATGTTGCCATCAAACGATATCAGGCGTAAAATCGCACGCATAAGTGATGTTTTGCCAGAACCAGACTCGCCAACAATACCTAAGCTATAACCTTTCGTTAAGCTTAGTGAAACATTATCAACAGCTTTTATGCCTGTCTTTTGGTTATAGATTACAGATACGTTTTTAACATCTAGCATAGTTGAGTTATCAGTTACCACATTGATTGGTTTTGAGTTATCAACCGTGATTAGTTCTTTTGTATATTGCTCTTTAGGGTTGTTGAATACAGCCTCAACGCTTCCTTGCTCAACGACATAGCCATGCCTTACAACAACAATATTATCAGCATATTTCTTAACGATTGCTAGGTCATGTGTAATCAACACAACGCTCATATTCAACTTAGCTTGAAGCTCTTTCAGTAAATCAAGTATTTGTATTTGTGTAGTAACATCAAGCGCAGTCGTAGGCTCATCTGCTATTAATAGTTTAGGGTTGCAGATAATGGCTAGCGCTATCATTATCCTTTGACGTTCGCCACCTGAGAACATGTGAGGATAGTCCTTTATGCGCTTTTCTGCATTTTTGATGCCAACCAAGTTTAACAGCTCAAGTGCCCTTTCAGTTGCTTCTTTCTGCTTCACACCTTCGATATATACAAGACGCTCAGTAATTTGTTTTTCAATATTATGCAACGGATTCAGTGACACCATAGGCTCTTGGAAAATATAGCCTATTTCACCACCACGTAGCATACGCAATCTCTTTTCGTCTGCATAGTCTATCTCGCTTCCATTAAACGTAACTGTGCCATGTTCTTTATTTGCGCCCAAATTTTTCATCAAACCAGCGACAGCATAAGCAGAAACAGATTTACCTGAGCCAGACTCACCAACAATAGCAAGCACTTCGCCATTGCCAACGCTAAACGAGATATCTTTCACGGCTTCGACATAGCCAAATTCTGTATTAAATGATATTTTTAAATTGTTTACTTCTAATAATTTTTTCATTATTTGCTACCACTATATCTTGGGTCAAACGCATCACGCATGCCTTCGCCAATAAATACTAATAAACTCAACATCAGCGACAATATAACAAATGCAGATATACCTAGCCACGGCGCATATAGATGCGACTTACCTGATGCCAATAACTCACCTAGCGAAGGCGACCCTGGAGGCATACCAAACCCTAAGAAATCTAACGATGTAAGTGTGCCAATAGAGCCACTTAGTATAAAAGGTAAGAATGTCATTGTAGCAACTAATGCGTTAGGTAATATGTGCTTAAATATGATAGTTCGATCACTTGCACCAAGTACACGTGCAGCAACCACATACTCTAAATTTCTGCCACGTAAGAACTCAGCACGCACAACACCAACAAGCCCCATCCAGCCAAATATTGTCATGATAAGCAACAGCCACCAAAACCCAGGGCGAATAAAACTACTCATCAAGATAAGCATATACAACATAGGTATTCCGCCCCATATCTCCATGAATCGTTGCCCATATAGGTCAATTTTACCACCGTAATAACCTTGAACAGCACCAACAATTATACCAATAATTGAAGTCACAAGTGTCAGCATAAAGCCAAACAGCACAGATAACCTAAAGCCATATAGAAGCCTTGCGAACACATCACGCCCTTTTTCATCAAGCCCTAGTGGGTTTTCGAGCGTTGGTGGTGCAGGTAATAGTTCATCGTTGTTATAGTTGATTGTATCATAACTATAGCGAACAAGTGGCCATACTGCCCAGCCGTCAGCCTCCTCTATTATATCTAGAAGGTATGGATCTGTATAATCTGCTTCGGTATCGAAAAAGCCACCGAATTCTGTTTCGTTATACGTCTTAAATATTGGAAAATATAATTTATCATTAAACGACAAAACCAATGGTTTATCGTTTGCTATAAACTCCGCAAGCAAACTTACAATAAACATTAATGAGAATATTATTAACGATATTACTGCTCGTTTATTTTTCTTAAACCTTGAAATACGCCTAGCGGTTAGTGGAGATAGTGTAAACATGTTCTACCCCCTATCCGTAGCTTTGAAAGATATGCGAGGATCTATCAAAGTGTATGTGATATCGCTAATGATGCCCATAATCAAGCCTAGCAACGTGAAGATATAGAGTGTTGAAAACATTATCGGATAGTCCCTAGATATTGCAGCCTCAAAGCCTAACAACCCTAGCCCATCAAGCGAGAAAATGATTTCAATCATCAATGATCCTGTAAAAAACATTGATATAAACGTAGCTGGGAAACCTGAGATAACAATAAGCATAGCATTTCTAAAAACATGGCCGTAAAGCACACGCTTTTCATCTGCACCTTTTGAGCGAGCTGTTATAACATATTGCTTGTTTAATTCATCTAAAAATGAGTTTTTAGTAAGCATCGTAAGTGATGCAAAACCACCAATAACCATTGCTGTAATTGGTAAAATCATGTGCCATATATAGTCAAGTGCTTGCGCATAGAAGGGCAACTCACTAAAGTTGTCAGACACAAGCCCACGCAATGGGAACCACGCAAAGAAGTTACCACCAGCAAAGAAAATTATCAAAATAACTGCAAATAAAAATACAGGTATTGCGCTACCTAATATAATAAAAAAAGATGTCCACACATCAAAATTGCTCGAATGCCGAACAGCCTTTTTTATACCTAGTGGTATACTGATTAAGTAGATGATTAGGGTTGTCCACACGCCAAGTGATATTGATACAGGGAGTTTCTCCTTAATTAGCTCCATAACAGACCTATCTCGAAAGAAGCTATCCCCAAACTCAAACATAGCGAAGTTTTTAAGCATTAAAATATAACGTTCAACTATCGGTTTATCAAAGCCATACATTTTTTCAAGCTCTTGTAGCAGCTCTTCTGATATGCCATGATATCTAGCCGATTCACTAGCACCACCGCTACCGCCAGCACCGCCTTTTTCGCCGATGTCTGCTTCGCTACTATCTTGCCTCATTGCCATGTCGGCTGCTGATACAGCTTCACCCGATATGCGTGCGGCTATTGTATCAATCGGCCCACCTGGCACGGCCTGTATTAAAAAGAAGTTGAGCGTGATAATACCTAACAATGTAGGTATTATCAATAATAGTCGCTTAAAAATATACTGACGCATGGATATTTACAACCTTAACTTATTTATTTAGTTCTTTTGCTATCTTTTCAGCTTTTTCAGGCACTACCCACCATGTAGATAGAGATATGCCCCTTGTTGGCATAATCTCTGGCATGCCAAATTTATCCCAATATGCAATCCTATATCTATCAGCGTAGCCTGCTGGTATCATATACCAACCGTTTAACAATAGTCTATCAAGCACTTTTGTATACTTCACAAGTTCAGCACGGTCTTTCGCTACGATTAATTTCTCGACAGCTTTATCAATTGCTGGGTCGCTTATCATTGCATAGTTTCTGCTACCTTTATCAGCAGCTGCTTCAGAGTGCCACATAGAGCGTTGCTCGTTACCTGGTGAATCTGATTGGCGGAACATTGTGAATATCATCATATATTCCCTATCTCTAACACGCTTAACATATTGAGATGAGTCTACAAACCTGATAAACATTTCAACGCCGATACGCTCTAGCGCTTTCTGAAAGTTCAGCAACTCTGATTCGATAGTTTTTGAAGATGTTAAAATCTCGATTGATAGCTGTTTGCCACTTGCATCAACCATCTTGCCATCTTTAATATTGTAGCCAGCTTTCTTTAATAGCTCTACTGATTTCATTAAATTTGCACGGTTGTTGCCAGTTCCATCAGTTTTTGGGAATACGATATCGCCTGCAATCAACTCGCCACTAGCATCAGGTTTAACTGATTTAATCGCTTCAACAATTTCTGCACTAGGTGCTTTGTTTGTAGCAAATTCAGAGCTTGTGAAGTAGCTATCGTATCTTTTTTCCATATCGAAGTAGATGTTTTTATTGATCCACTCGTAGTCGTATGCGTATATTAAAGCCTTTCTAACATCAATATTATTAAGTGGTGTTTTCGATGTATTGAACACAAAACCACCGATACCTTCGATGCCTTCATCAAGGATTTCTTTCCTAACGATTAACCCCATGTCGAAGTATTTGCCCGTATAACCTTTTTGCCACCTAGCACCAGGGCTATCAGCGTGGAAGTCGAAATGGCCAGCTTTGAACGCTTCAAAAGCTACAGTAGTATCTCTGAAATATTCATAAGTGATTGTATCAAAGTTATTTTGTCCTTTGTTTACAGGTAAATCTTTACCCCAATAGTCAGCTACACGTTCAACAACTGCACGTTTGCCAGCTTCAAATGATTTGATTTTGTATGGGCCGCTACCTAAAGGGATTTCTAGTGTAGATTTTGACAAATCACGTGTTTCCCAATAATGCTTTGGTATAATTGTCAGCTGTCCCATTAACACAGGCAACTCTTTACTAAGTTGCTTAGTGTCAAACGTAAACTTTACCCTGTGAGTATCTAGCATTTCAGCTTTTAGCACTAACTTATAGTAGTCCCTTGTGATAGGGTTCACTTCAGTAATTTTTTCAAAGCTGTAAACAACGTCTTCGGCTGTTATTGGTTTGCCGTCATGCCATTTTGCATCTTTATTTAGGTTGAATATTACCCATGAATAATCGCTAGGATATTCAACTGTATCTGCGATTAAGCTATAGTACGTTAACGGTTCATCGTATGATGGCGTCATAAGCGTATCGTAAATATCGCCAAGCCCACGGAACACAACACCCTTTGGTGCAAACGAGTTAAAGCTATCATATGTGCCATATAATGCACGCTTCATATCGCCACCTTTTGGTGCGTCTGGGTTTGCATATTTAAAGTGTTTGAAGTCTGCTGGGTATGTACTTTCGCCAACTAGTGAAATAGTGTGCGATTTCGTAACTGTAACCTCAGCACTTACCTCTACTGCGAACAGTAGAAGTAGTGCCGATAATATGATATTAATTTTTCTTTTCATTAGCAACCTCTGGGTTGAAAGATGAAGTAAACACAGACATATCACTCATGAACTCTTTCGCAAACGCGTTTAAGTCGTTAAGTTTTATGCCAGAGTAAATTGCAGTTATTTCATCAATTGATAAAACAGGGTCGTTTCTTACTAAGTCGCCCCAGATTGTGTTTATCCAGAAATCGTCTAGCTCTTCAGCAGACTGTAGTGCCGTGTTTTGTTGGTTTACAGCAGTGTTTAGCTCTTCTTGAGTTATATCGCCTTTTGCGATTGCATCAACAATTGTTTTTGCTTCCTTAATTAGCTCATATCTGCGCTCTGGGTCAGTTGTGAAGCTGATAGCAAGCCCACGTGCGAACTCAGGGTAGTTGCTGTAGTAAAGCCTTGCGCTAACGCCATAAACGCCACCAATCTCTTCACGAATTCTTTCACGTAAACGTTGTGATAAAACTCTACGTGTGATTGTTGCATAATATTCGCCGTTTTCAATAGCTTCGTTTTTACCTTCATACATCACTGATACAGATGATTTGTTAGTGATTTGTCCGTTTTTCTCGAAAGAGCCTTCCTTTTTAGCAAACCTAACATCATGAAGCTTAACGCCTGCCATTTTCTTATTCGATTTTAAACTAGCTAAGTAAGTTGCACCTAGTTCAACAACTTGCTCAACGTCAACATCGCCTGACACGATGAATGTATAGTTGCTAACATCTAGGTAGTTATCTTGGTATAGCTTCAAGACTTCTTCTTTAGTAATGCCGTCTAAGTCAGTTGTAAGTAGGTATGTACGGCGATAGTTATCGTTATAAATTTTAGTAGCTAGCTCTCTGTTAAACAATCTTTCTCTATCATTCTCGTACTTAGTTAGTGCATTTCTTCTAGTTTTGATAGCTGCTTTATACGCGTTTTCATCAACAGTTGCGCTAGTAAATAGCTTGTATAAAAGTTGGAACGTAATTTCGATATCTTCCGTTGAGCCACCACCTGAATAGTCAAAAGTATAGTCTGACGCTGTTGCCATAACATTAGCGTCTTTACCAACTAAAAATCTTTGTAGTTGACGAGGTGAAATATCAGTAAAGCCACTTGCGTTGATAGCGCTTGGTAACATGTTCATATTGATTGCGTCTTCATCGCTAAGGATTGAAGTGCCACCAACCTTTTTACCAACAAATTTAAACTGCTTTTCAGTGCCGTCATTTTCTTTGATAAATATGCGCACACCGTTATTGTAAGTGATTAGTTCGCCGTCAACATTGTCATATTTAACACGCGATACAACTTTGCCAGCTGTAGGTTTTTTCTCAATTAATGATGTGATTGATTTTACATCAGTTTCTGCAACTAGTTCAGCTTTTTCCACTTTTGCAAGCATTGCTTCAAAACCTGCTAAATCAAGCGTTATTTTGTCTAGGTCTTTAGTTGGCACGGATATTGTTACAAGCATATTGTTTTGGTCTAACATTTGGTCGAACTTGTTAGAGTAGCTTGTGACATTTGTTTCGTCAAAAATTCTGTTAATCAAGATTTTGTCTTGAGCAAAACTTGTATAGTGGCCACCGTTGTTATCATAGCCAACGATACCGCTAGCATATGATGATGATGCATATTTAAAATTAGGGTCAGCAGAGCGATCTAATTGCGTTCTTTGTGCTTCAAGAAATTGTGCGAGTTCATCAGGGGTAAATCCAAATCGTTTTGCGCTTTCAACTTCTAGCAACATGCTTTCTAAATCATTATTTAATGTTTCTGGAGTAGTTGCTATGTTAAAGCCAGCTGAAGTTAGCATGTTTGGGTTGCCCATTCTTTTGCCTGCGCTAAAGCTGATTAAGTTACTGCGAGATTCAGAAATCTTTGTAGCAACACGGTTATTTAACATATTCATTGCACCAGCGCCTAATATATAATCTTTAAGCTCGCTATATGTGTCTAATGGGTCTTCTTTTGACATGATGGAAACAGATACAGATGTAGCTGTAGCGCCTTCGTCACTAATGATTGCAAAACGAACACCCTCAGTTAGAGGAACAACTTTGCTTGCTTTCTCAGGTGTTGCTTTCTTCTCTATCGGTGCGAAGTATTTTTTTACTAACGCTTCTATTTCTTCAACATTGATATCACCAACCACAATGATAGACATGTTTTCAGGTTGGTACCATTTTTCATAATAGCCTCTGAGTAGTTCTGGAGTAGCGCCTTCAAGAACATCTACTAAGCCAATTACATCACGATCAAGGTATTTGCTGCCAGCCATAGAATATTGCATAGATTGGTCACGCATACGCTTATCAGCAGTATCTCTACTGCGCATTTCTTCTAAGATAACGCCTTTCTCAGCGTCAACTTCTGCTTTATCAAATGTGATACCCGTTGCCCAATCTCTTAAGATGAAAAAAGCTGTATCTACAAGCGTTTTATTATCAACAGGAATACTTAACTGATAGTTTGTATTGTTAAATGAAGTGTACGCGTTAGTGTGTTGCCCGAAAGTAAGGCCAGCTTCTTCCATGAACTCAATAACTTCGTTACCTTCAAAATTTTCTGTACCGTTATAAGCCATATGCTCTACGAAGTGAGCAAGGCCACGTTCTTCATCAGTTTCATCTAATGAGCCAGAGCGAACATTTAAACGTAACTCAACCTTATCTTCAGGTGATTCGTTTTTCATAATGTAATACTGCATTCCATTATCAAGTGTTCCATGAACAACATTTTCATGAAATGGTAGTATTTCTTCTTCTACTTTTGTCGATGCGACATTTTTCTTTGTGCACCCAGCGATACTAAATGCAAGCACTAACAGTAGTGCAATACTTTTAGCACCCCTTAACAGATTCATTGATTTCATAAACATCTCCTATTTATCTATATCTTCTAGATTAAAATTTAAAGTAATTGCCATCTTTACAACAACCTTTTCGCCACCTTTTCTTGCAGGTTCAAAGCGCCAAGTTTGTACTGTTGCTAACGCAGATTTTTCAAACACGTTAGGCGGTGTAGCTTTTATGATAACAGGGTCTTTCACACGACCATTAGTATCAACTAAAAAGCCTATTCTTACTGAGCCAGTAATCCTATTTTCTTTTGCATAACTAGGATATTCAGGCTTCTTATTTCTTAAAAATTTCGGTATTATATCAACGTCAATTAACGAGAATATACCACTTGAACCGCCCTTTGAAAGTGCCGCACCAGCACCATCACCACCATCTGCACCACCGCCACCAACTACTGCTGATGGAGAATTTACACCTGCAACTTGTGCTGGTTTTTCTGTGGCGTTGTCATTAGCGCCTGTTTCTACAATATCCGTAATTTTTTCTGTTATAGTTTCGTTATCTTCAACTTCTGTAACAGTTTCATTATCGACAACTTTCTCAACTTCTGTAATAGTCATATTGTCTTCAACTTCAACAACTTCTTCTTTGATTGGCTCGATAACTTCTGGTTCTTTCTCTACAACTTTTTCTTTTACTTCAACTGGTTTCGGTTCAACCTTTTTCTCTACAACTTTTTCGACAACTGGCTCAGGTTTTTGTTCTGCTTTTGGCGGCTCAGGCTGTGCGATTTCTTCTTGCGCTTTTTCTGGCGCGCTTCCAGCACCTGGGTCATGCTCCTCAACGATATGTGTTGATATTTGTAATGTTCCCTCTTGGTTGCCTACACCCACACCAACACTAGATGACCCAATGAAAAGTAATAAAAACAATGATATATGAATTATTAATGATTCTATTGAGCTACGAATCATGCTAATTCACTATTTCGGTTGATAGATTAATCTTCTCAAAGCCCATGCGTTGCAAGGTTGTCATGAGTTGTGCAAATGGTTGGATATCTGTTTCCTTATCAGCACGAACTGTTATTTGAGTATCAAGCGATATTGCTTGCAGCACGCCTTCAAGTTGCTCAAATGAATATGGGTTAGCTTCGTAATAAGCTGTACCTTCTTTTGATAAATCAATAACAACGCTTTCAATAGGTGCATTTGATGCACTCACTTCTGGTAAATCAATAGGTATTGCACCTGTTGATATAAAAGTTGCTGTTGCAAGCACAATAACTAGCAACACAAGCATAATATCAATAAATGGAACAACATTCATCGAGTCAAAACTTTTCTCTCTCATTTTGCACCTATTTGCCTTCTTTAGCAAGTTTAATATCAGACTCTTTAATTAATAACAACTCAGTAACCCTGCGCACTAATGCATTATACAATATAGTCGCAGGTATCGCTGTCAACAGTCCAGCTGCAGTTGCTTTTAACGCAAGTGCTAAACCTGTCATAATAGCCGATACGTTTGTTCCGCCACCTTCACCCATAACGTAAAACGTATACATAATGCCTACAACAGTGCCTAATAGCCCAACGTATGGAGCATTACTACCTACTGATGCAACAACGAATAAACGCTTAGTGAGTGCAACTTCATATAACTCAATAGTTTGATATTCGCTAGGATTTACCTGCTTATAAAATCTAAAACGCTCAATTGCTATTGATACTGCAAAGAAACTCATTAAAACTAAAATGCCTATAACACCATAATCAACTAACTCTGCCATTTCACATTACCTCTTCTTTATTCCTAAATTTAGCAACATTACAACGATAAATGAATATATGCCAAATAACAATATACTCACAACTTCACCAACGGCAGCTTTTTTACGCCTGTATGCGACATAACCAAAAGCCAACGCTACAGAAAACACAAAAGAATATCCAATACTCTCACTAACATTTAAAACAGGTAACTTGTTTGCAGTATAAGCATTGCTCGATATTGTAAATGGGAAAACTGTGTCAAATATCATTTTATTAACGCCTGAAATATTTTTCTCGTTAACGTAAATCTGTTTATCAACTGGCTCTAACTCAATGTTTGATACGTATACTGAATTGTTATCTACACCTGTGATAAATATTGATACGTTTTGTAAATCAGAGTAATACAACAAATTGTCAGTATCTGGATGATAGTTTTCAACGTATAATTTATCTAGCTTGTAGCCGTTCGTGCTTATTCTATAAACAGCACCAGTATCTGTAACTAGCATACCGTAATGTGGGCGATTTTGCTCTTTTACTACCATATACTTAATGTTGCCATCAATTTGTGCGTCAACTTTATACACCTTAGGTGCTCCACTTGCTTGAAAAACGTGGTATAATTCGCCTTTTGCGTCAACCATGAAGTATCCAAAGTCAAATGGTTTCATTGTTGTTTCATTACCTGAAACGATTTTTGCAGGAAATGCAAAACCTTCATTTTTAAGTGCGTCAGTAAATAACGTCGTCTTTGCTTCGTCAGTAGTGTTTGTGAGAGTTGTAATAAACTCCATTCTGTCGTTCATTCTGAAATATTCGTTTGGCAAACTCAGCTCAGATATATCACCAGCAGATTCAAACAACGGATATAATTTAATGCGTGAATTAACTAGCGTGTCAATATCAGCAGGTTTCACACGCACATATTCAGTCGCCGCCATGATCAGCATCCTATCAATGAACTCACCGTTCACAGTTTCAGGAACTTCGCCCCACATCTCTAAGTTAGAATAATACATAAATGGCAACAGCTTCATAAACTCTTTTTGTGAATATGAATTGTTTGCGAAGTCGCCGTATACGCGCTCACCTTTGTTGTTTGTGCTCATGTGCACAAAGTCGTGTATGATTGCAGAATATCTCACAAGCATTGAGTTTGCTGGCTGGCTAAAAGTAGTTTTATACAGCTTAGGCAAAACGCTTGCAAAGCCAATTACAGCAACAAATATTATTAGGTATTTTGATATAGTTTTCATTTGCTTATTCTCCTGTCCTAAACCTTAACGCAGGGTAATAAACCACTAGCATATATATAGCTGCAAGAACCGCAACCATTGATAGATAAATAGTTTCTGGGTAAAACGTTATAACTTTCACAAGTATAATCGGCGTCGCTAAAATCACACCAAATATCCCTTTATAAACCCAAGATGGCTCAAGTGTAAGGATTGATGCATAAGCATAAACAGCAACTGCTGCCATATACCAGTAGAACATAATTACATACGTTTGTGATGATATTTCACTAGGGAAATACGTGCTTGCAACGATATAGACAACCGCCGTATCAACTAACCACAACGTAGTTAATGACAAGAAGCCGAATAAAATTAAGCTTGAAGTCATCTTAAACTCTGTAACTGGCAAGTGACAAGAGATCCTAAAGCGTTTGCCTGCTGTTTCAGGGTAAAATTGCATAATACCTAGTGCTAACCCTGTTGCGAGTAGTAATAATTCAAAGTCGTTAAAGAAAATTATATTCCTTGTGATGATGTTGTTCCAAACATCTGTCGCGCTAGCTGTAACAAACCAGTTGCGCATGTTTAATATGAAGTACACAGACATGCACAAGTGTATTATCACCAATATGATTAATGTTTGTGTAAGTTTTATTCTTTCTTTTATAAATATGCTTTTCATTCTACACCGTTAGTACTTGCCAGTTAATGCGATGAACGCATCTTCTAGGCTTATTTCATAGTTTTCTATTTGTGAGCTACCGACTTTATTCTCAAGCCATGGGTTGAAGTCTTGCGGCGCAAGTGTCGATACGATTTCATAGCCCTTGCTAGTGTCTGATACATCTTTGATTATATCTTCCTTTTCTAGCGTAGATAAGTTTTTATCGCTTGTAACTCTGTAACCGTAAATACCTTCTTTAAGCTCTGCAAGTGGCGCAGAGCGCAGTACTTGCCCTTTGTTTATAACAACCGCATCGTCGATAAATTTTTCAAGGTCTTGTATGATGTGCGTTGTAACAAGTATTGTTTTATTGTGTTCTTTCACATACATGTTTAAGTGGTCGAGAAACAAACGACGATAGCCAGCATCAAGCCCCATAGAGAAATCATCAAGCAATAACACATCAGCATTTTGTGCCATAAGTGCTGCTAACACAACTTGCGAGCGTTGCCCACATGACATGTGTTTAATTTTATGGTGGCGTTTAAGCCCTAGCTTTGTCATGAGCATATCGAAGATTTTTGAATCCCAATCTGGATAAAACGATTTATAAAACGCTTCCGTTTGTTCAATGGTCATAAAATTGTATGCGAGGTGCCCTTCATGAAGTAGTCCTATTTTCATTTTCGCACTGTTTGATAAATTGTGCGACTCTTCACCAAGCACTAAACATTTGCCACCTATCGGGCGTAAAAACCCCATGAGGATATTGATAGTTGTTGTTTTACCTGCGCCATTCTTGCCAAGTAACCCAAATATTTTACCACGCTCTACGTTAAAATTTATGCCATGTAAAACTTTGTTTTTACCGTATGCATGTTCTAAGTTTGATACTTCTATAACATTAGAACTCATAAGTTGCTCCTAACCATAATTGTGTTCCTAGTTCATAAGACGTTGTTGAGCTTGATGAACCGATTTGATTTTTTGTATTAAATAAATTATTGACTTCCGCTGTAACAATTAGTTTATGCCCCCACGATAGTGGTTGTCGCCACTCGACTGCGACATCAACAGTGATGTTTGGGTCGTATTCTACAGTTTCGTAAACTGAGATAGAGTTTTGGGTTGGATTCCCTGTTATGGGATCATTTGGCCCTGTGCCCGTAACATACTCTTCTTCTTGTAGCTCGTTCTTCTTATATCCTGTTGTAAATTTTACGTTTGTTGATAAGTATAAGTTATCGAAAAAGTTGCCAACGTAACCAACATTTATGACTACAGGACGATTATAATCATCTTCTGGTAGTTGATATTGCTTTATGATTTGCCCATTAAACATAACTTCATTTTCAAGATCTTCCAGATCTAATGAATCGTCATACGTATCATTAGACGCTGTCGAGTCTTGCCACGATGCATTTATCATAAAGTAGTGTTTTTCCCATGCTTTGCTCCACTTTGCTTGAACTGAACGGTAGTGAGATGTTCCATTATTATTAAGGTGATAATTTATGTCACCATTGCTACCAACACTTCTTTCTTGAGCGATAATATCTTTGCCAAATCGTTCGATATACTTTAGGTTTAGTGTACCTGTAAGCACCGCTTGGTCAACACTTGCGAGTAACTCATCTGTATATGGTGTCTTTAGTGATGAAAAGTTATAAACAACATTTGCATCAGATGCAGTTGGTGTCCAATCTTGCACTTGGTTATATTCTGTCCACCTAGATTCTGTATAATTTGCAGCACGACCTTCACGTAATTTGTATGTCAACAACGCTGATGAGTGGTACCTGTTATAACCAAACGTCAACACGGTAAATAAATCATCAAATATGTCATATTTCAGCTCTGTTCTAGGCGATAGGTTTAAGTTTGTCATGTAATCATCATAAGCGACACGCACACCAGCACGCACATCAAAGCGATATACACTATATTTATCTTCAGCATAGAGAGATAATTTATTTATCATTGCTGACGTATCAGACTCTGGAGTAACTTCCCTCGTATGAAAATACTGGTCACCATCTATGCAAGCGCTTTGCCCGTTGCAAATTATGTCGACAGATTGCACAGAGTCACTATATATTATGGCGTCTTCCAACCTGTGCTCTCTGCCATATATGAGATCATAATCCATACCGTAGCTGATTATATGTGAGCCATAAAACTCTTGCTCATCGTGCTTATTATCTACGCTTGCGTTAAATGTATGTTCAAATTTATCAATGCTGCCCCAGCCACCTTCGTTACTTGATGCATTATCACTGATAAATTGACCCCACGGTTTATTTTTACTTTGCAACCATGGGAAAAACTCATTTGGAGCATTACGGCTGTTTTGATTGTATGAGTAGTTGATATCGGCATTAAATTCGCCACCAAACCCTGTTTCGCGAACATATGACGCTTGTCCAAATACGCCACCAGACTTAATAGTGAATTTGCTATTTTCAGTATTCGTAATGTAATGAGTATTTTCGCCTGGTGAATAGCTGAAAGTAGCATCTATATGACTTAATCCGTCTATGTTATAAGCACCTTTCGCAAGGAATGTTTGAGATAGCCTTTTCTCAGAGCGAAATCCGTTTAAAAATGTTTGAGGTAATACAGACTCTGTCCTATTGTAGCTAAAAAGCGCGTTAAAATCTTCAAACAATGGCATATTTAATGAAGCTGTGTAAAAGTTTTTTGTAAATTCTGGTTCATCTGTAACGCCATCACCAAGGTGAAAATATGTAAGATTTGACCCCGTGTGCCTATATGAAACTGCACCTGAAATTTCATCATCAGGGCGTTTAGTTTCAACAGTTACAACGCCACCTGTAAAGCCGTCATACTTTGTCGGCACATTACTATCATATACAGTAATATCCTCAATAAGCCATGAATCAACATTAAATTTTTGAGCGTTACCAGTAACTTCAGTAGATGAATAAGGATTGTTTGACGCTGGATCTAGCAAACTAGAGTTTGATATACCATCAACAAGGAATAAGTTTTCATAAGGTTTACCGCCAGATATAGACACTTCAGCCGGCGCTATTTCACCAGCATTGTCAACACTTCTATACCCTTCGCCATATTGAACAGAAGGCACAGCACGGAGCAGATCTGTGATACCACCATTTCCTTTTGGCATGTTTTCTATATATACACGTGGCAGAGATGTTTTACCTAAGTCGGTATCGTTGAATACTTGCTCTGTGATTTCAATATCTTCAAGTTCATAGTAGTCATCACCAGAGAAAAAATCACTTGCGTCATCATTAGTATATGTAGAGTTATCGACGATAGTTGAATTATCGAGCGTAGCGTTATCGACAGATTCACTTGACAACTCTTGAGCATGTGAGCTCGCAGAAAAAACAATAACCATAATCAAACTTGATAATACTTTGTACATATACATCTCTCCGTGCGGTAGCTCAAGTTACGCAAAGCTAACCAACATAGAAGTTATCACATACTAACTACTAAGTCAAGCTATTTAAGTAGTCATGTCTAACATATTTTTAACATGCTATAAAATTAAAGGGCTACCGAAGTAGCCCTCATTAAAATCATTATGGTTGTGCAAAGAATGGAGTTTTATCTACATTGTTTAGATCTCCATCGCCATCAATGTCATCATCGGCTGTTAAGCCAGATGCAGCAATTTGCTCTGGTGTAGCATGTGGCAGGAAGAAGTCTGGCCTGCCATCTTTATCTGTATCACTAAATGCGATAGTACTGTTTTTGAAATCAGTTTTAGCTGCAATTGTTTCTGCTATAATTTCTATAGAAGCGTTTAAGTTAGTCGCATCACTTGCAAACAGTGTTTGTGCTTTTGCATAAGCTTGGTCAGTTAAGCCAAAGGATGCAAGTACTGTAATTATATCATCTTTATAAACTATTGCTCTATGTGACGTTGTAGGATTAGCTGTATTTATTTTTGTTGGCACTAATTCTAATAACTCTATAGCTTTTTGCTGCATACCTGCGTCATTATACCCTGTTGCAATGAAGCGATATGAGTCACCTTTAGATCTTGCGTCTGCTGTATATGTATCAGCCTCTGTGATAGCCTTTTCCATATACTCTATAACTTTCGCATCTTTATCTACAGTGTTTCTAAAAGCATAATCTTTCGCTAAACCAGAATAATGGAACGCTTTTGTTAGCTCTGCATCATTAGTCAGAGTTGACATATCAAGCGCAACAGCTTTATCAAATGTTGCAGTTGCATCAGCAGTATTATTATTTAGGCTATAATAGTACCCAATTAGTGATAATGCATATGACTTATAATATGATACATCAGCAGCCTCAACATAAGCTAACGCTTTATCAAGTGCGTCATTTGCTTTAGCTGTTTCACCCATTTTTATAAAATAGTCAGCAGCATCTGTATAACCATTAGGAACTAAATATCTTGTAGCAGCATCAAAATTCAGCGATGCTGCGCTGTAGCTACCTAACACTAAGCTTGTGATTGCATTCTTAGTTAGGTTTGCTTTATTAGCTTCTAAAGTACTTACCAAATAATCCATAGCATCTATTGCAATTTGCTTTGTTGCTGCATCTTTATATGTGTCACCAGCTAGCGCTCCTAAACCTGTGATATACGCGTCTATATCTGCGCCTGTTTTTGCATCTTGCTCCGTGCTAACGGCACCTGTTCTTATAGCAACATTATCAGCTAGGATAGATTTTGCTGTAGCAAAGTCACGAGTATCTTTAGCTACGAATGCCATTAATGCAGCGTAACTTCCGTTTATGGCATTCAACACACTTTCTTGGTTAGCGTCACTTAGTGTGGTATCAATAACTATTGCTTTTATATCAGCAAGTGCTACATCCTTACCACTGTTCAAATATAATGCAGGAAGTATATTCGCAAAATATGTAGTTTTCTGTACCTGTGCTGCTTTATCTAAAGCTTTAAATGCAGTATACATATCATTAAACTTAGCTAATGCAGCATTTTTTAATGTTGGTTCTGCTGTAGCTATAGTAGCCATTTGCTTAGACATATCTGCATATGCCATAGCAGCAACATTATGAACACTAGATTCTTTTGTGCCCGCTAGTGTACTCACATTATAGTTTTCAGCAATTCGTGCCATAAACACAGGGAATAAATCAATAGCTGCCTGATATTGGCCATCCTCAATCAACACCCCGATAGCATCTCGCTGTGCGAATAACAGCGAACTTGTTACTGTTGATTTCTTAGGATTAGTTGCTTGTGTTAACTCGCTTATATAATCATCGATAACAGTTGTTGCGGCATCGCCTTTTGTAATATCACCTGCTCTATAATAGTTTGTAGCAACATTTAGATATTTTCCAAGTAAGGAAGTTAGTGTACTAGTCCCTTCTGCATCTTTCAGCAATACTTTATAAATTTCGTTAGATTTGTCTAAATAAGCTACGGCATTAGTCTTATCATAAACAGATACTGCTTTACCTATTTCCATAAATGCATTTGCCCTATTAGCAGTGCTACGGATTAATGCATCTGCATAGTTATTAGCAAGCTCATGCAAGCCATAAGTTGCATATGCTCTGATAGCTTCTAAGTAGATTGCATCTAGTTGTGAATCACTATTTGTGTTGCTTATCATTGATATAGCTTTCTGAACATTACTAATGTCAGACTTAAAGTAGTAGTCAGCTATTGCGTTATTATCTGCCAAAGGTGCTGCAAGTGGAGTGCTAGCAACATACACTTTTGTTAAGAAAGGGTCACTCAATATTGCATTCACACCAGCTACCAATTGGCTAGCAGCTGTGATTTTATCAACTTCAGCATTAAATGCTGCGTCGTTATTATAATTAGCATAATCTTCAAAGAACGCATTTTCTGCAACGATATTTTGTAAGATTGACTTCACGATAGCAGTATCAGCAGGGATTACTTTTTGCGTCAATGTTTCTAGTTTAGTTCTTAAGCTATCAAAACTAGCAGAAAACTCAGCTGAAGGCATTGTTGGTGCTGCAGGGTAGCCAGATATAATATCAGGTGCTACTCTTTTAACAATGTTTAAAAGGTCAACACTTGCTACATTCTTTATACCAGCATTCATATCTGTAAAATCAATGTTAGCAATTTCAGCAACAAGCGACTTCATATCAGCTAATGCATTAGCATCGCTTGCATATATTGCGCCCAACACTTCATCAGACGTAAGAGCTTTGCCAGAGTTAGCATTTACAGCCGTCATGATAGCTGTTGGAGTAACGCCATTCAATAACATTTTTGATATAACATAAGATTGCTTGAAAACATCTGCATTTTCCATTGGATTTGCTGTTAGCTTATCCGCAGAGAGCCCTAGCAATGTACTTATAAGCTGATTAGCATCAGCTATACTAGAGCCTGCCCTTGTTGCGTGCGATACCATAGAAGTAACAGGCGACACCATTACATCGTAATTACCACTAGCATTCTCGCTAAAAGACTCAAAATCTGATGAAAACTGAACATTTAAAAAGCTTGTACCAAGCACGGCATCTACGCCACCATTACTTCTAATGTGATAGTCGCTCATATTTAAACCATCTTTCACAGTAAATGCGAAAGAACCATCATCACCACTCCACACAGAACATGGCTGAACACCAGTAGTACCACAAATATTAGCTTGCACACCTTGATCTGTAATAAGTTCAAGCCTTGCACCCTTGATCGCTGGGTCAATCAACTTACCATTAACAGTAAATGTTGGTACAGCTGTCGTCCCACCACTATTATTGTTGCTACTATCAGAACTACTACAGCTAGCTAGCAATGCAGCCATACTGCCGTACAATAAAACCTTCTTCATATCCATAAAAACCTCCGTATAGT
>CAYJDR010000020.1:0-24516 GCA_964368965.1 uncultured Deferribacteraceae bacterium
ATATGAGCTTAGCAGTAACCAATCTGTTTACTCCGTTGACTTCGTCATACTCGAGTAAACATTATCGCTAGTTGTTAGCAAGTTTACGAGCTTGCAAATAGCCTAACTGTTTCTTGGAGCGATAGCGAACATAGTCTAGCTTAAGGCTGGATTACTTCGTCGCTTTGCTCCTCGTAATGACGTGCTAGACACTTTTTCGTCATCGCATAGCAACGTGAAATAGAAATGTACGTTGTTTCCACATGGCGTACCCGATGCAATGCACAGAGGGAATAAAGTAGCGTGGCAACCTGATTTTAACTCAAAAAAATGGGGACTACTTGAGTCCCCTATAATCTACTTATTAATCATTTCCTTTATTGCTTCTGCAACACGTTTTGTGCCCTCTTCAAGCACGTCAATTTCGCAGTATGAAAAGTTAAATCTGCCATATCTTTTAGCATTAACTAAATCAACGCAGAAAGTTGTAGCAGGTATAAATGCAACTTTTTTATCTAGTGCTTTTATAGCTAACTCATTCACATCTATCCCTAATGCGCCGAAGTCTAGCCAGAAGAAGAAACCGCCCTCTGGTTTATGCCATGTGATACCTAGTGGTGCAAGGTGGCGTTTAAAGCTTTCTTCCATTGCATCACGTTTTACAACATATTTTTCAAGTATTTTTGGTAAGTGGCTATCGAGGTACCCACGTTTGCAATACTCGTAAGCTAGTGCATGTGTGATTGTGCTTGAGCATAAGTCAGTTGTTTGTTTAAATACAGTTAACTGTTTAAGCATTTTTGCATCAGCTATCATCCAGCCTATTCTTGTAGCTGGCGATAATATTTTTGAAAACGAACCAGCGTACATAATCATGCCTTCTGGATCGAAAGAATATACAGATGGAAGATGTTCGCCATCATAGCGTAGGTAGCCATATGGATCATCTTCAAATACTGGTATAGAGTATTTGCGAGATATTTCTGCCAACATTTTACGACGTGGTATAGACATCGAAACGCCTGCTGGGTTTTGGAAAGTTGGTATAGTGTATATCAATTTAACAGTTCTACCGCTGTCGGTGATTTTTTGGATAAGTGCTTCAAGGTCTTCAACAATCATGCCGTCGCCGTCAGTTTGCACACATTCGAAAGTGGCACCATGGTTAGAAAATGCGCTTAATGCAGCAAGATATGTTGGGTCTTCCGTGATTACAACGTCGCCCTCGTTTAATAGTGCCCAACCAACTAAATCAAGCCCTTGTTGCGAACCAGTAGTTAAGATGATTTCATCAAGTTCTACAGTGCGCCCCATACGTGGAGAGCTCCACTCAGCTATAAATTGGCGTAGCTCTGGCATACCCTCTGTTATGCAGTATTGTAACACAGTTTCGCCATTAGTTTTCAATACGTCTGCACACTCAGCAAACTCATTCACAGGGAATACATCTGGGGCGGGCATACCACCGGCGAAAGATATCATACCTGGACGTGTGATAACTTTCAAAATCTCCCTAACTGGTGATGGTCTAGCACTTTTTGCTATATCACTTAAACAGTGTCCCCAATCGTTACTCATTGTTTCCCCCTAATCATTCAATATAATCAATGATTTTATACTGTAAAACGGTGTCTTGTCAATACCTATAAGCTATATTTATAGTATTATTATGCCGTTTTGATAGCACTAGTGCGATTTAGGTGTGCATATATGTTTTTGTTGTATAAATTGTGCTAATGCTAGGCAGACAAACACGACAGAAGCGAGTTTACTTTAGCTTAGCGTAAATGAGCAATGGAGTGTGCAGTATAACAACGCAGTAGTGCGATTTAGGCAACAAAAAAAGGGTCACTCATAAGAGCAACCCTTTATATATTCAATCTAAATTAAATTCAGATTAGAAATCGAAACGTAGTTGAGCACCAGCTAAGATTTCGCTAGCGTCGCCAGCTTTATCGAAATCAGCAGCAAAGTAACCAACAGATGGTTTTAAAGTAAAACCTTTAGCTAAAGTTACAGGAACTACAGCAGATACAGCGTAAGAAGTCTTATCGCCAGTTGACCAACCATCGTTAGAGTTCATTTGGTAGCCAGCCATTAATGCAGCTTTGATCATTGGGCTGATTGTGTAGCCGAACTCAGCAGCAGCACCAAAAGATGTAGTGCTTTCAATTTCGTTTTTACCAGCAACATAAACAGGAGCTAGTCCAGTAGCATCAAGACCAGTTGCTGAAGTGTTCATGATTTTAGCAACACCAGAAGCGTCACCGTTTAGAGCCCAGAAACCTGTAGCTTGTACATACATGTCACCCATGTTGTATTTAGCAAATGCACCAGCAACGATAGAGTTAGCTTCAACGATTCTTGCAGCACCAGCACCATCAGTTGCTTTGTATTGTCTGTGAGAGAAACCAGCGAAAGCATAGTATGACATATCACCAGCTTTACCTTCGTAAGATGCTTCAAAACGAGGTAAGAATTGCTCTTCAGCAGTTAAAGTAGCGTTAGTAACAACTAAAGTATCAGTTTCAGCGATCATAGCTACTTGTAAACCACCATACATAGCGATTAACATTGGTGAACGGTCGCCAGCAGCAACACCGTAACCAGCTAAGCCGTTATCTGTGTTCCAGATATCTGAAAAACGAACGAATACTTGAGCAATGTTTAATGTGTTACCAAGTTGAAGAGTAACGCCATTGTCCATTCTGTAACCAGCATACAAGTGACGTAGAGTCATGTTCTCGCCTACAGTAGCCTGAGTAGGGTTAGCACCCATTTCAAGTTTACCGTAAACTTGACCTAAGTCGAAGTTGAAACCAAAACGAGAGTTACCTTGCATACCGATGTGCAGAATGTCAGACTCAACTTTGTTAGTGCCTTCAGACATATCATAGTACAAGTTAGTACGAATAGAGCCATAAATGCTCACTTTTTTGTCGCCACCTACTTCGATGTCGAATGCCATCGCAGGGACAGCTAATAAAACCATTAATAACGAAATTAGACCTTTTTTCATTATCTTACATCCTCCTTTTTTTGAATGTAAGATGATTATACCAAAAAAAATGAATATTGCAACTTTTTTTTTCACGCTTCATCAAACTTAGCAATGATTTATAAGCTATTATGTTCCTTTTGCATTACTCTTTATACATCAAACTATCTAAGAATATCAATAGTTTCAAAGGATTTTCGATTAATATTCATTAATATTTCCTTAACACTTATTTCATCAAAAATTTACTAAATAAATATTAACGATAGCATTTTTTAACACTTTAAATGCGCCAATGCTAGTAACTTTATAACGCCGTCATATAAAAACCCCTTACACTTCACATGCAAGGGGCCAAACTTATATACTATAGAATTAGTTATGGTTATTTAACAATATTTGCTATTGATATTATGCTTTTTTCACCGTCTTCAACGTCGCTACTTAATACAACAACGATTGCACCACTCTCGTTCAGCAATGCATCCGCCTCATAAACCGCTGGAGCAACACCAACTTTTGTATAATCTAGCGAGTGTATTTCATCGCCAAATAGCATATATAGCGCCATATCAGATGTTTCGTAAGTATCTATACCCATCGCATTACGTTTAACAGGGATGTTGTTGGCTAATAAAAATTTACCACCGCCAACTTCTAATATACGTTGATAGATTGATAGCGCCCTTGTATGTGTGTTATATACAGGTGTTTCGTCGCCATCTGCAGATTGCTGAGTATCAGTTTGCACTTCTGTAACATATAACAGCTTGTGTGATGTATCGCCAAAG
Source organism: uncultured Deferribacteraceae bacterium (assembly GCA_964368965.1). Taxonomy (GTDB): domain Bacteria; phylum Chrysiogenota; class Deferribacteres; order Deferribacterales; family Mucispirillaceae; genus CAYJDR01. The sequence continues at coordinate 3,769 of CAYJDR010000020.1, forward strand.
TATGTATCCTTATAGACTGTCATATTATCTAAGCCAACCATAGTGAAGAAAAAACCATGGCTATCAAAGCCGATAATGTCTTCCGTGCTATCGCCGTTGATATCATACATGCCGAAGCCGTATAGCCTTGTATTTAGTACACCTTCGATTTTCTCATAAATATACTCATCGCCATTATAGCCTACTTTATTAATATAGCCCGCAAAACTGCCTGTGCTATAGCCTTGTGATATTAAATATTTTTTGCCACCTGTCATATATGTTCTAAAAAGTTGTGCATCATTTTCTTTTATGAAGTCAAACTCTGAGCCGTTGTATTCTGCAACATATGATGATGCTTCGTCGTCTTCAATGTTTGATATGTATAGTTCGTCTTTGCCGTCGTTATCTACATCGTACAATTCAACATTGATTATATTTAAAAAAGATTCATCAACCTCTTCAACAATTTCCAATGTGTTTTTTGCTACGTCGTATTTATATATGTATGCGTTAGTTAAAGTTGCAGCAGCAACGTATACGCCATTGTCGCCATATGGGTTGCCTATTGCGATTGATACAAATTCGTCGCTGAACTCATGCGTAGATGGTGCGCCATCTTTACTTACAAACTCAATGTCAAAATCTGCGGCATCAGTAACTGTTGTAGCGAAAATTTCGTTATCCATAAAGTTGAATGTGCAATCTATTGTATCATCATTTGCATTACACGTTAGATGATAGTTTGCGCTACTATCAGCAATGAAATCGCCTGCGTTATACATTAGTGATTGCAACAACAGTTTATCTGATGCGCTCAACGCTGATTCTATAACATCAATATGTATTGGTGTTGCTAAAGTGAGCTTATCTCCAACTTTTAGCTTATTATCGCCGTTAGCTTTAAGCGTAACACTTGCAACATTACCCCTAACATTAGTGACAGTTGCAACACCTACAACAAGCTTTTTTATACCAATCTTAGCTTTTGTAACAGGGTTTATAAGTGGCTCGCCGTCCCTTGATACGTCAAACTGCATACCGTTGAAAAGTTTCACATCAGGTGAGAATTGCACACTGCCAGCTGTCGAACTCTCAACAGTTGAAATATTCAATGACATATTGTTAAGCCAATTTTCTAACTTTTCCGTAAGCTCTGTATTGTTATTTGCAAACGCGTTTACAGATAAAACGCTTAACGCAATTATTAATAGCAACTTCTTCATCATAAAACCATTACCCCTTACAGAATGTATCTGCTTAAATCTACGTTAGATGATATTTCACCTAGGTGCTCGCTTACATATGCCTCATCAATAACTATCTTACCAGACACATTTTCAGGTGCGTTATAAGAAATATCCTCAAGCAGTTTTTCCATGATTGTATGCAAGCGCCTTGCGCCAATGTTTTCGTTAGTTACGTTCACTTCGCATGCTGTTTTTGCGATAGCGTTTATGCCACTCTCATTAAATTCTATATCAACACCGTCAGACTCTAACAATGCTGTGTATTGTTTAGTTAACGAGCTTTCAGGCTCAGTTAATATCCTTACAAAGTCTTCATGCTTTAAGCTATCAAGCTCAACACGTATTGGGAAACGACCTTGTAATTCTGGGATTAAATCAGACGGTTTCGCAAGCGAAAACGCACCAGCAGCGACGAATAAAATATGATCAGTCTTAACCATGCCATATTTCGTAGTAACTGTTGAGCCCTCAACGATAGGTAGTAGATCACGCTGTACACCTTCACGAGAGATGTCGCCACCACCTTTGCCACTTTCCGCACGGTTGCAGACTTTATCTATCTCATCTATAAAGATTATGCCTGATTGTTCAACACGTTCAATAGCTTGTGCTTTTACAGCGTCCATATCTATCATCTTTGCTAGCTCTTGGCTCTCGATAATGCTACGCGCTTCTGAAACTTTTATCTTGCGCTTTTTGCTTCTGCCAGGGAACATATTTTTCATCATGTCTTGGAGATCAAAACCCATGTCTTGCGTGTTCATGTTTGACAATATCTCTACTTGCGGGCCTGGCTCGTCGACGTTTATTTCAATAACTCTATCTTCAAGCTTGCCATCATTCAGCATAGTGCGGAACTTTTCACGGCTGTCGCTATCAGAGCCTTCCTCTGCATATGGTTGCTTTGGGAGTAGGATATCTAATATGCGCTCAGTTGCTGCGATGCTTGCTTTTTCTGTTAATATTTCACGTTGTTCTGCGCGCACTAGGTTAACGCCTATTTCGGCTAAGTCACGTATCATCGACTCAACATCGCGCCCCACATAGCCAACCTCAGTATATTTGCTAGCCTCTACTTTAATAAAAGGCGAGCCAGTTAAACGTGCAAGCCTTCTTGCGATCTCTGTTTTACCAACGCCTGTTGCACCTATCATGATTATGTTCTTTGGGGTAACTTCCTCACGTAAGCGCTCAGGTAGCTGTAGGCGCCTGTATCTATTGCGTAAAGCGATTGCAACGGCTTTCTTAGCGTTGTGTTGCCCTACTATATATTTATCTAGTTCTGCTACAATTTGTTGTGGTGTCATATTTGCCGACATATTATAGTTCCTCTATCGTTATGTTTGTGTTTGTATAAATGCAAATGTTGCCTGCGATTGTGATTGATTTTTCAGCGATATCTCTAGCAGACATATCAGTATTTTCTGCAAGCGCCTTAGCAGCTGCAAGCGCATAAGCACCACCAGAACCTATAGCTGTGATGCCATCATTAGGCTCAATAATATCGCCATTGCCTGATAGTTGGTACATGCTATCTTTGTCTGCTACTATCATCATCGCTTCTAGGCGGCGTAGGTATCTATCACTACGCCAATCTTTCGCGAGTTCAACAGCTGCACGCCCTAAGTTATTGTTATATGTGTTGAGTTTTGCTTCAAATCTTTCCATTAACGTAAACGCATCAGTAACAGAGCCTGCAAACCCACATAAAATTGTGCCGTTTGCTAACGTACGTACTTTTTTTGCGTTATCTTTCATAACTGTACTGCCTAACGTAACTTGACCGTCGCCAGCTAGCGCTACACGGTCGCCACGCTTGACAGCAACAATCGTTGTTGCTTCTATTATTTGTGACATTTAATTCCTCCATTGAAAAACATCGCTATATTAACAAATATTTTATAGATATTCCATTGTTTTTTGCTAAAGTTAACAAAATTGTTTGATTTATTTGTAAATGATATATACACTTAGTTTATGAAACTAAAATATAAGATTATATCAACCATAATATACCATGCTGTTACACTATATTGCAAAACATGGCGATTTAAACTACACAACTACTCACACCTAAAGGGATTGCTCGACAACAAAACAAAAGTTGTTGTCGCACTATGGCATGACCAACTAGTACCACTTACGTTCAGCCATAAAGATAAAAACTTTGTGACTATCGCATCAGATTCAAAAGATGGCTCATATATCACCTACATATTAAAAAGGTGGGGCTTCCATGTTGGGCGTGGCTCGTCCACACGCATGGGTATAAAGGCAGCACTCGGCGCTATCAAACTTGCTAAACAAAATTCATCACCTTGCGCTGTTACCATTGACGGCCCACTTGGACCAAGACACGTTGCAAAAAATGGCGCAGTTTTCATAGCTAAGCAACTCGATTGCGTTATTATTAATGCTGTTGTTAACGTAAAATGGCGTGTGAGGTTTAATAGCTGGGATAGGTTTGTGCTACCACTACCGTTTGCAAAAATTGACGTATATTTGAGCGACCCTATGCACGTATCTGACGATTGTAGCGAGCAAGTGCTTGCAGATGATACCGAGCGCATGCAAAAAGAAATGGAAAAAATGACAAATGAATTTTCTACTAATATTTTATAGACTACTACTATACATACTGTTGCCGATAGTGTTACCCATCGCATATCACTTGCTTAAAAAGAAAGGCGACCACTTGCACTTTGCTGAGCGTGCTGGAATAGTTAAACTTAATGATGCACCTTATAAACAGTCAATATGGTTCCATGCAGCTAGCGTTGGCGAAGTGCGGAGCATTAAACCAATCATTGATCGACTTCGCATAGAAAAACCTGACTATAAAATAGTAGTTTCAACATTTACGCAAACTGGCAGGGCGGAGGCTATCAACTATATTAAAGCTGATGAAGCGTTCCTTATTCCGCTTGAAAACCACCTAGCTATTGCGCACATCATGACACTTATGGGCACAAAAGTTTTCGTTGTGGTTGATACGGAAATCTGGCCTAACATGATATATACAGCGGCTAAGCAAGCTAAATTAATCATGATAAACGCTAGAATATCTGACAAAACTATGAAAAGCTATAAACGTTTTTCATTTATATTTGGTGGAGTTTTAAAGCAATTCAACACGATACTTACTAAAAGTAAAATTGATACAGAGCGCTTCAAAAGTATCATCGGTGGCGATAAGAACATACAATTTGCTGGCAACATCAAGTTCCAATCACGTAAAAATATTGAAGACATGCAACGAATTGATGAGCTGAAAAACTATTTCTTCATCGCCTCAACACATGCAAGTGAAGAGGAGCAAATATTAAAAGCATATAAACAACAATCGCGCAAATATGATAAAATCGTTATTGCACCTAGGCACATAAAGCGCACTGACGAAATCATCGAAGTTGCGCAAAAGCTAGGCTACACAACTAGCAAATTTTCTGAAAACGACTTCTCTGGCGAAGTTGTATTAGTGGACGCTTTCGGACAACTTGAGCGACTTTATGCACATGCTACTAATATTTTTATCGGCGGCTCACTCGTCAATATCGGCGGGCATAATATATATGAAGCATCACAATTCCGTAAGCACGTGTATGTTGGAAAATATACGCACAGTTTTCAAGATGTCGTTGATATTGCTGTTGAACATAAGGTTGCGACAGTTGTCGAAGATATTAGCGATATATTTACTGAAAATAATGACAGCAACTTTGACCAATTCTTTAACGAGATTGACACGACAATCGCAAACGCATGCACAATAGCTGAAAACACAATAATTGATATTTTAAATAAACAAGAACAACAGAGGGTGTGAATATGTCACTTAAACCAACAGTATTTTTAGACAGAGATGGCACAATAAATTACGACGCAGGCTATATCAACGATACTAGCAACTTTGTGTTGTATCCATTTGCAGCGCAAGCTATAAAAATGCTTAATGATAACGGCTACCTTGTAATTGTAATCACTAACCAATCAGGCCTTGGGCGTGGCTTTTTTAATGTAGAAACAATGAATAAACTACATGAAAAAATGAATAACGAGCTAGATAAACAAGGCGCTGTGATAGATGGTTTATACTATTGCCCACATGATGTGAATGCTAAAGTTGAGGAATTTAGAGGCGATTGCGAATGCAGAAAACCAAAAGCTGGCATGCCTGAGCAAGCGATGAAAGACTTCCCGATTGATAAATCTAAAACTTACTTCGTTGGCGACAAACACTCAGACATTATGGCTGGCCATGCAGTTGGTTCAAAAACTATAATGGTTGAAACAGGTTATGGCAAAGGCGACTTGTTAAATAAATCACAAAATTGGAAAGTTCAACCTGATGCAGTTGCAGCAAACTTGCTAGAAGCAGTCAGGCTGATTTTAACAAATAAAATTTAGTGGAGGAATTTATGAAAAAAATGTTGTTAGCATTATTATCAGTGCTAATGTTTTCGGCTGTAGCTCACGCAAAAGACATTACAGGCAAACAAGCACTAGAAATTTTAAAAGATCCATCAGTAGTTTTGATAGATGTAAGAACACCACAAGAATTTAAATCTGGCCATATTGAAGGCGCTATAATGATTGACTTTTACAGTAAAGACTTCAAAGAGCAAATCGCAAAACTAGATAAGTCTAAAACATATGTACTTTTCTGTCGCTCAGATAACAGAAGCGGACAAGCAGAGAAGATAATGAACGCAATGGGCTTCAATAACACTTATGACGTTAAAGGTGGCGTTATCAAGTGGATGCAAGACGGGCTTCCATTAGTTAAGTAACTTAAACAAAAAACAAGGGGCAAATTTCTTTGCCCCTTTCTTATTATCTAAGCTTTTACGCCTTCTAAAAGTTCATCTATCACATCTGTTGCCGTAAAGCCGTATTCCCTACCAGCGTATAAATGAGAATCATCACCCATTGTAACTATAGGTGGTTCAACCTCACCGTTAGACATCTCAAGCCCTAAACCACCGGCCGATAAAAGCCCATGACATAAGCAACATCTGCCCACCGTTTCTTCTTCTAGACCGCCTTTAGCAATATAGTTTTCTGGCTTTTCTGCACCGCACCTAAAGCCAAGAGAGCCATCGTCTTTCTTATAAGCTGTGCGAAGCATACCAATGTTACACACACGCTTTCTAGCCGCATAAACTTCTGGGTCAACAACTGTGCCTTTCATTTGTGCAACTTTAAACGGGTAGCCCGTTGGCGATGCTAGCGGATCAGTTTTAATAACTGGATCTTCTGCAAGCACACGCTTTTTAATATCTTCCCTCATGCCAGACTCTTTACATAATGCAAAAATTGTACCAACTTGCACACCCTCTGCACCATTATCTAATGCTTCTTGCACCATACCTTTTCTGCCATAACCACCAGCCAACCAAAATGGTAGCCCAAGTTCTTTCAGTTTCACTAAATCTACAACGTCTTTATCACCATAAATTGGCTCGCCGTTATCATTTAGCACACCTTGCACACGTGGAGGAGCGTTATGTCCGCCAGCGATCGCCGTTTCGACAATAAAGCCATCAGGCTTAACTTTCGACTTTTTCGCCAATGTAAGAGCTAATATGTTAGATGAAATAATCGCTAAGAATTTAGGTTTTTTCAACTTCATATGTGTAAGCCCATAACGGCTAGGATCGAACTTCAACGTGTATTTATCATCAGAAGTTGCGCCAGCAACGCTAAGTGTATACTCAACAGGTTTATGTTCGACTAAATCTTCAATGATTGCTGGGAAGTCACGAGGAATGCCCGCACCCATGATGATATAGTCAACTCCAGCTAACAAACTGCCGTATATTGCAGCGATGTTTGGAAGCTGTATTTTCTCTAGCAAGTTGATACCAACTATGCCCTTATGCCCCTCTTTTGCAAGATAGACTTCCGTGAACGTTGCCGCCACGATTTCATCTTCCTTTTCGTCAGTCATTTTACTGTCTGACTTTACAGAGTGCATTTCATATTTTAATTTTCTACTTAGTGATTCTGTAGTGTTATAGAACTTATCAATGATTTTTTGTCCTACTTCTTTTACAGGAAAGTTCTGTAACCCACGACGGATGTTCCCTTGCACATCGCCAAGCCTAAGCCTAACCGACATAACAGTATCAAGAGCAGTACCAGACACAACGCCTAGTTGACCAGCCATAGAAACTGCCTTTGCCAAACACCAATCGCTAGCCGCAACACCCATACCACCTTGTATGATTTTTGGATAGCTCATTAGTTTTCCTCATATATTATTTTGCCCATGTACCACACGGACAGATGTAATATACATTAATATTGAAAAAAACAAAACACTTATCTTTAAAACAGCGTATTTTTAAGTAAAAATACATTTTTGCTTGTCATTAAAAGACTTATTGCCGTAAGAAAAAAATATATTTTCGCATTTATAAGATTTTACTTGAAACCTGTAAAAAAAAGCGTATAGTGATAACTCAAAGTTCAACTAGGGGGACTATTATGGCGAAAGCTAAAATAGAGATTATCGAAGAACGTTGCAAAGGTTGCGACATCTGTGTAAAGCTATGCCCAACTAAAGCATTAGCTCTGAAAAATTTTAAAGTATATGTTGAAGATATTGAAAAGTGTACTGGTTGCATGGCTTGCGAGCTTAGGTGCCCAGATTTCGCAATATCAGTTACTAGAATTTAGTGGTAGGTGATTAAATTGGCTAAACAAAAATTATTTTTACAAGGCAACGACGCCGTTGCACACGCTGCTATATATGCAGGTTGCAAGTTTTTCGCAGGGTACCCTATCACCCCTTCTACAGAAGTGGCAGAAAGGCTTGCTGCAATGCTACCAAAAAACGGTGGCAGATTTATACAAATGGAAGACGAAATCGCCGCTATGGCAGCTACTATCGGTGGCTCACTAGCTGGTAGGAAATCGCTTACAGCTACTAGTGGCCCTGGTTTCTCATTAAAGATGGAAAACCTTGGTTATGGATATATTACTGAAATCCCATGCGTTATCGTAAACGTTATGCGTGGTGGCCCTTCTACTGGTACACCTACTGGCCCTGGTCAGTCTGATGTTATGCAAGCAAAATGGGGTACGCACGGCGACCACCCATGTATCGCACTTACGCCATCTACTGTTGCAGAACAATTTACAGAAACAGTTAGAGCGTTCAACTTAGCTGAAAAATATCGTATGCCTGTTATCTTGTTGACTGATGAAATCATCGGCCACATGCGTGAGGCGATAGAAATCCCAGCAGAAGGCGAGCTTGAAATAATCAATAGAGAAAAACCATCTTGCTCACCTGAAGAGTATCTGCCATATGACTCATCTAAAGGCGACGTTCCACCAATGGCAAACTTTGGCGAGGGTTATCGCTATCACGTCACTGGTCTAAACCATGATGCAAGCGGCTTCCCTACAGCTAAGCCTGAGCTTATCGAGTCAGAAGAAATTAGACTTATCAGAAAAGTTGAAGCAAACTACGACGATATCGTTAAAACTGAACAATTCATGTGTGATGATGCAGATGTTATCATTTTCGCTTTCGGTAGCTCTGCTAGAAGTGCGAAAGATGCTGTACTGAAACTACGTGAAGAAGGCGTTAAAGCTGGCTTAATCAAAGCGTTAACTATATGGCCATTCCCTCACAAAGATATCGAGTTCTTCGCAAACAAAGGTATCAAAGGGTTTGTTGTGCCAGAACTTAGCCTTGGTCAAATCATACTCGAAGTTGAACGTTTTGCAAAAGGCAAATGCCCAGTTGTTGGCGTACAACGTGTAGACTCAGAAGCTATCAACCCTGCACAAATCGCTGATGCAGTGAAAAAGTTAGTATAGGGAGATTTTAAGATGTCATTCAATTACGATCAATATATTAGAAAAGGCAGATTGCCTCACATATGGTGCCCTGGCTGTGGCTATGGTATCATATTCAAATCTATGCTACGTGCTATCGACTCATTAGGTTGGGAAAAAGATAACATCGTGCTTGCATCTGGTATCGGTTGCGCTAGCCGTCTACCTGGATACGTTGACTTCAACACTATCCACACAACTCACGGCAGAAGCCTTGGGTTTGCTACGGGTATCAAACTTGGCAACCCTGAGCTAAACGTTATCGCTATGGGCGGTGACGGTGACATGAGCGCTATCGGTGGCAACCACTTCATCCACGCATGCAGACGTAACATGAACATGACTGTACTTGTTTTCAACAACAATATCTACGGTATGACTGGCGGTCAATACTCGCCAACTACTCCACAAGGTGCAAAAGCTACTACTGCCCCTATGGGTATGATTGAGCCTAACTTCGATATCGCTCAACTTGCTATCGGTGCTGGTGCTACTTTCGTTGCAAAAACTACTAGCTACCACGCTATCCCTATGGAAAAACTTATCAAACAAGCACTAGAGCATAAAGGTATGTCAGTTGTTGAAATCATCGCTGGTTGCCCGACAGGTTTTGGACGTAAAAACGGCCTACGTGAACCAGTTGATATGTTACTATGGCAAAAAGATAATGCAGTTAGCGTTGAAAAAGCAAAAACTATGTCTGCTGACGAATTGCAAGGCAAAATCATCACAGGCGTACTACACTGCGACACTACTAAACAAGAATATATCGAACACTACGACAAAGCCGTTGGGCTTACGAAATAAGGAGCATTAATATGTCAAGACACGAAATTAGACTATCAGGCTCTGGCGGTCAAGGGCTTATCACAGCTGGTATTATCTTAGCTAGCTCAGCTGCACTAGACGGCGGCAAAAACGCAATACAAAGCCAATCATACGGCCCAGAAGCTAGGGGCGGTGCAAGCAAGGCAGAAGTTATCATCTCTACTGAGGAAATCAACTACCCAAAAGTTACAGCACCAGATATGCTTGTTGCATTAACGCAAGTATCGTTTGAAAAATACTCAAACGACTTAAAAGATGATGCAGTTGTTATCGTTGATAGCATGCTTGTTCCTGATACTTCTAAAGTATCACAAAAAGTTTACAGCCTACCTATCATCGAAACAGTTACTGAAAGGCTAGGTAAATCGCTTTCTGCTAACATAGCTACACTTGCAGTTGTGAACGAAATAGGCGGTATACTACCACGTGAAGTGCTTTTGAAATCAGTTTTATCAATGGTTCCAAAAGGCACAGAGCAAACTAACGAAACAGCTTTCAACATCGGTGTTGAACTGGCTACAAACGCAAAAGCATAATGGAAAACGCTCTATACAAAAAAGCATACTTCCAATGTGCAAGGCGTGCTATGCTTGAAAACGAAGAAATCATGAAGCGCTTTGCAACCGACGTCGTTAAAGATAAATACAACGATGAAAAGCTAGAAAGATTAAACAAGTTGCTAACAGAAATGTTTGATAACGACATGTACGATCTATTAATGGGCGCAAAAACAGCAGAAGACTTCAAAGACATGTACGACTATGAAATATGCGTGGAAATGAAACAGTTTGCACAAAAGCTTATAGCATCTGGCGAGAAAATATAGAAGGGATACCTCCTTTTAGTTGAACGCATGTGCTATTAGACAATTGTTAAAATTTATAAAAATTTAGGGGGCTTAATCGCCCCCTTTTTTAATCATCATATAATAGTGCTAGATAAATGTTTCTGGTTGTTTCACTTCTTTAGTCATGCCTTTTAACATCTTACCTAAAATAAGCGATAAAAGCCAATTAGTTTTGCGTGCATCCTTCGGACAAACCGAAATACATTTCATACATGAATCGCATAACTTTTTATCGAGATTAATGTTTTCATCAATCGCTTTACTAGGACATTCCCTCACACATTTTCCACACTTGTTGCAATCACCTTTCACAACAGGCTTTAACGGTATCCCTTCATATTTTTTATATGGCATATTGCCTTTCATATCAATAGATACAAACTCTGTAGCGTTAGCAATTTTACTTTCGACATCCTTTGCAAATTGGTTAATAAGCACGATATCATTACTATCTGGGCGACCTGCAGCAACGCTAGCCACAAGTGAGTGCTGTGCAATAAATGCACCACCTGCGATAGTTATAAAACCTCGCTCTGCAAGAATGTTTTTAAGCTCTAACAATGTATCATCATAATGGCGGTTACCATAAACAACAACTAAAACTACAGGCGTGTTATTGCCCTTTAATTTGCTAATATTTTCAAGCGCAACCTTTGGCACTCTGCCACCATAAGATGGCACGCCGATTATAACTAAGTCGTTATCATCAAACTGTTTTTCAACACCACTCATTGTTACATCTGTAAACTGTGAGCTAGCAAAGTTGCCAGATATTATCTCTATAATTTTTGCAGTTGAGCCAGTTGGACTATATGCAAATGAATTAATTTTAAAGTTGCTCATGGTTACCCTTGTTGCATTTGTGCAAACATTGCCATGATTTGTTGAGCTAGTTCGCTTGGCTTAAACTCCTCTGTACCTCTAATGCAGTTACCCATGTGCTTTGCCATCGCTTCTGCCTCTGCCCATGCTGGTTGTGTTTCAACAGCTATGCAGTGGTGCGTGCCGTCAGTTGCATCTGGCCCGTACATCATCTTCAAGAACCCATGAGGACACTCGTTACCTTGCCCACATACCGCACAAGGTAGCGAGCCTTGTATGTTGATATTGCCAACGTGCATCATGCGCTCCATAACAAATGTGCTTGCCATACCCATGTGAGCACCATCAAGTGGCATAGGTGCAGTTGCTGAGCCAATTGTCGCAACATATTTGCCTTGCATTTCGATATTGTGGTGCAACGGATATGTACGCTCTAAAAATGTTTTTGTGAATGCATCAACCATCGCAAATGGTGTATAAAAACCAACAACAATCGCATCTGCGTTCCTAAGCTTATCCTCGAAAGGTTTGAAATCGTCTTTCTGTACGCATGTACGTGTTTTTGCACACGCTAAACAAGCTCTACAAGGTTTGATGTTGTAGTCGCTAAGTTTGATAAATTCATATTCTTCGCCTGTTGACTCAAGAAAATGTTTCACCAACCTATCTGTGTTACTGTTTTTTACAGGGCTTCCTGAAATTCCTAAAATAGCCATATTAATTCTCCTCCATATATGCTCTATTCAATGTTGTTATTTATTTCTAAAATTAACTTCCCATTCACCAATTTGAGCTAATAATGGTATAACGGCTTTTGACTTCTCGGTTAAAAAATATTCAACCCTGATAGGCATTTCGTTATATTGCACACGCTCTACCATATTTGTTTTCTCAAGTTCCTTCAATGTCGATGCAAGCATTGTGTCTGTTATCCCCTGCACCTTTTTGATAAGCAAGCTATACCTAGCACTACTATATGAAGCTATCACACACAATATCGGCAACTTCCACTTACCACCAATCATTTTCAATGCATTTAACTGTGGACATTCCTCATTACAAGGGCAAATTCCGTCAAAATCACATACGTTCGTATTCATGCTCATAAATTATCTCCTTTTCAGACACTATACACTAATAAAAACAAAGTCAATAAGTTTTTCTTAGCTAAGAAAATGTTTATCTGCTAAGGTTTTTCTTAGTAAATAATGTAAAACTGTGTATTTTTGGTTATATTTTTTGATGTGGTTTTATGGTTTGATATCGTTGTGATTGTTTGAAAAACTATTAACAACTTAGATTAATAAAAAAAGCACTTACTACTTTTGTAATAAGTGCTTTGAGTTTTTTAGTATGCGCCTTTTGAGTATGTTACTTCATAGCTGTGTGAATATACTTCAAATACTATGCCGAATGGGTCTTCAACATAACACATTCTATAAGGTTTTTCACCTGGGTAGTATTCTCTGATTGGCATCCTTTGTTTGCCACCGTGCTCAACTATTTTTGCTACTAGGCCTTCTAAGTCTGGGTCTTGCACGCAAAAGTGGAACATGCCTGTGTTGTGGTATTTAAATGGTTGTTTTTCTTTATCGTTTTGTTTGAACTCAAACATTTCGATTCCTATGCCGTCGCTTGTAACCATGTGTGCGATTTTAAAGCTTTCGTAGCCACCACCAAATACATCGTGGCACATAATTCCTATCGCGCTTTCTGTTTCTTCTGCGATCTCTGTAGGGCGCATTACAACATACCACCCCATAACTTCTTCATAAAATTTTACTGCTTTCTCAAGCTCTGGTACTGATAGACCTATGTGTGAAAAGGCTCTTGGATATCTACTCATAACAGTTCCTCCATGATTTATATTGTTTGTAGGTACAACATAAACCAAAAAAAATAATAAGACAATAACGCACTTTTTTGTGCGTATGCTAGTCTTTCACTGTTATATTGTTGCGCGATGCATAGCTTTTTGTAAAGCTACAAATATGGTCTATGATTGGAATAATTTCTTTATACTTATCTGATATAGAGTATTCAACCCTTTTAGGCATCTCGTCATAATCTACCCTATCAACTATGCCACACTCTTCAAGCTCTCTCAGTTGCTGTATTAAAACTTTATGAGTTATGCCTTCGATATTTTTTTGCAATAGTGATAACCGATTGTCACCATTAATTATATGCCATAAAACACGCAGCTTCCACTTGCCACCCATTAAATCATGCGTGAGAACTAACGAACATTGATAGCTATCCTTAATCTGCCCCATAATGCACCTACTTCATCAATCCAGATATATCTGTAACTTTCACCACACGTTCCCAGATACCTGTGAAACCATCTTTCTTTAAATATTGCTTAACGACACTTGAAATATCTTCAATATCGCCATTATCGTTTTTTAACCTGCTTACTGCATGGAAAATTATGTAGTCGCCACCTGCTTTACCGCCGTACATGATAACATGTCCGTTGAAGAATATAAGCGTCTTAAATGGTTTAGCATCATCTAATACTTTAAAGAATTCTGCTTTGCTTTCTGGTTTACCGATTAGCTCTTTGCCTACTTGAACCTGTAGCCCTGTGTTGCGTGGTAAATCTACACCGAACACAAGCCATAAATCACGCACGAACGCAGAGCAATCGCGGTCGCCTAACCTACCGCCCCAGTCGTATGGGACACCTAGTAAACCACTAATCATATACTTCATCATATCATCTGAGTATTTTTGTGTGCCTTGCTCATATCCGCCGCCAGCGTTCATTGCTTCAGCTGTTTCTAGCATTGGTGTAAATGTTAAGAATGTATCTCCATTGCTACTAATTAGCGGAACTTTATCGCCAATATTATAGGTAGTGCCACCTATAACTACATCATCAGCTACCACTTGTAAATATGGTAGTGAAAAATATTTTGTGAAGCTATTAGCATCGACAATATTGACATCTGCAACTTCAACCCAGCCACGCATGTGGTCTGCTTGTACGTATAGAAATTTATCATCGCTAGATTTATGCAATATAATCAGCGGAGCGAATGCGCCTAGCCTTGTGTATTGGTTATAGTCAAAGTCTGAGCCAGCAGATTTTTGGAACATGCTGTTCGTTGGCAACATCTTCATGTTAGTAGACTTTTTCGTAAACGCATAACCAACTTCTGCGTTATCTTTTATTTCACCAACATTGCGGTTGTCCATTACTTTTTTCATGTCACCGTCTGTCAAGGTTCTGTTATCAATAAACTGAACTTTAGGCGAGAAGTAATCCATTGTGACATATTTCTCTAGCAATTCTGCATCTGTTTTTTCATTTATCATGTTCTCAACATTGGCAGAGAAATAGTATGGCGGGAACACCTCTGCATAAGCAACGCTTGAGATAAGCAACAATATCAATACTTTAAAAGTTTTCATCAATAACCTCGAAACTAAGCGGAGTGCCACGCTCTATATCAACCCTTGCTACTTTGCCTAACACTTCATTGTAATGCTTAGGGTGTAGCCCTTGCCCTGGGCGGATTGAGCGTATATTTTTTTCTGTCAACTGCTCGCCAGCTTTTATATCTTTAACAGCAAATAGGGAGCGAGCAAATGCTCTATTGCTTTCGTTATATGTATACGTAACTTCGCCTAGCGCCTTCTCTGCATCTCTGACAGCATTCACCATATCTTTAAACATGTCTGGCGTGAGTGAGAATACACTATCAGCACTTGCTGGTGCATCATCAAGCATTAGGTGCTTCTCAATAACTGTTGCGCCAAGAGCTACTGCTGTCACGGCGGGTATTACTGATTTTGAATGGTCAGATAGCCCAACCTTTACACCAAGTGGTGCAAAACGTTTCACCATATCTTTTATTGTTGATACATTCATCTCTGACAATGTCGCAGGATATGATGATGTACACTTCAATATCGTTATATCATCGTTACCAACAGACTTACAAACATTGATAACTTCTTCAATCTCATCAAGGCTAGAAATACCAGTTGATATAATCATAGGCTTTTGTTTTGATGCCACGTATTCAACTAATGGATAATCAATCGCCTCGAATGATGCAATCTTATACATTGCGACATCTAAAGTTTCTAAAAAATCTACAGATGATTTATCAAACGGGGTTGAGAACAACTCTATCCCTATTTCATCAGCATATGCTTTCAGCTCTGCTTGCCATTCCCAAGGGGTATAGGCTTGCTTGTATAGGTCATATAGATATTGCCCTTTCCAGCTTTCAGCTTTCACTAGAAAAATATCGCTTTTACAATCAATAGTTAGTGTATCAGCCGTGTATGTTTGGATTTTAACAGCATCTGCACCGCACTCTTTAGCTATACTGATGATACGCTTAGCTATATCTTTATCACCTGCATGATTAGCAGACACTTCTGCAATTATAAAAGTTTTGCTCATTTTATATTTCCTTTCAACCATTTGATTTCCTGTTCAAAGTCACTAAGATTGTCATTATAGCTTTTTTCGGTTTCAAATGTGATGCACTTACCATTATCTGTTTTTGATATCATGTTTACAATATCCAACACACCATGGTTTAAATGCGTATGGCTGTCGTAAATAGATGTTATGTCGTCTAAATCTGTCAAGTGGTACATATCAGGCTCCAATTCAATAAGCTCATCTAAAAACTCATTATAATCGACACCTAACGCATTAGCCGCACATATCGCATGCCCAAAATCTAAACAAAACCCACAACCTGTGCTATCCATTATGAATTTAATTTCTTCAATTCTCGCACCTATGCAATGCATACCGACAAATTTATCGCCCCTTACAACGAGTGGTTTATTTTCAATCAACGCACGTGGTTCCCTAAGCTCGCGAAGCTGTATAACAGTTTCGTTGATATCGCCACCGATACCACCATGGAACACTATTTTATCTGCATTTAGCCTATCTGCAAATCTTTTTGTGTTTTCGTAAATCTTTCTATTATACTCTCGTTTTTCTATATTTGAGAAGTCGAAGCCTTGGCTATAGTGCGGATTGTGCAAAATGTATGGAATATTAAGTTCAGCCCATTTGTCAAGTGTATCTAGCGTGTCAGGTATAACCATCAACTCAATAAAATCGTATACACCTTCATTGTATAGCCTGACAGCTTCCTTTCTGAAAATTTCTGCGTTGCTTGACCATAACTTTAGCCCTATTTTGAACTGCATTTCATACGCTCTTTTATTGCTAGGTATTTTACTTCTGCAACGTCCCAATCTTCAATATTATCAATATCTTGGCATTCCCACTCGTTTATGATGTATGGGGTTGCACCTAGTGCTAGATTTTTACGATCAAGCAATGCTAAAGTATTTGCGAAATAAAACATGCCGACATCGTGGTATTTAATAGGTAGGTCTTGAGAACGCATTTGAAAGCTTTTTTCATCGCACACTACAAGTTTTTCATTTTTTATTTGAAGTGCTCGCTCTGGAGGTGCAGGAAATTTACAAACAGGCATAAGAAAATCTTCACCTTGAAATTTGCTATATGCGTCTTTCAGCGAACTTGCCTGTAGCAACGGCACACATGGGTATATACAACACAACTCATCAAACTCGACACCTTGCGCTTTATAAGTAGCAACAACTTCAAGCAAAACATCTAAAGTCGTTGCATAATCATTAGCTGTTGCTTCACTGCGCATAAATGGCACTTTTGCACCATAAACTTTCGCAATTTCTGCAATCTCTTCGCTATCAGTCGACACCATCACTTCATCAAAAATGCCACTTTCGATAGCCGTTTCAATAGCATAAGCTATCATCGGTTTGCCAAGAAAGTTTTTAATATTCTTATTAGGGATACGCTTCGACCCTGCACGAGCCGTAATTATTGCAACAATACTCATCGCCAAAACCTCTATATAGTCTACTGCAAATGTAGCACACACATTAATAAATTAAAAGTGATATTTAGATGTTCAAATTTGAAATTACAAACTATAAAAAATATTTATTTAATCTGCCTATTTTTTAAGCAACAGCATATAAACGTTACAGTCTTCTATGTTTCAAGCGTTATCATATGATGTTACCAACAAGTTATCATCATTAATTGTTAAAAAAATATCTTGACAACACAAAATCAAGGCTTAAAGAGCTTGTTTTATAAACCACTGATAATATTGCATTTTTTTATTTACAAATTTTTTCTTCTTATTTTATATATAGTTAGGTGTAGAAAGTTTTCAACAAGTTATCAACAATGGGTGCTGAATTCTCAAATAGTTATAAATTATTTTGTCAAATTTGATAACATCTATAAGTATTTAATGAAAAAAAAGGCCAACAGTATAAACTGCTAGCCTTATCGCTATAATTTAGGTTGTCTATTATTTTCACTATTGGTTAACTTGCACTCTTTCTGTGTAATTCATAATAAAGAAAGCAATACAACTACAGGTATTATAAAAATTACGAAAGGAATTAATGTTTTATGCATATTGCCCTCCTATAGTTATCATTTCTGGTTTGTTTGACATACGCAACCCAAATTATGCACTCATTCTATAGTTGTAACAATTACCCACTGCTTATTTATTCATATTATAATATAAATAAATTCATGTCAAGATTATTTCAAACATTTGTCAGTACCCGCTAACCACTTTGCTTTCAGTTATTTTCATCTGCTTAAAAAATAAGCAGTATGCTTTATCCCTTTACAGTAGTGGGTTTTATTCGCTTGCTACACAGTTATCAACATGTTATCATCAATTATATTTTAAAATAGTTCTTGACAACATAAAATCAAGCTTTCAAGGCTGTTATGCATTAAGTCATTGATAATAAAAAACTTTACATATCCACAGTCATGTAACCTTGATTTTACGTTCACTCTTGTTTAAAAGTTTTCAACAATTTATCAACATACGGAGGGCGAAATGAGTTTTAATATCGAAAACACAACAAAAACATACTTACTTTCACTTGCGAAGCATTCTATATTTAGTAAATTATCTATAGCTACTTCAACATTAGCTCGCCCAGATGATGATGTGCTTAATATCGAAGTTGGCGCTTTTGTAACATTAAAAATAAATGACAGATTGCGTGGGTGTATTGGCTTCATGGAGGGCGTTGCACCACTTGAAAAAACAATCAGCGAACTCGCATGCATGGCAGCGTTTGAAGATAATCGCTTTCGCCCTGTTTCTGTTGTTGAAGCGCATTCACTGTCCATTGAAATAACGATTTTATCACCATTGATTGACGCTACTGTTGATGACATAGTTGTCGGTCGTGACGGATTGCATGTATCATATATAGGCAACCGTGGCGTTTTACTACCACAAGTTGCAACTGAATATGGTTGGGATAAATACGAGTTCCTGTCAAACACATGTGAAAAAGCTGGGTTAGATAAGCAAATTTGGAAGAATACGAACATTGATTTAAAACGTTTCGAAGCACTTATTTTTAGCAGCAAATAACCATTACCCTACAGTTTATTATAAGTTTTAATTTTAACTTTTACTACACTTTTGAATATTAAACTAACATTATTTGTAAAAACACAATATTAATTTAAGGCTAGATTGATAATTAATAATATAATCATTGACAAACCCCGTTTAAATATTTTATATATTACATTGTGGATAAATATTCACTAGCTTAAATAAATCTAGGAGTAAGAGAGTTATGCCAAGAAATGATTTAACATCCTATCCTAAAAAAGTTGGGTATAAAAAACACCCAGGTATGGTTGCTTGGTTACTTCACAGAGTAACTGGCGTTATACTTGTTATGTATTTTGTATTTCACATTTTAGGTTCGTCTGGCTTTTGCCCATTTTTACCTACAATTGTTCAAAACACTTGTGTTAAGGGCATTGTAATTTTCAGTATTTTTTGTCACGGTTTGAACGGTTTCAGAATTATTCTTATGGAACTGTGTAACGCAGCCGATCGTGCTGTATTCAAGAAGTATATCTACGTTGTAGTCGGTTTAACTGTAGCACTTAGTGCTTATGGTTTCACAAAGCTTATTTAGGGGGTCTGTGAACATGATTAACACTAAATATAAAGGCACAGGCAACACTGGCACTCTTTCATGGGTATTGCAACGAATATCTGCTGTGGTACTATTTTTCATGATATTATACCACTTCTTTGATATGGTCACAGGGAACGGAAATAGCATAACAGCTTTCGTACTAGGCAACATACTCGCTTTTGGCATATGGCACGCTGTAAACGGTCTTAAAATGATTACAGACGACTACGTTTCATCATTAAACAAACGTGCAGTATTATTATTTTTCTATTGGGTCATGGGTATAGGTTTATTCTTCCTTGGCTCGACGTTATTTTAGTTAAGAGGTTGGCAACATGTCTATATCTATAAACAATATTGAAACTCATCAGTATGATGTCGTTGTTGTTGGTGCTGGTGGGGCTGGTTTAAATGCTGCTCAAGTTGCATCTCAATACGTTAAAACAGCTGTTATATCAGAGGTTTACCCTACAAGAAGCCACACAATCAGTGCTCAAGGCGGTATATCAGCATCACTTGGTAACTTAGAGCCAGATAACTGGCATTGGCACATGTTTGACACAGTAAAAGGTAGTGACTACCTTTGCGATCAAGATGCTGCTGAATATATGTGCCGTAAAGCTCCTGAGATGATCATCGAGCTTGAGCATATCGGCCTACCGTTCAACAGAACTCCAGAAGGCAAAATTGCTCAACGTCCTTTCGGTGGCCACACAGCTGAGTATGGCAAGCGCCCTGTTAAACGTGCATGTTACGTTGCAGATAGAACTGGCCATGCAATGTTGCAAACTCTTTTTGAAAAAGCAGTTTCTCAAGGCACACAGTTCTATAGCGAATTTTTAGCACTAGAATTAATCAAAAACGGCGATCACGTTTGTGGCGTACTATGTTTAGACTTACAAAATGGCACACTTCACATGTTCCATGCAAAATCTATCATCTTCGCAACTGGCGGTAACTGCCGTATTTACGAAACAAACTCAAACGCTCACATCAACACAGGCGATGGCTTAGCACTTGCATTACGTGCTGGTTTCTCTTGGGCAGATGCAGAGTTTTTCCAATTCCACCCAACTGGTATCTATGGTCACGGTAACCTTATTACTGAAGGTGTACGTGGCGAGGGCGGTATATTATTAAACGGTA
>CAYJDR010000020.1:24616-40135 GCA_964368965.1 uncultured Deferribacteraceae bacterium
GGTAACCTTATTACTGAAGGTGTACGTGGCGAGGGCGGTATATTATTAAACGGTAGCGGTGAACGTTTCATGGAGCGTTATGCACCTACTATCAAAGACTTAGCACCACGTGATATCATTTCACGCTCAATGGTTAAGGAAGTTCTTGCTGGCAACGGTGTTGGACCTAAGAAAGACCACGTTCTTTTAAAAATCGACCACATCGGGCACGACGCAATCATGGAAAAACTCCCAGGTATCCACGAATTATCTATGGTGTTCGCTGGTGTTGATTGCACTAAAGAACCTATCCCAGTTATGCCTACTGCTCACTACCAAAATGGTGGTATCCCTACGAACTATCTAGGGCAAGTTATCAAAGGCTACGGCGACAACCCAGAAGAAGTTGTACCAAACTTCTTTGCAGCTGGCGAATGTGCAGCAAACTCTGTACACGGCGCAAACAGGCTTGGCACTAACTCATTGCTAGACTTAGTTGTTTTCGGCCGTACAGTTGGTGAGCAAGCAGCAAAATATGCTAAAGAAAATAACATTGTTGACCTACCAGAAAACGCTGGTGCATATGGCGTTGAGTTGCTTAATAAATTCGCAAACGCTAACGGTAAAAACACTTTCGGACCTACACATGAAAAACTAACTACACTAATGCAAAACAAAGCAGGCGTGTTTAGAACTGAAGAGCTTATGACTGAGGCTATGGCTGAGCTTGACGTGTTAGCTGACATGATGGACGACTTCAAAGTTGTTGATAAATCTAGCGTTTACAACCTAGACTTAGTTGAAGCACTTGAGCTTAACAACATGATACTTGTATCTAAGTGTGCTACAAAAGCTGCACTATTGCGTAAAGAATCAAGGGGCGGACACTCACGTGAAGACTACCAAGAACGTGACGACGAAAACTACTTGAAACACACAAACGTTACTGTTGCAAACGACGGTAAAGATATCAACATTACTTACAGACCGGTTAGGATGAAGCCTTTAACAGTTGAAAGCTTCCCACCTAAACCACGTGTCTACTAAGAAAGGAAGGCGAAAGATATGAGCAAAACAGTAACTTTTGAAATACTTAGATACGATCCAGATAAAGATAAACAAGCTTACTACCAAAAGTATGAGCTTGAAATCGACCGCCCTGGTATGCTTATGCTTACAGCATTAAACAGGATAAAATGGGAACAAGACCCATCTTTAACTTACCGTCGCTCTTGCCGTGAGGGTGTTTGCGGCTCTGATGGCATGAACATCAACGGCGTAAACATGCTCGCATGTATGACTAAAGTTGAAGACCTTGGCACAAACCACATAGTTATCCAGCCATTACCAGGTATGCCTGTTATGCGTGACTTAGTTGTCGATATCGACGACTTTATGAACAAGTTCATCACAGTGAAACCATACATCATCAGACATTCTCCTCTGCCTGATAAAGAAATTTATCAATCGCCAGAAGATAGAAAACTTCTCGATGGTTTATATGAGTGTATCCTTTGTGGTTGTTGTTCATCTTCATGCCCAAGCTACTGGTATGATAAGGAATATTTAGGGCCAAACGCTTTCCTACGTGCTTACAGATACTTAATCGACAGCCGTGACGAAGGCGCAAACGAGCGTTTACCATTGCTAGATGATAAACACGGCGTATGGCGTTGCCACACGATACTTAACTGTATCGAGGCTTGCCCGAAAGAACTTAACCCAACTAAAGCTATCGCTGGCATCAGAAAAATGTTGCTAGATAGAAAGTTCTAACAGATAGTAATCATTGAAACACATAAAGCCCTCATCACGAGGGCTTTTTTCATTACCCACTTTTCTTCCTTGCAATTTGCATAAATTAGTTCAATAATATTCCAACAATAATATCTACAAATGGGAGAAAACATGAAACTCACTAAACTTTTAACACTATCAATAGCAGCACTTGCCCTCTTTGGTTGTAGCTCAAAACTAACACTAAGCGACCCATCGCTACCAATGGAGAGCTATGGCGACATTTTCACGATTGCAAACAACCATCAAGCCGAAACTATACCATACATAGACGAGTGGGTACAACCAGCTAACAAAACAGAAGCGTGCTTAACATTCAGTAGCGTTACAGAGGATATGGAAAAGATATCAGAAACGCCTGGCTTTATCACATATTGGGACGGGGAATGTCGAAACGGCTACGCTTACGGACTTGGACGAGAGTTCACAATAACTATTGAGTTTATTGCAACAACTTTAGCTGAATACGCTGGTAACAACTCTCTACCTAAATACTATCAACAACTTTCAACATTCGATGCATACACACTAGAGGGAGATTTAATGACAGGTGTACTCGTTGCATCATTAGTCCACGAAAATGGCGATGTTGAAATCATGCTTGGCGACTTCGCATATGATGAAACAAGGCCTGCAAAACTTATGGAAATACGCACAAATGAAAAATATATCGTACATCAAAAAATATACCCTGAATTTACATACCTAACAGCAAACCTAGTTGGAGGCGATGCTTACGAAACGTTAATACAAGCAGTACAAAATAAATCGAGCAATGAAGCATATACTGCCAACTACTCAAATGAGGGTAGAGTCTCCTATGTTAACAACGGGCATTATGTAAACTTCCCTATAACGTTCAACGAAACAATGTACACATACTGGGCAGAAGTAAACGCTATGGCAAAAGAGGCATTAAAAGCACGTGAAATAGCAGTACAGAAACATGCAGAATATAAAGCAAGAGTGTGTGATGGTGATAAATACATCGCTGAAACTAACGTGCAAGCATACAGATATTTTTGTGAAATCGAAAGTTTTGATGAAACAAAAGAAACAATCAAAAACATAAAAATCGACATAAACTCTAATTTTGACTCTACCGCACAAAAATTACAAAAAGAAACAAACAATATCATTGATGAACTAACAAGGTAGACTAACCATATGAAAATGTTATTAGCAATACTAAGTACATTGTTACTATTTGGCTGTGCAAGTAGAGTTGATCTAGCATATCCAGAAGCAAAAATGGTTTCAGATGAAACAGTTGCAAGTCTGCATGAACCATATATCAAAAAATTTAGCACTACTAAGCAATCATACATTGCAAAAGTAGAGTGGGTGCAACCTATAAACAGAAATGAGCCGTGCTTAATATACAGCAGCGTTGATGTTAATGAAGAATACTTATCTTTTCGCAACAACTTCCACGCAATGTGGGACGGCGAATGTAGAGATGGCTACGCATATGGTTTAGGGCTAGAGTTTGTGTATTATGATGATGTCGAGGGTTTTGCGTTGGCAGAATATAGCGGTGGGAAAACGACACCAATGTACTACACACATAAATATTCAAACGATAACTACACATGGCAAGGCGATATAAATGCAGATTTAACTATACGCTATAGCATTGATAAATCAGGTGAAAATGACATCACTATTGGCTCAATATATAATGAATATCCCGTCTACAATATGCAGATTGATACTAAAAATGCACAAATTGTACTGCATAAAATTTACCCAGAATTATCGTACCACATCATACACGATGTTTATCCAGGCAGCACGCAAATGTATATGATAATGGATAACCACAACTATGAAATGAACGCTATTGCAAGCTATACAAACTATGGCACTGTTGTATATTCTTTCAGTAGCGATATGAACTATGGCGGAGTAAACTTGCCTAAAAGCTTTCACGACACAATGTTTGAAGTTGCTCATGAAGTCCTCACAGTTGCTGAAAAAGCTATAAATGCAAGCATGTTAGCACACCGAAAACAAATTGAATACCTGGGGCAACCTTTGGTTGACATTTATGAACAATTTCATGAAAACGTCAACTTCAAGGGCGACATTAAAAGTTTTTATAAGCTGCTAGATATGAGCGTAAACGAAAACTATCCAAGCGATGTGCAAGCTCTACAAAAAGAAACTATCAAACTTTATGAGCAGGCTATAAAAAGTTTAATCGGAGAATAATTTATGAAATACACAGACAACGAAATGGAACAAAAAGCGATACTAAACATTGCATCAATGATGATGGCGGCAGCAAAAACTGCACCGAAAGCTAGGGGTGTAAATGCAATGGTATCAATGGTTATAGACGGCGACGACAAAGACGCTATCGCAAACAAAATGCGTGAAATGGGCAAGGAGTTCAACTTCCCATCATTCATACGTGATGCAAACAACTTAGATAGTGCAAGCTGCGTTGTGTTGCTAGGCGCTGTCAACAAACCACAAGGCTTAAACCCTTGTAGCTTCTGCGGATTTGCAAACTGTGCGGAAGCTAAAAAAGCTGGTGCGTTATGCTCCTTCAGCGTGGGTGATTTAGGTATCGCCGTTGGCTCTGCCGTATCAATAGCTAGTTTGCACCACGTTGATAACAGGATTATGTACACAATTGGCAAAGCAGTTTTAAGCTTAGGTTTATTTGATGAAGATGTAAAAATCGTCTATGGAATACCGCTTTCAGTTTCAGCAAAAAGTCCATTCCACGATAGAAAATAGGGGTTAGAAAATGTACTCATATCTTCATGAAATCTCACTACCAGATGATAAAACTATCAAAAAGTTTTTATGGTGTGACTACTTTCACGATAGCGTTATAAAAGAAATTTCTTTTGGCTCAAAAGATAAATATTATGCGCAAACACGTGATAAAGTCACACTCGCAATTCACTCATCTATTGATGCTGACGAATTGAGTAAAAAGAAACGCTATAAAAACCTATCATTTCCTGATCTTGCATACTCTGACAAGTGCAAATATTTTATGACATTTACAGGCGTAAAGTATTTTAACGCAAACCATTTTCAATCAAGCATGGAGTATCTAAACGGACGCTTTAAAGATACAAACTTGTTGCGTGAAACTATTAAAGAACATAAAGGCAAAAAGCACTACCATTTTCGCATACAAGTTACTGGCGGTTGTATTGATATCATATTCAAAGGTGTGAAAATAACACGCGCAAAAGGCAAAGTTGACTATTCAACAGATGGCTATACTTTTAAAGCAAATGTCCCAACTATCACAAAAGAAGACTATGCACAACTTGATAACATACTGAGTAGCAAGTGGAAAAAAAGTAATTGCTTGAGTAATGATTGGGATTATCTCTCTATTCTTCAATCTATGTACGACGTTAAAGATGAAAACTTGTTAAGGTACGTCCACCTATGTATAAATTCTGACAAACCGTTTGAACATTCAAAACTATATGCGCTCTATCTGCTTGGTAAGCTCGGCACAAAAGATGATATACCGCATATTTTTGAAGAGTACCTAAAGCAAGATAACATACTGATAAAGCAAAGCTTGTTAGATGCTATCGAGTTATTGAACAATAGCTGATTATTGAAAGGGCTATCAAGGTAGCCCTACTTTCTTTCAGCTTTTTCTCTTTTAGGAACAGTTATAATAAATGGAGCTTTTTTGCCCTCATATTTTGCAAGCAAGTTTTTAGGATAGTCAAAGTCGTTCACTTCGTCTTCATAACCTAAGTTAATAGAGATAGCGATTTTCTTTGTTATGAAAGACATTTGCGAAAGTGTAGCAGTTAGCGCATATGGGCGTTCCATAAACACTGTTGCATGTTTGCACACCTCTAACGATTGAAAAAACTCGTCTCTTTTTTTCTGCTCACGTGGTGGAAAACCCGCAAAAAAGAACGACGTGCAATCAATGCCAGAAACTGAAAGAGCCGTTGTGATAGAGCTTGGCCCAGCAAGTGAACGCACCTCAACACCGCTTTCACGACACATTGCAATAAACTTGCTATCAGGGTCAGATATGGCAGGTGTGCCCGCATCTGAAAACATCACAGCTATCTCAACACGCTTTACTTCTGCTAAAACTTCTTTTCTATCAGCGTCTGTTGAGTGTTCATTCAATAAATGATAATCTTTTTCACTATTTTCTAAAGTCGACAAAATGCGATGCACAGTTTTACGCTCTTCGCCTATTAGCACATCGCTTTTCTCTAGCACTTTTACAGTTTTTGGAGATAAATCTCGTGGGTTATCACAAAGTGAAACACCAGCAACATATAGTATAGCCATTAAGGTCGCCTAACCTTTCACTATTTTATCGGTGCCAGCCATGTATGGTTTTAGCGCCTCAGGGATAGTGATAGAGCCGTCAGCGTTTTGATAGTTCTCAAGTATTGCAACAAGTGTTCTGCCAACTGCTAAACCTGAACCGTTTATTGTGTGTGCAAACTTTGGTTTGCCGTCTGCACCTCTATATTTTATGCCCGCTCTGCGTGCTTGGAAATCTTTGAAGTTACTGCATGAAGATATCTCTCTGTAGCAACCTTGTGCTGGTAGCCAAACTTCGATATCGTATGTGATTGCAGATGAAAAACCAACATCGCCAGAACATAATGTAACAACTCTGTACGGTAAGTTCAACGCTTGTAAAATGCTTTCTGCATCAAGTGTTAGTTGCTCATGTTCGCTTGCAGAGTTTTCTTCTTCACAAATTTTTACTAGTTCAACTTTGTTAAACTGGTGCTGACGGATAAGCCCGCGCATGTCTTTACCATAAGAGCCAGCTTCACGACGGAAGCAAGCAGATAGGCAAGCATGTTTGATTGTGCCAGCTTTTAAATCTAAAATTTCGTTTGCATATAAGTTAGTTACAGGAACTTCTGCCGTTGGTATTAAGTATAGTTCATCTTTTTCACAGTGGAAAACTTCGTCTTTAAACTTAGGTAGTTGCCCTGTGCCAAGTAGCGAGTTTGGGTTCACAAGTAAAGGTACTGACACCTCTGTATAGCCTGTTTTTGCGTGCGTATCAAGCATGAATGATGATATCGCCCTATCAAGCCTAGCACCCATGCCAGCAAGAACAGAGAACCTTGTTTGCGCAACTTTCACACCACGCTCAAAGTCAATGATGCCTAGGTCTGTGCCTAAGTCCCAATGTGGCTTTGGCTCGAAATCAAATGCACGAGGCTCGCCCCAAGTTCTAATAACTTTGTTATCGTTTTCATCAACGCCTACTGATACGTTGTCATCAATTTCGTTTGGGAGCGTTAAAAGCATATCGTTGAAATCTGCTTGAACTGTCGCAAGTGACTTATCTAGTTCAGAAATTTTTACACCAATTTCTTTAACTGTTTCTTGCAATTCAGTAGTATCGCCACCTTCACGCTTCATCATGCCGACTTGTTTTGATATTTCGTTGCGGTCTTGTTTAAGCTTTTCGCTTTCAAGCAACAATGTCTTACGCTCGTTATCAAGCGCTATTAATTTATCAAAATCGTACTCATAGTTACGTGCTTTTGTTTTTTCTTTAACTCGTTCAAGGTTTCCTAAGATATACTTTGCATCAAGCATTTAAGTCGCTCCAAATTTTTATATTATTTATTTTTTGCTTCGTTAATCGCATCAAGTGCGTTTCTAGTTATTCTATCTGACGGTGCGATTATAAATAACTGGTCATAGTATTTTTGTGCACCTTCTATATCGTTTTCTTCTGCCAACTGGATAGCCAACCTAGCCAATGCTTCAGGATAAACTTTTGTGTTTTCATAATTATTTACGATATACTTTAAGCGCTCAACATAAGGGCCTGGTTGCCATATTCTATCATAATACTTTGCTATGATAAGCTCTTTTTCAGCAAGCGCTTCATTGATCTCTGCCAATATTTTTGATACTTCAGGCGTCAATAAGTTAGGGTCGCGAACAATTGCGTTGTTTAAATATTTTTGTGTGTTTACTAAAAATGATGAATCTTTTTTAATAGACGGCTTCAATTCGTAGTATGACAACCCTGCATTTAAATATGCTTGAGCAGCGTTTCTTGTTTCAGAGTAGATATCGAGATATACCTCATAAACAGGGATAGCCTCTTTATACTTTTCATCAAAGTAATAGCTATTAGCAAGTGCTAGCTGGATTTCGGCAGCATCTTCAGGTGTTTCAGCACGGAGTAGTGCTTCCTCATATGCTTCTGATGCGTCGCCATATTCGCCTTCGCTGTATAGTTGGTCACCTAGTTCGCGGTAGTATAAAGTGCTACGTTCAGTTTCGATAGACGTTGCACAGCCAAACAAAGTAGATGCTAATATAAGCATTAATAGTACATTTTTCATCATTTATTCACCTTGAACCATTGTAACATAGATATCAGGATACGCTATTTTATTTATAAAACACTTATATGGACCGCTGCCGTTTGAGGCAATGCCGTCAGTAACATATAGTTTACCGTCGATTTCAGGCGCTTGAAATAAAGCTCTACCTTCTAAGATAAACTCGAAGTCGTCGTTCGTTTTGTCTACAAAGCATAAGAATTCGCTTTTTTTCAAGCTCTTCAACCTAGCTACAGTATTGCGTTTTTGGATAGTTTGCAACTTTTTAATGCGTTTTGCAACAACCTTTTCAGGTATTTCATTCACAATAGTAGCTGCCTTTGTGCCGTCTTCCTCGTAGTATGGGAAAAAACCTGCAAAATCAGGTTTAAGTTGCTCTAAGAACTCAACAGCTTCTTGGAAATCTTCTTCCGTTTCTGTAGGGAAGCCAACAATAAATGTTGTCCTAATAAACGCTTCTGGTATAGATTGCCTAATTTTATTGAAAGTGTCAACAATCATTTGTTTATTTGAATGTCTGTTCATCGCTTTTAATACATTATCGCTTGCGTGCTGAACAGGTATCTCGAAGTATTTTATTACGTTGTCAGTTTTTGCGATAAACTCTATAAGTTCATCAGTAACGCCGTCTGGGTTGAGGTATAGCAACCTAAACATAGTATCAGGCAACTCGCTTGTGAGCGTAGTTAATAGTTTAACAAGCCCTACTTCGCCAGTTAAGTCTTTTTCATATTTTGTAGTGTCTTGGCTGACAATGATTATTTCTTTCACGCCATTTTGCACTAGCTCTTTAGCCTCGGTCAATATGCTTTCAGGCGTTCTGCTTTTTAGGTTGCCTCTGATTGACGGTATTGTGCAATATGAGCAACGATTGTTACATCCCTCTGACACCTTTATGAATGCAAAATATGGGCTGTTAACGAGTATGCGTTCGCTACCTTTAGAGCGCTTTTGCACTTTTGCAAGGTCACGTAGGTAGTCGCCTGCTGCGGTCAAGTCGCCGACGCCTGTCAAGAAGTCGATCTCTGGTAGTTCGCTTTGGATATCAGCCTTATAGCGCTCTGCCATGCAACCAGTAACTACAAGCTTTGCATGTTGAGGTATTGTTTCAGCCATTAATAATATATTATCTATCGCCTCTTTAACAGCTGGCTCAATAAAGCCACAAGTATTGACGATAACGGCATCGCACTTTGCTGGGTCTAGCTCTGTTTCAAACCCATCGGCGCTAAGCTCGCCTATTAAATATTCAAAATCCACTTGGTTTTTTGCACACCCTAAACTAATGTAGCTGACTTTCATTAAACTTCCCCATGTATTGTAACATTTGCTAATAATTCACGCGCGATAATTTCTGTTTCACGCAGTCTTTGGCATAGCGCCTCTATACTCTTGAACTTTTCTTCCTCTGATATTTTTTCGATGAAGAAAACTTCTACATTTTTTCCGTAAATCTCTTCGTTGAAGTCGAAGATGTTTGTTTCAATGCGCATATCTTTGCCATCAACTGTTGGCCTTGTGCCGATATATGTCATTGCGTTATAATATTTACTATCTATCAATACTTTAGTTGCATACCCACCAATAGTTGGCACAATATCGTTTGCTGTATCAATGTTGATTGTTGGGAAGCCGAAGTCTTTCCCTTTGCCGTCGCCATGCACAACTTTGCCATCAATCGAATAGCATCTATCAAGCAACTTGTTAACATCTTTCACATGCCCTGTGTCTATCTCACTTCTGATGCGAGAGCTTGATATATAGCCAGTGTCATCGCTTAGCTTTTTGACGAATACACATTGCACATTATACTTGTCGCCTAGCTCTTTTAGCACATCTATATTGCCAGCGCGTGCATGGCCAAATTTGTAGTCCTCACCAACGACAATAACTTTTGCTTTAAGAAATTTTATAACAATTTCAACAAAGAACTCTTCAGGCGTAAGCGATGCTAGCCCTTCGAACGGTGCATATACGAGATAGTCTACTTCAGTTTTTTCAAAAAGTTCCATCCGTTTACGCGGCGTATTTATGAACCTTAGATCTCTACCATAATATGCGAGTGGATGTGGCTCAAATGTACATATGACAGATTTCACCCCTAGGGCTTTCGCATGTTCTTTCAGCTCAGAAATTAAAAACTGATGCCCTAAGTGCAAGCCGTCGAAGTTGCCAAAGCACACTGCTGTTGGATTGTTTATAAGTGTATTATTTAATGTGTCTATTTTTTGCATTATAAATCTATAAATTATTATTGGCTATATATCAAGCACGATTTACAAAATCGCCAATTTATTTGCCATTAAGTCCTTCTATT
Organism: uncultured Deferribacteraceae bacterium; assembly: GCA_964368965.1. Taxonomy (GTDB): domain Bacteria; phylum Chrysiogenota; class Deferribacteres; order Deferribacterales; family Mucispirillaceae; genus CAYJDR01. Next base: position 35,054 of record CAYJDR010000020.1, read on the forward strand.
ATATAAGCGGGTTTGTTTGTTGCAATGCCAGCTATACCTAAACTTTTGAGTTGTTTTGCTCGCTCGATATTGTCGACTGTCCATGAGTACATTTCATAGCCTGCTTGGGTCATGCGCTTGACGTAGTCTTCTGTGATTTCAAAGCGGGAGTCAAAGTCGACAGCGTCCAGTTTCGCTTGCTCTAGTTTCCTGATAAGGTGTGATACAGGTGTCATATGTTTATGGATATCGTTTAGTTCACCGTTTATCCACGCAACTTTCACATTAGGCAATAGCTCTTTCACGAGTTCCATTGCATAGTAGCTAAAGCCTATCACCATTATTTCGGAGGGATGTTTACGCGATGAGCGAATTTTATAAGCAAGCCTAGGGACAGAGCGTATGCTACTTTTGAGCTCAATTTGCAGAAGTTTTCCTTCTGGTACAAGGTCAAGCACTTCAGCAAGTAGTGGAATTTTTTCGCCTTTATATTGGATAGACTTAAACATGCCCGCATCGAGTGAGGAGATCGCCTTTGTTGTAAGCTCTGAAACACGCCCCGATTTACCTGTTGTGCGTTCGAGCGTAGCATCATGTATAACGCTGAAGTTACCGTCGCGGTTTCTTCTGACGTCAATTTCTACACCATCGGCACCTTGCTTTAATGCCTCAAGTATAGAGCCAACTGTGTTTTCTGGCGCATCGTGTGAAGCACCTCTGTGTCCGATTACTAACATATTAGTTTTGCGTGTGTTTACCTATCACTTTTTCCGTAGCCTCTGCTGTATCTGCAAATCTTACAAACAGCGTGTCAGGCTCTACATGGGCCGTATAATCCCAATATATTAAATATAATCCACACGTCAATACCGAAAATAATACTTTTACTAAAAACCTATGCTTTGGCTCGTTTGTTACCCTAAAAACGATTGGTTCTTCTGTAACTTCAGCCTCTAGCCATACAACAGTTAATAGCTTATTGTAGTTCGCTTCATAATATTGGAGGGTGATCCACGCTTTATTCATAAGATAGATGTAGTAGAATATGTATAATCCACCTGTGAGAACAAATAGAATAAGTGTTTTTGTAGGTGGTATAATCGGATTATAGCTAAGGAACGATTGAGTTTGTAGGTTTAAGTTGTATAATGCGCGCTCACTAATTTTACCCTTTACAACACCAGATACGTATAAATCTTTAGTAAATGCCGTTACAAGCTTATAGTACTCAGCACGTATTTCGATAAATTTGTTTAGCCTTTTTATCCTCTCAACAAAAACGCCGACAAAAAATATACCAAACGTTAGCACACTAAACAACATGCAAAGATACCAGTTGTATAGTGGTTTATTATTCTTTTCAGCTTTTCGTTTTAAACATTCAAGCTCTTTTATATAGTCTGTCACTTGGACCCTCTATTGTTTATGTAATTAAATAGCGAATATATCGCTATGTTGGTTGCCCTAACCCTGATATCGTCCCTGCTGCCACGAAGTTGCAACCTTTTAACCTCGACATCGCCACGCTTGCCATAAGCAATATATACTGTGCCAACTGGTTTTTCATCTGTGCCGCCGTCTGGGCCTGCGACACCTGTCGTGCTTATCGCATAGTCTGCACCTAGTGCATCCATTACGCCATGTGCCATTTGTTTTGCTACTTGTTCGCTTACTGCACCATATTGTTTTAGCGCATTGCTATCAACACCTAGCATGTTTTCCTTAACGCTGTTTGCATAGCTTGTAACGCTACCTAAGTAAACGCTAGACACACCAGCAATGTCAGTAACCTCTTTTGAAAGTAACCCACCTGTACAACTCTCTGCAATAGCAAGCGTTGCACCGATATGTTTTAGTTTAGAAATGAGCACTGATACTAATGTGTCGCTATTATAGCCGACAAAGTTACATGTAAAACGTTCTATAAGTTTTTCTATGAAGTTGTCAATAGAAATCTGCTCATGGCCTCTAAGCTTTACTTGCACAATGCCTTTACCTACATTGATAATACACTCGACGTTTTCAGGAATGCCTAGCTCTGATATAGCTTTATCTACATCGCTCTCTGGTAGGCTTGCAAATGTGACTATTTTATTATAGTTATGGGTTGTGTAATTATTTTCTTCTAGGTAAGGCGCAACTGAGCGCTCGAACATGGTCTTCATTTCGCTTGGTACGCCAGGCATTGATATAATAAACGAATTATTACACGCCACACCAAACCCATATGCTGTGCCACTATAGTTCTTATATGTTTCTGCGCCACTTGGCAGCAACGCTTGTCGTTTATGCGCATCATGTATTTCTACATTCGCTTTCGTGAGTAGTGCTACCATGTTTGCATATACTTCTTCATGATGTTCAAGTGTTGTGCCTGCAAACTCTGCAACGCACTCTGCTGTGATATCATCAAAAGTAGGTCCAAGACCGCCCGTTGTGAGCACTAGTGAATATTTATCAGTAGTTGCTTTTAATACGTTTAATAGTGTTTGTCTATCGTCTGGCACCATCTCAACTTTGCCCACTTTTATGCCAAGTGATGCAAGCTTATTAGCCAGATATGCTGAGTTTGTATCAACAACGCTCCCTTCTAACAATTCAGAGCCGATACTTAATATTGCACAATTTCGCATTATTAAAATAGTTCCAACATAACTTTAAGCGCATAACATGCAAGCCCTGCATAAGCAGCTGCCATTATATCATCCATCATGATGCCTATGCCATGTGGCAACATCTCAAACTTATTTATAGGGTAGAATTTTAATATATCAAATATCCTAAAAAACACGAACGCCATAACAACATAAAATGCGTTAAATGGAAATATTATGTATAACAAAAATAGTGCAACATATTCATCAACAACTACGCATGATGGGTCTTCATATCCGCTAAGTTCTGAGAACTGTTTTGACACAAATATCCCCATGATGAACATAGCAACAAACATCGCTATCTTCATAGGCATCGACACAAACGTAGCTATATAGCCTAATGGTATAGCAAGTAAACTGCCGAATGTGCCTGGCATTATAGGAATTTTGCCTAAGTATAAACCAGTTGCAAGTATATCTGTTAAGAATGGTACTTTTTTCATACTAATTCAAACGCCAAGTTTAGGTCCATCTTACCTTCATAAAATGCTTTGCCTACAATCGCACCAAGTATGTTATCGTTTTGCAAAGCTATTAGTCTTTTGATATCGTCGATAGAGGCAACACCACCTGAGGCAACCACAGGGAACGGCGACTTCTCAGCCAATTTATCAACACCATCAATATTTACACCTTGAAGCATGCCATCTCTTGATATGTCAGTATAGATTACGCTTTCAACTTGCAAACCTTTATACATGTCAATTACATCCATGATTGTATATTCTGATGCTTCATACCAGCCTTCTGTAGCAACCATATCATCTTTTGCATCAATACCTAAGATGATTTTGTTCGGATACTTCTCAATAGCTTGCTTAGTGAACTCAACATCCTTAACTGCTGCTGTGCCTATGATTGCATAATCAACGCCCATGTTGAAAACTTCTTCAAGCCTTGCCATATCACGTATGCCGCCTCCGAGTTCGATTTCGATATCTGATTTCGCCTCAGCGATAGCTTTAATCATGTCATGATTTACTGTTGAGTTATTTCTAGCGCCATTCAAATCTACAATGTGAATACGCTTTGCGCCCATCGCAGCAAACATAAGCGCTATGTCACGTGGGTCGTGCCCATATTCTGTAGCGTCTTCCATGATGCCTTGTGATAGTCTAACAACTTTTCCGTCTAGTAAATCAATCGCTGGTATTACGTGCATAGTATTCTCCAAGTTTATATTTTACAAAAATTTTCAAGCATTTTTAAGCCAGCTTTCTGGCTTTTCTCTGGGTGGAACTGTACGCCCATGATATTATCTTTCGCAACGGCTGCTGCAAAGTTAACGCCATAGTCACATGAACCCAATATCTCTGAGCTGCAATCGCTATCAGCATAGTACGAGTGCACAAAATAGAAGTATGAGTTATCATCAATACCTTCAAACAATGTGTGAGGCTGTTCAATTTGTAGCGTATTCCAGCCGATATGAGGTATTTTCATACCGTCTGCTACTATCTCATCTGGAAAGCGCCTAACAGTGCCTTCGATAAAGCCAAACCCTTCGTGGATACCAAACTCAAGGCTCTTCTCAAACAATAATTGCATACCAACGCATATGCCTAAAAATGGGCGCTCAGTTTCAATAAAGTTTGTGATAGCAGAATATAGCTCTTCTGATTTTAGCGCATCTAAACAGTCGCCAAAAGCACCATTACCAGGTAATATGAGCCTATCAGCTTTCAGTACTTCCTGTTCACTACTTGTGATGATGACGTCTTGCCCTATATATTCAAACGCTTTCTGCACACTTTTTAAGTTGCTTGCGCCGTAGTCGATGATTGCAACCATTGCTATAAAACCCCTTTCGTAGACATAAGTTTGTCTGACGTGATCTCTAAAGACATTTTCAAACTTCTTGCAACACACTTGAATATCGCCTCAGCAATATGGTGCGAGTTAGTGCCATAGCGCACATTGATGTGCAAGTTAATCAACGCATTATTCGTGAACGCACGGAAAAACTCCTCAACAAGCTCCGTATCAAAGCTACCGATTTTCTCCGTAGGGAATGTAGCGTTATAAACTAAGTGCGCCCTGCCAGAAAAATCGACAGCGACCTCTGCGAGTGTTTCGTCCATAGGTAGCATAAAGAAGCCATATCTGTTGATACCCACTTTATCGCCAACAGCCTCGCTAAAAGCCTTACCTAGCACAATGCCGATATCTTCAGCTGTGTGGTGGTCGTCTATATGTGTGTCGCCATCAGCTTTAACGGTTAAACCGAAGTTGCCATGTTTTGCAAACAAGTCTAGCATGTGGTCAAGAAAACCTACACCTGTAGAGATGTTGCTTTCGCCACCGTCTAAGCATAAATCTAGCGATATTTTTGTTTCGTTAGTATTGCGTGTTATTGATGTTTTTCTCATTATTTCACCTTCTATGGTAGTCTATATTATTATATAAAAAAAATAAAGTAAAAACATAAAGTAGTGAACTTTTAAAT
>CAYJDR010000021.1:0-8993 GCA_964368965.1 uncultured Deferribacteraceae bacterium
CCACCAGTTCTGTTGCTATCACGGTTATCGCGATTGCCTTGGTATCCACCTTGCCTATTGTCACTGTTATCGCGATTGTCATCACGGTTATATGTGCGTTGTTGCCCAGATGGTCTATCTTGGTTATTATAGTTTGGCCTAGTGCCTGTATTTTCAGTTCTAGTAGGTTTAGCGCCTTCAGGAGTAGATGTTGTAGTAACAGCTGGCTTCGGTGCAGGTTCCGAAGCAACGCTTGGTTTGCTTTCAGGTGTACTTTGATCTACAGGTGCAGCAGCTTTTGGAGCAGGTGCAGATTCTGTTTGAACTTGTTCAGCACGCTCTTTCACTACTTCTCTGTCTTCATCAACTTTCTTAATACGTTGATCAAGTTCAGCTTTCTTTTTCATCAAGTCTTCTTTGCTCATTTTGCGCGCTTGTGGATACTCTGGCCCACCTTTGCCAACAACTACTTCAGTAGTTTTGACACCTTTTTTATGGCGCTCTAATGCCTTTTTAAGCATAACTTGACGTTTATCAAGTTGAGATTGTTTGCTATCTAATGTGTTAGCATCGTCTGTTTTAATTGTATCGTCACCTGTTGACACGTTAACTCCTGCTTCAGCGAGTTTTTTTATAGTATCTTCTACACTCATACCAGCTTTTTTTGCTGCCTCGCTAACTTTAATATTTGACATCTGTTCTCCCTGTTCTTACCAAACCGTAACTTCTTTGTACATACGCCAGCTTTTTGAAACTGAGCTTGCAAAGCCACCAGCGCATATAGCTATAACGGCTTTTTCCTCTATGCCTAGCTTTTCAGCAATTTCTTGCTTTGTGCCAAGCGCAATAATCTCTATCTCGTGCTTTTCGCTAAGATGTTCGACTTTGCTTTGTATACTGCCACCAGCATCAGTAGCAAGCAGCAATAACTTAACCTTGCCTTTGCCTACCATGTGGAATACTGACGTATGCCCGCATGCTAACTTGCCCGATTTATAAGCCATTTTCAATAGTGAGAAAATGTATGAATCTAAACCGTTTGCAGTGCTTGTTGCTGCGTCTTCAAGAGTAGTGCTTACGTCTGTTCTCAAAAACCTTGAGAAACAATTTTTCTTTATAGCTTTGGTCATGCATGTTTTGTTTGCACACACATACACGCCTCTGCTTTGTATCTTCTGCCTAACGTCACACACTAGCACACCATCTGGCGATAAAACGTAGCGTAAAAACTCAGCTTTATCACCTTTTGTGCCACATGCAACGCATGTTCTTGTATTGTTTGCGCCATAAGGTCTGTTATCGACCTCTAGCTCCTTGTTACCAATCTTTTCTGTATCTGTCACTTATTATTCGCCTGCTGGTTTTTCAGCCTCTTCAGTTGCTTCAACTTCGACTTCAGCCTCTTCTAGTTCTGTTTCTTCTTCGCTTGAGTCGAGTTCTTCGAGTTTTGCAGCAAGGTAGTCGATAGCTTCGTTAATCAAGTTAACTGCGTTGTCGTCTTCTAAGCCAAGTGCAGAGCCCACTTCGTCTACGCTAGCACTAGATAACTTTTCGATATCGTCTAAACCGTTTTCGATAAGTTTTGCAATCATTTCGTGGTTAAGCGTTGATAAATTTTCTAAGTTATATAGTTCGTAGAATAATTTCATATCTTGTTCTTGCTCTTCAAGCCTAGACTCGCGGATTTGAGCATATTCAGACTCTTTAAGCACGTCTAAACGCCACTCTGTAAGGATAGCTGCAAGCCTAACATTTTGCCCACGTTTACCGATAGCAAGTGATAGTTGGTCATCAGGCACAACGAGCTCTAATGTTTTGTCATCCTCGATGATGTTTGCTAAGATAACTTCAGCAGGGCTGATAGCGTTACATACATATTGAACTGCATCTGGCGACCACTCAACAACGTCAATTTTCTCATTTTTAAGTTCTGATGAGATAGCGTTAATACGTGAACCTTTAACACCAATACAAGCACCAACTGGGTCGATGTTTGAGTTAGTTGTGTAAACTGAAACTTTTGCTCTGTCGCCTGGCTCTCTAGCAGCGCCTTTTACAGAAATGATACCTTCAAATACTTCAGGAATTTCTGCTTCAAATAAACGCTTTAAGAACATAGGGTGCGTACGAGAAAGCACTAGTTGTGGCCAACCTTTAACAATCTTAATATCTAGCAATAATGCACGGATATAGTCGTTACGGTTAAAGAAGTCACCAGGAATCATCTCACGTTTAGGGATGATCGCCTCTGTTTTACCAATGTTTATGATTATGTTATCACGGTCAGTTTTTAGAACTGTACCATTGATAATTTCGCCAATTTTATCTTGGAAGTCTTCAAGTATAACTTGCTTTTCAGCTTCTTTGATACGTTCAACAAGTTTTTGCTTAGCAATCAAGATAGCTTGTCGGCCAAGTTTTTCAACTGAAGTAGGTATCATTAAAATATCGCCGTATTGAGGGTCAGCTTTGAATTCTTTAGCTTCTTCTATAGGAATTTCATGCCAGTTGCTGTGTGTTGCTTCTGAAACCTCTTTAGGGATAAGGATATCAATAGTGCCTTTATCCATATCAATCGTGATTTCAGGCTCTAGGTATTTACCTATGCACCTTGTAACCGCTGCAAGCATAGCGTCATGTAACGCTTCTGACAATATTTCACGTGGTATATTTTTTTCACGTCCAAGTTCTTCAATTAGTTTAACAATTTCTTTACCGCTGCTCATTTGCCTTTAACCCTCCTAAAACTCAAACTCAAGATGCGATTTTTTAATATCGTCAATCGAGATGTAAAAGTCGGCGCTTTCTTCTTCAATATATAATTTTACTTTTTCTTCATCAACGCTGGACACTCTGCCTTTATAGCGTTTCCTACCGTCTTCGGCTTTGCTTTTCGTTTCAATAAAAACAAGCTTACCGATAAGCTTTTTGAAATCTTCATACGATTTCAATGGCCTGTCGATGCCTGGTGTGGTAACTTCTAGCATATATTCCTTAAATGGAATTTCTGCTTCAAACTCATCTAGCCAACCTGATATGCGGCGGCTGATAGTTGCACATGCTTCTAGCGTTGCTTTTTCGCCATCAACAGTGACACGTAATACGTGGGATTTACCCTCTTTAACAAAAACAACTGACTCAAAAATGCACTCTAGCTCGAGTGTTTCAGCAGTAGCTTTTGCTATAAGTTTTTCCATAAATTCTTTTTTATTAAACATATTATCTCACAATTTTAATCATAAAAATAGGCGGGATATTCACCCGCCTTAAATTACAATATGGTAGTCTATACAATATTTTCAACCCTTTTGCAAGAAAAAAATGAAAAAAGTACAATTTTATTCAGATTTAGTGAACTTTTGCCCCTTTTATGCAATATATCTATGCACGAGCAAGCCCCCCACGAGCTAAACACATAACGAAAGGAAATAGCAAGTCACTGACTTACCTTGTAGTGTACCTGAGGCATTACACCGAAGGCATACTACAGCGAGACTGATTTAGGGGGAAGGTAGAAGGGGGACCTGTCCCCTTTCTAAATATTTTATCGCACTGTAAACCTTATCGTTATCTCGCCCTTGTCAACGCCATCTTTCGTGACAGCTTCAAAACGCAACCCGCGAACATAGTTGATAGCTAAATTATCTACCTCGCTAGTGCTTGGCTTAACAACCCTGACATCTAAAACATTACCATCTTTATCAATCGAAAATATTAGCGCCACTTCTGTATGGTTTTGTAACTGAAACTTTGGTGACGGCGGAGATGAAACAATCTTACGAGTGTTTTCGCCGCGCATAAATGATGTTTCGTTGCTTGTTGAAAAATCTATTGAGTATACGTTTGTAATTGCTTGTGTTTGCGAGTCTAAAATGGACGGCAACGAGTTATCTGAAGATGCTGCGCTATACTCGTTATTCAGCGATGCGAGCTCTTGAGATACAGTGCCCTGCCCTAAGTTTTCAGGCTCAGGCGATTGCTCAGGAGATGAATTTAATTCAGGCAATTTAGCAATAGTTTCTGTCGACTCCGTAGATGATTTCGGTATAACAATATCTGGCAACTTAGGCGCTTCAACTGGGGTTGGCTTTGCAACCTCAGATGTTGGTTTAGTTGGTTCGTTTGTCTTTTCTGGTGCAGGCTTTGCAACCTCTGTAGGCTTCTTAACCTCTGGTGTAGGTGCTGGCGTTGGCACAGGGGCAGACTCATAAACAGGTATCGGCTTCGGTTGTGGTTTTGTAACAGGCTTAGGCTTTGGCTTCGGTGCTGGTTGTTGCTTTGGTGGAACAACCGCAGGTTTTGGGCGCTCCTTCGCTACCACCTCTACACTTATAGGCGTGATATTATCGTTACGTTCAATATTTTCAACCTTTAGCGACGGCATCATTATTATAAATACAACATGTATAATAAATGATATCGCAAGCGCAAAACTAAGTAGCCTCAAACGTGGTTACTCCTGCTCTGTAGCAATGGCAAACTTTGTAAAGTCTGCTGCACGTGCCTTATCTAACACGAAAACAATCTTCCCATACATCGACTGCTCGTCACCTTCGATAACGATTAGCGCTTCAGGATTTGATCGCTTCAATATTTCAAACTGGCCTGATAACTCTGTATCTAGCACTTTTCTGCCATCAACAAATATTTCGCCCTGTGGATTGATTGCAATGCGTACATTTTTTGCCTCTGCTTTTGCTTCATCACCTGTTGCGTTCGGCAAGTCCACCTGGATAGAACTTGTAGTTATAAACGAAGTGGTAACTGCAAAAAATATCAGCAATATAAACACGATATCAATCAAAGGCGTAATATTTATGCCCATTGAACTTGATTTATCTATCTTGCGTCTGAACTTCATTATTTGCTCTCTTTAAATAGTAGGTTCATGATCCTCGATGATGCTACCTCTAGCTTCGATGCGATATGGTCTGCACGTGTCTTAACTATGTGGTAGAAAAACTGTGCAGCAATAGCAACAATTAAACCAGATGCTGTAGATATCAACGCCTCTGCAATACCTAGCGACAATTCCTGAGCGTTGCCAGTGCCTTGCAGTGAGATTACATCAAATATTTTTATCATGCCAAAAACAGTACCTAGAAGCCCTAAAAGTGGCGCAACTGATACGATTGTTTGTAATGATTGTTGGTATTTATCTAGCTTTGCAACTTCCGCAGAGCCGCTTTCCTCAGCCACCTCAAGTAACCTTGAGATTGGGAGGTCAATGTTATCTATAATTGTAGATGATACATTAGCAAGCGCTGATTTATTCTCGCTACTAAGTATTTTTGCGCCTTCAAAGTCTTTCTTCTCTAGCAATAGTACCATTTTTTCTTCATACATTTTTGGTGCAAACTTTTCGCTACGCAGCGCAATCAAACGCTCTATAAATATAGCAACAGATATAACCGATAACACAACTATCGGGTATAACATTACCCCACCTTTTTGAAACAATTCTAACATTATAACCTCCGAAAAAACTTATATTTTATTTCTTATTATCTTCCACTAATTTGCTTACTATTTGTGCTTCGCTTTTCATATCCCTTGCATCATAAGTTGCTTTCGCACCTTCTAAGTTCTTGATAGCATAAGCTTCTTTTGGTAATAAATAGTAACCTTTCATAAACATTTGCACAGCCATTTCATAGTTGTTGCCTTCGATATAGTTTTGCCCCATGCGCCAGTATATCGCTGAGCGAACTTCACCATTTGCAGTATCTGCAAGTTCTTCTAATACTTCTGAATTTAATGCATAATCATCTTTATTTGACATCTCAACGAACCTAATCACACCACTTGTGTACACTTCATCAGATATGTTTTGTAGCTTTAATGAAGCCTCTAACACTTCTGTCGGGTTAGTTGAAAGCAAAGTTAACCTAGTGTTTGCTGGTTGGAAAAATCTATTCTCGTCTGTTGCCATAGAGCGATAAAGCGCTACAGCTTTGCCCATGTCAATACCTTCCATACACTCAGCCTTGAGAAATAGCGCATCCATAGCTTGTTCACCGCCTAATTGGATAACCCTATCAGTATCGTTTATGCAATTATCAAGCCTGCCTGTTGCCATATATAAGCGTGCCCTAGTTTTATAAACATCTGACAAGTATGGCGACGACATGTAATCTTCTAAGAATGCGTTCACATAGCCAATAGATGGGTTAATTTCACCAACTCGCTCAGCATGTGCCGCAAATTGTGCTAACAGAGCATCTTTACCTTCAAAATCTTCATAACTATTTAATATATCGACATAAATAGCTAAGAATGATTTTAATTCGTCATGCTTTTCTGCGATTGTATATAACCCTGTCATTGAGTCATATAAATACTCACCATCAGCAAGTAAGCGCTCAAACATCTCCTCGGCTTCTGCATCTTTGCCTGCGTTTGCAAGCAGCCTTGCTTTAGCTAACATCATAGATGCTGGTATTTGGTCTGCAAGCATAAGATATTCAAGTGCTTTTTCATGCTCGCCAGCAAGCATCATAAGCTCTATACCATTTGTAAACACTGCAACGTCTGACATGTTTGCTTTAAACACTTTATCAGCGTCATCAAGTCTGCCTAGTTTGTAGTATGTCATCATGAGTAGTCGCTCAGAGTCTACATCATTTTGTTTGATTTGCAATGCTTCGTTTAGTGCGTCATTATACATTTTCAAGTTATAGTAAGCAGTACCGCGTATCAAATGCGAGCGATCGTCTTCTAAACCGTCAATTATATCAATAGATTTATCATACTCGCCTAGTGACAAATAGATATCGCCTTTCAATCTTGAGCAATAGTTCTCTGAACAGTCGCCAACTAACATCAGCGCATCAGCATGCTGTGACCTTAGAAAATATAGTTGCGATAGCATAAACTTTGAGAGCATCATTTTTTCAACATCATGTCCGTTGCTTATGTATCGGTTAAAGTTCCACTCTGCTCTAGATTTATCGGTATATATGCTTGCCATGCCTAAGTAGAAATATGAATCCACTATAAGTTCTTTATTGAAAGCAACTAACGCTAGCGACTCAGAAGCTTTCGCATATTCATCAACCGACAATAGCTTTAAACCTTTATAAAATGCAACATAGTCGTTTAAAAGACTGCTACTAAATGTAAATTTACCTATTAATTCAGCTGGTACTTCAGCAAACTTATTTGAAATTGTGTAGAAAAACACGTCTAATTTTTCGTTATCGCCACCGATATTCTCAACAGCTGTCATAGCTTGCTCGTAGTTGCCTAGCGCTATATCTAGCTTTGCTTTTAACGTATCCCACTCTGGTGAGTCATTAAGTTCTTTAAAGCTTGCTTCAGCAGTTGCTAAATCGCCTGTGATTATGTATGAGTCAATAACAAAAGCATAAGCATCGCTACCTTTTACAGCATCTGCATAAGGTAGAACTTCGCTATATTGCTTCAAAAAGTAAGTAGCAATAACACGTAGCTGTGTATACTCTTTATATGTTTGTTCAATGCTACTAGCGTTTAATACATTTAATATGTCTGAGTAGCGCTCGTTATCATATAAATAGTCAAGCCAGATTGAAACAACATAAGGCGAAAGCTCTGAGAGTGTTGTTGCGAACTCATCAAATATTGCATCATCACCAAGTGACAACGCCATGCTAAATAGCTTATCTTGTGCGAGTTCTTGATATTCGCTACCGTCTTTGTTTGCTATCTCGGTAAGCACTTTCATGCCTTCTGCATGGTTCGCCATCTCAAAAAGGCTTACACCGTATAACACTGTGCTTTCATCATAGTATTCAGAATCAGCAATACCGTTACGATATTTCTCATAAACTGCAATAGCTTCAATATAGTTACCATCGAGGAACTGTTTAACCATGCTGTTACGATATGCGACATCGCCAACAAATATGGCAGAAACAGATGTACCAACAGGATATGAATATATGCCATCAGGTGTTTCTGATGCATAGTCTTTTTGTTCTGCAAGTGCTAACTCATTTTTACGCTGTGAGATGTATAAATCCATACGGTTTGGCGCATCAAAAGAAAACTCAAATGCTGTATAACTAGGTTTAACTTGGAAATCGGCTATCTCGGTGCCTTCAAACATATACTCTGGCACAGCAATCTGTGCATAAGCTGGTGCAACACCAACTAACATTATGAGCATTGCTTTTAAAAACTTTATTGCCATAACGCAACCTCCAATTTGTTAATCCTCTCGAGTTCGTTATAATCATTTCTATCAATCTTGATAGGTGATATAGATATATAGTTCATATTTAATGCATGTTCGTCGCTATTTTCATCATCGGCTTCCATGTCTCTGAAATCTGATAACCAGTAATATGGGTGTTGAAACGGGTCAAGGCGTTTTTCATAGTTCACTAGGTATGCACGGCTTGAAGCATGCACAAACTTTGCGCCTTTTATCAAGCTTTTATCGACAGCTGGCACGTTTATATTATACACAACACCATCAGTAAATCCAATTTCAGATATTTGTTTTACAAAGTGTTGCACAAAGTTGGCACTAATAGAGTAATCAAGATTATTAAAACCAGCAAGCGAAACCGCGATAGACGGGATACCATTAACAACGCCCTCTAATGCGCCACCAACAGTGCCAGAGTATAGCGAGTTTGAGCCATGGTTTGGCCCTCTATTTATGCCAGATATAACAAGGTCTGGCTTGTGGTCTAAAAGGCAAGCTAGCGCAAGTTTAACACAATCAGCTGGTGAGCCATCAACAGCATAGCCAAAAAATTTGTCATCTTTTTGTATTTCTTTTGCACGTAACGGGTCATGCACGGTGATAGACTGTGACGCACCGCTACGCTCGCTATCAGGCGCAACTACAGTAACGTCATGCTCAACACCAAGTGCAACTACAAGAGCGTTAAGCCCTTCTGCGTTTATGCCATCGTCATTTGTTATTAATATTTTCATGTATACATTCTCTAATTAAAATTATTATCAATGTATCACATTTTTACGATATTTCATAGCAAAATCAGCATAATATTTAATAAGTT
>CAYJDR010000021.1:9093-39731 GCA_964368965.1 uncultured Deferribacteraceae bacterium
GGCTTAGCAAGCTTATCGCCTTCATGGCAATTCAAGCAAGTTACATATCCGCCATGTATGGAATTGTGCGGATTCCATAAGCCTAAGTGAGCAGTACGTTCAGCATTTTCTGCTGGTGTTCCATGGCAATCAATACACTCTTGATATGTTTTAAACTCTGAGTGATCGATCGAATCATCATCTTGTGCAACAGCACTAACAGAACCAATTATAGCCATTGTTAAAACAAACATCATAATATATAATTTTTTCATATTAAACTCCTTTTATAGCATGTAATGCCGATAAATAACCGAATGTGATTGCACGCCCGATAGAAGTGCCAGGGATATGCCTTGGATAGTTTCCAGAGAAGAAGCCACCAGAAGCATTACCTGATGCAAATAGGCCTTCAATTACTTCGCCTTTTGTGTCAAGCACTCGGCAATCTTTATCAATAATTAAACCACCAGTAGTTGCAAGGATAACACTATTACAAATCATTGCATAATATTTCTTACCTGTGAACGGTTTAACAACTGACATATCACGGTTAAAGTCTTTATCAAGATTAGCTTTTTTGTATGCGTTAAAGTCTTTGATTGTTTTATCTAAAGTTTTAGATGGCATACCCATAGCTTTTGCAAGCGCTGTTGGCGATTTAGCTTCAAATAACCAGCCTTTCTTTTTCAACACTTCAAAGCCAATTTCAGCTTTATCAACTGCTGCTTGGTTTGGTCCAATCATTGTTTCATCAAATATGAACCAACTTTTTGAGCCATATATAGCTTGATTGTTTGTAGCGTTAGATAGCGCTTGGAATGGAACATCTTCCCTAACGATACGCTCACCTTTATCATTTACAATTATGAACAAGTTCATCGCCCTTAGTGTACGCACTTCTGGATAATGGAATGACTCTGGGTGTCCAAAAGTAAAGTTCATTACAGGGTGCGGAGTTGGGTCCATAGATGCGCCGATTTTTAAGCCCATCATGTGTCCATCACCAGTTGTTCCCCAAGATGGGTTCCACCATGATGATGAAGCATAATCTTCTGGCCTAACGTAAGCTTTTAACATATCAGGGTTTGCATCATAACCACCAGTTGACAACAACACACCTTTAGATGCATTCACTTGGATATACCTATCGCCTTGTTTAGCAATAACGCCTGTAACACGGCCAGATTTATTTCTAATTAACTGTACAGCAGGCGTATCA
Source organism: uncultured Deferribacteraceae bacterium (assembly GCA_964368965.1). Classification (GTDB taxonomy): domain Bacteria; phylum Chrysiogenota; class Deferribacteres; order Deferribacterales; family Mucispirillaceae; genus CAYJDR01. Next base: position 10,295 of record CAYJDR010000021.1, read on the forward strand.
GTATGGATTTTAAGATTAGGATATGATTTTGCAACCGCAGTTAAATCTCTTACTACATATATGCCTAAGTTACCACTTCTGAACCTGATGTCAGCAGGGATACCTGGCGTTTCATAAAAGCATAATTCAGCATCAATAACTGGCATGCCATTTTTTGGCCCTGGCTTCATTGGTAGTGGAGTCAAGATAAAGCCTTTCTCGCCTTTATCTAGTTGAGTTTGTAAAAAGTCAATAGCTTCGCCTGAACGATTAACATAAGTTCTTGGAACATCAGGAGATATACGCCAGTTAGCAGAACGATATATTTCGTCAAGCAATAATGCTCTATCTGTTTTAATGCCACGTTTCTTTTGGATTGCAGAATCTACTGAACCAACTGCTTCAAAGCAGCCACGCCCAACAGACATTTTCTCAAGCACGATAACATCTGCACCTAATGAAGCACCTTTCAACGCCGCAGTAATGCCAGAGATACCAGCACCTACAACTAAGAAATCACAATTCATAGTCGACTTAATTTCGCTTTTTGCAATTGTGCGATTTTCAAAACCAATAGGACCCGTAGGGCCAGGAACATCAGCAGACCTAACGTAAATGCTGTTAGCATCACCTAAAACTGCTTCATAAACTGATTCATCAGCAGCCGCTTTTGCTTCAGCAACTTGAGGCATACCAACAACCGACGCAGCACCAGCCATAACGCCTGCCACACCAGCAGACTTTAGAAAGCCACGTCTTGATAAATTTGTTTCAGAATTTTTCATATTCTCCTCCATATAAAGATTAGAAAATTTACTACCTGCATAGATAATTGCATATTATTTTCCATAAAAAAGTATACAGAGTTACATTTTTAATATTTTTTTTATACTAAACTATTTAACATATTAATTTTATTGTTGCTTTTATGATTGTAATATCTATAATAGTCCTGATATAGCAAGAGTATAAAGCGATTTTGAAATTTATAACATACTTATATTATTACAACATTTTAATGTAAACTGATGTAGCAACGAAAGGAAGGAGGAGCTAATGCGTCAAGTTTTTAATGTAATACCATATTTTTCACCAACAGAAAGCGAACGCATTATTAGCATCTATAAAAAGTATGGCACAATTAGAAAGGTTAAAAAAGGTAATGTATTGAAAGAAGGTGGCGAATCAAACAAACTTTTTCTCGTAAAAAGTGGGTTATGCGTCTATTCTGTAAACTACTTGCTTGAAAAGCCACGAGCATTGTGCTTTATCTTACCTGGTTGCACCATTGGCGATATAACGTGCCTAACAAACGAAACAGTAAACGTAACAAGCATAGCCTTACGTGATTCTGAAGTATATGTAGTGCCACCTGACACACTATACAGGCACATGCGTGAAAATTTTGATTTAACAATGGAAGCTGTACGCAAAGCAATACATAAGGAAGAATGCTGCCTAGAAAGCATGTTGGCAAACTTCACACTAGAACATGAAGAGCGATTAAAAGTATTCTATAAAGCGATGTTGCACGCATTAAATGTCGAATTAAACACTGATTGGGTAAAAATACCACTCAAATTATCTAACGAGGAAATAGGCATACTCACTCACGCAACACGTGTCACTATAAATAGGATACACTTAAAATGGCAACAAAATAACTTATTTAGAAAGTCAGATGATGGCAGATATATAAACATAAAATTGCTAGACAATATTTATGACTGGAAGGACTACACACAATTTACTGGTGAGAAGTAATAATTGAAATGAAGCATAAATGGCTCATAAAAAAAGCTAGGCAGTTAATTACCTAGCTAGATTTTTTATCCATTTTTATGTTGGTCAATAAATTTGTTTTTGCAATCTTCACTACAGAAGTAGTAAACATCGTTGTAAAGTTTAACTTTGTGGTCTGTGTCTTCATCAACAAACGATTTACAAATTGGGTCTTGCTTCATCTCTAAAGCTTTTTGAGCTTTCTCTTCTTCTTTACGTTTTTGTTCTGCTTCTTTCTTTTTTGCATCTGCCTTCTTATAGAACGCATACACCGCAAATATCACAAGCGCTAAAATAAGAAGCTTTGGTAAACTAAACATTCACTACCCCCTCAACTAACCTTTACTTACCTTTTTTCTCTGGTATAATATTTATTTGTTTCAGTGCGCCAACGCCAGTTGATATAGTTGTAACCTCAGGCACAGAACGCAGTGCGATATGTACTGATTTACGCATAGATGCTGGCATAGCAGGCAACTTAGCAGGTTTCCCTGTAGTTTTTACTTGCTCTGCTAGTTTTAACGCTTTTTCGATATTGTCATCAATAGCTTTTTCTTTATAGCCATCAACATCAACGATAACTTCCATCTTAGATGTGTTATCAATATCTAACATTTTTTCAACTAAATATTGCATTGCATCAATAGTTTGGCCTGATTTACCAACTAACAAATCACGCTCACTAGTTGTGTGAATATTCAACACAATCCTCTCGCCTTTTTGCTCCATGTCAACGTGAGTATCTGGGAAGCCTGCTTTTTCAAGCATTTCTGATAAGATAACTCTTGCACGGCGTTTTTTGTGCTCGACTTCGTTATACATTATCTTAACTTTTGCATTACGTTTACCGAAACCAAGCATACCTTTGCTGCCACTTTCAATAACTTCATGCTCGATATAATCACGTGAGATACCTTGCTGCCTTGAAAAAAGAGCAATTACCTCTTCTACTGACGGTCCTTCTACTTCAAAAATTCTCATATATACACCTTAGCTCGCACGTTTATTAATAACATACTGCTGAATAATAGTTAACACGTTGTTTGTTAGCCAGTAAATAACTAACCCTGATGGGAAGTTTAGGAACAAGAACGTAAACACCACCGGCATGATAAGGAAAATCTTTTGCTGCATTGGGTCAGCCGTTGTAGGTGTCATTTTTTGCTGAACGAACATTGTAATACCCATGATGATCGGCGTAATGTAGTACGGATCTTTCATAGATAAGTCAACAATCCAGCCGAAGAATGGCGCGCCTTTCAACTCGATAGCAAGTAACAACGCTTTATATAACGCGAAGAAAATCGGTATCTGAATTACTAATGGTAAGCAACCACTTAGTGGGTTAACTTTATGTTCTTTATATAGTTCCATTGTTGCTTGGTTCATTTTCTGTGGGTTATCTTTAAACTTTTCTTTAATTTTTTGCATCTCTGGTTGCAATTTAGACATAGCCTTCATTGATGTCATACCTTTTAATGTTAAAGGTAGTGTAACAATCTTAACGATAACAGTAAGCATAATGATAGCGATACCGTAGTTATTGAATATGCCGTTGAAGTATATCATAATTTGCAACATCGGGATAGCTAGGAAATAGAACCAACCGAAGTCGATAGCTGTTTGCAAGCCCATGCCGAATGAACGCACGAGGTTATATTCTTTTGGTCCGATGTATGTGTACATTTCTGTTTCTGCTCTGTCACCAGGGTTTACAGTTAGAGATAGGTTTGCGCTAGCAACTTCACCGTATTGTGCAGGTGAGATTTTACCCATTTCAAAAGATGGCGATGCTGCTGCAAATAAGAAGTACTTAGAAGTGTAGCCAACCCATGATGGTGCAGCTAGTGTTTCAGTATCTTCGTCTGTAGCGTCAACTCTGTATGTTTTATCGCTGTTGCTTATCATTGCGCCTTCGAAGATATAGTTGCTTTCTTCAAAGTCTTTACCAATGCCAGCACCAACACGCACTTCTACAGGTACAGTTAAAGTAGTTTCGCCCGCGTTTGATGTAATAACTTTCGTCTTAACCAAATATGAGCCGTTTTCAAGCGTATATTCTTTAGTAACAACAAGCGAACCTTGTGCAGCTGTGTAGCTAACGATAGTTGCGTTGTCTGTTTTTTGTACGTTTAGTGTGTAACCAGTAGCAATAGGCGTAGATAACGTGTAATAGTTATAGTCCATGCCTTTGTTGAATGTAACTGGGTCGCCTGCTACGTCGTCCCAACCTAGGATAGATGCGCTTTTGATATCGCCTGTTGCGTTATCGAAAGTGATGTCTAAAACATCAGATTTTATTGAAATCGGCTCGTTAACAGTTGATGCAACGAGTGAGTTGTTTGTAGTTGAAGTTTCTACAGGTGTTGTTACTGTAGTAGTAGTTGATGTATTATCAACTGATTGGGCAGCAAGTTGTTGCTGATGCTCAGGATCCATTGGTGGAGTAGGCGTCATGAAGAACTGCCACCCTAACAATATACCCATACTTAATACAACTGCTAATAATGTCCTTTTATCCATTCTAAAGTTTCCTTGTTATTTGTTTATAGCGAAACTATTTGACAGGGTCGTAACCGCCACGAGAAAATGGGTGGCACCTGAGTAAACGCCAAATAGTTAAGAATGTGCCTTTGAAAAAGCCTTTTTTGCTATATGCTTCAATAGCATACGAAGAACAGCTGGGATAAAACCTACAATTATTGCCTAAATAAGGCGAAATACAAAGTTTATAAATTTTTATCAATCCTATCGCGATTGACTTTGGCTGTAATCTTTGTAAATAGATGGATAATTTCTGCTTGAATTTCATTAAAACTAGCACCTATTGCTGTAGGCTTCGCCCTTATTATAAGCTGTGTCCCAGCGGGTAATACACTTCTATTGAGTCGATATATTTCCCTAAGCCTTCGCTTGAGTTTGTTGCGTTTGACAGCAAGCTTACTAACTTTCTTGCTGACAGTAAACGCACACTTCAAGCCGCTCTCACCCTGCATAAAATGCACGATGAACAATTCACCCGACAACCGTTTCCCCGCGTAAACTGTTGAAAATTCTTGCGAAAATCTCAACCTTTCAGAACGGGGAAAAGTGTTGGATATATTAAACTGCGAGACGTTTACGGCCTTTTGCACGTCTTCTTCTGATTATAGCTCTGCCAGAACTAGTAGCCATTCTTGCACGAAAGCCTTGTTTGCGTGCTTTTTTAATTTTTGTAGCTTTTGCCAGTGTCAACTGCGCCATGTATTCCTCCGTGTTGAACTACTTGTGAACAACAATAATATTAATTTGCTTTTGATTTGTCAATCTTTTTATCAAATAATTTAATATTTCTCATACGAAAATGTTTGTTTATAACATTTTACACGTGAAAAATCTTTATTCTCTAGGTCTTTCTTGTCTATCATGAAGTATAGAGCACCACCGTCACCCCATGCCATTGCGCAACCTTCAAGTGATGGAACTTGCATAAGCAAGTACATATCTTCGCTTGTTTCCATATCATAGTCGATATAATCAGCATAGCCGAACATCTTGAAGCGTGGCTCAAAAGTTGAGATATCAATGTATGAATCAATTATGCTTTCATCGTCACCTAAGAAGCCGAATTTATTATCGTCCTCTTCGTAGTTTGGTAGGCTAACAGATGCATCAAGCCTGATAGCACATGGGAAGTATTCAATCGTATCTTCCATGTCATCGCTTGGCACTCTTACTAGTTTCGTAACATCTTCGTTATAAATTACTTGGCTTTCGCCTGTTTCATCGTCGTAGAAGAAGCTTAGCATACCATTTTTCGGCAAGAAGCCTTTAACGTCATATTGTGCTGCTTCAGCAAGGTTGATTTGTGTGATAAAGTTCATGTAAACGTCGTCGCTTGCTTTTGGCCATTGCGCTTCGCTTGCTAGGTCAGGGCTACCACCTGCTTTTGATATAGCACCAAGTGAGTCATCGCTCAACACTTCGTATGCTTCTGCATATATTTCTGAGCGTTGTAACGTTTTTAGCTGATCAGCGTATTTGCTAAGCCCACACTCAGGCAATATCAATTCATAATCTTCAGCTGTAACTTTAACACTACCGTCCCTCGCCTCAACATATACGCCTAAACGGTTGCTTGGTAGGTAAACCAGTGTAGCGCTATCAACTTCATCGTTGAATACGGCTTCGATAGTCATGCCATATAGTTTTTCTAAAACTTCGCTACCAACATCTAACCTTGTGATGTCATTAACACCGTATGCTGTTGGGCTACCTAAAACAAATACGCCTTTATCATCCATAGCAAGTTCAACAACGATAGATGTGTAAGGTTTACCACCAGTGTTCAATTCTTCTTCAAACATTGATGCTAAGTCTTCCAATTTTTCGCTATTGTCATCTAATGATAGGTCATAATATTCATCGAACTCTTTGATTTCATAAGTGATATCTTCCGCAGTAATTTCACTTGCGCCATCAGCTGGAGTGAACACAAACAAGAACGTATCCCATGCGCCAGCGATTGACGTTGTAATATCGCCTACTAAGTTTAGTTGGTCAATTAATTTATCTGCGTATTTATCATCAAGGTGTTGTACTGCAAAGTTGCCACCGTCTGATGTGTATAAATCTAGCGTGTAGCTTTCACCTTCGTCGATAAGCCTGATAACACCCATATAGTGTTTGTGCTTAGTTTCGATACACTCCATTAAAGCTGTTGCAAGTATCGGTAAATTTTCAACCATATCTTTTTCGCCAGCTAGTTCATCGTTCGCTGGTGTAAATTCATCATCTTCTTCATCAGGTGATACGATATTATATACTTTGCTTTCTGCTTTATCTTTTTTATCATGTCCACCACAACCACAGCCTTCGCCTTCATCGTGGTTATGTTCGCCACAACATTCGTGGTCGTCATCGTCGTGCCCATGTCCACCGCAACAGCCATCATGGCCGTGCTCATGCTCATCTTCATCAGCGTATAGTGGATAGAAAGTTGCACTATATCTACCATCGTAGAAACAAGTAACAGTGAACGCCTCTATATCGTGGCGCATGTCAGATGCTGTTAGAAACTCTTCGATAGCTAGCGCTAAATCCATATTTTCTTCCATAGATTTATCAACAGTTTCTTCTGTGCCGTCTTTAGTAGTTGTGTACATTGTTGTGTTGCCAGTGAATAGGCCGTTTTCTACTTCAAACGTAACGTTGCGAACATTTTGCTCGCCTTTTAATATAACTGCTTTTGCGATATTTCTAAGTGATTCGAACATAGACTTATCTGACTTAGGGTTCTCGATAGTCACTTCTTTCGGTGCACGGTTAAACATGCGTGCTAAGTTTGCAAACTCACCGAACACATGGTCTGGCTCGCCATTTGAAAGCCCAAGTATAGCGTATGATTCGACATCATCAGTTAAAACTGTGCCGTAAAATAGTGTTGGTTCTTCTTCAAGTTCAACCATTCCGCAAATTTCAAGTGCCAACATATCATCAGAGATGAAGTGGCGTGCTGCAAAGAACTCAACATCGCTACCCTCAGCACCTAAGAAGTCTTCAAGCAATAGCTCAAGCGTCTCGCCAACTGTGTCTTTAGCGTCGTTAAGTTTGCCGATACCAGCCATGAAATTAATACCTTCATCACTCCAAGAATGGATAGACATGTTATTATATTTCGCTACGTCTTCAACGCCTGAGATAGCTACTTCAGGTTGTGCACCTTGTTCCGCTATTACATCGCCTGTTTCTTTAAATGCTTGTTTGATAGCATTAGTCCATGTGTTCATAAATTGCTCCATTTTTATACAGATGTTGCGTGGTAACCACTGTCAACATAGATAACTTCTCCAGAAATACTTCTTGATAACGAGCTAGCAAGGAATACCGCTAAGTCGCCACACTCTTCGATTTCAACAAGTCTACCAAGTGGTGCACGTTCTGAAAAAAGTGGTAACAATTTTCTAAAACCTGCAACGCCAGCAGCAGACAATGTCTTGATAGGACCAGCAGAGATTGCATTAATCCTGTGCCCATTTTGCCCTAACTCAACTGATAAATATCTAACTGATGCTTCAAGTGCAGCTTTTGCAACACCCATAACATTATAGTTAGGTACAACTTTTTCTGAGCCGTAATATGTTAGTGTGATAACAGATGACTCTTCGTTGAATAAATGTTCAAACGCTTTAGTAACAGCAACTAACGTGTATGCGCTAATATCAAGTGCTGATTTAAAATCGTCTCTAGTTGTTTCAATAAATCTATTGCTAAGTGCATCTTGCGAAGCGAAAGCAACAGCGTGAACAAGGATATCTAATTTGCCGTGTTCTGCTTCCCAATCTTTTGCTAATTGAGCTATTTCTTCATCATTTGCTAAGTCGCAAACTTTACAAAATTTTGCACCAACTTCTTCTGCGATTGGAAAAACCATTTTCTCTAATCGTGGCATAGCGTAAGACAAACCTACTTCTGCACCATGTGCTTTTAATTGCTTCGCAATACCGTAAGCAATACTTTTGTTATTAGCTACACCGAATATCAGTGCTTTTTTACCGTCAAGTAATCCCATTCTCTAGCTCCTTAATTATTTTATCATTCTTTTTACTAATGTTTCTATACTATCAATATTTACTAGCTTTAACACATCTGACTTTTCATTTTTTGATGGCACGTAAAAAGTCTTTACACTAAATCTAGACGCTTCAATAGCCCTAGAAGTTACAGCTGGCACTGCACGAACTTCGCCAGTCAACCCTATTTCACCAGCAAACGCAACGTTATAAGGCACAGCGATATCTTTCAATGATGATATCAACGCTGCGCAAACGGCTAAATCCGCCGCTGGTTCAAACACTTTCAACCCACCTGCTACATTTAAGTAAACATCGGCACCAGATAAGTTTAGCCCACCCTTTTTCTCGAGTATTGCAATAAGCATAGTTAATCGGTTATTGTCAAACCCTGTCGCGTTCCTCTTAGGAAACTGGAAAAAAGTTGGCGTAACTAATGCTTGTATCTCAACTAAAAACGGCCTTGCACCCTCAAGCACAGCTGTTAAAACTTTACCAGCCGCTTCAGGTGCATCGGTATCTATAAATGCTTTATTGCCTGCCTCAACAAGCCCTACTGACGACATTTCAAATATGCCAATTTCATCAGTTGAGCCAAAGCGGTTTTTTACTGAACGCAAAATGCGAACACCACGAGAATAATCACCCTCGAAGTATAAAACAGTATCAACTAAATGCTCTAACACTTTTGGGCCAGCAATATTGCCATCTTTTGTCACTTGCCCTACAATAAATATAGCAATTCCTTTGCTTTTTGCAAGCTCAACTAATCTATATGTAACGTGCCTAACTTGTGAAACTGTGCCGCTGCTAGCTTCTATCTCGTCGGATACGATAGTTTGTATCGAGTCGATTACAATGTATGCATATTCGCCGTTGCTAGATGCATGTATAACATCATCTAGCGAAGTAGATGCAAGTAATGTCATGCCTTTTGTATCAAGCTTTAATCTATCTGCACGAAGCTTTATCTGCCCTGGAGATTCCTCGCCAGATACATATAAAACATGTTGCTCACGCTTAGTTAATATACCAGCAACCTGTAGCATAACAGTTGATTTACCAATGCCTGGCTCACCGCCAATAAGCACAACTGAACCTTTTACAATGCCACCACCAAGCACATTATCAAGCTCATTTATACCTGTTGAAAAGCGAGTTGTTTCAAGCCCTTCAACTTGTGATAATTCCACTACTGATGTTGTAGGCGATACATTAAGCTTTGCCTTAGAGCTAGATTTTTGAACGAGTTGTTCTGTAAACGTGTTCCACTCATTGCAATCAGGGCATTTCCCTAACCATTTTGCAGAAACACTACCACAGTTGCTACACACGTAAGTTGTTTTAATCTTCGCCATATCTCTACTCTAAAAACGATTCAACAGTTTTTGCACTGCCGTCGTACGCTTTGTTTAAGTGCTCATAAGCCATAGCCGTTGCGACTCTGCCTCGAGGTGTCTTTTGTATATATCCTTTAAATATCAAGAACGGTTCAATAACGTCCTCGATAGTGTCTTTCTCTTCACTTGTTGCGGCCGATAGAGTTTCAACACCTACTGGCCCGCCGTTGTATCTATCAATAATAACGCTTAATAAGCGCCTATCACCATCATCAAGCCCAGCTTTGTCAATACCTAAACGCTCTAAGCCATAGTTTACGACATCTAGCGAAATGATGTTGTTGTTATCAACTTGTGCAAAGTCACGCATACGGCGTAAAATACGGTGTGCGATACGCGGTGTACCACGGCTACAGCGTGCAAGCTCAAGCGCTGCCTCTTTCTCTATGCGAGTTGTTAAAAGCGTTGCACCACGCATAATTATGCTTGCAAGCTCTTTATCTGTATAGAACTCTAAACGCTCTAAAAGTCCAAATCTGTCACGAAGTGGCGACGTTAAAAGCCCTGCCCTAGTTGTTGCACCAACCAATGTAAAGCGTGGCAAATCCATACGCATACTGCGTGCAACCGGCCCTTGCCCTATTATTAAATCAAGCTTGAAGTCCTCCATTGCTGGATATAAAATCTCCTCAACACTTGAGTGAAGCCTGTGAATTTCATCAATAAACAATACTTCGTTAGGTGATAAGTTTGTAAGCAATGCTGCTAAATCGCCAGATTTTTCGATAGTTGGTCCGCTTGTCGTCTTTATGCTGACGTTTAATTCATTAGCTATAATGTATGCAAGCGTAGTTTTACCCAAGCCAGGAGGCCCGTAAAACAAGCAATGGTCAAGACTTTCGCCACGTTCCTTTGCGGCTTTGATATATATTTTTAAGTTGCTGATGAGTTTTGCTTGCCCAGTGTATTCATCAAAAGTTGAGGGACGCAGTGCAGCATTGCCAAAATCATCTGATGTAACCTCAGCATGTATTATATCGTTATCATCATCATTATCGAACATCTTATTTTTTACCTGTTAGTTTTTGTAGGGCTTGTTTGATAGCGTCATCAAAACTTGCGTCGCTATCAACGCCATCAAGTGCTTTTCTGCAATCTTGCGGTTTGAAGCCTAAGTTTACTAATGCGCTGATTACGTCTTGCATTGAGTCGCCACTATCTGAAGAAACACCTAGTTGAACAGAATCAACTTTGTCTTTCAAATCAACAACGATACGTTCAGCAGTCTTCTTGCCAACACCAGGGATAGATGATAGTAACTCATAATCAGATGATGCGATAGCGTGTTTAAGCTCTTTCTGCCCAATGCCACCGAGTATCTTTATAGCTAATTTTGCACCGATACTGTTGACAGAGATTAAAAGTAGAAACATTTTCTTTTCATCGAGGGTGCTAAAGCCGTATAAACTGATATCGTCTTCACGAACAGCCATATGTGTAAAGATGCTATCTTCGCTACCTTCTGGCTTTGAGCTAGAGTATGTGCTAAGCGAGATATTCACGACATATGCAACACCAGCAACCTCTATAACGATATACGCTGGTTGTTTCTCAATTATTTTGCCTGTAAGCTTATATATCAATACTTTATCCTCGTTGTTTCCGAATTTGCGACACATATCGCACATGCAAGCGCGTCTGTAACATCAAGTGGCACGCCACCTTTCACAATAATGTTTAAGTGTAGCTCCACAAGTTTTTTCACTTGCTCTTTTTCTGCCCTGCCATAGCCTGTAACGGCTTTCTTAATCTGCAACGCTGTAAACTCTCTCACAGGTACATCGTGCGCAATCAATGCCCCGATCAAGCTTCCACGAGCTTGCCCAAGCAACAACGCACTCTTTACGTTTACCGAGTGGAAAACGTCTTCAATGCCTGCAACATCTGGCTTAAACTGGATGATGACTTTTGCAAGCCCAGATATAAGGCTACCTATGCGAACAGGTAGCTCATCTTTTGGGTTGGATTTAAGCAGTGCGTGCCCAAGATACTCTATCTTGTTGTTTTCAACACGCACAACGCCAACACCTGTTTTGTTTAAACCAGGGTCAATCCCTAAAACTATCATTAATCTAATTCGTCAAAAACAGAATCGTCCATTTTATAGTTGCCGAAAACTTCTTGAACGTCGTCAAGGTCTTCAAGTGCATCAACAATGTTGATAATCTTTTTAGCGCTCTCATTATCAACATCAACAGTCATGCGAGGTTTCATTGCCACTTCTGCATATGGTGTTTCAAACCCTTTAGCTGTGATAGCATCTTTAACAGCCATAAAGTCAGATGGCTCTGTAGTGATGATGTAAACATCGCCATCAGCAACAACATCTTCTGCACCAGCTTCAAGTGCGATATCCATGATTTCATCTTCAGAACATGCAGACGATGGAACTTCTATCAAGCCTTTGTTATCAAATTGCCATGATACTGCGCCAGCTTCTGCCATGCTTCCGCCACGCTTTGAAACTGCTGTACGAACATCTGTAATAGTTCTGTTTCTGTTATCTGTAAGTGCTTTTATAAGTATGCCTACGCCACCTGGTGCGTATGCTTCGTACATGATCTCTTCAAATATATTGTCGTTGCCTTCGCCAGTACCTTTTTTGATAGCTCTATCAACGTTATCTTTAGGCATGTTTGCTGCCCTTGCTTTATCTAACGCCAAGCGAAGCCTTGAGTTACCAGATGGGTCACCGCCACCTAGCTTTGCAGCAACGATAATCTCACGTGCAACTTTTGTAAATACTTTCCCTCTTTTAGCATCTTGAGCGCCTTTTCTGTGTTTAATATTCGCCCATTTACTATGTCCAGCCATAGATCCTCCAAATTAAAATACAATCTTGGTATATTGCACCATTTTTAATGATTTTTCAAGTAGTAAACTTTAAAAATAGATACAAATTAATTTTCGTTATTTTTCAATAAGATAGCGCTTTCTGTTAAAATTATCTTTGCGATATGTTGCTTAGAGCATTTGCCAGACTCAGCTTGAGAGCCATCTCTAAAATATAGTGTAACGTCGTTATCGTCTGAACTGAACCCTATATCAGTTCTTGATACATCGTTTGCAACAATGATATCAGCATTTTTTGCATCTAGCTTCTTTAGTGCGTTTAGTTCAACATCGTTAGTTTCTGCGGCAAAGCCTACAACGACTTGACCAGCACGTTTATTTTCGCCCACAGATTTTAAAATATCTTGCGTTTTCACAAGTGATAGCGTCATATCATCATCACTTTTCTTTATCTTAACATCGCTAACGTTCGCTGGCGTATAATCTGCAACGGCTGCCGACATAATTATAATATCATAGTTTTTTGCATGCTTAGTAACTGCATTAAACATCGACTCAGCAGTTTCAACCGATACAATATCAACATCTGGCGCATTCACTTCTGTAACACCAGACACAAGCAACACATCAGCACCCATTTGCTTTGCTTGCTCAGCTATTGCGTAGCCCATTTTGCCACTAGATTTATTTGTGATGTAGCGAACGGGGTCGATATACTCACGCGTTGCTCCAGCAGTAACAAGTATCTTAACGCCTGTTAAAATGCCTTTATCAGCATTATCTGCAAGTCCGTCAAGCACTTCTTCATCAGCTACGCTGCCGTCAAAATATTCCTCTATAGATAAGTTATTAAACTCCGACACCATATCGTTAGCATAATCTGCAACATCTTCGTTTGCGATAGGTACAGGTAATTTATTTTCAAGGTTAGATAAAAACTCAACAATCTCTTCAGGCTCAGCCATGCGCCCTTTGCCTGTAACACCACACGCAAGTTCGCCGTCAGCAGGCTCAACAATATATCTGCCCCATGATTTCAACTTCAATATGTTTGCCATAGTTGCAGGGTTTTCATACATGTTTGTATTCATCGCTGGTGCAATGATTATTGGGCAAGATACAGCAAGAAGCGTTGTAGAAACGATTTCATCAGCTATTCCACTTGCCATCTTAGCGATTATATTTGCTGTAGCTGGTGCGACTATGCAATAGTCTGCCCATGAGGCATAGTCGATATGACCGATAGCGCTAGGTGCGCTACCGTTTGTCATAACTTGGTTACTTGATAAAGCTTCTAAGGTGAGTGCACCTATAAATTTTTCTGCATCGCTAGTCATCATAACTTTGACTTCATGCCCATCTTTTACAAGTAGGCGCACTAGTGATGCTGATTTATAGGCGGCTATCCCACCTGATATCCCTAATAAAATTTTGCTCATTACTTTAAGTTCTTCGTTATCGTATTTATTAAATCAAGTGGCAGAGGAATAATCATGCTTGAGTTTTGCTTAGATGAAACATCTGTAAGTGTTTGCAAGTATCTAAGTTGTAGCGTGATTGGGTTTTGTGCCATGATTTCAGAAGCTTCAGCAAGTTTAGTTGATGCTTCAAATTCACCTTCTGCATGGATGATTTTAGCGCGTCTTTCTCTTTCCGCTTCAGCTTGGCGACTCATTGCTTTTTGCATCTCTGCTGGTAAGTCGATGTGTTTTATCTCAACTGATGAAATCTTAACGCCCCAAGGATCTGTTTGTGTGTCAATAATCGTTTGCATTTCTTTATTGATTTTATCACGGTTCGATAATAAGTCATCAAGTTCAAACTGGCCGATAACACTACGCAATGTAGTTTGCGAAATTTGGCTAGTTGCATAGTAAACATCTTCAACAGTTAATATTGCTTTGTCAGGCGCAATAATTCTGAAATAAACAACAGCGTTAACCTTCACAGATACGTTATCACGAGTGATGATATCTTGCGGTGGTACATCCATAACGATAGTACGCATGTTAACACGTGCCATTGTTTCGATAAATGGGATAAGGATAGTTAAACCAGGGCCTCTAACACCAACATAGCGACCTAGTCTGAATACAACCGCCCTTTCAAACTCTTGCAACACTTTGACAGATGATGCAAGTATAACTAATGCGAATACAACTAATACGCCTAAAGCACCTATAGTTCCATAAGCTTCATACATGATATACACTCCAATAATTTAGTTTAGCTTGAAAAATCAAACCACTTCAACTATACTAGAGTTAAATTAAATTTTCAATAATAATAAATTAGGAATATTAAATGATTAAAAGCATGACCGGTTACGGCAAAATCACTAACTCTTATGAAAAATTTGACGTAACAGTTGAATTAAAAAGCGTAAACAGCAAATATCTTGACCCTTCTTTCAGAATGTCTAAGTCATTGAATGCACTAGAGATACCTATTAGAAATATGCTACAAGAATTGCTTGTTAGGGGCAAAGTTGATGTTCGCATTGAACTCAACATGAACATCTCGCAAAAAATGCCTGTATTAAACGATGAACTACTTGTAGGCTACAAAGCAATATTAGATGAAATAGTATCAAAAACAGGCATTAACGACGAAGTTAAACTTGAACATATCCTACGTGCACCAGAACTTATCGAATATCGCTCTAACGACGACATTGAAGAAGAGCTACACAAATGAGTTATGGAAACGATGAAAGAATGTATCGAGAAACTTGATGAAATGCGCATTGCTGAAGGCATTGCTATGGGTAACGACGTTAAAGCTAACCTTGCAACACTTAAAGAAAATGTCGTGAAGATATCTAACGCACGTATCGACGTTTTCGCATTTTGGCATGAAAAATTTACGAAGCGCCTAACTGACTTAGGTGTAGTTGATATCAACGAAGAACGAATTGTGCATGAAGCTACTGTCTACGGTGAAAAAGCTGATATTTCAGAAGAGCTCACTAGGCTAGATAGCCATACTGACCAATTTGAAAGCATCATATCTAAAGAGTTCCCTATTGGCAAAAAGCTCGATTTCCTAAGCCAAGAGATACACCGTGAACTTAACACAATCGCATCGAAAAGCTCACGTGTTGAGATTATCTCTACTGTTGTAGAGTCTAAAGCTATTGCTGATAGGATACGTGAGCAAATCCAAAACGTGATTTAATTAGGCACATTTACAATAACTTTATTAGTTCTATCAATCATTTCAGCAGCTGGTGAGTAACCCTTGTCAGCTGCTTTTTCTAACAACTTATATGCCTCTACCCTATCTTGTGCTACACCGATACCATCGTAATACATTAATGCTAGCACCTGATACGCTGGCAAGAAATTTAACTCCGTAGCCTTTTTCAAATACGCTGCAGCTTGCTCAACATCTAGCGGCACGCCTTCACCGTATAAATACATATAGCCTATATTGTATGTCGCATTTGGGTGTTGCTTTTTTGCGGCCTTTTCAAACCATTCGTAAGCTTTTGCTTTATCAACTTCAACATCAATACCATTTAAATACCTTGCACCTATGCGATATTCTGCACCTGAGTTGCCAAGCTTTGCAAGCTCTAAATCTTTATCTAAGTCTGACTCTGCAAACGCATTGCATGACATAAGCAACATTATTGTTATTATTAACTTTTTCATGGCTACTTCTCAGGCACTAGTTTTATAATAGTTGCTTCTGCATCTGCACCAAACCTCATAGGTGGCCCAAAAGTGCCAATACCTTTCGTAACATACACTAGCGTATCGTTATAATTGTACAGCCCTTTCAAGTATTCAAACTGTATGCTAGCAAGTAGCGTGGCTGGGAAAATCTGTCCACCATGAGTATGCCCGTTCAATATCAAATCTGCACCAGCGTCAACCATATATGGAATACCCACAGGTTTATGCGCAGCAATAACTATCGGTTCATCTTTATTCAATTTAATAGTTGGCAAAACGCTTTTCATAGTTTCAGTTTTAGCTGATGAGTGACTGTCAACTGTGTGTTCATCAGGATTGATGTAGTCAAGCCCTAGTATTTGCACGCCTTTAATATCTATCACTTCATTTTCTAGAACGATTATACCATACTCATTAAATAGTGCCCTTATTTCATCCATGCCGACATATACATCATGGTTGCCCACTGTGAAATACATTGGAACTGTAGTTTCCTTAAATGGTGCTAAGTTTTCATGCGTTAGTGCAACTTTTGAGTCAAAAAAATCACCGTTAAATATCACTACATCTGGCTGAATTTCGTTTATATCAGCCACAACTTTCATTGAACGCTCAACACCAGCAAACGCACCAAGGTGCACATCAGGAGCGTGGTAGATAACAACAGGTTCGGTTACGCCCTCTATTGCTAGTTCAATTTCATAGTTTTTGTAATGCTTTGCGTTAACAGTCGCATAGCCAGCCACAACCAACGATAAAAACAATATACCAACCACAGCAGACCTAGATGAAAGCGGCAACAACCTGCCTATAACAAAGTAGATGAATGTAAACATCAGCAAGAACGCTAAGTAACCAACCCAGTACATACTGACTTTATAGAAAAAATCGAGCGCACTACCACCATATTTAGATGCTAAAATCATCAACACCATGCAACCCATTGTAAAAGTTACAAACCCTATCACATAATAGCGCCTTCTTTTGACGCCGTACCACCCTGCTAATTTATATGGCACAAATACTATCAATGATATGATTAGCGCCATTCTTAGTATTTCATACATGCAAACACCTCTGTTATCTCTTAGTTATTTTAATACCATGCCAGACAAGTTATGTCAAAATAAGTTTATAATGTAAAATTATATATTTTTTCGTTGAACATTATCAATAATTTGTATACAAAACATTTTTTTTTAGTTATAATTAAAGAGTTGAACTTTAATTCATATTAAGGCTAGACTTATTTGTGAAAAGAACTATATTATATAACTATTAAGAGTGTTTTATATGAACTGAGCACTCCGTTACAAGAGGTACACATGGATCTGTTAAATAGTAGTGCACGCAATTTGCTTAATATTTATGAAGAAGTTTATGATTTAAACCTAAGCAAAGGTACATACGAAGTTGTTTACTATACTGAAAACCAATATATTATGGTCGAAATTTCTGGCCTGATATCTACAGCTGTACAATATTTGATAAATAACCTTGTTTATCCTGATGACAGAGCACCTTTTGCTCAATTTTTAGATCCAGCCGAGATGTTTAAAACGTTTGAAGAAAGCACTCGCTCGCCTAGTATTGACCTACGTCGTTTAAGGCAAGATAATACATACTCTTGGATTCAAGTTTTAGCAGCTCAACATATAGATGAAGATGGCGACCACCATATAGTACTTGGTGTAATTGATATCCACGATCGCAAAACTCGCGAGGAACGCGAATACAACAACTACTTCAAAACACTGCAAGCACTTGGCAAAACTTATGTCAATATCTCTGAAATAAATTTAACTCAAAATACGATACGTATTATAAAAGAAGATTTATATAAAGAGTTTGAAAGCAAAACCTACTGTATTGAAGAATTTCTTGGAGTGCAGATGAAACCACTTATTCATCCGCTTGATACTCCTATTATTGAAACTGTAGTTCAACAGCTTCCTACAATTTATGAAAACAATGCTGAACGCACTTTCGAAGCGCGTATATTGCTAACTAACAATAGCTATCAGTGGCGCGAGTTCCACATAATCGCACCTGTTAGAGATGTAACAGATCTTGACAGCGACAAACGCTTACTCCTCACACTTAGAAACATTAGTGAAAGAAAACTTACAAAATCTCTTGTTGATAAATTTATCTACAACAACGTTGAGTTTATTGCGTTCCTTAACCTCGAAAGCTCAACATACTTTATATATGATGAAAACATTGATGACCCTAGACCAGTACCACTATCAAACGAAGTTGAGCTTTTAGTTCGCAAATGTGTTAAAAAAGATATGGCTTACGTCAGGGAACAACTCAAGGTTGATAACTTACGTGAAAAACTTATCGAAAATGACAACTACACATTTTACTGCGATATGATATCTAATATTGGCGCATTAAAGAAGAAATTTATGTTCACTAAACCTGATGCGCATAATGATTTAGTGCTCTTCACTATCACTGATATCACAAACATACATAAGCAAGAACAAGAAAAAAATAACATGCTCGTACAAGCACTTAAAGAAACAGAAGTTGCAAACAGAGCTAAAACCGACTTTATCTCTCGCATGTCGCACGATATCAGGACCCCTATGAACGGCGTTATCGGCATGACATCAGTTGCACTTAACGCCATTGGCGATGATGAAAAAATTAAAGACTGTCTGCAAAAAATCAACACGTCATCTCAATTCCTACTGACGCTTATCAATGATATATTAGATATGTCTAAAATTGAAAGCGGCATGATGACAATGAATAATGCACACTTTAATTTTAGAGAGTTTACAAACAGCATCAATACATTAATTTCATCATTTGCAGCTAGCAGAAATGTAAACTTTGAGCTTGAAGTTGATGATTTACTCTACGACTACGACTACGTTGGCGATTCGCTTCGCCTAAACCAAGTTTTAATGAACTTACTATCAAACGCTATCAAGTTCACAAACACAAACGGCCTAGTTAGTTTAAAAGTTACAACACATCACAAAACTAGTGAGTTCACATCAATATTGTTCACAATCACTGATACTGGCTGTGGCATGTCTAAAGAGTTTATGGCAAAAATGTATGACCCATTTGAGCAAGAAGAAAACGACAAAGCACGTAACCAAGTCGGCAGTGGCTTAGGGCTTGCTATTGTAAATAACTTAACTAAACTTATGGGCGGTACTATCGAAGTTGAAAGTGAAATCGGCAAAGGTAGCACATTTTACGTGCAAGTGCCACTAGATATAGCTGAATGTGACAACACTCTTACATCTAGCACACTATTCGATAACGACTTAAAGATACTAATCATCGATGATGACCCTGTCACATGCGAACATGCACAGCTATTGCTTGAAAAAATCAGCCCTAAGATTAAAACTGATGCAGCACATAATATTAATGACGCACTTGAGTTACTTCACGGCGCACATGGGTTTGATAAAATAATACTTGATTGGCGCATACCTAGGTCCAAGCTTTCAACAAACATTGAGCAGCTCACTAGGATGTCTAAACTTGACACTAGCTCTATAATCATGATGACTGCGTACGATATCTCAACATTGAAAAGAGAAGCAAAATCTGCTGGCATAAAAGTGTTTATCCCAAAGCCACTTACACAAGAAGCACTGCGCATAGCTATCAGCAAACAAAGTGCAGAAAAAAGTATCAAGCAGATACAAATGAAACCTGCTAGCAATTCTACATATGAAGGCAAACGCATACTACTTGTAGATGATAACAACATCAACCTTGAGGTTGCAAACTCGTTACTCACTAGCCGTAAAGTTTCTGTTGTATTGGCTAGAAACGGGCAAGAAGCAGTCGACATCTTTACAAATGCAGAGCCAGGCTTCTTTGATGCTATCTTCATGGATATCAGAATGCCTATCATGGACGGCCTTACAGCAACAAAAGCAATACGCAATCTCGACAGACGCGACGCTAAATCAATCACAGTAGTTGGTGTATCGGCAGATGCTTTCCAGCAAGATATCAACACTGCGCTACAAGTCGGCATGAACCACTACTTGATTAAGCCAATCGTTATTGACCAACTCAATGAGTTGTTAGCAACGCTTTTCCCATCTGACGAACTTATATAACATCGAAAAAAGGCAGGGCTAAAACCCTGCCTTAACTTTTTTAACCTACAACTAAAATATCAACACGTCACAAAAAAAAGGGCGATAACTATAAAAGTCATCACCCTAAATATGTTTGATTTTAATCTTACTATACTTTAAACGAAGCGACTAACGCCTTTAAGTTCTCAGTACGTACTTGCAAGTGTGAAACCGTTGCTGCAACTTGGCTAATTGCAGAGTTGCTTTCCTCAATACCTGTAGCGATTGTTTGAGTATTTTCAGACACCATTTGTATAGTGTTAAACTGCTCTGTATTTTTGCCAGATAGCACTTCTGTATCTCCATAAACAGTTGACACGCTTGAAACAACTTCTTCAAAGCCTGCTGCTGTTTGCTTAATACTTTCAACACCTTCATCAATATATTCACCTGATTTCAACATTTCGTTTGAAGCAGCATCTGAGTCTGTTTGCAATGTTGAAATAATGGCCTCAATCTCACTTGTAGCTTTTTGCGTACGCTCTGCAAGCTTACGAACCTCGTCAGCAACTACTGCAAACCCTCTGCCAGCCTCACCTGCGCGTGCAGCCTCGATAGCAGCATTTAATGCAAGTAGGTTTGTTTGGTCTGCGATATCGTTAATAACAGTTAAAATCTCACCAATATGGCCAGAACTTTCAGATAATCTTGATATCTTCTCAGATAGCGATACTGATTGTTCGCTGATTTTCGCAATGCTCTCTTGCACTGACACAAGCTGAGCTTGCCCTTCGCTAGTTGACGAATTTGTAGAGTTTAATATGCTTAAGTTTTTATCAAAAGCAACTTTTGATTCGCTAGCAGTTTCGCTAATGAAGCCCATGCTAGATACAATCTCACCAACTTGGTGCGTTTGCCCTTCGAAAGTTATTGCGAGTTCTTCCATAGTTGCAGCAAGCTCATTATTGCTTGATGCCACTTCTTCAGCAGATGCTTTCACTTCAATAATTATGTTTTGTACGTTTGATACAAACTCGTTAAAGTGTGTTGCTAGCTCTTCAAGTTCATCATGGCTTGTCGTAGAGATACGCCTTGTTAAGTCGCCATCACCTTGAGTAAAGTCTTTAGTGACATTAATAAACCTTCTAAGTGGCGTTACAACAGTCTTCAACATGATAAACACAATCAATACGCCAATAGCAACTGCAATTAACGACATAACTGAGGCCGCAACTGTAGTAAACTTTAGCCTATCAGCTGTAGCTGTAGTATATTGAGCAACTGTAGATAATAATACGTCAGAAACTTTACCTAACTTTTCTATCATATCATAGTAGATAGTTCTGTTTTTATTTTTGATATCTGCATATTGTTTGCTGATGTCAATAAGATTAATAGTGGCAGCCATTAGTGCTTTATTAGCATCCTCAGCCACATCAACAACCTGCCTAACAGAGTCTACTTTGATAATAGCTCTAAGGTCATTTAATTGTGTAGCAACTAACTCAAGTGTTTCATAAACAGCTTCAGGTGTAGCAACTTTGAAAGTTTTATAGTCTAAATAGTTAATAGCAACAACAGCCACAGAAGATTTAACTTTATCAACAGCTTCTAATGCTTGTGCTAAGCGAATGATATTTGCGACATCTTCGTTTGCGATAGCATCTTTTTGGAATTGGTTCGCTATGTCATAAAGTTTATTGGTGGTTTCTATCATTACTACATAGTTTTCTTTAAAAACACCGTCTAGCCTAATCATTTCGTCAACGATGCCTATTAAGTCTTCATGTGTTTTAATATAACTTTCTGCGGCGTCATAAGTAGCATCCATATCGTTAGCTAGCGTACTAATTAATACTTCATCACGGTTTTCAGCAAGCAACTCACGCAGTGCAGCTATGTCAGCATATGACTGTTTTAAAAATCTTTCAGATCCTTCTTTCCTGCTTTGTTCTGAACTGATTGTGTAGTTTAAAATATTAATGCTTGTTAAAAGGTTAGAACTGTCAAGCTTCTTTTCAGCATTAATAAAAGGCGTATAGACATGAGTGGAAGCCTCTGCCTCTTTTGATGAAACTGTTGAAAGCGAATAAATTATCACCCCTTGGATAACCCCTAAGATTACCAGTGATATAACCGCAATCACTATTTTTTTCGTAATAGTAAATCTTATCCCAAACATATTTCCCTCCATATTAAAAGTAACCATACATATATACGCATATCGTACACCTATTTTTCAATAAAATAAAGATAATTTTATATAAGAGTTAAAAAAAATGGTAGCTAACTATCAGCTACCATTCATATTTATAAGTTTGAATTGTTTTAAACCTTGAATGAGGCAACCAATGCTTTCAAGTTTTCTGTGCGCATTTGTAAGTGTGATACAGTTTTAGCCACTTCACTAACTGCTATATTGCTCTCCTCAATACCTGTAACGATTGTTTGGGTGCTAGTAGACACAGCTTGTATGATATTGAATTGCTCTGTATTCTTTTCAGACAATAGTTCAGTATCTTGGTAGATTGACTGCACAGTTGATACAACATCTTCAAAGCCAGATGCTGTTTGCCCAATGCTATCTACACCTTCGTTAATATACTCACCAGATTTCAACATTTCGCTAGATGCGGCTTCGGAATCGGTTTGTAATGTAGAGATAATGTTTTCAATTTCGCTTGTAGCTTTTTGTGTGCGTTCTGCAAGTTTGCGCACTTCATCTGCAACTACTGCAAACCCTCTGCCAGCCTCACCAGCACGTGCAGCTTCAATAGCGGCGTTTAATGCAAGCAAGTTTGTTTGGTCTGCAATGTCATTAATAACGGTTAAGATATCACCGATATGTTCAGAGCTTTTTGACACCCTTGATATCGTTTGTGATAACGATGTAGATTGCTCACTAATCTTAACAACGTTACCTTGCACTGCAACAAGCTGTGCTTGGCCTTCACTAGTGGAAGCAGTTGTTTCGTTTAATATTGCTAGGTTGTTATCAAATGCTACTTTTGATTCCTCTGCACTTTTGCTAATTAAAGACATGCTGGTAACAATTTCGCTGACTTCAGCAGTTTGGCCATCAAATGTAACTGCTAACTCTTCCATAGTTGCAGCTAGCTCGTTGTTGCTTGTAGCGACTTCTTCCGCAGCTATTTTAACTTCAGTAATGATATTCTGAACATTTTCAACAAATGCATTGAAGTATGTGGAAAGCTCTTCCAATTCATCACGGCTAGTTGTTGTGATGCGCCTAGTTAAATCACCGTCACCTTCTGTGAAATCTTTAGTGATATTGATAAACCTTCTAAGTGGCGCTGTAACTGTTTTCATAATAACAAGTACAACAATAATGCCTATTGCAACAGCAATAATTGCCATGATATATGATGCAGTAGTCGTTAAATCTAACCTTTCAACCGTTGCAGCAGCATATTCTTCACTTCTAGTGTTTAGTGTTTTGATAACGCCATCTAAATGTTTGCTCATTTCTGCAAAAGCGTTTCTATTTTGTACTTTTAAGCCATCATATTCCACTTTGATATCTGCAAGGATAGCCGCAGTTTCTATTAAAGTATTGCCTGCTTTTTCAGCTGTCTCAATCATCTGAAAAGTAGTTGGTTGTTTAACAACTTTTTTAAGTGTAGCTAGTGCTGCTAAAACTTCCTTAGTGTTATCTGTAATAAATTTGAAGTCACTTGAAGTGAAAGTTTTAATAGTAAGGTAACCATAAACAACATCTTCAATAGCAGCTGTTAAGTGGTAGTTAGCTTCAATTGCTTTAGCGATACGGTTAGTATTTTCGACATCGCCATCTGCTATCGCTTTGTTCATATATCTGAACGCGTCTCCAGTGAGAGTCGAGATATTTTCGCGCGCTACATTTAATGCTTCGAGAAATTTTTCCTCTTGTGTTACAGACTCAGACGTAAGATCTAACAGCCTTGTTGTAGAAGCTAGGAATGCATCAATGCCTTTGTTTGTAGCTTCAAACTCATCGAGCAGCGATTGAATTAGTGGATCATCACCATTTTCATCAACCATATTTTTAACTAACGCTTTAGTGCTATTAGCTTGCGCTAAAAATGCTTTTGCGCGCTCAGATCTAGCATTATCACCATCAATTGAAAAGTTAACAACATTGAGGTTTGCTAACAATATCGAGTTTTTAACAGAGTTTTCTGCAAAGTTCAATGGATAGTATATCTCGTTAGAAGCTTTTGCTTCATTCGTAGACTTTTTTGCTAGTATCGAAATTATTGCACCTTGCGCAATATATAGCATGATAAGTATAACTATACCTGCAACTATTTTCTTAGTAATTGTAAACCTAAATCCGTTCATTCTTAATCGCCTCCAAAAGCAATCATTTAGATATTTAATTTTATTAAGGTATTACAATACTACTAAGTTTAAAAAAAATAAAGAAAAATTTCTTTAATGTTTTATTTTTCACGCAAAAAAGGTGGCAAACGTTTGCCACCTTTAGATAATATTTTATTAATTAATTATATCAAACTTTAAATGAAGCGACAAGTGCCTTTAAGTTTTCAGTACGCATTTGTAGGTGCGATACAGTTTGAGCAACTTGGCTAACAGCGATATTGCTTTCCTCAATACCCGTAACGATTGTTTGAGTACTGCTTGAAACAGTTTGTATAATATTGAACTGCTCTGTATTCTTTTCAGACAATAGCTCAGTATCTTGATAGATTGACTGCACTGTTGCAACAACTTCTTCAAATCCAGCAGCAGTTTGCCCGATACTATCTACACCCTCATTAATATATTCGCCAGATTTTAGCATCTCATTTGATGCTGCTTCAGAATCTGTTTGTAATGTAGATATAATGTTTTCAATTTCACTTGTTGCTTTTTGCGTACGCTCTGCCAGTTTGCGCACCTCATCTGCAACCACTGCAAACCCTCTGCCAGCCTCACCAGCACGAGCAGCTTCGATAGCGGCGTTTAATGCAAGCAAGTTTGTTTGGTCTGCTATATCATTAATAACTGTTAAAATATCGCCGATATGTTCAGAGCTTTTCGACACCCTTGATATCGTTTGTGATAACGATGTAGATTGCTCACTAATTTTAACAACATTACCTTGCACCGCAATAAGTTGTGCTTGGCCTTCGCTTGTGGAAGTTGTTGTTTCATTTAATATATCTAAGTTGTTACAGAAAGCTGTTTTTGACTCTTCAGCGCTTTCACTAATTATAGACATGCTTGTCATAATCTCGCCAACTTGGTGCGTTTGGTCATCAAATGTAACAGCTAGCTCTTCCATTGTTGCAGCTAATTCATTGTTGCTTGTTGCAACTTCTTCTGCAGCGGCTTTAACTTCAATAATGATGTTTTGAACATTTGCCACAAATGCATTAAAGTATCTTGCAAGTTCTTCTAACTCGTCATGGCTAGTAGTTGTAATGCGCCTTGTTAAGTCGCCATCGCCCTCTGTAAAATCTTTAGTTGTGCTGATAAAGTTTCTAAGTGGTTGCACAATCGCCCTACGCACAACAAACATACTCACGATACCTACTAAAAGTGTCGATAGCACAAGTATAAATGATGTAAGTGTAGTGAACTGTAGCCTTGATGAAGTGGCTTCTGAATATGTTGCAACTCTATTATTCATCGCTGCTGAAATTTTATCTAGTTCTGCTTTCATTTTGTAGTAGATATCTCTATTTTCAGCTTTTATATCATTATATGATGCCATGATTTTATCTAACTCTGTTGCTGTTGATATAAGGTTTTTACTTGCTTCATCTGCTGCTTTTATAAACACTTGAACATCACTACGCTTAACTTGAACCTTCAAATTATTTACAGCTTCTGTTACAAGTGCAATAGATTTCACAACTTCGTCCATGTCATATTTGCTGAGGTTTTTTGCATCAAAAAACTGCTTTGTAACCATAGCAACTGCCGACTTTAACTCCTCGCTGAGTTGAAGTGCATTTATAGTGTTTGACATTGCTGTAACATCGCCAGAATCTGCGATAATGTCTGCCCTCTTGGTAGATTCACTATGTATGGTGCTTGCGCTTGTATCCATAATATTCAACTTTTCAATAAACTCGCTCTCCAGTGTCAACATGTCATCAATTATTGTAAATAAGTCATCATGTGTTCCGATATATAAGCCTGCCTGCGTATATGCCGCTTCCATTGTTGATGATAATTCATTAATTAGGTCGTTACTGTCACGGTGCTCGGCTAATAACTCTTGAAGCACAACTAAATCATCTTTTGAACTTTGTTGGAATGTTGCCGCACCACTTTTACGGGTTGGGTCAGCTGTGATAAGGTAGTTAACCAAGTTGATGTTGGTCAACAATAGTGAAGTATTAAGAGCAACTTCTGCATTTACAAATGGCACGTACACATCATTTGATGCGGTTGCCTCACGTGATGACACTGTTGATAATGAGTAATTAATAACCCCTTGCACAACACCTATCATCAGTAGCACGACAGTGATAATTGCAACCTTTTTAGCAATTGTAAGTCTGAATATGTTCATAAGTTCCTCCGCTCACTTGGCAGCTATTACCTTAATCGATAAAACAACATACCATAGACATTTTGCTGGCACTCACAAACATATGCATAAAAAAAAGTGCCAACAGTATTAATATTGGCACTTTTATTCAAATATTCAAGTGTTTATTCGTTAAAATTTTAATGTAGCGAACAAGTCTTGCAACGTTTCTGCCCTTCTTATCATTTCCAGAGTGCCATCAGTTTTATATAAGAACTCGGCAGAACGTAATTTACCATTATAGTTAAAGCCCATAGCGTGACCGTGTGCACCAGTATCGTGTAATACGATAATATCGCCCATGTCAATCTTTGGAAGCATTCTATCTACTGCGAATTTGTCGTTGTTTTCACATAATGAGCCAACGATATCATACTTAACATTAGCTTCAGCGCCTTCTTTGCCAACAACTGTAATATGGTGATATGCACCGTATAATGCTGGGCGCATTAAGTTCGCCATGCAAGCATCTAAACCTATGTAATTTTTATAAGTTTGTTTGTAATGGATAGCTTTTGTAACTAAGTAGCCATAAGGTCCAGTAATTGCGCGCCCAAGTTCAAAAAATACTTTCGGCTTGTGGTTAGATGATGCAAAAGCACTATCATACACTGTTTTTACCTTCTCAGATAGAACAGCCCACTCAATTTTATCTTGTTCTGGACGGTATGGTATACCAACGCCACCACCTAAGTTAATGAACTCCATCTCGATATTTAGTTCACTAGAAATTTCACTTGCTAGTTCAAATAGTATTTTTGCAGTCTCTGCGAAGTAGTCTGGGTTGAGCTCGTTAGACGCAACCATAGTGTGCATGCCAAAGCGTTTAACGCCTTTTTGCATAACGATTTTATAAGCTTCTTTAATTTGTTCCGTAGTTAAGCCATATTTTGCTTCTTCAGGTGTTCCGATGATGTCATTGCCACCTTTTAATGGCCCTGGGTTATACCTAAAGCAAACAAGCTCAGGTAGTGCGCCAACGTTTTTTTCGTAGTATTCGATATGTGTAATATCGTCAAAGTTCATGATAGCGCCAAGTTCAGCAGCTTTTTTAAACTCGTTTGCTGGTGTTTCGTTAGATGTGAACATAATCATCTCGCCGCGAATTCCAGCTTGCTCTGCTAAATATAACTCTGCAATAGAGCTACAATCTGCGCCAAAGCCTTGCTCTGCTAGCACTCTCATGATGCTAGGGTTAGGAAGCGCTTTAACTGCGAAATACTCTCTGAAACCGTCTGCCCATGAAAAAGCCGACAAGAACTCTTTCGCGTTAGCAACTATAGCTGCCTCATCGTAGATGTGGAATGGTGTAGGATATTTTGCAACAGCGTCTTCTAAAAACTGTTTATCAAATGGTAACTTCTTTTCAATCATTACAACTGCCCTCAATTTAATTTATCACGCATAATAATGTATGATAATAATAATTGCAAGCATGTTTATGCTCACACGTTAAAATTATCTTACTTTTTCACGTTGGTATACAATATAAACACTTAAGAAACTAAACACTATAATCGGTAAAAAGTTTGCAAGAAACGGCGTAAGTGTGCCTGTTTGCCCAAGTGAAAGCGTAACCGACTGCAACACCCAATAAACAACACCTAGCACAAGCATCATCGACGCATTCTTCACTAGCGAATAGTTACGAGAAAAATTCACAGCTATCGGGAATGTGCACATCAGCAACACTATTACAGATATCGCGTTTGCAAACTTTTGGAAAAACAACATATCATATTTGCTGACATTGAGCCCTCTTGTCTCCATAATGCTAGATATTGCACTAAGTTGTGCAGGAGATAGTGAGCGTATATCTGTGATTGCTACACGCACAAGGTCGTCCCATAGTGCATTTTGTATATATTCGCTCTCAATATGTGTTACAACAGGTGGGTTTACAGTAACCTCTGCAACTTGTTTGTTAGTTATCAACCACTTGTCGCCCTCACGTTTTGCATGGTCGATAGATGTGATTGTAGAAACAGTGCTATTATCATCAAGGAAATATTCTGTAATGCCGATAACCTCAGCGCTAAACATATCTACGACTTTAATATTTACAATGCCTGTATCGTTATCAATAAGCCAAAGGTTGTCGTATTGGGAATATTTCACGTATGGCTCTTTCTTTATTTCAGCGAGCATTTGTTCACGGCCGATACGTGCTTCTGGGATTATCTTGTATTCCCACCATAACATAAACACAGCAACCGATGCCCCAGCAATTAGAAACGGCACCATGAGTGACCGCAACTTGCCACCAAGCGTAACATATGCTAACATTTCGTTACTGCGCATCAATAATAATATGACAATGATAGTCGTAACTGATGATGATATTGGCATAGCAAGGTTATGGCTAAGCGCAACCGAATAAGCTTGAAGCTCTAGGAACTGAAATATTGTGTATGAATGTTCGCGCAACCCTTTAGAGTCACCCAGTACAGACGTAATCATTGACATTAGCGATACAAATAAATCAACTAATATCAGATACTTAACAAACATTTTCAAGATATATATATGAAACTTATGCATTTACTTTCCTTCATTTATCCACCATACAGCTATAGACAATCAAAAACTTTTGCTATACAATATGGATATTACTAAACACTATAACAAATTAATATTATAG
>CAYJDR010000022.1:0-39701 GCA_964368965.1 uncultured Deferribacteraceae bacterium
ACTCATCGTGTCACCTCATAACACTTTTGCTATCGTATTGTTGACGTCAACAAAACGATAGCACATTTTTTTCTACAACCCCAACTCGTCCAAATACTTTTGCATTTGCGCTTTTACGTCTGCTAGTTCTTTTTCTGTTTCTGCTATCTCGATATTTAACGCTTCGATATCGACTATCGCTTCTTCTTCAAACGTGTCTACATAGCGAGGGATATTCAAGTTGAACTCGTTTTCTTTTATCTCGTCTAGCGTTGCAACGTGGCTATATTTTTCTATCTCTGCGTTTTCACCGTTCACAAATTTCTTATATGTGTCCGTGATTTTTGCGATATGCTCGTTCGTTAAAGCGTTTTTAGCTTTCTCTTTTGCGAACTCTTTTGAAGCATCAATAAACAATACATCGCTTGTTGTCCTGCCACGCTTGAAAACGACGATACAGGCCGGAATAGACGTTCCATAAAATAAATTATCAGGCAACCCAATAACCGCATCTATCAAGTTCTTTTCTATAATCGCTTGCCTTATCTTGCCCTCTGATGCACCCCTAAAAAGCACACCATGCGGAGCTACTGCCGCCACTCGCCCGTTGCCCGACATGCTTGCAATCATATGCATCAAAAATGCCCAGTCGCCTTTGCTAGATGGTGGAACACCTAAGTCAAAACGTCGCCATCTATCTAAACCAGCATCCATCTTAAAATCTTTCTTTGTCTTAGCTTTCTTTTTATCAGTTTCTTCTTCCTCTACAGATACTTCACCGCCAGGATTGAAACCCTCTGCCCACTTATCCTTTGAAAACGGCATGTTAGCAACTATGCAATCAAACTTCATCAAGTTGCCATCACTATCCAAGTGCATAGGATTTGAAAGCGTATCACCCCACGCTATTTTCGCATCTTTTATATCATGGATAAACATGTTCATACGTGCCATAGAAATAGCCGAACTGTTCACCTCTTGCCCAAACATAGAAACCTTATCTAAGCCACCCTTACGGGCCGCCCTTATCAGCAACGAGCCAGAACCACACGTCGGGTCATAAACCCTATCTTTTGGTTGTGGCGATACGATTTGTGCCATTATCTCCGAAACCGATTGAGGCGTAAAGAAACTACCCGCCTTTTTGCCCGCCATGCTCGCAAACTCGCCAATCATATACTCATAAGCATCACCAATTATATCAGCAGGGACTTTATCATCTTTAATCTCTATTTGACTCGGACGTAAATCCAAATCAGAAAAATCTTCTATAAGGTTACGCAATAACGGGTTTTTCTGCTCCTTCTTACCCAAGTTCGCTTCACTATTAAAATCTATACCCCTAAAAATACCCGCTAAAATAGGGTTAGAGTCCTCTATACCTGTCAACGCTATACTAATCTTTGAGCCTATATCTACAGCATTCTTATGTTGCTTAAGATAATCAAAAGTATGCTCCTCTTTCAACGTAAACGGCAATAAACCAATCTGCCTTTCTAAACGTATGCCGTCATACTCTTTTTCTAGCTTCTCTACACTCTCTCTATAAGTGTCGCTCAAATACTTCACAAACAACATAGAAAGCACATAGTCCTTGTAGTTCGCAGCATCAATATTATCACGAAACGTGTTCGCACCAGCCCACAAGGCCGATTTAATATCATCAAAAGTCGTCATCTATTATCTCCAAAAATGTAATTATTTAAAACCGTTCTCTCTTTCATTGACTCAAGGTTTATCAACTTCTCCATAAGCCTGTTCTTCTCTGACGAGAGAAACCAAATATTGCCAATAAGCTCTTGCTCACGCATCGAAGGCATTGGAATAGGTAGTTCACCCAGCATCTTATTGCTTATAGATTGCAAAGTGGTGCTTGTTTCCACTTTCAACATGCCTTTACGTATTACCTCATTCAAAACACATGCTAAATATTTCGCATCAACACATTGCTCTGCCCTTATTATAAACAAGTTGTTGTATGCATACAACTCTCTATCAACTTTATCTATGTAGTTCACAAAAGTTGGATTTATACGCCTGATCAATATATCATCACTCCTCACAAGCAACTCTTCATCTTTTATAAATTTATCTTCAATAACAGTATTGCCCAGAATGTTCCCCGATTGTAAGGTTGCATGAGTAATCCATTCAGCACTTTGTCTATCTATAATATCATTATCGTAAGGATACAAAAAACATAACTTTACTTTCGCAATATCCTTTAGCTTTTTATAGCTTTTATTCACAATTCACCTATATATAAACAAAGGGCAGTCGCTACAATACTGCCCATCATCGTTAATAATATTAATATTTAATTAGTTCGCCAAGGTTGTCAGCCTTTTCTCTGTTAGCATCTGTTCGCAGATAGTTGTTCTCAACGACATGAACATACTCGCCTATCTGCCATCTACCACCACGAAAATATTTGGTTCTAACAGTATTTGGATTTTGCATGACATAACGCACCATATCAGCCTTAGAACACTCTTTTTGCCCTTTAACATCAACACTGTTTGAGTACCTTAGTCGTTTTATGACAGGGTAGCGACCGTACCCTTGTTCTTCATGAACTTGATCAATATAAATCATATATTGCTCCTTTTTAATAATATTTAGACAATAATATCTTTACAAAAGGCACATCATTATGATAGATTGATTTTCTCAGGATCATCATTAATAATGATGTACATTGCCCTTATATGTTGTAGCGACATATAGGGGCTTTTTCGTTTGCTGCAAGACATGCACCTTGCCTATAAGTAAACCTTAGCACATTTCGGTATGCAATACAAGATATTTCTTAACACGCCTCGCTTTTACAAAACGCCATGATGGCGATAATTGTGCAATAAAATGATATTTTTTATTATTTTTTAATATTATTTGATATTTTTTATCAAAAATCAATCTTCAAACTTAACCTCTTCTTCTGCCAAGTTGTGTATATCAATTCTTGATTGGATATCAATCTCATTCACAAGCCAGCCTTGTGCCTGACAAAGCTGTTTAAAATCGGCAATGCGATTTTTACCAAACAATTCTTTCAACGTGATAACTACTCCAAAATTTAAACCCTTGCCATGCTTTATACTCAAACGCTCAAGCGAACGGACAGACAGCCCCCATTGCTTCCTATCATAGACACTAACAGGTCGCTTTCTTCCTGTATCAACTTCTAGTAAATTTTTCACATTATCCCATTTTCGATAAAGCTCCCTCGCATTACCTTCATACAAATGAGATGAACTATTGTTATTTGCTTTCTTAGCAATAGGTTTTATTTTACCCTTATCGTCAATACGCCCAAAAGAGAACTCAAACTCAGTATTTGTGTAGTCTACACCTTGATTTCTCGAACACGCAGGAAAATAGCACATCGTAGCTTTAGCAATGTATGGGTATTTATCATCTTTCTTAGGAACAGGAAGTCTATATGTATAGGTCGTATGCTCCTCTGACGCACCCGATATAACAAAACGTATTTCGTTATCTGCCGACTTTACTATGTTGTTTATATGTACTGGCACAATCCCATAACCTTGATATATGCTATCCTGCTCGCTGTTTCCTTCCCAATCTAATGCGGAATGGATAAGCAACGCTTTCGCCACTTCTCTATTTATTCCTAATATGTTTATCATATATGCAAGTTTCCTCGCTATCCATGGTGCTGCAAATGATGTACCACAAACAAACGCTTCACCTGTTGGAGTACAAACTCTTATTCTATCTTTTTTATCACCACCAAAATACGCTACATCAGGCTTTGTGAAAAAAGATAATACTGGACCTCTACGTGAATACGAAGCCTTGTTCATCTCACTATCAACAGCGTTTACAACTATTGAGTTAATTGAATCAGCTGGCGAACCTATATATTTATCTGACTCACCAGTTGATAAGTTTGTACCAGCTACGACAAATGTTATATCGTTCTCATGCTGCAATTTATCTAAAAATGCCGCCTCTGGAGATATGAAACTAGGATGAATTTCCTTCATCGAACCTAATGACAAATTCCACACCTTGATGTCTTTGTGTTGCCTAACGATTTCCTCAATATTCTTCATAATCGTAAACGAGCTAAATCGACCATTAACTGCAACACCAAAATGGCGAACCCTAAACCTACCACAACCATCATCCAAATGCGGATTAGAAGCAACGCCATCAACGATAATCGAAGAAACAGCCGTACCATGCTCATAATCCTCTGGATTTATATCAAAGCTAGGGTCAACCATATTGTGAAACTCTACCCAGTCAGAAAAATATACGTTTTCATCAAAAAGCGTATCAATTACACCTATCACAGGCTCATTTTTCGGACTTGGGATTGTGATAGCGCAATCTCCAATAGTATCAATATCACTTTTTGTAAGTTGTGATAAATCCCTAACACCCATCGCAATAAGGTAAGGAGCTTTAGACTTCAATATCGCAATTTGGTCTGGGTCTAGAAAAAGTGTCGTATTATCAATTATCCTCGTTGGAAAAATCTTTATACCTATGCTCTCTAGCAACTTACGAGTGTCTGTATTTGTATCGTATATTGTTACAAGCGCATCACTCGCAAACTCATCGTCGTTTACCTCTAAATAGAAACTCTCAATGTAGTAACTATCAATAACAAGCTGAACAAACTTTGAACGTGAAATGCCATCAAGAGTCAAAGACTTCTCTTTATTAATTTGAACAATATCATTATAAGATAGTGTCGAGTTAAAGATATTATCTAAAGCCCAAATACTAATCTTAAACATACTTATTGCCTTTTCTAGCAATACCATATCCACATAATGCGTGATAATATGCTTCGGCTTATCACCCTTTGAAAATTTTGCACCAACGATAGTATCATTGGCACTAACTTTACTTGTAGAAAATATGGCTGATAGTCGCCTGCTTTTTGCAACAACATCTCTATACTGCGCTTGAACTAGCACACCTGTAAAATATTTATCCTCACGAAGCCATGAGGAACGAAGTGTTTCTAACTCACCTAATAGTTTACGTAAGTGATCACTACTAACATGCTTACCATTCGGAAGATTTACCGCACCGCCACCTTGAGGTGCTGACCTTGAATCTAACGTACCTTTTAGCTGTAATATATTATTCATGTTTATCACCGCCTATCTCTCGAGAAACTTGGCTTTTTGAAATACCTGTGAGCTTTTCAATTTCTCTAACAGTAAAATTATTCGTTTGTAGATATTTTAAATCTTTCAACTTATCACCATAACCTAAACTACTAAACAACTTACGCAAATAATCAAACTCTTGCGATGAATCACTAAATGCAAGAGATGTCTTAATGATATTTTTTAATTCACCAGGGTAAGGAATTATGTTAGCCTGCGATAATATTTTACGAAACAGTCGCATATCTCTGCCAACATCAAACTTAGGCAACAAACCGTTCAGAATAGACTCCGCAACATCAACCAAATCTTCTTTTTCGTACCTGTTAAAATCAACAATAAAATCAAAACGCCTTATTAGTGCTTTATCGAAAGCATCATAAAGATTAGTTGTTGCAATCAATACTATCTTATCGTTAAGATTATCTAGGCCTTTTAGAATAGCCGAAGTGGCTCTACCCATCTCACGCACATCGTTTCTATTTACCCTATCAACAGCTAATGCATCAATCTCATCAAACAATATTATAACTTTTTGAGGTTGGGAAATTTGGTGAATTTCATCAAACAACTGGGCTATATTTTTTGCCGTTTGCCCTAACTTACTGTCAATAATGGACTCAAAATCGACTATAAATAGCTCTCTTTCAAGAATACGGGCGACGTTTTTTGATGTCTCTGTTTTACCTGTGCCAGGTGCTCCTTGAAACAAGAACTTATGTATGCCAACGTTTTTTGAGACAGCATTCACTATGCCTATAACATCATCTGCTATCGCATCAGGTAGCGGCAAAGAAGATGTTGCTGTATCGACTTTAGTAAAATAAGAAGATGAACTATCAGAAATCTGAGGAACAAACGTATTGACATCAGACAATACAGACATGATATACTCTGCAAGTTGATGATTGCCCGTAGAATCAAAATAATTAGCTATTTCATAAGCTTCTGCCCTAAACGCAGGATCATTATTTTCTGCATGGTATTTTATCAAGTTTAGTATGTTTTTCTTTTTCATTTTTGTACCCTCTTATACTGTCAATTACAATATAATACACTTGGGACAAAATGTCAACACTTGGGACAAATATATTAAATTTTATTTAAGATTAGCTATAACATGTTAAAAATAATCAAAATCTTTAACATGTTTGATGTGATATGTTAAAAATATTGCAATTCTTTAACACGTATAGGGCAATTAGTCGCAAGGTTACAGTTTTATCATCATATTCAGTTGCCGAGATTTTCTCGATAACTGCGTTCATTTATCCAACCTATACTTTCTACCCTTATTTTCACCAACTGCAATTAACGCACCAACTTTAACGAGTTTTGCGAAGTATTTTTTGACACTTTCTGCTGATTTGCCGCTCAGGATTTGTGCTTGAGCGTTATCAATAAATTCTTCTGTTTGTAGATATGTTTCGATCATTTTTAAAAATTTCAATTCTGGTTTCGACAATATATCGGTAAATTTATCGGTAATTTTGCTTTCTATATCGGTAATTTTACCGATTTTTAAGTCCTCGCTATTAAGCACATGATTACCACCCAACAACAAGTTATCGAAAAATTTATCAAGATAGATTGAGCTTTTAAATACATTTGCTTTTAAGTTTTGATAGTTTGCACGAACTAAAGCATCTCTAAAATATTTTGAGTGCAAATAGAACAAGGCGTTATCAGCATCAAAGCCAAGCGTACGCAAATACTTTATAATAAACACGGCTACAGCTCTTGTGTTTCACGAGCATAATTTCACGAGAGTAGTCCCATGCTTTATTTTTCAATTGCATGTTTTATGATTTTATACTTTAATATACTTGTAATTCAGTATGTTTTCTTATTAGCTCTAAAAAACATTAAACCCTATTTATTGTTGACATATGTGGATTTTAGGAGATGAAGTAGTATATTTGAGTCTATTGTAAATTTTTGTGCCAATGCCCTTCTTTGGTTTTTTGGTAAATATGGCGAATTTTTGACTAATTGTTGGTTCTCAATCATAAATTTCCCTACAAGACTAAAATTAATGGCATATAAAATAGCTTTTAAACTTGGAATTTCTGCAAAATGCAGTGCCGACTCCTCTCTTTTAGGCAAGAAAAAACATGGGGTGGAATGGTACAATGGAGCATACATATCAAAAAAGTCAACCAAACCACAAGGGCGATGGTCGAAAGCTGATATAGCTTTTGCAACTGAGGTGGCGAACACTCTGCCAAAAAACAAAGGTGGGTATTTTGACTTTCCTGAAAATTCAACCTCTATTGTATATATGCCTGGTGGTAAGGAAGTGAGGGCTACAAAATTTTGGCTTAAAAATAATGGTATAACTTGGTATGGCTATCCATTGCCATAACTTGGAGATAATTTAATAATGATAAACGAAATGATTTTTAAAATCGAGCCTAACAGCCCACAAACTATATATTACAGCGGACAAAATATAATAAGATTATCCGATGCGATACATTCTATTTTCCCTACATACAGCGACAAAAAAGCCACTTTGCATTGGGG
The DNA here is from genome assembly GCA_964368965.1 of uncultured Deferribacteraceae bacterium. GTDB lineage: Bacteria > Chrysiogenota > Deferribacteres > Deferribacterales > Mucispirillaceae > CAYJDR01. Next base: position 7,659 of record CAYJDR010000022.1, read on the forward strand.
TGAAGAAGAAATCCTGTTATCCTATGACGAGGATATAAGTGTTATGATTAATGATGTTGTTGAAATGATTTTAACTTTGCTCTGTAAAAATGCAGGCGAATGGTCTGTAGATTTTTCATCATACACATTCGCAGTTAATTGGCATTTAACTTGGGAAGATGATTTTTTACAGATAACTGCCCAATGGAGAGACGAATTTGACGCCAGCGATTATCTGAAAAATAACAATGTAATTAAGGTTAAAAAAAGCTCTTTTATAAATGAATGGCGTAAAATTTTTGAAATTTTGCATACTGAATTAGAAGCATCTGAACTTAAACCTAAAAACTTTGTAGATATAAAAGTTTTTTACAAAGTGTGTGACTTGCTTGCTCGTAAAAGTATTACTCATTGATAAGTATAGTACGCTAACCCGTTCTCAATTAGAAACTTTTTCATCTCATCACCTATTAATTCTGTAACATTGTCACCTATATAGATATACACAACTGTGGCTTTACTGCGAGTTGCTTTCATATCAAAATATTTGTTTCCATCGATATTATATGTTGTGACCAAAACATCTCTGCCAGAATATATTACTGTTTGTGTCAAATTGCCTTTTTTGTCGAAAGATTTTGTATTGAGCTTATGACCGTTATTATACTCTGCTATATCGATAAGCACATCGCCGTCGTATCTCTTTGATAAACCATGCATTTCATCTTCATGATATTCCGTAATATGAAACGGTTTTCCGCCTTTATATTCGGTTGCTGTGCCGTGTCGTTTTCCATTTTTGAAGTACATGCGTTGCACAACTTCGCCGTAGATATAGCCTAAATCTGCGAAGCCATATTCATACCTTACCCATTCGCCCTCAAGTTTGCCATGCACATAGTTTGAACGCCCTGTCACTCGCCCACGCTTGTCATATGCCACTCTTTCTCCGTTATTTACACCGAACACACATTCGTTAGTAAACCGTAACTCTCCAGAGTCGTAAAACTCTTTCTCCACACACTCACTTGCATAAACATTGCAAGTTTGCAGAAACATCAATGTTATCAATAACCTTTTCATATATCACCAGTGCCGAAATTGGGTTGTTTTCATGGCATCATTCAGCTTTTATCACTTCGTTTTTTATTATGAACTTGTATGCTCTGAGGTGTAAATGTTCAGAAGAAATACATATATAACTTACCCCTTATTGATTAGATAAGGGGTAAGATGTGTCTTTATGAACTATTTTCTTAAGGTTTAGCTTCGAGTGACGGATAAGTTGAATCATCACCACCTGCAATGTACTCATATGATGCACCAGCGCCTATTTTTCCATTCATTATACCTACAACGTTATTCAATTCGGCAATATTATTTACCCTTGTAACACCAGGTATTGATTCACCAATATCATAACGACTAATATAATAATTTTCAATAGTTGTGCCACCACTATTCACCCCAACGATACCGCCATGGTTTGTATTTGTGATTGATTCTGCTTTGCCAGTACTATAGCTTGCAGTAACTGTGCCACTATTCACTCCAACGATAGCGCCAACATTCTTATTACCAACTACATATGTATGCATGCCATTATTAGAATAAGCATAAGTAGCTATAATGCTGCCTTGATTAACAGCAGCGATACTGCCAACATTATCACTATTTGGAGCATCTATGACTGTATTAATTAAGCCTAAGTTTTTAACAGTAGCACCAGCCTCAACATTTCCAAACAAACCTAAATTATTCGTTTTACTATTAACTATGCGAATGTTGCTTATTGTATAACCGTTACCGTCAAATATGCCCGTATAGTCGCCAATAGGTTTCCAATCTGCCATTAGGTTAGTATTAAACAATACATTTCGCATAAGTTTTGCATGGGTAGATGGGTTTCCGTCATTAACATGTTTTTCAAACTCTATCAAGCCGTCATTATCATATATTTGCCATTCACTGCTAACAACTTCGTGGCTTGGCATGAACTTGAGCGTTGGCGCATCATTCCTGACATCACTGCCTTGCACAAACACCGCTCTGCCTAATCTTACAGCGTTATTCATGTTGTCTACGTTGTTGTTTAGTCCTTCAATATTATCAACCCTAATACCAACATTTTCCCCTTCACCAATCTCAACGTCATTTTTGTAATAACTTGCAGTAATTGTGCCCCCATTATTTGTTCCGACTATACCGTTTCTTGAATTATCATAGCTTGCAATAATTATACCTCCACTATTATGCCCAACGATACCGCCAGCATCATGACCGCTTTGTACATTTGAATCTGCATCAACATACGTTGCAATAATACTGGCGTCAGCAGTATTAGTACCAGCGATACCGCCAGCGCTCTCACTACTAGCGTTTATGTATGAATTTTTAACATATGCAGATAAAATTAAGCCTGCATTAACACCAACGATACCACCAACACTTGAACGACCACTTATATATGCATCAACTATAACTATGTTTTTTACAATTCCACCATATCCAACAGTAGCAAATAATCCTAGGTTGCTCATTGAGCTATTAATATCCAGTCCACTAATTGTGTGGTTATCGCCATTAAATTCACCAGTATAAGGTATATCAGCATAAGGCGCAACAGGCTCCCAATTATCAGTATCGTTAATTTTTTCTCTAATCACTATATCATTCAAGAGTTTTACACTAATTTCACTTTCTTCATATTCATTAACATGTTTTCCAAATATTTTTAGACCTTTTTCGTTATATATTTGCCATATTCCATTATCAGCACCTATCCTATATCCTGTATCTTCAACTGTTACATCGATAGCTACTTTCAGGTTAGAATTAGCAGTAGACTCTATATTAATTGTCGTATTACCTGTTGATGTACCGCTTGTTATTGTTCCGTTATTAAAAGATAAGCCCGCCACAGAAGTAGTAAAGTCACTAGTTGTGCTTTGGTCAGCTTTGCTTGGAACAAACGATACAACATTTGTCCTGTTATCACTCGTGTTCATTATTATTTCTTTTCTATAAACTCTAATACCTATAGGCTTACTAATAGAGCTAGCTGACACAAATTTTGTAGCATCACCAAGTTCATAATAATATTCGGTATCATCTGGTAATGAACCGTTCATAAATGACAAGTTATCTACAACAGCTTGAAGTGACTCAACCCTCATCGCACCACGATTGTTAGATTCACTACCCCTGCGATTATCATTACCAATCCCAAATAGCGACGCATCTATGCTGATAAAATAGCTAAATTCAGGTCTACTTGAAGCTAACCCAATGACGCCACCAACATTAGCAAGCGTACCAGTACTTGATACTGTTGAATTATTAACATATACTCCTAACGTTTTACCAACATCAAATCCAACGGCACCGCCAACGTTGCTCTCTTGGTCAATACTTGATATTTTTGAATTTTTAACATATGTTGCTAATATTTCACTATAACTCTGTCCAGCGATACCGCCAACACTAGCATAAGTATCGCCATTACTAGTTATTGTTGAGTTGTCAACATGCGTTACTGAAATTCTACCTCGACTAGATCCAGCAATACCGCCAACATTAGCATAAGAATCGCCATTACTAGTTATTGTTGAATTTTTAACATACGTTGATAAGATTAAACTGTGACTCTGTCCAGCAATACCGCCAACATTAGCATAATAATCGCCATTACTAGTTATTGTTGAGTTGTTAACATACGTTGATAAGATTAAACCGTAACTCTGTCCAACGATAGCACCAACATTATCATTGCCGGTTACATGTGCATTAATTACACCTAAGTTTTGAATAAAACTGCTACTGCTAGTAGTACCAAACAATCCTTGATTGTTAAGTGAGTTATTAATATGCAGTCCACTAATTGTGTGGTTATCACCATCAAAGGTAGCTTCATAGTATAAAGAATCATTACCTATCGGCGTCCACTCAGTCGTGTTATCAAGCAGTATATTACACATTAGCTTTGCAGGTATTAGTACCCCACCGCCATTAACTTCATCTCTGAACGCTTCTAGGCCTTTTGCATTATATATCTGCCATGTGCCACTTACATTATCATAACCAGCAGGGAATGAAACGCATACAGGGGCAACTACATTAACTGTTACATTATCAATTTTATTATCAGCAGCTTTGGCAGTAATCGTTGCCATGCCTACTGCTTTTGGTGTCAACCCACCATTTTCATCAACCTGAATTACACTTATATTGTCAGAGCTAAAAGTAACCGATGTATCGGTGGCATTACTAGGTTTCACATCAGCGATTAATTGCACAGACATATCATCAGTAGCAATAGTTAAGCTACTATAATTTAATTCTACACTTGTTACCGCATTGTAAACCCCTGTAATTGTTACACTAGCTGTAGCTTTAAATCCACCATCGACCGTTGTCGCAGTAATTATTGCATTACCGCCACTAACGCCTGTAACTAAACCTGTCGTTGGGTTAACTTTTGCAATTCTATCATCGCTTGATGAATATGTAACACTATTATTTGTCGCATTAGGTGGCGATACTGTCGCTGAAACTTGTGCCGTTTCATTAGCTTTGATCGTTGTTTTATCTATGCTTGCCGTTACACCTGTAACAGCAACTGTTGGCGTACCAGCAGGATTTACAGTTACACTAACCATAGCTGTAAAACCACCATCAACCGTTGTAGCAGTAATTATTGCACTACCGTTGCTAACACCTGTAACAACACCTGTCGTTTGGTTAACTTTTGCAATTCCATCATCGTTTGAACTATAAACAACTGACTGAACTGTTGCATTTGTAGGCAATACTGTTGCCGTTAGCGTCCTATTATCACCTGCGTTTATATTTAGTGAATTAGGATAAACTGATACACTCTCCACATTCACTACAGTTGGTGGAATATAATTACTCCCACTACTACCGCTATCACCGCCGCACGCAGCCAACACTAGCGACATCAATGTAACCAGTAACAACAACCTAACTTTAATCATAAAAAGTCCTCCAAAACGACTTCATTTACTATTATTTATTCTTAGAATAAGAAAACGTATTATATACTATATACTAGACAAAATAGCAATATATACATCACCACGTGATATCTTCATCTTGCATAAACTGCCACACATCGTCACCTGTGAATTTTGTTGCTGTGCCGTTATCGAATGTTGTCACCATTTTAGGCATATAATCTTCAAAAACTACTTCGTATCGTTTGCTTCCGTCTATGTTATATTCGGTTGTTAATAAGTCGCCAGTTCAGAGGATTAAATATTTACATAAAAATGTTTACACCAATTCAATATTTACTGTAGCTGCAAGCCTTATTATTTGACATCAATCAGCGCTGGTGCTTTATCAACGCCTTGAACGACATACTCTTTACCAACATGTATCGCAAGCCTGTTTAGAGCATCGTTCATTTGATTAACCACGTTATTTAGCAATATCATACTGTCTAGTTTTGTTGCATTTATATTCGATTGCGGATCGCCAACGCCGTATAGCATTGCATTATCGCTGACGAAGTAGTTTGCATTAAGTGCGCCAGTGTTTTCACCAGCTATAGCACCTATTTTATCAATACCTTTAACAGTTAAATCGTTAGTGTATGTAGCTGTGATAGTGCCTTTGTTATAGCCAGATATACCACCAACGTTGAAGCTTATGCTCTCTACAGTTGCGTTGTCGACATATGATGAAATAATTGTACCATCGTTCTGACCAGATATAGCCCCAACGTATTGGCTGCCTTTTATATTTGCATTTATGACGCTTACATTTTTAACGACACCATCTGTACCAATATAGCCAAACAAGCCTTGGTAGTAGCTACTGTCAGCGTTAATATGTAATCCATTAATTGTATAACTATTGCCGTCAAATGTGCCTTGGTAGTTGCTAGTTGCGTTACCGATTGCGACAAAACCTGAGTTTTCATCAAGCGTGATATCGCCTTGTAAAATAATGTTAGCATTTGTATTGCCAGCGTTTACATATTGGCTAAACATTACTAAGCCCTCTGCGCTATCGACTTGCCATGTGTCTGTAGCATTTGTAGGGGCAACATAGTATGAATATAAAGCATCTGCACGGACACTGTTATTGCTTACAGGTTCTGTAACAATAAGTTTTGGTGGCACATCATCTGTTGAATATTTGATATGTCCATATCCTTCATTAGCCAACCTAGCAGTCATTTTGTGATCATTATCGCTTAAAATTTGAAGTGTATCATACCTTAAAAAACCATCATGAAATTCCGTTCCAGCTATGCCGTATAGCGTTTCATCAACATGATAATAAAAGTTAGCACTGTAGTTAGAAATTGTTCCATTACCTACAATTGCGCCCCTTTTACCACTATCACTACTAAAAAAATTAACATTGCTAATGTATGACGATATCAACACAGATGTACTGTTCGAGCCACTAGAACCTGCAATTCCACCTACATAGCCACCGTGAGCGTTTGATATCTGAGAGTTAATAACATATGTGCCTGCAATTATGTACGTATTATCCCCAACGATACCACCAGCCCACAATTCATGGTCATAACCATTGGTTGTACCAAAATTATTCACTACAACAGATTCAGCGTATGTTCCTTCTATTATGCCGTGGTTTTTACCTGCGATACCGCCAACACATAGACCTGTAATTTTACTAGAAGCGACATAGCTTCCGCTTATTCGCCCTCTGTTTCGCCCAACAATGCCACCAGCGTAATAACCAGCCGTAACATTTGCATCTACTATGCCTAAATTTTTAACAACACCATCAGTAGCAATAACACCAAATAACCCTTGATGTTCTTCTGTAGGATTATTTATAACCATATTAGAGATAGTCTTGCCGTTACCGTCAAATGTGCCTTTATATTCTATAGCAAGCGCACCAATTGGAACACTCCAATTAGAATTCAAGCTAATATTTTGCGTTAATATAGCATCTGTATCAACATTGCCTGCATTTACGTGTTCTCTAAATTTGTTCAAACTGAACTCGTCACTGATAAACCATGTACCACTACTGTCTACATTTAACGAAGCAACTGATATCTCTCTGTAAAGATATGGATTATTACTCGATTTTACAGTAATCGTAGCATTGCCAGATGATACATAAGATATTTGGCCACCGTTTGTAACCGATACAATTGCGTCATTATCAGAAGTGTATGTAACACTTTGGTTTACACCGCTAGGGAATAATTGAGTACCATTTATGCTGTACTGTTGGGCAGGCGTAACAGTAACCGAACTATTGGCAATTGCCATATCCATTGGCATTGTAACATCTGCCTCATCAATAAATTTCGGCGTTAACTCGTATGAGAAATAGTAGTCAAACTCGTTAATGCCTGTATTTAAGAAGTTCACGCTTGCTCGCAATTCTTCATCAGACACAAGCCTTGTTGCATTGATGTTACTGTTACTAGCTCCGACACCTGGTAGTTGATTATCTGTGCTGACGTAGAAATTGTTAGATAGTATTGAATCATCGTAAACACCACCTACAACACCACCGACAGAAGAAGATATGTCTGCATTGTTTATCTTCAAGCCTCTAATATACGTACGTTTTAGTGAGCTATATTCGTCATCATTCATGTATGGGTGTTTTCCAATGATACCCGTAATTCCGCCAACTCTTGCAGATGATTTTTGGACATTAAGCACCACATCATCGGCATATGCATTGTTGAAAGTACCATATGCTACCCCCGCAATGCCCCCAATATCTGACTCTCCAGTGATTTTAACATTTGTAGCATATACTCGTTCTACATTTGCTCTGACACTACCAAACATGCCACCAACATCTACACCACTGAGTGTTACATTATCGACGTACACATTTCTAACTGTTCCATCTTTAAGCGAAGCTAGGCCAGCAATAGCGCCAACTTCGTTTCCACCTGTGATTTCGACATTGATTATGCCCAAGTTTGAGATAACAGAACCACCGAATGGGCTGTCATAGATCTTGGCAAATAGCCCTTGAGATTTTGAGTTGTCATTTGCAACTATATGAATGCCACTGATTGTATGATTATTACCTGTGAAACGTCCTCTATACCCACTATTCTGACCTATGCTCGTCCAGTTGCTTGTGCCATCAGCGTTTCGCTTAAGCGTTATATTGTCAATCAAGATAGCATTAATCATCTCAACAGAGTAGATGCTGACTTGATCAACGTGTTGTTGAAATTTTACTAAATTAAAAGCATTATCAATCTGCCACCAGCCATTATTATCCATATTCATTACTTCTACTTGAACAGTTGCTGATAGTTCTGAGTTTTCTTTTGTCGTTAGTGTTACAGTTGTACTACCAGAACTTACAAATTTTATCAAACCATTAGTTTCAACAGTTAAAATCGTATCATCAGCGACGCTAAATACAACACCACCTGTGAAGCGACTTGGGTAAACACTATAAGATATAGTTTTTGGATCGTTCGCAAACATGCTTATAAAACTGTTTGCAGTTATACTAACAGGCTTAGTTAAAGATGAAGATGAAATAAAATTAGGCAATTTGCCTACTTCGGTATTTGGATCAAAGTAATTATCCGATTCGATACCTGAATTATTCATCACAGCTATATTTGACTGTAACTCTGCAATAGATGCAAGTCTTACGGAACCAGTAGAAATACTGCCATCAGATTTGTATTGGCCAATGCCGTAAAGCGAAGTATCAGAGCTAATAAAGAAGTTATTGTTTATATCGGCGTAGCTTTGCCCTACAATACCACCTTTATATAAACTAATATTTTGCATATCTAAATCATGCACATAATTACCTTTGATAGTAGTGCTATATGTGTTAAGGCCTGCTATGCCACCAGCTATAGCGCTGTTTACAAATTTCACACCATCGACGTATGAAAATATGATTTGTGCATTGTTATACCCAACAATACCACCAACTTTTCCACCACTAGTAAATACAGCACCTTTAACATACGAAGATGAAACAGTTCCATAGTTAACAGCAACAATACCGCCAGCATTTCCATATGAACTGCTTGTGCTTGTGATTGTAGCGTTTTCGACATATGATGAAATAATTGTGCCATAATTGTACGAAGCAATAGTCCCTGTATTAAGACCACTGACTGTTGCATCAATAACACCTAAATTTTGTACAACACCATCTTTACCTAGGTACGCAAATAGGCCAGCTGTAGAGTTATCAACATTCAAACCACTAATTGTATAGTTATCGCCATTGAACGTGCCATTGTAGTGATTGTCTGAAGCGCCTATTGGAGTCCAGCTTTGCGTAAGTGTAATATTATTAGTTAGTTTAGCATCAACAGATAAACCACGATTAGCTAGCAATTCTGCAATCAATGATAAATCTTCCTCGCTATCTATTAGCCATGCGCCACTGCTATCTGTTTCATGGGCAAATACTTCTACAGTTGTATAGACATTTGTGTTATCTTTTGATGTAATTTTCACAGTTGTAGTGCCAGGGGCAACGTATGTGATGTCGCCAGTTTCATTAACGTTTATTATATTATTATCGAACTCGCTATAAGTTACTGCTTGGCTCTTATCGCTTGGGTATAGTTTTGACTCTATTTTCGTTGCGCCACCTGCCGTTACAATATAGTCACTATGAACTGGCATGATGCCCACCACTGTGTTAACATTATCTTTATGTACAATTTTTGGTGGAGTTTCACTAGAGTAATAGTAATCAACATCACCTAATGCACCATTCATATTGCTAGTAGCACCTTTTGAAAATTCACTACTTGTTGCAAGCCTTTTTGCACCTGTAGAATTGGTTGTACCGATAGCTATAGCTGGTAGTGTTTCAACACTACTAACAAAATAGTTTGCAACAATATCAGAACCGCCATTTTCTGCAACTATACCGCCAGCTGACTTATAGTTTGTGAATTTTACATCATTTGTATATGTCGAAATAATTTTAGTAGCACCATTGCTTGTGCTAGGTTTAACTATCGAAGCTATACCACTCACTAAGCTTGATGAATCTGAATTACCTTGAATGTTTGTATCATCAACGTATGATGTTGATATTACACCACCAAATTCATGAATACCAGCTATACCACCAGCGTAATTGCCCTTGACTGTTGATTCAATAACACTTGTTGCCTCTATTGTTCCGCCGTTATTTTGTGCGGCTATACCACCAGCATAAGTACTACCCTCAACTGTTGTTTTCGTGACACTTGAGTTTGTTATCGTTCCTTCATTGGTCACAACAATACCACCAGTATTTTTCGAAATATTACCACTAGCATCATTGCCAAATACTGCAGATCTAGATACATGAACATTTGAAATTGTGCCAAAATTTTGCAATGCTATACTAGCTTGAGTAAATCCTGCATCATTTATGTTTAAGTTTTTAACAACAGCGCCAGACAAGATAGTGCCAAATATTGGCTTATGTTTTCTCTCTGACGTTGAGTATACGTTTGTGATTGTATGATTATCGCCATCAAAAGTACCACTGAACCCTTGTTGAAATGCGGAACCTATAGAGCTATCGATACTCTCAACCAAAACAATATCACTAGTTAATTTAACATTTATGTTACTATAACCACTATGAGCATATTGTTCTAGTGTGTGAAGTCCAAAATGGCTATCAATTAATATTGTGCCGCTATCGTCTACTATTTGCGAATAGACAATTACAGTTTCACTGAGTGCAGGGTTACCACTAGCACTCACCGTTACAACTGTAGTGCCTGAGCCTTTAACTGTAATTTCGCCATCACTAGAAACTGATATATAACCAGGTTCATGGTCGAAAACAACCTCATTACCAGATATGTCACTAGGAATTGTTGAATATTCTATATATGTTGGAGCGTTTGAAAATGCAAATATTTCATTGCTTTCAACTGTTAAAGATATTACAGAAGATAAACTACCTTTATGCCTAATTTGCGGAAGTGAATATGCTTCATTAGTATCGTATAAATATTCTGAACTAGTATCTTTGATCAGCTCCATATTAAGGTCATTCATCTTGTCTTTCAATTCATTAATAGTTGCAAGTCTGCTTACACCCAATATATCACTATACTGACCGCCTCGTGTCATCTCAAAATCAGTGTCAAATCCAACTATGTATGTATCTTTGCCTACAATAGAAAAGGTTACAGAGCCGTTCCCTAAGTTGTTAAAGTCAGGTGCTAAGCCCGCCACTGAACCTTCAAGACGCCCACCAGAAAAATAAACATCAAAAACATATGTGCCATAGAGCGATAAATATGTTCCCGTAGTACTTTTCACTTGGCCGACAATACCACCAAAATAATTGCCGAAAGTTTCTGGACCTGAAATCTCAGTATAAGAGATATGCGATAATTCAATTTTAACAACCCCTTCAAGTATCCCTATAAATCCGCCCAGACTATTGCCTTCTGAGCCGAATGATGTATCAGACTTTGTATAGCCAATTTTTGATTGATTAATTCTCATCGCTTTTATTGAGCCACCATATATTGAACCAACAACACCACCAGCGTTCTTATAGCTTGATATGATATCTGAGTTTAAAACATGCCCATGCGTAATATCCACATTAATCGCACGACCAACTACACCGCCTGTGGATTCGCGACCAGTAATAGTTGAACGAGTAATATATGCATTAACAATATCAGATTGATTTCCATAGCCCAATACGCCACCAACATTCTCCCCTGTGCTATGTACTTCTGATTGGTCAAAAGATGCTTGGTTAATATTGGAAAGACTATAACCAACAAGCCCGCCAACATTAACGCCTCCTGCTACGTTTGCACGTGTAGCTGATAGACCAACTAAATTTTTGCCACTAGAGCTATAACCAATTGCGCCACCAACATTTTCACTACCTGTAACAGAAACGTCTGTTGTTTCTATTGTATTTACTGTGCTGTTGTTATATCCAATTGCACCGCCAATATTTTCATTGCCAATAACTTGCATTACCGTAAGATACAACCCGCCAATTGTACTATTAGAGCCATTATTACCAATCGCTCCACCGATATTGTTAGTGCCACCAGCCTGTGAGTTATTAACATACACATTTTCGATATCACCATCGTTATAGCCCACTAAAACACCTACATTATCCCGACCAACAACAAATGCTCTATCAATCCTTAGGTGTTTCACAATACCTTTACTGTGGATAAAACCAAACATACCTTGATAATCTTTACCACTGCCCTCTATACGCATATTTGTTATTGTATGATTGTCACCATGAAATGTACCCTCATAAGCTAGGGCATCACTAGGGCTAATAGGTGTCCAACTAACATTTGGATCTAGTGTTATATCGTTTATGAGTATTGCATTAGTTCCAGTATTAGCTGAGCTTGTATTGACATGGTCTCTAAATGCTAGTAGGCCTGCCGCATTAGAAATATGCCAAGTGTCACCTTCTTTATAATACCCATCAATAACTCTTATCTCTACAGACTTCGATTCCCCATTAACTTCTGCTGTGATACTTGCCGTGCCTGCACGATTAGCTGTAAAAAGCGTGCTCGCATATCCTTGTAAGTCTAAAACCAGTTCATCTTCTGCAAGTTCAATAATACTACTGTCACTAACGCTTATTTTTATAGGCGTATCACCTACGGAACTACGTGGCGAAATCTTAACAGTGAAAGTGTCCTTTTGTGCAATATGCATTATCGAATAAAAACTACTCACCGCAAAGATCTCTTTTTCATCTATGACTGTAATTTTCACCGTTGCAGTTTTTCCACCAGCTGTAGCAGTAATTGTTGCTATACCTTCGCCAACACCTGTAACTTCTCCATTAGCATCTACAGTTGCAATACTTTCGTTATCAGATGTGTATTTTACAACTTTGTCTGACGCGTTTGCAGGCAATACTGAAGTAGTTATTGCTACTTTTTCATCTGCATTTATAGTAGTTTTCGCAATATCCAAACTAACGCTTGTAACAGGAACAACAACTGTAATTTGTACCGAGTCGTACTTTCCGTCAACCGTTGCTGTTAAATTAGTTGTTCCACTGTTAATACCAATAACAGAGCCACTATTATTAACGAGCGCAATATTTGAGTTGCCTGTTGTGTAAATTACTTCTTGATTTGTTGCATGCGTTGGAGAAATAGAAACAGTCGCCGCTATTGTTTCACCTGTATTTATCGTAGTTTTTGGCACTGTTAGTAAAACACTATCGACAGCAACAATTTGATCAGCTATACCCGTAACTTTAACTGTAACCGAGCTAGTTTTTCCACCTGCTATGGCTCTAATTGTAACCTCTCCAGCTTCAACACCCGTGACATTCCCACTAGCATCTACTGTCGCAATCGTTGGATTTTCAGTTATGTATGTAACTATTTGATTAGTCGCATTCACAGGCAAAACTGAAACGCTTGTCGGTTCTGTATCTCCAACGTTTATTGTAGACTTAGATATCATCAATGTAACACTGTCAACAGCTACAGGCTCTATCGCAGAACCTACTACCGTAATTTTACTAGTTGTAGATTGGCCATCAACCATAGCTGTAATTATCGCAACGCCTGCTTTGACACCCGTAATTGCTCCGTTTACGTTCACGGTTGCGATGCTTGTGTTATCAGATGAATATAGAACTTTTCTATTTGTTGCATCAGGTGGAGAAACACTAACGTCCGCAGTTATTGTTTCATTTATACTGATTGTTGAGCTTGGTACAGTAAATGTAATATTACTCACTGCAACATAAGGTTTCGTTACAGAAACTCGTGCTGTGCCAGATTTCCCATCAGCCATAGCTGTAATTGTTGCACTACCTTCCCCGATAGCTGTAATAGAGCCGTTATCAGCAACAGTTGCAACAGACGTGTTGTCTGATAAATATGTGATAGTCGGATTAGCTACATTTGATGGATATAACAAAACATTTGTTGTGGTCGTTTCACCAATTTCTAATGCTGAATTTGCAACTGTAAGCGTGACATTAACCACTCGTTCAGCGACATCAACTTGAACAGTACTAGACTTGCCACCAACTGTAGCGGTAAGTGTTGTATTGCCTGTGCCTATGCCTAAAACTGTGCCTGTATCGCTAACCGATGCGATACTAATATTGTCAGATGAATAAGTAACTGTTTGGTCAGTCGCATTTGGAGGCAAAATTGATACAGTTGTTGCTACATTTTCACCAGCATCTAATGAATTTTTTGCAATAGTAAATGTTACACTATCAACTGCAACAAACGCTGCAAAAGTTTCTGTAACCGTAACTTTTACATGGCTTGTTTTGTTGCCAGCTGCAGCTGAAATATATGCACTACCAACCCCAACACCTGTAACAACACCATTATGATTTACTTTTGCAATACTTTCATCATTAGATGAATACGTCACAGATTGTTGTGTCGCATTCGTTGGTGACACGGTAACACTTGTGCTTGTAGCTTCATTTATATCTATAGTTGCTTTAGCTATTGAAAGCGTAATATTCTCAACGGGAATAACTACGGCAACTTGTCCAGAGCTAGACTGCCCACCAGCTGTAACAGTAATTGTTGCACTACCAGCACCAACACCCGTGATCATGCCGAGTTCATTTACAGTTGCAACGCTTGTGTTGTCAGACGAGTATTTAACCACCTGATCCGTCGCATTATTTGGCGAAATAAAAACTCTTGTAATGGCTGTATCACCTACATTTATAGTAGAATTTGAAATCACGAACAAAACATTACTAACTTGAATTGTTGGTGCAGTAACATTTGTAACTGTTACAGGCACAGAGTGATATTTATCATCAACTGTTGCTGTAATATTCGCTGTGCCAGCATTGACACCAGTAACTGCACCATTGTTGCTAACAGTTGCAACACCCACATTACTAGAAGAATACCTGACAACTGAATTTGTTGCATTAAGTGGAGCAATTAATACATTCGATTGAACTGTCTCATTTTTATCAATACTCGACTTTACAAGTGTGAGTGTAACATTATCAACAGAAACAACTGATGCAACAACAGATTCAGATACATACACATATACAAAGCTCGTTTTTTCACCAGCTGTAACCGTAATTGTTGCAAAACCCTCACCTACGCCTGTAATCAAGCCGTTGTCTGTAACCGTTGCAATGCTTGTGTTGTCAGATGAATAAGCGATTGGCAGAGTTGCGTTTGATGGCGTAATAGTTGCCGTAATTTGAGCAGTCCCTCCAACACTAATTGAAGAATTATCTATGGAAAGCGATAAATTATATGCAGAGTCAGTAGGAGTATCACCACCACCACAACCTGTGATAGCAAACATAGTTACCATTAATACCACTAATATCTTTAGTTTTGTACCTTTCATGCCTATCCCCCGTACTTTATTTAATTATTCATATCTGTCCATAGTAACACTACAATATAATTTTTGCAATCTAAATAGGAATATGCTGTATTTGTGCACTATGGCAAACTATTTTAACAGTGTGTGATACTTGACGTTACATTTTACAAACTTGCCTCTAAAATGAAAACTGTAACATTGAAATGTACTATATAAAAACTTACCCCTTATTGATTTGATAAGGGGCAAGAAGTGTATTTATGAGCTATTTTTTTAAGATTGAGGTTTAGGTTCGAGTGTTAGAGGAGTCAGTATCATCACCACGTGATATCTTCATCTTGCATAAACTGCCACACATCGTCACCTGTGAATTTTGTTGCTGTGCCGTTATCGAATGTTGTCACCATTTTAGGCATATAATCTTCAAAAACTACTTCGTATCGTTTGCTTCCGTCTATGTTATATTCGGTTGTTAACGCATCACCAGTTCCGTGGTTCATCATCATTTTTTCTGTGATGTTGCCAGCTTCGTCAAAGAGCGTTCTCTTATATATTTCGCCCTCGTCTTCATATATCCCTAGCTCTTGCATAGCGCCGTTTTCGTAATATTTTTCTTCTTTTACAACAATGCTTTCGTTGTTAGAAACTTTTATGCCTGAAAGTGAACCGCTTTCGTAGTAAAATTTAGTTGTGCCTACTTCCAAGTTGTTTTCGTAGTTCGCTTCGCTGGACACTTTTCCGCTTTTGTAGTAGCTGTATAATTTGCCGTGCTTTTTGCCTTCGACATAGTTGTAGCTTGCATATAATCTGCCCTCGTCGTCATAGTGGTTGTATATGCCGTGCTTTTTGCCGTTTTTATATTCCGCATAAAATTCTGGTTGTGAGTTTTCACGATATATTACGAGCAAAACTCCAGAGCCGTTCACATAGTCGACAAGCCTGTATGGTGTTCCATCTTTTTTACATTGCAAAACACGCCCTGTGTAGCCGATATCAAACCTTGTTGCAACCATTGGTCCGATTTCGATATTTTCATCCCTGCTCAAGCACCTATAATCCTCTGCACGTGGCACTTCAACAGCTGTAGCCTTTGTTACAAACAGCGATATAGCAATGCTAAAACTCAATATTATTTTCTTCGATATATTCATATGCGTCATCTCCTATATATTTTGTTGTTGTGCCGTTATCATAAACTATAACCTCTGATAGCGAAACATCTTTCCCGTGTAGCGAAACTTCTATCTCGATTGTGCCATTTGCTTTATAATATTTTATATTTTGCCCATATGGCGAAAATGTGCCGTGCTTGTGTATATTGCCTTGCTTGTCATACATTTTCTCTTCTGTGAAGTCGTTAATGAAAATAGCTGTTCCCCATAAGTTGCCGTTATCATAGAAGAAATCACGCTTTGATAGATAGCCACGCTCATATGTATCTATCTGTGATAGTTTGCCCTCTTCTGAATATTGCAACTTATGCCCTGTGTATGTGTCTTTAATTATGGTTGCATTCATGTCTGATGTTTTTGGTTCGTCATCTTGTTTTAAGTACTCATATTCTATTCTTTTACCTTCAAGATAGATGGCAATGCTTCTTGGTTTTTCATCATAGCTCTCAAAGGTTAGCTCGTATATTTTCGAGCCATCGTCATAATAGTAAGTTGCAGTTTGCACGGTTGAATAGTCCGTTGTCGATTTATACATATCGCCAGACGAATTGTAATAGTAGCCCTCGCTATTATGTTCGGAGTAGTTGCCTTCAAATGATATTTCGCCATTTTTATGATATTCGATTATCTTATGGAGCATTCCCTGAGCAGTATAGTAAGTTTTTTCATTTATTACATCATCGACATACACGTTAACTTGTGTGCGAACACCGTTTTCATTGTAGTATGTTGTTTTTCCGTGTAGTAGTCCGTTTTTATATTCTCTTGTAGTATGGATTCCGTGCTTATCATAACTTGTTTGCACGCCTTCTTTTTTGCCATTTACATATGTGGCGATGTGTTCGATTGGCGATGAGTTTTCTTTGTACATGGCGTAATCGCCGTGCAGTAGCCCATCTTTATAGTTCTCTAAGATATAGACACCACCAATGCAATAAACGTGCCTACCTGTGAAAAGCTCAAGATTTTTGTATGCTTTGCCGTCTTTTTTTGTAATTGGGTTCGGCTTCACGCACTCATCAATAGATGCTTTTGGAACTTCTGCATGTGCTACAGATGTAAAAAACATCAACATTATCAACAATTTTCGCACCCTATCACCTCTGATGGAAACATCATATCATTATGATGCTTAACCTCTTCTGCTGTCAACTCTTCTTGCCTGTCTGCATATATTTTATAGCCGTTACATGCTTCGCCGTTTATATAATAGATAGTGATATCATACTTTTCGCCGTCGCCACCATACCCATAAGCAGTAGCACTTTCAAGGCGTTGCATGTTCCATATCTCTTTTCGATATAAGTCGCCATTATCATTATAGCGATTTTGCTCGCCGTGCTGTTTATCGTCCACAAAGTTATTTTCACACCATAGCTTGCCGCTATAATAGTTTTGAATGTGCCTGCCTTGGCGTTTCCCCTCTGCATATTGCCCCTCAGAGAAAAGTGAGCCTTCTTCTGTGAACGATTGCTTAAGTCCGTGCCATTTGCCATCAACATATTCAACATAAAAATGTAATTTGCCATTTCCGTGAAACGCTTTATATTCGCCGTGATTTGCACCGTTCATTTTTTCTTCATACTCCCGCAATGTGCCATCAGTCGCATAAAGCCTGTGAACTGTGCCACCGTCCCCTTGGTGAAAAATTGTTAGATTTTCGACACCGTTTTCATAGTAGTAAACTTCTTCACCGTATATTTTATTGTGGTCATATTTTTTATAGTGTTTTAGTTGACCGCTTGCGTAATATTCTTTAAACTCGCCGTGATAAACGCTTGCTGTATAAGTATTTGTATATTGTTTGCCTGTGTTAGTGTCAGTGTAGACTTGTTGTTCGTCCGTTGTTGCATAGTCGATTTTTAGCTTAATGTTGCCAGCTTCGTCATATGTGATAACTTCGCCAACAGTAAAGTCGTTCTCATACGTGCCAGTTTCGTATAAGCTACCGTCACTATAGAACTTTTTGAACTGACCCTCTTTTTTGCCATTGATAGTTGTGGTGATGTTTTCGATGTAGCCTTGCTCGTTATAAAAGGTGGTTAAAGTGTCATAGCCCTCTGGTGCATTTTCATAGTCGTCGGAGTATAGTAAGCTCTCTTCGCCTGTGTTACATGAGTAATAATTTACTAAACCTATAAGTCTGCTATTTTCGCCATATGTACCAACAACAATAAGCCCACTTTCTTCAACGTGTGTTTTGAAGTCGCCAACTTGTTTGCCATCTTTGAATGAGAAATAGAACTCATATTCTTTGCCGTGAACTTCTTTATATTCAACATATTTTCCATTAGCAAGCACGTTATCAGGGCTGTAAATTAGCCCGTTGTCAAAGTCGTATATTAAATCGTCTGTGTTTCCGGCGTAGTTAATAGACAAGGTATTCTCCAAGTTATGTTAATTTAGCACAAGCCACATATTTTGCTCGTCATAGCCAATGACTGTGCCGTGATAAAGTACGTTAATTTGTGTATGAGTAGGCTCTGGAAACATTGTACGCGCAATCATATTGCCCTCTATTTCAATAACTGAACCTTGAGGATAGAAACATTTTATAACACCCTCAATATATGCACCTATTGGATATTTGATTTTAAGTTCTTCCCAGTCATCAGCGTATTGTTTGATTGATTGTTGCCATACGGTTTCAAATTCGTCATTTGTTATTACATCGCAGTTGATAT
This sequence comes from uncultured Deferribacteraceae bacterium, assembly GCA_964368965.1. Classification (GTDB taxonomy): domain Bacteria; phylum Chrysiogenota; class Deferribacteres; order Deferribacterales; family Mucispirillaceae; genus CAYJDR01. Next base: position 26,835 of record CAYJDR010000022.1, read on the forward strand.
CGTCAACTATCCCTTCTGCAAGTGCATCTTGACGGCAAGAGATTGTGTTTGTATCACCCTGATTGACTTGGCGTAGTGCATATTTTTCGCTATCAAGCTCTATCCATGTTTCTATGTTTTCAAAGTTGAAGTAAATGTATTTCATATAAGCCCCGTGATAGCAACATCATAAACTAATTAGGAGCATTATAACAAGTTATTTTTTATACTTGACAACAATATATGCAAATAATACCATGGTTAAAATAATGAGGTGAGTGATGATGAAAAAAGTTATTTTACTATTAACAGTTTCTATGATGATGAACGGTTGTGCAACTGTAATTAGCGGCTCTCAAGATAGTGTAGAAATTAACACTATGCCAACATCTGCTATATGTGATATTAAAGGTGAGCAATATATGAATAAAATTCAGACACCTACAGAACTTGATATCCCTAGAAGTGCTGGTCATTTATCAGTAACATGTGAGAATGATGCTGGTATGCAAGGTGCAGCAACGCTCAATTCGGAATTTAACGAGATATTTTTAGGCAATATTCTCCTACTACCAGTTATTTATATTGCGGGGTTTATTGACTTAATATCAGGTGCTGCCTTTGAGTATGAAGATTTAGACATTCAGCTTTTTGAACAGAGAACAACCAACAATAACTAATGAATAGCTAGCTGTGAAAGGCTAGCTTTTTTTTATGACTAAATGTGTTGGTGAAAAAGATATTTTTACACAGTAATTTTGCTTTGTATTTATGTTGGATTTTTTATCAAGACGAGGCGGCTTAAAAAATCTCGACAGAAGCTTACTAGAACGTAAGTGACTTAGAGATTTTGTTGCCAACGATGTATTGGTGAAAAAGACACATAAATACTTGCAAAATAAAAAGGGGTTGGCAACCACAAAGGCCACCAACCCCAACCGCACTCTATTGAGCTTCTTCTTGTTTCTTTGTAAAGTTGAAACGTTTTGTATGAATATGTTTCGAACCTGTACCAGCTGGTATCAGTTTACCCATAATAACGTTTTCTTTCAAGCCACGTAAGTAGTCTGTTTTACCAGAGCATGCTGCATCAGTAAGTACTCTTGTCGTTTCTTGGAACGACGCTGCTGAAATAAAGCTTTCAGTGTTAAGAGCAGCTTTCGTGATACCTTGCAGAATAGGCCTACCTTTAGGTGGCTGTTTGCCATTAGCAAGCATTTCTTGTTGTACACGTTTGAAGTCGCTTTTGTAAACTTCTTCATTCGGCATGAAGTCAGAATCGCCTGTATCGTCGATAATAACTTTTTTCAACATCTGCCTAACGATAACTTCGATATGTTTATCGTTGATACTAACGCCAGATTTACGGTAAACTACTTGGATCTCATCAACTAGGTATTTCGCTAGTGCTTCTTCACCAAGTATTGCTAATGTATCGTGTGGGTTGATGTGGCCATCAATCAACGCTTCACCAGCTTTTACTCTATCGCCTTTGTGAACGTTTACATAGCGCTGTGTGTTTATGCTATAAACTTTAGCATCGCCAGTTTGTTCGTTCTTGATAGTAAGTTTACGCATGCCTCTTGTTGCATCTTCAATATTAACGATACCTTCGATTTCCGCGATAACTGCTGGGTCTTTAGGCTTTCTAGCCTCAAATAACTCAGCAACACGAGGAAGACCGACAGTAATATCCTTAGTCTTTTGAGCCTCACGTGGAATTTTTGCAACAACGTCACCAGGTAGAGCAGCGTCGCCCTCTTCCATAGTAATGTTCGCCCCAGGTGGAAGGTCATATCTAAATACAGTAGTATTGCTTGCATCTTTGATCGAGATACGTGGTTTACGCTTGTCACCACGTGCACTAGGCACAACAACTTTCTGAGATAAACCAGTTGTAGGGTCAATCTCTTCGCGTAGTGTATCGCCATCAATAAGCTCACCATATGCAATCGTACCAGCAAATTCTGTCATGATTACGCTCGCATGTGGATCCCATTCGTATAGTACATCGGCTTGTTTAACCATAGCGCCTTCTTCAACACGGATTTTGTTACCGTATCCAGGAGTGTAACGCTCGATAATTCTGCCGTCTTTATCTTTGATGAATAACGAACCGTTTCTGTTAAGTACAACGTATTCGCCATCACGGTTTTTAACAACACGTAGGTCTTCAAAAACAACTTGACCGCCAAGTTTAGCAGACATAGAAGTTTCAACACCACCACTCGATGCAACACCACCAATGTGGAACGTTCTCATCGTTAGCTGTGTACCTGGCTCACCAATAGATTGTGCAGCGATTGTACCAGCTGCTTCGCCAAGCTCGATCATTCTACGTGTAGCTAAATCTAAGCCGTAACAGTGTTTACAGATACCGAATGCGCTATCACATGTTAATGCAGAACGCACCATAACTTTGTCAACACCAGCTTTTTCTAGCCTGTCGCATACATCTTCTGAGATGAAGCTGTTAGCTTCAACGATTAAATCGTCAGTTAATGGGTCGAATATATCATCAAGAGTATATCTACCATAAATACGCTCAGATAAACCTTCAACAATGTTAGAACCTTGGTAAAGTGCTGTAAGCTCGATACCTCTGATTGTTCCGCAATCGTCTTCAGAGATGATTAAATCTTGTGCAACGTCAACTAAACGTCTAGTTAGGTAACCAGAGTTTGCAGTTTTTAATGCTGTATCGGCAAGACCTTTACGAGCACCATGCGTAGAGTTGAAGTATTGAGATACTGTTAACCCTTCACGGAAGTTTGCAACAATCGGAGTCTCTAAGATTTCACCAGACGGCTTAACCATAAGACCACGCATACCTGCTAGCTGAGAAATCTGTGCCTTAGAACCCCTCGCACCAGAGTCACTCATTACGTATAAGTTGTTATAGTTTCTACCACGTTTACCTTCTGTAGCAGCATCGCCACCTACGTTTTTGATGCTCTTCATTAGTTCTTCTGTGATAGATTCGTTTGTTTGTGTCCAAACGTCAATGATCTGGTTGTAACGCTCACCTTTTGTAAGTGCGCCTTCACGGTAGTGATCATCAATGTCTTTAACTTTTGCGTTAGCTTCTTCAACTAATTTTTGTTTAGCATCAGGGATGATCATATCATCAACGCAAATAGAGTAACCAGCCTTAGTAGAGTAAGAGAAACCTAAGTTTTTCAAATCATCTAGGAAGTTAACACTATACCAGTTACCTAGTTTTTTATAGATATGGCTCACAAGTTTACCAAGCTCTTTTTTACCAAGAACTTTGTTTACTGAGTCAAAGTCGATACCTTCAGGAACGATACCATAAAGGATAACTCTACCAGCACTTGTTTCATATATTTTGCCATCAATTCTAACTTTGATTTCAGCCTGAATATCTAGTTTACCGTGGTCGATAGCGATAGTAACTTCTTCTGCCGAGTGGTAAACTTTGCCAGAGCCTTTAGCGTTCTTGATAGGGCGTGTTAAGTAGTAAATACCTAAAACCATATCTTGTGTAGGAACGGCTAACGGTTGACCGTTTGCAGGCGATAAAATGTTATATGAAGATAGCATCAATGTGCGTGCTTCAAGTTGCGCTTCAAATGATAATGGTACGTGTACCGCCATTTGGTCACCATCGAAGTCGGCGTTGAACGCTGGACAAACAAGTGGATGCAACTGGATAGCTTTACCTTCAATTAATAACGGTTCGAACGCTTGTATACCAAGCCTGTGCAGTGTTGGGGCACGGTTTAGTAGTACTGGGTGTTCTTTAATTACTTCTTCTAGTGCGTCCCAAACTTCTGGGCGACGCTCTTCAACCATACGCTTAGCTTGCTTAACTGTAGACGCTATGCCACGCTCTTTTTCTAACTTGTAGTATAAGAACGGCTTGAATAACTCAAGCGCCATAAGTTTTGGCAGACCGCATTGGTGCATTTTCAAGTATGGACCAGCAACGATAACCGAACGACCAGAGTAGTCAACACGCTTACCAAGTAGGTTTTGACGGAAACGACCGCTTTTACCTTTGATCATATCTGATAGCGATTTTAATGGACGTTTGTTAGAAGAACGGATAATTCTGCCACGTCTACCGTTATCAAATAACGCATCTACTGCTTCTTGAAGCATACGTTTTTCGTTTCTGATAATAATTTCAGGAGCGCTAAGCTCAAGTAATTTTTTAAGACGGTTGTTACGGTTGATAACACGTCTGTATAAGTCGTTTAAGTCACTCGTTGCGAAACGGCCACCATCTAATGGTACAAGTGGGCGTAACTCAGGTGGTATAACAGGGATAGCGTCAAGAACCATCCACTCTGGGCGGTTGTTTGACTTCCTGAATGCCTCTACAACACGCAAACGTTTAGCTAATTTTAAACGCTTTTGCATGCTTGAAGTTTCACGCAACTCAACTTTTAATTGCATTAATAATATATCAAGGTCTACTTTTCTAAGTAGCTCTTTTAAAGCTTCTGCACCGATTTTTGCAACAAAACCGTTGTTACCAAATTCTTCAACAGCTCTTCTGTACATATCTTCTGTTAAGATTTGGCATTCTTTTAAGCTTGTAGCTTTCGGATCAATAACAATGTATGACTCAAAGTAAACAACACGTTCGATATCTTTGATCGAAAGGTCTAAAATAGAGCCGATACGTGACGGAGTACCTTTGAAAAACCAGATGTGACATACTGGTGACGCTAAGTCGATATGACCCATGCGCACGCGACGTACTTTAGATTGGATAACCTCAACGCCACATTTTTCGCAGACAATGCCTCTGTGTTTCATACGTTTGTATTTACCACATAAACATTCCCAGTCTTTAACAGGTCCGAAGATTTTTGCGCAGAATAAACCATCTCTTTCAGGTTTAAACGTACGGTAGTTGATAGTTTCAGGCTTTGTTACTTCGCCAGAAGACCAACTTCTAATTTTATCAGGCGATGCAATTTTAATCCTGATAGCATCAAAAAACAACGGTGCCTTTTCTTCTTTAATCTTTGTATTCTTCATAGTTTACCAACACCTCTTAATAAAAGCGTTATCAACAACTATAGATGATTTACTCATCTAAATTTATGCTAAATAATATGCTTCATCACAACTGGGCTACTACAACAGTAGCCCATAAAATCATAATTTATAAACGGCTTAGATTAATCTAAGTCATCACCTGTTAACAACTCGACATCAAGAACTAAACCTTGTAATTCTTTTATCAATACGTTGAACGATTCTGGCATGCTCGGCTTAAAGCTGAAGTTACCGTTAACGATAGACTCATAAACAGCCGTTCTTCCTTCCACGTCATCCGACTTAACAGTCAACATCTCTTGTAGGATGTTAGCAGCACCGTATGCTTCAAGTGCCCAAACTTCCATCTCACCAAGTCTTTGGCCACCAAACTGCGCTTTACCACCGAGTGGTTGTTGTGTAACAAGCGAGTATGGACCAGTCGAACGAGCATGTATCTTCGTATCCACTAAGTGGTGAAGTTTTAACATGTACATGACACCAACTGTAACTTCTTGCTCAAACTTGTCGCCTGTTCTACCATCGAACAGAACTGTTTGACCATCTTCGTTATAGCCAGCTTCTCTTAACATACCTTTGATATCGCTTTCTTTCGCGCCGTTGAATACTTCCGTAGCAACGTGCTTATCAAGCTTCATCGCAGCCCAACCTAAGTGAGTTTCCAAGATCTGTCCAATGTTCATACGAGATGGAACCGATAATGGGTTTAACACTAACTCAACAGGTGTACCGTTTGGCAAGTATGGCATATCTTCTTCAGGTAATATACGTGAAACAACACCTTTGTTACCGTGACGACCAGCCATCTTATCACCTACTGATAAGCGACGCTTGATAGCGATATATACTCTAACAGATTTTAATACACCAGCAGATAATTCATCGCCTTTTTCGATCTTCTTACGTTTATCTTTAAGCTTATCTTCAGATGCTTTTCTGTGAGCGTCATAGCTGATTGTTAATGTAGCGATTACGTTTTCGTATTCGTGTACATCTTCAACTTTTAAGCCTTTTAGGTCATAGAAAGTTAAGTCAGCTAAGTTTTCAGCCGTTAGAACATCTCCACCTTTTAAGCCAGCGCAATCAGCAATAACTTTTTTGCCAACTAGGTAGTTGATAATTCCATCTTTTCTAGCGTTTTCAATAGCTATGATTTCTTTAGCATATTGAGCGTTAATCTTTTCAGATTCTTCTTGTTCAATCATTTCAACGCGGTTATCTTTAGCGATATCACGGCGTGTCATAACTTGAACGTCTAATATTGTACCTTGTATCCCTGGTGGAACGTGTAGTGATGCATCTTTAACATCGCCAGCTTTCTCACCGAAGATAGCACGAAGTAATTTTTCCTCTGGAGATACTTGAGACTCACCCTTAGGAGTAACTTTACCAACTAAGATATCGCCTTCTTTAACTTTAGCACCGATACGGATAATACCACTTTCATCAAGGTTGCGTAACGCTTCCTCGCTAACGTTTGGTATGTCACGCGTGATTTCCTCAGCGCCTAGTTTTGTATCCCTAGCGTCGATTTCGTAAACTTCAATGTGGATAGAAGTGAACGCATCGTCTTTTACAAGTTTTTCAGAAACAAGGATTGAATCCTCATAGTTGTAGCCCATCCAAGGCATGAACGCAACAACTGTGTTCCTACCAAGTGCAAGCTCGCCTCTATCTGTAGATGCGCCGTCTGCTAATGTATCGCCTTTTTCAACTTTTTGACCTAGTGATACGATTACATTGTAGTTAATACATGTATCTTGGTTAGATCTGCGATACTTAACAAGATCGTAAACATCTATACCAAAATCGCCATCTTCTTTCACATAACGAACAATGATAGACTCAGCATCAACATAATCAACAACACCAGCATGTAGTGCTATCAACGCAGAGCCAGAGTCAACTGCTACTTTACGCTCTAAACCAGTACCAACGATAGGTGCATCAGTACGGATTAATGGCACAGCTTGACGTTGCATGTTCGAGCCCATAAGTGCACGGTTCGCATCGTCATGCTCTAAGAATGGAATTAACGCTGTCGATACAGATACGATCTGCATAGAAGCGACGTCCATTAAGTTAATTTTATCTCTTGATTCGATAAGCGCTTCACCTTCGTGACGGCAAGCAACTGTTTCATTAATGAAATAGCCATTTTCGTCAACTGGAGCACTCGCTTGTGCAATGTAGAAATCTTCTTCTTCTAATGCGTACATATACACAACTTCATCAGTAACTTTACCATCTTTTACAATACGGTATGGAGTTTCGATAAAGCCGAACTCGTTAATTTTTGCATAAGTAGTAAGCGACGTGATAAGACCAATGTTTGGACCCTCAGGCGTCTCAATAGGACAAATCCTACCATAGTGAGATGTGTGAACGTCACGTACTTCAAAGCCAGCTCTGTCACGGTTTAAACCACCAGGCCCAAGTGCAGATAGACGACGCTTGTGCGTAATCTCTGATAATGGGTTGTTTTGGTCCATAAACTGAGAAAGCTGATAGCTACCAAAGAATTCTTTAATAGATGCAGATAGCGGCTTAGCATTTAATAAATCTTGTGGAGTAAGCTCCTCAACATCTTGGATGCTCATACGCTCTTTAACAGTTTTTTCCATACGAGCTAGGCCAATACGGATTTGGTTTTGTAGTTGCTCACCAGCCGCTCTAACACGTCTGTGCCCTAAGTGGTCGATATCGTCAACTTTTTCAACACCAAGTCTGATTTGGTCAAGTACTCTTACTGTTTCTATGATATCCTCTTTAGATAATGTAATAACATCAAGAGGTACTTCTAAGTTTAAACGTTTGTTGATCTTTAAACGACCAACGCGAGATAAATCATAACGCTTAGGGTTGAAGAACAAGTTATCAAAATGTGCTTTCGCAGTCTCTTCAGTCGCAGGCTCACCTGGACGAAGTTTTTTGTAAATGTCAATCAATGCATCTTCTTGCGTTTTGATTTTGTCAATTTCTAAAATATCTCTGATTGCAGAATCATAGTTTTGCTTATCCATAAACAATACTTTGAAATCAGCTATACCAAGACCAAGGATTTGCTCAAGCAACTCTTCAGTAACAACGGCATTAGCTTCTGCAATAACTTCACCCTCAGGATCAACAACATCTTCAGCTAGGTATGCGCCATGGATATCAGTTTGGTCGATACCATAAGTCTCAAGACCTGCACGAATCATACGCTTCCTAGAAGCTTTAGTGATCGCGTGATTAGCTTTACATAATATATCGCCTGTTTTAGGGTCAATAATATCTACAGAAAGTTTTTGACCTAACACTTTATTCTCGTCGAACGTTTTGTATAGATCGCCGTTAGTGATAGTGATAGTTTCTGAAAGATAGTATGTGTTTAATATATCTTTATCTGTAAGTCCGAGCGCTTTTAAAAGAACCGTAACAGGTATCTTTTTCTTTTTGTCAATGCGCACGTACATAACATTCTTGCTGTCAAATTCAAAGTCTACCCACGAGCCTCTGTAAGGAATAATTCTTGCGCTATACAAGTGTTTTTCAACAATGCTTTTAGACGCAGTAGTATCCTCGAAGAAAATACCAGGTGAGCGATGAAGCTGGCTAACAATAACACGCTCAACACCGTTGATAACGAATGTTCCACGCTCAGTCATAAGAGGTATATCACATAGATAAACATCAGACTCTGTAGCAGTAGTAGCGATCTTTTCGCCTGTTTCTTCATCGAAGTCGTGAATCGCTAAACGCACTTTAATCTTTAAAGGCGTAGCATAGTTTGTGTTTCTGTCGATAGACTCACGTGGAGAGTACTTAGGCTCTTCCATAGTGTAGCTGACATACTCAAGCACAGACGACTCGTTGAAATCATGGATAGGGAATATTTCTCTGAATACTTCCTCTAAGCCTTCAACTTTACGCGCATCTGGAGCAGCATCTTGCTGTAAAAAAGTCGCGTAAGAGTCTTTTTGCACTTCGATTAAGTCTGGTATATCGACAATGTTTTTGATTTTTGAAAAATTTATACGTTCAATAGTTTGTTTTGAATTAGGCATCCCGTATTCTCCGCAGGAGGACTGTTTTTATTTAGCAATAATGGGGGCAAGCCGATTAGAGCTTCCCCCCGTTAATGCAATTTTAATAGTTTTTAAAAAGTTAAACAAGTAATTAAATTACTTAACTTCAACTGTACCACCAGCTTCAGTGATTTTAGCTGCGATATCGTCAGCTTCAGCTTTAGCAACACCAGTTTTAACAGCTTTTGGAGCTTCGTCAACTAGAGCTTTAGCTTCTTTTAAGCCTAGGCCAGTGATTTCACGTACAACTTTGATAACTGCAACTTTTTGTGCGCCACCGCTAGTTAATACAACGTCGAACTCAGTTTTTTCTGCAGCAGCATCGCCACCAGCAGCAGGTGCAGCAGCCATCATAGCTACAGGTGCAGCAGCACTAACACCGAAGATTTCTTCAAGTTCTTTAACGAAGTCTGCTAATTCGATTACAGACATATTTTTTAAAAATTCAACTACTTGGTCTTTAGTTATAGACATTTTAAGCCTCCGCTCATTATAATTCAAAAATTTTTGAAGTTATTAAACTTCTTTAAATGGCAATTGTAAGTTTGCTCGCACTGGCTAGCTTTGTAGCAGTGCCAGCTCCGACAATTATTCGCCTTTTTCTTTTTTCTCTTTTAGAGAGTTCAGTACGTTTACGAGACCGCGAGGAATGTTCGCAAGCACGGAAACAAAATTCGTAATCGGTGCGTTCATACTGTTTAATGCTTGTGCGAGTAATTCTTCTCTTGATGGAAGATCAGCTATACGAGTAACTGACGCTTGGTCGAGAGCCATACCATCGAAGAAACCACCCTTAATTGAGAAAAACTTAGCCATAGCTGCATTGCCAGCAAATTTCTTTGCTATCTTTGCTGCTGCTGAGTAATCTCCTCTAACAACTACACATGCTGTGGGTTCAACAAGTGCACTGTGTAAACCTGTAACTTCATTTGCGACTAGCGCTTTTTTCAGAAGTGTGTTTTTAATAACACGGTAGTCATTGCCGTCAGCTTTGAAAGCACGACGGATTTCGTCCATCTGAGTGAAAGTAAGACCTTTATAGTTAACAACTATAATACCGTCTGAACCTTTAATATCCTCAGCTAACTGACTTACTAACTCTATCTTCTGCTCTTTTTTCATTTTCAAGGTGTCACCTCATGAAAAGAGCCGGTTGAATATATCATTTAGTTTCCGCAGGAGTTATACACTAAAATCGCTTTTGAGTGAACCTGCTTCTTCAACCTGCATTCTTTCAATATTAATTAAAATTCTTTTGGATCTACTTTAACACCAGGACCCATTGTTGTAGAAATATTTACGCCACGAACGTAAACACCTTTACTAGATGCAGGCTTAGCTTTGATAAGTGCATCAAGAAGTGCTTTCATATTTTCAACAAGTTTCTCAGTGTCGAAGTTTTTTCTGCCGATAGGTGCATGTATAATACCTGACTTATCAACGCGAAACTCAACCATACCTGCTTTAAGTTCTTTTACAACTCTAGCAACGTCGTTTGAAACTGTACCAATTTTAGGGTTTGGCATTAACCCGCGAGGTCCTAATACTCTACCAAGTTTACCCACCATGGCCATCATATCTGGAGTCGCAACTACTTTATCAAAATCAGTCCAGCCGCCCTCAACCTTGGCAACTAACTCTTCTGCGCCGACGATTTCCGCGCCAGCCTCTTCGGCTTCTTTAGCCTTTTCACCTTTTGCAAATACAGCTACACGTACTGATTTACCAGTGCCATTAGGAAGAATAACCGCGCCCCTAACCATTTGGTCAGAGTGACGTGGGTCAACACCTAATCTAACTGATGCATCAACACTTTCGTCGAATTTAGCAAAAGCTGCTTGTTTCGCAAGCGTTAAAGCTTCTGTAAGATCATAAACTTTGTTACGATCTATAGTAGCGAACGCCGCCGCGAATTTCTTTCCTTTTTTGGACATTTTCCGTGCTCCTATGGTCCGTAATTCACTTAGGCTTCGACGTCATAACCCATACTGCGTGCAGAGCCAGCAACTATTTTAATTGCTTGGTCCATATCAGTAGTGTTAAGGTCAGCCATTTTCAATTCTGCAACTTTTTTCAATACATCACGGCTTATTACGCCTAGCTTTTCTTTGCCAGGAGCAGTCGAACCTTTTTGTATCTTCATCTCTTTTTTGATGAGTAATGATACAGGTGGCTGCTTCATAATAAACGTAAAACTTCTGTCTTCGTACACTGTAATAATTACAGGTAGAGATACATCGCCCATATTTTGAGTTTGTGCGTTGAACGCTTTACAGAACTCCATAATATTAACACCACGTTGACCTAGTGCAGGTCCAACTGGTGGCGATGGGTTTGCTTTACCAGCAGGTATAAGCAGTTTAATCTGCCCTAAAACCTTTTTTGCCATCTTGGCACCTCAATTATCTTCGGCTTTAATGCTCTTGGCAATTTGCTACAAGCCTTTAAGCCCTAATTTACTAAAACTTACTTGTCTACTCTTTTAACTTGTAAGTAGTCAAGCTCTATCGGAGTTTGCCTTCCAAAGATACTTACGACAACGCGTACTTTCTCTTTTTCTGGGCTAACTTCTTCAACATTACCAGAAAACCCTGAGAATGGACCATCGACAACTTCAACAATATCACCTTTGATATATTTTGAAGCAATACGTGGCGCTTCTGACTTAGCTAATGCGATCATCGCATCAACATCGCTTTCAGGAATAGGTACAGGCGTAATGCCACCTACAAAACCAGTAACCTTAGGCAAGCTTTTAACGACGTGCCATAGTTTTGTATCCATTTCCATATTAACGAGAATATAGCCAGGGAACGTTTTCTTTTTGCTGACTTTCTTTTTACCATTTTTAAGTTCTACGACATCTTCTGTAGGGATTAGCACTTCGCCAATACGCTCTTCAAGTTGTTCAGTCTTGACTTTATCTTCAAGTAACAACTTAACGCGTTTTTCAAACCCTGAATAAGTGTGAACTACATACCATTGCTTAGACATCTAGCTACCTATGATAAGCTGCATAAGGCGAGAAACTGCTACGTCAACTACGCCTAAATATGCTGTAATAATTGCTACAACCACAACGACGACAACTGATGTGCCAATCGTAGCCTCTCTAGTAGGCCATGTGACCTTACTAAGCTCTTCTTTTACTTCACCGTAAAACGCTTTCGGACTAAAATTTTTCACAGCATGCCCTCTTAAATTATTTCGGCTTAATAGCCATTCGATAAACGGAATATCAAGCTAGTGAATAAAAACTTACAGGCCAAGAGGGATTTGAACCCCCAACACCCGGTTTTGGAGACCGGTACTCTGCCAATTGAGCTATTGGCCTAATAAATTTTTAATATTGCTACCGCAAAGCGATGCAACAAAACAATTCTGAAAAATTCTTACTTTGTTTCTTTGTGTAGAGTATGCTTTCTGTCGAACTTACAATACTTCTTAAGTTCTAACTTAGTAGACATAGTCTTTTTGTTCTTGGTAGTAGTATAATTGCGGCGCTTGCACTCACTGCAAGCAAGTGTGATGATTTCTCTCATTGAATCAAACCTTTATATATTTTAGCGCCGTACAACTAAGTTAAACTTGCGAACAAGTTTACTACCTAAAGTATCGGCTCCCGCTCGTTTATAATTGCGGCGGTCAATAATCGCGTGTTTTAAGGCACGCAAATCAATACAAATAAGTTTTCCTAAATTCGTTAGGACAATACATATACAACGGATGCATGTATTTGTCAATAACTTTTTTCAAAAACTTCAAACAAAATTGCTCTACCAAC
>CAYJDR010000023.1:0-2795 GCA_964368965.1 uncultured Deferribacteraceae bacterium
CTAGCAACAGCAAAAAGCACAGCACACCTTATTTCAACCATGCTTTCTGCAACTATAGTATATTACAAATACAAGCTGGCTGTCACGTCGGAAAAACAAATGAGCGATAAACTGCGCGAATACGAAGATATGGCATTCCTAGGCAATAACACGGCGTCAATAGCACACGAAATTAAAAACCCGCTCATCGCTATCGGTGGTTTTGCGAAAAGACTTATGAAAGCAGTATCTGACCCTAACTTACAAAAAATGGCAATGGTAATATCTAGCGAAACAGAAAGGCTCGAAAGGCTCACCGCTGATATATTATCATACTCAAAAAAGCATATACCACAAAAAGAGTTTATCTCACTGCATGAAGAGATGGAAGCTGTCAAACTACTATTCGCTACCCGCTCTATCGAAGATGACATTAAAATAAACATCAATATCGACAACAATTTAAAAGTAGCTGTAGATTGTGGACAGTTTAGGCAAGTTGTTGTAAACCTAGTCGCAAATGCAATGAACGCCATTGAACATTCAGGAACTGTTTCTATCTATACTATAGATGATGGTGATTATATTAAAATAATTATTGAAGATACAGGCTCAGGCATTAAAGATGAACACCTTGAGCATATATTCTCGCCGTTTTTCACTACATCAACAAACGGCACAGGACTTGGGCTAGCAATAAGTAAAAAGATTATGATAAACCATGGTGGTGATATATTTGTGAACAACACAGAAAATGGTGCAATGTTTGTGCTAGTCATACCAAAAGTGACATAACATAAAGGATTAAGGGGAAGGGGAGCTATATGAAACAAATAACGAGTGTTAATGTTGACACAATCAAAAACGAACAACTAAAAAAAGATGCAATGCATTACGTCAACATGTATAACGCATTTCTGCAAGATATTGAAGCATCAGGCATAAAAGTTGCCGACTACACAAAGGAAACTGAAAAACGTGACGAATTAGTTGAGAAATTAAAACAAACAAACGCAGTGTTCAGAAACGATGGCAAAAGCGTATGTTTAAATGAAAATGTCTCACCATCATGCCTTGATTGTCGCACCGGCGTTGGATCTTCTACATATATACTTACACTTGCATGTAACAGGGATTGCTTTTTCTGCACAAACAAAAACCAAATAGATTATGAAAAAAAGCAAAAAGAAGTTGCTAACGTAGTCGCTGAATTTAAACGCGACCACGGCAGATATAAAGGTATGAAATCGGCAGCACTTACTGGCGGCGAACCGTTACTCCACGTTGATGAATGTTGCAACTTCATAAAAAAAGTTAAAAAAACATCTAAAAACACGCAAACAAGAATATATACTAACGGCGACTTAGCTACTCCAGAAGTACTACAAAAACTGGCTGATGCAGGACTTGACGAAATACGCTTCGGTGTGAAAGTTGAAGAAGATGGCACTTATTCTGATACAATCATCGCAACTATCGCAGAAGCACAAAAGCACATACCAAGAACAATGGTGGAAATGCCTGTCTACCCTGGCACACTTGAAGCTACTAAGCAACTTATGCTTGAACTTGATAAAATCGGCATATTTGGTGTGAATATCCTTGAGTTTCTATACCCGTGGCAACACGCAAAGGACTATGCAGACAAAGGCTATGAAGTATCATCACGCCCATACAAAGTGTTGTTTGACTACTCATATGCAGGCGGGTTACCTATCGCAGGTAGCCAAAACGACTGCTTAGAATTACTACTATTCTGTGCTGAAAACAATGTGTCAATGGGTGTACATTACTGTAGCCTTGAAAACAAACTCACAGCACAAATATACCAACATAACGCTAACCTAAAACTAAGTGGCACAGAGCATTTTTCTGAGAATGATTTCTTCATTAAAATCGCAAGAGCATATGGTGAAGACGTTGAAGTTGCAAAAAAAGCACTAGACGATGCAAACTGTCAGCACTATTCATATAACCCGAGTGTAGGCTATATCGAGTTTTCACCAAAAGATATCGAGCACCTTAAGGAGCTAGATATTGAAATAGGTATCAGCTATCTTGCACTTGATATCGACTTCGAAGGCAGGCACGTGCTACGTGAGTTGCAAATAGATACACTAAACTCAAAAGAGTTTGACATACGAGCAATATAACATGTTAAAAAGATTTGATCTGGCAAACGTCGTACTTAAAGGCGTTTCACAAGCTATCAGTGTTAGACAAAATAGATGCACACGCATCAAACATAAAAATTCGCCATGTACTGCATGTCATGCAAACTGCGCAGCCGATGCTATTAGCGTCGGCGGGCCTGGCTCTAGCGTACGCATAAACCACGAGAAATGCACAGGTTGTGGCATTTGTGTTACTGTCTGCCCTACCCATGCAATCACGTTGCGTAACAACGGCTACAACGAATTTATTGATAAGTGTACACGACTAATATTGCCAGATGGCACCCTAAATATCACATGTGCAGAACGCCCACTTGGTGCATCAAAAGTTGGTGCTACATTCCAATGCATAGGCGTTATCAATGCTATAGATATTTTGTTGCTATACCTACGTGGCGCTAGTAAAATCAATATATTACATGGCAACTGCCACGAATGTGATTGCAAAAACGGTGCAAAAGTAATTGAGGCTGAATGCCGTAAACTGCTTACACTTGCACCAATATTTGAAGACCTGAACGACTTAAGCATCGACTTTCAAGATGACTATATAATAATCGAGTTCCCACTTCAAAAACCAATCGTTAGAGCACCTGTAGAGGAAAAACCGAACCCTGTTGTTGATAGACGTGGACTGTTCTC
>CAYJDR010000023.1:2895-4608 GCA_964368965.1 uncultured Deferribacteraceae bacterium
ATTAAGTTTAATCCGTCAAAATGCATATCTTGTATGCTTTGCAAGCCTGCTTGCTTCCACGGATATTTAGACTACAAACCAGAACTTGCGCTGAAAGACTTCTTCAGCGACTTAACACTTATTGAAAAAGAACTACCAGAAGAGGCTTAACATGAAAAGACTAGGCATAATCGGCGGTATGGGACCGCTTGCAACTATAGACTTGTTCCAAAAAATTGTAGAACTAACCGATGCTACAAAAGACCAAGAACATATACCGATTATCATTGACAACTATCCACAAATCGAAGATAGAACGGCACACATCTTACACGGCGCTGAAAGTCCAGAGGCTAAGCTTGTAGAGTCTGCAAAGAGGCTCCAAGCAGCTGGTGTTGATGCGCTCATTATGCCATGCAATACTGCACACTACTTCGCAAAAGCAATTGAAGAAGCAGTAGATATCCCACTCATACACATTGTTGAGTGCACAGTGAATGCTATCAGACGTGACTACCCAAATGCTAAAAAAATCGCAGTTGCAGCAACTGCTGGCACAAAGGCAAGCAAGGTTTATGAAAGTGTTGTAGTGCGTGAAAAGTTAGATGTGTTAGATATACCTGAAAGTGTTGAAGAAGCCCTCATGGACGCTATCTACAAAGGCGTAAAAGCAGGAAAAACAGAAGAATTTGCACATAAATACCAATACGCTATAGATGAACTGGAAGCACTTGGCGCAGATGTTATCATCGCTGGGTGCACAGAGTTGCCGATATTGCGTGCACATATCACTACTGATGTTGCAATAGTTGACGCAACGCTTGAGCTTGCAAAGTCTGCTGTTGAATTTGCAAAAAGTTAGAAATCTACTGAAAACATCATGATGAGCCTAGGCACATATGGTGTATGAGTTGTAGGGCTTGCGATTGAATCATTTAGCAAAAACTCTGTTGAGATTATCGTTGTCCAGCTCCATGCTGTTGATAGGCGATAGTTTATGATTGTTGTAAGCCCTGTTCTTGTTAGCCCATCGCTTGGTTTGAATTGAGGTAGCCTATATTCAGCACTTTCTGCTGCTGATACCCCAAAGTGCAAGTCCATCCAATTAGCGTCGCCATAAATCAAAAATGCACTAGGCATTACTGTCAATCTATCTGTTAGCTTAATTATACCCATAGCACTAAGCTTAATCTCTAAGCTTTCGCTACCACCTACAGTTTTAATAAAGTCAGCACTTGCAATAACTTGCTTAACTGGCATAAACGTCAAACTAGGTGCAATAATCACACCATACTCAACTTCATCGAAGTTGTTAACACCGATACCAATAAAATCATAATTGAATGTAAGGCTTGCGAATAGCTTAAAATCAGTATATGGAACAGGTGCAGCAACAGATACACCTGTATAGCGCAAAGTAATAAACTTTCTATATTTTGCAGTCATAAGTGGAACCGTTAGAAAACGCATTGACTTTGAACCATCATGCTTAGGCATAATGAAAGAAAACGTGCCAAGCTTAAACTCCCAGTTTTCTAGTAGTCGTTTAGGCTCTCCCAGCCCTGTGATTGGGGTTGCGTCGTCAGTAGATGTGGCGTTATCCTCTGCAAATACGTTGGCAGAAAACAACACTAATATTAATGCTAGTAAAACTCTCATGCTAGTATATATAGCACACTCGAAAAAAAATGCTAGTAAAATTTATGTTATAGGTATAAACACCAGTTGTGACAA
>CAYJDR010000023.1:4708-38922 GCA_964368965.1 uncultured Deferribacteraceae bacterium
CGAAAAAAAATGCTAGTAAAATTTATGTTATAGGTATAAACACCAGTTGTGACAATTAATTAGAACTTATTGTGCCACTTTATAACGAATTGGGCAAAACTCGCCACTATATATCATGCCAACTACCGTATTTCTATTACCATGCCCCTCATCTTTGATGTTAGCGATATACCATTCCATTGATTTTTCTGGGCTTCGCTCAACACCGATACCATCTCTATACATTATACACACGTTATAGTTAGCATCTTCGTCGCCTTGCATTGCGGCTTTCATGTTCCATTCAAATGCTTGTACTTCATCTTTCAATGTGCCTAAACCTAGGCGATACATAGCAGACAAATTATACTGAGCATGAACATAGCCTTGTTCGGCTGATTTTTTAAAGAAACTATACGCTTTCGGATAGTTTTTCTCAACACCTATACCATAAAAGTAATCAACACCAAGGTCATATTGCGCCTCTGCATCACTTGCATAAGTGGAAATACTTGCTAAAAATATAACTATAGCCTTTGCCATTATTCTTTTTATTTTTATCATCAGTGCCTTAGCTCCTCATACCCTCTTTTGTTACAGAAAAATACCAAATAAAAAGGCTTGGATTTACCCAAGCCTTGCATTAACTTATTTAACTCTGTTTGCGCTTCCAAGTACGTTTTCGTTCTTGTTTTTGTACGCTTTTAGTAGCTCTTTTCTAGCGTTGCCTAGATATTTTCTAGGGTCAAACTCTGATGGTTCATTAGCTAATGTTTCACGTACTTTTGCAGTGAATGCTAAGCGACCGTCTGAGTCAATATTGATTTTACAAACAGCGCTTGCTGCTGCTTTTCTAAGCTGATCTTCAGGTACGCCAACTGCGTTTTCCATCTTGCCACCGTATTGGTTGATAAGCTCAACATACTCAGGTAAAACTGATGATGCACCGTGTAAAACAATTGGGAACCCTGGTAAACGCTTTTCAATTTCATCAAGGATATCAAAGCGTAATGGTGGCACGCTCTCACCTGGCTTTAGCTTAAACTTATATGCGCCGTGAGATGTACCAATAGAAATAGCTAGAGAGTCAACACCTGTTTTTGTAACGAAGTCAACAACTTCATCTGGGTTTGTGTATGTAGAGTGTTCGTGTGATACTTCATCTTCAATACCTGCAAGAACGCCAAGCTCGCCTTCAACAGTAACACCATATTGGTGAGCGTACTCAACAACTTTTTTAGTTAGTGCTACGTTTTCATCGTATGGTAGGTGTGAGCCGTCGATCATAACTGATGAGAAGCCTTTCTCGATACAGTCAACGCATAACTCATAGCTGTCGCCGTGGTCTAAATGTAGTGCGATAGGTACTGCACAGCCCATCTCTTTTGCGAACTCAACAGCACCCATTGCTAAGTAACGTAAAATTGTAGCATTTGCATAGTTTCTAGCGCCTTTTGATACTTGTAATATAACTGGAGATTTTGTTTCAGCACATGCTTGGACAATCGCTTGAATTTGCTCCAAGTTGTTGAAGTTGTATGCAGGAACAGCATAACCGTTTTTCATAGCGTCTGCAAACATTTCTTTAGTGTTTACTAATCCTAATTCTTTGTAAGATACTGGCATTTCAGCCTCCTTAATGAGATAATTTTAAAACATACTTATATTTAACTTTACTTCTTCTAACTTCATTTTAGCGCCGTCAAGGTTATCGCTTGAGCACCCCAATACTGTCATAGCAAATGGCTTCAGCCCGTAACCCTCATATATGCGCTTAAACCACTCTGTAGCAAGTTCCCCATGTGCCCTATTTGTTGAACCTTGGGTGAGTATGAACATGCCTTTAGCTCCTTCTTGAAAGCGTGACTTCTTATTTGCATCTTTCATAGCGTACCATCTATCTACAAACGTTTTACATGCACCCGTAATAAAGCCCATATAGTTAGGTGATAAAATTACTACTTTTTCAGCTTCAATAAGTTTTGGATATATTTGTTGCATATCATCGTTGACAACGCATAACGAATTATTTGTTTTGCATGCTTTGCAGCCAACGCATTGGTTGATTTTTTTATCACGCAATGTGACAAGTTCAGCCCCTTCTTTCGAGTCGGCTATGCTTTTCGCAAGAAAATTTGCATTACCATTAGATCTTGTGCTTGCATCGATTATTAGTAAGTTCACAGATAACTCCGTAAGATTAGTCTTCGTCTTTGATGTGGTCGTGACGGAGCTTTTTTGCGATGTCGATGTTGTGCGTGCTTTTCATGCTTACTACAGGTTCAAGATATACAAGGTGCTCATCTTCGTAGCGCTCGACAAGGCGGGATAGTTCAACATATTCGTTCCAGTCGGGTTTACCTGGGGCGGTAGTAGACACTAGCTCTTGCATTCGTTCAACAGCTTTAGCATAAGTTCTTTCATCATTAATTGAAGTTATTCGCATAACTCAACCCCCACATAAACAAAACATATTTATAATCTTAACTTTTCTAATATTATTTGTCAACACTTGTATTTATGTTATTAGCACTCTAAATGAAAAAAGCCACTTAATTAAAAGTGGCTTAAGTTATTGACTATTCGTCATCTTCATCTTTAAATTTGTTGTAAATAGCTTGCACAGTTTCCTGTATTTCTAAGAAGCATTCTACAAGCTCTGGGTCAAAAGCGACTCCTGCTTCTTCTTTCAATATTTCAAGTGCTTTCGAGTCTTCCCAAGCTTCTTTATAGCTACGCTTTGACACCAGTGCATCATATACATCAGCAATAGATGTGATCCTTGCAGATAATGGAATATCAGCACCACTTAACACACCTGCACCATCGCAACCTGTATAGCCTGTGCCATTCCACTTTTGGTGGTGATGTAGCGCAATTTCGTGCGACATGGAGTCGATAAATAAATTTGAACCCTTAAATAGATCTGAACCTATTGAACAGTGCTGTTCCATATATTTGCGCTCATCATCAGTCAGCTTGCCTGGTTTTTTAATGATAGCATCAGGGATACCGATTTTACCAACGTCATGCAACATTGCAGCAAGCCTGATATTATCTTGATAGAATTTTGCTTTATCAATATCAATGTGATTTTTCTTCGCCCAGTACATATATAGCTCGGCAGCAACAGTACCAACACGTATAACGTGAGCACCTGTTTCCTTAGGATCTTTCAATTTACTCATTGCAAGCATACGCATGATTAACTCAACTGACATTTGACCTTTTTGGATTGCGTTAGATGCAATAATACAAAGCAGCTTAACACGTTCAATCATCTTCTCTGAGAATGTTACAGGCTCACCATCTTCCAAACTGTTAATAAGCTGTAAAACGCCTATTACTCTTGCGTTTGTACCAATCAATGGTAGCGTCAGCATTGAGCATGTTCTATAGCCTGTAGACTCATCAAACGCTCTGTTAAATGAATAAGGAACGTCGTTTTCAAGGTCGTAGACATCTACAATATTTAATGATTCGGAGTTGTTTGCAACATAACCGGCTATAGAGATATTGTTTATAGGTATTTTTGCGCTCACATATAGATGCTTGTTGTCGCCACCTTTAAACAATGTATCGTTTTGAGTATACTCAAACGACAATATATCTTCGCCTTCAACGAGATAGATTGTACCAGCATCAGCACGGCAAATTTGGCGTGCTTCAGTTAATATAGTATCTAATATTGTTGCGACGTTGTAATACTTAGAAACTTTGCGTGTAAAGTCGCTTATCCAGTCTGACACTGATGTAGACTCAGGATAATAGCGCTTAGGAACTTCAGTAATTTCCATACCTTCAAACGCGAACGATACTCTTGTTTCTGGTGGTTCGTTCTTGCGATAGCGTTTTGTAAGCTCTTCAATACGAGCATCATGATACTCTAACGTGTGGTGAGTAAATATGAGCTGTTTGATTTGTAAATCGTGCGTAAGCTCAAGCCATGTTTCTATCGGAGTGTGTCCCCAGCCTTTGCGAGTTTGATAGTCTTTCAACGTGTATGATGCATCAACAATCGCGATATCAAGCCCGTGCATAACCTCTGATAGTTTATCTGTGAATTCGTCTGTGTGTTCATGGTCACCACTGAAAAATAGTGAGCGCCCATTCTCATCAAGCCTATACCCCATGCTACCGCCAGGGTGATTACAGCTAACTGTTTGAACTTTTGTGTTGTTAATCATGAACGATGAATCTGGCTCAAACTCGTGCAGATAAATCATTTTAGAAAATAACTCTGGTGGTACTGGGTGCTGGCTAGTATCAAATAGCTTCTGCAATACACCTTTTAAACCTATACCGCCGTAGTTTTTAACAGCATAAATATTGATTGCCCAATCTTTGCGCAATAGTAAACTAAACCCTACTAAGCCTTGGATATGGTCCCAGTGAGGGTGCGTTAATAGCAAGTGTAGCTCTTTACGCTCTACATTCCTTGCTAATATATCTTCTGATAAGTTGTTGATGCCTGTACCAGCATCAAATATAATTATATCATTATTATCTGTAGTAACTTCAATACATGTAGTATTACAACCATATACAGCATTTTCAGGCTTGTATATGTACATACTTCCACGTATGCCCCACATTTTTGCTTTCATTTATATACCTCTATTTGCTCGCATATTGCCATACGCCGTTCCAGTCCTCTGGTGGCGCTTGCTCTAGTTCGATACACCTCTCTAAGTAAATGCCATAGAGCACTGATGTATCAAGGTCTTTATATCCATCAACTAATTGTTGGTAAATAAGCTTAGCTTCGCTAAACTCACCATTATAATATAGTTGATATGCTTTTTCATGCAACTGTAATTCTTCTTTTCGTAAATTCGCAGCGTCGTGCCTTATTGGATAATAAACAGCTACTGCTTCTGTTTTACCTTTAACTTTTATTCTATCAATCGTTAAGTAATGGTAGTCATCAGGATATTTTGACATAGTCGATTCGCCAACAACTAGCGTTATGCCATACTTAGAGCATAACCCCTCTAACCTTGAAGCAAGGTTTACGTTATCGCCAATGATTGTATAGTCAAGTAATTCTTCTGATCCCATGTTTCCAACATAAACTTTACCAGTGTTCACACCAGCGCCCATTTTTAGCTGTATACCATAGCGCTCTTGAAGTGATACGTTAAGCTTAGCAAGTTCAACTTGCATTTCTATACCTGTTTCTATCGCATATTTCTCATGCCCTTCAACATCAAGTGGTGCGTTCCAAAACGCCATGATAGCATCACCAATAAATTTATCTAGCGTACCATAATTGTTTTTAATCAACAATGTCATTGGTGTAAAGTATTCATTTAACATCTCGACAATCTGATCCGGTTTTAGTTTTTCAGAAATTGTTGTAAAGCCCCTAATGTCTGTAAACATGATTGTAACTTCACGCTCTGAGCCCTTAAAGATGTCGATACCACTAGCAGCGATTTGCGAAACAACAACAGGTGATACATACCTAGAAAACGCGCCTTTAATTTTTCGCTTCTGGATAGACTCAAATATGAACTGCACAAAAAGTATAACAATACTTTCTAGCGCAACCGTTAGCGCAATATATAATGGTGAGATAAAGAAGCCAGCATTAAATGCCTCTTGCCCAGCAACCCACACACCCACAAGCAACGCAGATGCAATGATTAATGAGAAATATGCAGAAACCCTGCTCAAAATAAGCGCAAGCAATACACCAATAAGCAATATGCCAATAACTTGCATACCTGGCGTCCAGATAGGAACAGACATAAAATGCTGTGTAAGAATATTATCAACAACAGATGCGTGCACCTCAATACCTGGGTAGTGCGCTTCATATGGGTTAATCCTGATGTCTAATAAGCCTGGCGCAGAACTACCAACGAAAACAACTTTACCAGCTAAATCCTCAGGATTATGCCTGCCAAAAATGATATCGGCAGCAGAAATATATGGATAAACCCCACGGCCGCCCTTAAATCTAACGAAAAATGTACCATCAGCCTCAAGAGGAACTTCTGTTGCACCAACTTTAATGCCTGTGATGCCATCAATATCCGTTTTTACAACTGCTGTATTTTTACCATACGCCTTTATGAGCGACATAAGTGATAAGTTAGGGTAAACCTTTGTACCGTTATCAGTTTCTAGCGCCATAACGAGTGGAATTTTCCTAATAACGCCGTCACTATCAGCTGTAGCGTTAATATAACCTACTGTTGCAGAGTTTAACAATGATGCGATAGGTGTCGTAAGTGAGTTACCCTTTAGTAAGTTTGTTTCAGGCGGTACAGCATTTTCAGTTGCTAATATTGCCATATTTAACCCATCAGGGATGACTACATTGTCAATGCTTGTGTTAGAGCCATTATCGTTATTTGCGATAAGTGGGCCAAAGTTGATATACATACCCATTACTGAGTTTGTTTGAGAAAGTATAGATGCAAAATATTCATCATTGTCGATGAATTCAGGTGGAATACCATCAAAGTTTGCTTCAATACCGTAAAACTTGTTTAAGTTTTCTTGGATATGTTTAGGTGATGAACGGTCGACTTCTGACATAAGTATGTCGAACCCTACTGACGCAGCGCCAGAGTTCACAATGCCTGCAAGTAGCTCAGCATTCAAATATCTAGGCCATGGCCATTGCCCAATTTCAGCAAGGCTCGCCTCATCAATATCTACGATAGCGACGCCGCCAGATGATTCCACCTTTTCGCCCAAGCGTAAATATGTGTCATATATCTTATTATCTACCCACTGTGCTAGTGTTGGCTTAAATACATAAAACACAACAACTAACACAGATATAACTAGCCCAATGACTAGAAAATAACCAATGTGGAGTTTTTTATCACCCATTATACGTCCGTTCTATTAAAAATAGTAATTCACCGCTGCGCTAATAACATGTTGATCATAGTCGTATATCGGTGAGTTAGATATGTTATGGTCATATGAATAGTTAGCAATAGCTGAGAAACCTTTCATAAAGTGCCATGTCGCTGATACGCCTACTGATACAAGCACATCGTTGCGGTTATCTGTTTCAAGTACTGTTGCTGGCGCTTTATATAAAGAATAATCAGCGCTTACAGATGGCTCAACAAAAACTGAATAAGGCAGAGTTTGAGTATAGCTTAATGAAGCACCAAACTCGTTATATGTCAGCCTTTCAATCTTAGCATCTTTTAAAGAATAACCAAGTTCAAGTGTTGCAAAACCTTTATCATAAATTGTATAATTTAAACGCTCAGATATATCGAATGTGAAGCCATCGCTATCAGAGCTTGTTTCATATGTTTTACCTTCAAAATTAACAGTAGTGCGTGAGAATAAACCAAACGGTAGCGATGCGTTCAACCTAGCTTCAACACCATAGCCATATACACTGCTCATAAAGTCATAAGTTGTGTAGTTACCTTTAGCAAGTATATCTACATAAAACTTAGTAAACGCAAGCCTTGCACCAGCACTTAAGCCAACCCATAAAAAGTTGTTTTGAGTAACTTCTTTGTTAGAAAAGAACTTAGAATAAACACCTAAATCGGCAATAAACATTGCAGAGTTGTTGTTTGGGTCAAACTTTTCAACTAAGTTCAGGAACGAACTTGCTGTAAATGTCGGTGACGCTTTAGGAAGTGATGCGCCTGAAACAGTAAGTGGCAAACCACCAAGTACGATATCTTTAGCAATTACGCCATAGTTTACGTTAGTATCATAGCCAACACCTAAGCCAACCATACCTGAAAAGAATGTTGTTTCAAGGCTATTATCGACAGATGCTATGTATGAGTCGATATCAACTCTGTCACCAGCGCCTTTCTCTTTCGCAGTCATTAGCAAGCTTTTTGCTTTATTGTAGTCTTTTAGTGAGTTGTAAACAGCTGCAAGTTCTATATATAATAGTGAGCTATTTGGATTGTTAGCGATAGCTTTTTCATAACCCATGATTGCTTGGTTATATCTTTTTGCACCGTATGCTGCACGACCAATAGCAACATACAATGATTTATCGTCTGGTTTTTCACGGAACAAAGTCATTAATAAATCATATGATTCTATAAATTTGCCATCATTATATAACCCCATTGCCTGTTGCTTTTGTTGGTTATACTCAGCATCTGACATTGTTTGTGCGAAGCAAACAGAACTAACAAGAACCATTAAAACTGTAACAATCATTGATTTTACAAGCCTCATACGACACCCTCTTAATGTGATATTTTTATACACTTGTTGCATTATATAACGATACTATGCAATACGCAAGTATAAATAAACAATAAATTAATTAAAATTTTAATATAGAGAAACGTTTATCTTGAACTATTTTCTCTTTTAACTAGTCTTTTACAAAAATATGGAATAACATATAGCATATCACAAATAAAAAGCGAGGTTACTTACATCATGAAGTATATGCACATACTACTAATAATATTAGTACTTTCTGTCAGCAATGTTTACGCAGGCTCTAAGGCAATTCTGTTTGAAGTGTTCCCAAATTCCGCAAAAGTGGTATTTGAAGCGAACACCTCAGATAAGTCACCCATAGTTATCCCTGGTTCATTTCAATCGAACACTATCAAAATCATAGGCACTACTGGAAATGTTGATATCAAACAATTCAGCATAAAATCTATGACTGATGACACTACCGTCCCAGCGTTTCTCACTAGCTTGAAAAAGCAAATCACAGATACTGAAAACAAGCTAAACACTGTAAACTCAAAAATCAATGGTTTAGAGTTAGCAGCTATCATGTTAGACAACATGGATGCTAGCAAAATCGCAGCAAAAGATTTAGCAACATTCATAGCTAATGTCTCTAAAATGCGTGAAAAAAACGCTTATGATATCGAAAAATTGAAACTTGAGCAACGCACAATCACAGCATCACTTAAAACACTAAACGACACATATAAAATGTCGCTACCACGCAACTGGAACAAATCTACACAAATAGACATCATAAGCACAGGAACAGGAACAGTGCTAATTGAAGCGTACACTATGGACGCATCATGGCAACCAAGCTACAAATATGATTTAAACACAAATACAGGCAACATCACAGCCACATTACAAGCAAAAGTTGCACAATCAACTGGGCTAAACTGGGATGGCAAATTCATCTTCTCTACAAACAGACACACAAGCGCTATCAATGCCGATAAACTGCCAACACTTATCGTGGATATCGCAACAGAATACACACCAATGCCAATCATGAACAAAGCTGACACTATGGAACTAGCTTATGAAGCGGCAGAGGTTTCACCATCAGCTGGCAGGGTTGAGTCAAATTCATACGACACAGCACTTAGCAAGAATTATATATTAAATACAAAATTAACTAGTGGTGCGAACTTATCAGTTGTTACGCTTGATAACTTCGTACTTAAAGCAGATATCACAACAGTTGCAGTGCCTGAGCTTAGCCAAAATGCATCAATCAACGCAACTATCAACCAATTACCACTAGCGATATTGCCAACTGAAGCTGACTTATTTGTCAACGGCGAGTACTCTCAAACAACTTGGACTGGTAAATTTGTAGCAGGCGATGAAATGTCATTAGCTTTTGGTGCGAACAACAACATATCACTTAACAAAAGACAAGCGATTACAACAAACTCTAGCGGTTGGACAAAAGGCTCTAAAGAGTACGGCTACACTATCACTATAACTAATGGAACAAACAAAACTGAAAACATTAATGTAGTTGACAGAATACCATACTCCGTAAACTCTGAAATTGAAGTGACAAACGTAAAAATATCGAACAACGGAACAGTTAATAAACAAGGTAAAATTGAATGGAATATAACACTTGAACCTAAGAAAACTGTCACTCTTGATGTAAGCTATACAATCAAGCACCCATCAGACGAAAAGATATTCACACGTGACGCATACAACTAAACACGCATAAAAAACAACCCCTTTGGTATAACAACTAAAGGGGTTTTCAATAATCTAAATTATAACTTATTTCTTTATTGGCTCTGTTCTAAAGATTGCATCTTTTAAAGATGATGAATTATTCTTGCTTGAATTCAAATCTAAAAGCACAAAATCACGCTGATAATTACAACTGCCTTTATCAGGATTACTCAAGTAATACACCTTGTTTCCTTTGCACAATTCTTCGTTCTTACGATTGCTAGTTAGATGAATATACGCCATAGAGCCCCCTTTGTTCAGATGATAATATTATTGTATACCCAATAATAATTATTTCAATAGTTTTTTATTTGTGACTAGGCAAAAAATAAGGCCCCGTATCATATACGGAGCCTTAAGTTCTTATTCTTCAATGGCTTCTTTCTTGCCAAATAATTTTTCTGATATGCCCATAATCAATTTAAAGAAGTATGGAACAAATAACGGCGCAAGCACAGTTGCAAAAACCATACCGCCGATAACCGCTGTACCGATAGAATGCCTACTGTTTGCACCAGCACCAGTACTGATAGCTAGAGGGATACAACCAACGATAAACGCTAGCGACGTCATAATAATCGGACGGAAACGCAACCTAGCCGCCTCAACTGCCGCATCTGCCAAGCTTAAGCCTTCATGCTTATATTTCTCAACAGCGAACTCAACAATCAAGATAGCATTCTTGGCAGCAAGACCAACCAATGTAACAATCGCCACTTGGAAGTAGATATCATTCATCAAGCCCCTGCCCCATGTAGCTAACACTGCACCCAATAGCGCAAACGGAACAGCGCTCACAACTGTGATAGGCAAGCTCCAGCTCTCATATTGTGCAGCTAGGATTAAGAATACCATAATCAATGCCAGCGCAAATACTAGCAACGTGTTACCAGATGTTTCACGCTCCTGATAAGATGAACCAGCCCACGCTAATGTATAGTTAGGTGGCAACACTTGCTTGGCAACTTCTTCAACAGCAAGCATAGTATCTGCCGATGTATAACCAGGGTTTGGCGAACCTAAAAACTTAACAGCTGTAAAGTTGTTAAACCTTAACATCGTTTGAACACCTGCCTCCATCTCTACTTTCAATATAGCAGATAGTGGAGTCATTGTACCTTGTGCATTTCTAACAAACACATTGCTGAAATCTTCAGGCGAATCTCTATATTGTGCATCTGCTTGAGCAAATACCCTAAACGTTCTACCATATAGGTTGAAGTCGTTCACATAAGCCGTACCAAATGTCGACTGCATTGTCGAGAATACGTCATAAACATTTATGCCCATTTTATTAACAATTTCCCTATCGACAGACAACCTCATTTGCGGCTGTGTCATCGAGAAAGATGTATTAAGTCCTGTGATTTCAGGCCTTTGAGCTAATGCACCTTGGAATTTCTGTATAACTTGTGCCATTTCAGCAGTGCTGTCGCCCGCTCTATTTTGCACATAAACTTCAAAACCACCTGTGATACTTAAACCTTGGATTGGTGGAGGATTAAACGCAATTGCATAACCTTCAGGCAAGCTCATACCAATCCCCATAAACTTACGCACGATAGCCTCAACTGATTGATTTGGCTCTGTACGCATATCCCAGTCTTTCATAGTGATAAACATTGTCGCATAGTTAGGCGCAGCAGCACCACCAATTAAGTTAAAACCAACAATCGTTGAAACATTCTCAATAACATCATCTTGTGATAATGCTTGCTGTAAGCGATTAGCAACTTTATTAGTTCTATCCATAGTTGCACCGTTAGGTAGCGCTAGGAAACCTACTGCAAAGCCTTGGTCCTCTTGCGGAACTAAACCTGATGGCAACTTTGTAAGAACAGCGGCACTGCTTGCACACACTATTAAGAATAATAGGATAGAAACAACACCACGGTTCACTAAAAACTTAACAATAGCAACATACCAATTAGTAGACAATTCAAAGAATTTATTAAATGCTCTAAACGGCGCGCTCGGCTCATGATGCCCTGACTTTAACAAAGTAGCACATAATGCTGGCGTAAATGTAAGTGCAACAATACCTGAAATTACAACCGAAATAATGATTGTGATAGAGAATTGCTGATACATTACACCTGCAAGCCCACCCGTAAACGCGACAGGTAAAAACACCGCAGACAACACAAATACAATCGCAATAACCGGTTTCGCAACCTCACGCATTGCAGCATTTGTGGCCTCTTTTACACCCTTACCGTCAGCCATGTGTCTCTCAACGTTTTCTAAAACGATAATTGCATCATCAACAACCATGCCGATAGCAAGCACTAAACCAAACATAGTCAACGTGTTTACAGAGAAGCCCAGCGCAGCCATACCTGCAAAAGTACCAATGATAGATACTGGCACAGCAATAGTTGGAATAATAGTTGCACGCCAATTTTGCAAGAACAAGAATATAACAAGGACAACTAAAACAAGCGCCTCAATTAAAGTCTTAACAACCTCTTGAATCGAAATCTCAATAAATTTTGTAGTGTCATATAATACATCTAATGCTAAACCATCAGGTAGATTTAGCGATAATTCAGCCATTTTCTCACGCACAGCTGCTGCCGTATCAAGCGCATTCGCACCTGGTGATAAATATATCGCAATAGCAGTGTTTGGTTGGCCATTAGATGTAGATTTAATAGCATAAGACTCACCACCAAGCTCTACCCTAGCAACATCCCTTAGATATAGTATAGAGCCATCAGGCGCCGTACGCACGATAATATCTTCAAACTCTTCAACCGTTGAAAACCTTCCATTAGTGACCAATTGCCACATAACTTCAGTATTTGGTGTTGTAGGCTCTGCACCAAGTGAACCAGCTGCAAATTGTACGTTTTGTTGCTGTACCGCGCCAATAACCTCTGCTGATGAAACACCATATTTAGCCATCTTCGGCGTATCTAACCACAACCTTATAGAATAATTCTCTCTAGAAAATGTCTCTGCACCACCAACACCAGGCGTCAGTTTTAGTGCGTCAAGAACGTTTAAGTTGATATAGTTACTGATATAAATCGTATCATATCTATTATCCGGTGATGACATACCTAATAGCAAGATAATGTTCGTCGAGCGCTTCTCTACAGTGACACCTAAGCGTTGAACCTCTTGAGGTAGTGACGCTAGTGCTAACTGCACACGGTTGTTTACATCAATTAACGCTTGGTCTTCATCAGTACCAATGTTAAACACGACACTAATTGATGTTGATCCTTCACTACTTACTGATGACATATATATCATGTTATCAACACCATTGATCTGCGCTTCAATAACTGATGCGACATTCTCTGCCATAATTTCAGCATTCGCACCACTATATCTTGCAGATACATTAATCTGCGGTGGCGTAAGGCTAGGGAACTGCTCAACAGGCAACCCTTTCAACGCAACAATACCTATCAACGTAATAATAATAGATATTACGGTTGCAAATATCGGGCGCTCAACAAATATATAGTTTTTTGCTTTTTTCATTTACTTTCTCGCCTCAACTACTGTTGCGCCGGTGCTTTCGGCTCAGCTATCCTAACTTCACTGTTAGGTCTAACCTTATTATTACCTTCGATAATAATGCGCTCACCTTCAGCAAGTCCACCTTCAATTAAAAAATCGTTGCCAAAAACAGGCCCCAGCTTGACAGGTCTAAATTGTGCAATATTATCTTTATCAACCACAATTACAACCTGACCCATTTGAGTTTGCAATACAGCTTTTTGTGGAATTAAAATTGAATCAATCAAATTCATGTTACCTGTAGAAATTGTAACAAACTCACCAGGTAAAACAGCGGTATTCGTATTAGCGAAAATCGCCCTTGCGCCTACTGAACCAGTTGCCGCGTTCATAAACTGTTCAATATACTCCATTGTCCCGTTATCTAATATTAACTGACCTTTAGAATTATAAGCCTTAGCAACACCGTTCCTATCAAGCATGCCACGCGCAGTTAGCGAACGTATAACCTCATAGTCAGAATTAGATATAGAAAAATTAACATTTATTGGATCAATTTTATATAACGGAGTAAGAGCAACACCCGCTGAAACAAGATTTCCCTCAGATACTACAGATTTACCAGTATAACCCGAAAATGGAGCAGTAATTTTTGTATAGCTCAACATAATTTCAGCATTTTGTAGGTTTGCCGTTGCTGATGCTTTCGCAGCCTTTGCAGTATTTAAACCTGCTAAAGCATTGTCGTAATCACTTTCACTAACTGCATCTTTTTTGTATAATGCATTAATCCTGTCAAATGTATGTTGCGCATTATTCAAAGCCGCATTTGCCTGCTCTAATGAACCAGTAGCAGCTGCAACTTGTGCCTCATATACTGCAGGGTCTATTTCAAACAATAGCTGTCCCTTCTCAACAAAGCTACCTTCAACATATGCAATATTTAACAATATGCCTGTGGCTTGAGAGCGCACCTCAACATACTCATCGCCTTGTACCGACCCTGGAAAAGAATACGATACTGGATGGTCTCCTTTCTTAACTTCTTGAACTTGCACCAATGCCGCTGGCATACCACCAGGCTGCTGTGCCGCTTGCTTATCCCCACCACATGCCGCCAAAGCCGACATAGATGCGATAATTAGAAACAGTTTTGTAAGTTTTCTCATAAACAAATCACCTCAATAATAAATTAACAGATTAGCATATCCCTACAATATTACAAGCAGTATTACACCCATTATTACAAATACCTCCACCATAAAAACTTCTTGCCTATTTTTTTTAACAAAAAAACCATAAACAGATAAAATTTTTAAGATTTTTTACTTTACTTATATATATTCTTACCGATATGTCGAAAATTCTTCTTGTGTTTTATAGACACATGATGTAGTATCAATATGTAAGAGTGTACCTATTGATTCATATCTTATTGGCAATGCATCAAAACATATAGTTATATAAGTATGTTATGCGGTTTTTGGTCTCTCGTAAGGTTTACATTTTTTTTGAACCAAACGAAAATGTTTATTTTACATATAGACAAACTTGGCAGGTAACAGTCATGTATAACTTCTGGATAGACCCTCAGGCACCATTAGAGGTAGAAGACATCTTTTTTAATTATGGCTCACTGCAACATATTGAGCGTGGCGAAGTGCTACTTAGTATGCAAGATAATATTGATGCGTACTATTTTGTAGCTGATGGTTTGCTAGCAGTGCTATCAAGCGCTTTTGAGCAATCAGAATTTTTCATCGCTAAAATTGTGCCCGAGTCGAGAGCTTTTGGCTTTACAAAAATACCTACACTAGACATGAGTAGTTATGAAATTCGTGCGCTAAGAGATAGTGTTGTTTACATTATCAAAGCTTCTGACATGAATGTTATTATTGATAGTGGACAACTCGACAAACGCGAATTAAACAACTATTGTCGCATTGTTCGCACGTTTGATAATAAAGCTGCGTCGCTGATCGACATCACTGATGTTGACACAAGGCACACCACAGTTATTAACTCGTTTAGGTTATGTAACCCAAAGTACCAACTATATGGGCGAACAAAAACACTAGAGCTAAACAGTGATGACATTAGAGGCATAAATAAGCTATACACAGATTATGCACATCTCTCAAACAGAGATGAATTCAGCACGCTAACAAAAAGTGCAAAAAGCAGCCCTGGACTCGAAGGCAAAAAGAGAATATTAACCAGCGTACATTAAGTTTTAATTGCTTCTTAATATTCACATTATCTAGTGGTGTAGCGTATCAGATAAAATAAGTGTGATGTTAATCGCATTTTTCTCTTGACATATTGCCATTTATTTGGTAAATATTTTAACTCGTTTAAGTACAATAGTATGAAACATATTATAAAAAATATTGAGGTGTAGTGTGGCACATACCCTATCAGCTAGGAAACGTATCCGTCAGACAGAAAAAAAGAGATTGATGAACAAATCAAACAAATCTCGCATGAAAACTGCTATCAAAAAATGTGCAGTTGCTATGGATACAAACACTAACGTTGAAGCGTCTTTAAAAGATGCAGTTAGTACTATTGCGAAAACAGCTCGTAAAGGTGCAATTCACAAGAAGCAAGCTGCTCGCAAAATTTCAAGACTTACGCTTAAAGCTAACGCATTAAAAGCTAACGCGTAGTTGTTGCACATTTGTGCAAACATGAAAATAGCTCTGGGGATATAGCCTTGGGGCTTTTTTTATGCCTAAAGTTAACTGTAGACACATTTTTATTATATTGTAAGAAATATAGTTGACAATATATGTAGTATAGGTTATAAACAAGTTCGCTATACGTTTGATGACTTTATAGTTATTAAACAATTTAAGCCGAAGTGGCGGAATGGTAGACGCAGTGGATTCAAAATCCACCGCAGGTGACTGTGTGGGGGTTCGAGTCCCCCCTTCGGCATATACAAGTAAAGGGTGTCCAAACGGGCACCCTTTACTTGTATAATTCGCGGGACGAGAACACTTTTTCACGCCAAGCGAATAGCGTAGGAGTAGCAAACATGGACGTTTGCGGAAGTGAAAAAGTCCGGCTTTCACAAGCATTTAGGACAAATGAGAAGTGAAAGCGAGTTCCCCCACATTGCGAATATATGAGCAATGTTTCGGCATACTTCATTAATCAAAAAACATTTGAAAATCATTTTTGCAAGTATACACGACGTGTATAAAGCAAAAGCGAGTCCCCAACCTCATTTTCACTTTTACACTTAAATTACACTTGTTTTTCTTGCATAAGTGTAACTATCATTATCACTACTTGTTTACACCTTATACGTTATCAACCTTTTTATTTTACCCTATAAGTGATAGAGCATTAACATCATCTACCTACCCAGCACATTATTGCCATTTCAGCACAAGTGTAAATAAGTGTAATTTGGGCATAAAATTCTCAAAAACTATTTTATACTTTTCTATCTCTTATATTACTTTTTAAAAAAGTAAGTACTTATGCCCGCATAGATTAACTTATCAGTATAAAGCACTAATAACAAAGAAATTTTAAACTCTCAGCAAAGAAAATAAGTATGCCCAAAGTAAAAAATATATACCCATATCGAAGGTAAACCACTAATAACTAACGATTAGATGTGCCCTTTTATGCCTTGATGTGCCAATACTGATAATAAATATTTTAAAGTTATGAAATCTAGGGAAAGTTGGGATGAATTTCATTTATTATACTGTAAAATGTATTTTAGAACGTCACAGAGGTGAGTTATATGGACAGATCTATCGTAAGAAAATTAGAAAGACTACACAATTTAGAATTGATTGAAGAAGGTGAACTTGATATTGACGTTTAAAAAAACATCTTATAAGTAATGATGATAAAAAAAACAACCCACACTAGTACTGCACCCAAGCAAGATGATTTTTTCTGCTTTATCAATTGTCACAGAGCCATATCTATTCACCATACACTCTCCTACACAATATCTGCCAGAAAAATGTCTATTCCATGCATAATAACCACTGCCACCAGCAAAAACATAAACACCAATATTGTAAAAAGTTTGATTACTCTGCCTAAATCAGTTCTACATTCGCCACGAAATATATAAATGCAACAAACAATCAATATTACATAATGTACAAATAGCATTTTGTCACTAAAGCTGTTCAAGTAGACATAGTTGTAAAAAGGATAACGCATCATTATAAAAACATGACCTAGCAAAACAATAACCACCCTAAACCACGCACGCTTGCTAATAGGCAATTTTTCATATGGAATATAAGTTGATATTTCCGTTTTTGGTTGCTCGCTCATCTTTTTACCTAAATATCCGTATAATCAAAATATCACAATGTTTGATAACAAATGTCCATATAAATTATTAACTGCAAAATTTGTAATTTTACCCTACATGTGATAGAACATGAGCAAGTTATCTCTGCATATGCTTTTACGCTTGAAGGACACGAAACAGCAAAAAATCATAAAAATATATTGACATTACTCACTTTATCAATACAATAATCTTATTAATACCATTCTGGTTATCTACGCAAAGCGTGGACACGCATATTTTTGATGCTGTAAAATACAGAGGATGTCAAGAGTATCGACAAAGGAACCCATTGCCTAACAGCTAAGCTGTTCTTAGGAATTCCCAATGGTCACATCCAATGGATGTATAACACATACATCGCATTGAGAATACGCGCTATCGTGCTGTATTTCAAACAAAATCATTTATGATAAAAGCACATAACCTAACCGATTTAGCACATTTTATTTTTGGCAAAATAAAGCTAAAACGTCATACAGAAAGTTATAAATAAAACTTCCATGTTATTAATAACTTATAAATAATTACGATTTCCATAATAAGGAAATTAGAAAACTAACCGCAAAAAAGAAGATATTTCAACAAGACGGACTAGCGTTTAACGCTGTGATTGCATTTTCTGCAATTATAACTAAAATTAAAGCTCGGGTGCTATTTCGGCATTCTTCCAAGAGCAGATAACCACAAATTCATGCACGATTTGCGTGAACACGAACACAAACACGCAATCTGCGTGATTACATAGATATAATACTTTAGATTTGAGTATTCAGCTGTATCACTTTAGGAGTAACTACCCTTCTGGAGATATGGTGTATGCGTGCAAAATGACCGCTACCAACGGTCGATAGTAATGCATACGGACATCGCATGGTGCATCGAGAGGTGCTCGCCATGTGGTAACGGGGGCTGCGTGTAACAACGCTTCTACCCACTAGTTTTTGAATACTGGGCGACTCGAAAATTGTGAGCATTTTTTGCTTGCACGTTATAAATGAAGTGGTGATGCATGGCAACATGCGTAATCCACCTTGTGGGATAGTAGTAATGCTATAACACCAAGCACGGCGGGGGAGGTTGATAATAGTAATGTTATCAACTAAATAGCTCAACCCGTAAAGGCTCTATCGCTTGATAGACCAAAGCGCCCTATCCGCTTAGGAGGGTGCAACCGTGTAAGTTTTTGCAAAGAGGCGAGGCCGAACCGCGATGATATACATATGTACCGAAAGCTGAAAAGTGAGTAAGGGGGAGCTTCTAGTTTCTGCCCCGTATCGACAGATACACAAGTATGTTTGGATATGCGACCTGATTGCAAAAATGACATTTATATCTAACGAGGAAAGACCCGAACGGTGCGGCTGTAGTGGCTGTATGCGAGGGTTGAATAGCGTAGATGAGTACAGTTGATATACGCTTACTGCAAGGCAGTGGTAAGCTAAGTTCTGGTTGGGTGGTACCAATCGCAAAGGAACACTGGAAAGTTTACATCCTGAATTCTCAAATCTAATCTTATAGACTAAACCTCTAATGCTGTCAAAGTGTTAGGGGTTTTTCTATCTGCTCTTGAAAGAGTGTCGTAATAGCCCTTTGAATAGGTGCTATATGAATTCTTATCTATGTATGTCTTGGCAAAGCTTGACGCAACAAATTGTTACAATAATCAAAAAAGGCTATTATTGGTATCAACCAATCACGCCTAAAAAATCTAACTTTAGCGAACAAAAATGGCTACGTGCTGACGAACGCATTATCGAAAAATTTGCGATAAATATGACAAAAGATCAGCGCTATTATGCCCGTAAAAAAGGCAAAGCAAACCATATTTATTTACGCTATAATTCACTTGCATTTTTGCTACGCACGAAAGGTGAAATTCCTGAAACACTTGATACAGAAGTATTTTATGATATTCGGGATACACCGCTCTACATTGTCGTTAGCAAAAATATTACGTTGAAAATCTTCAAATCACAAAACGAGGGACATTTTACCGTTTACTTGGCACGTGAAAGTTATCGTGCTTTAAAGGCGGAGTTCTCTGAGATGATCGAACATCGAAAAATTAGGGAACTTGAATTTAGGTATAGTATTTTGAACAATATACCTTCTTATAACGGTATAAATATCCAGAAAAGGAAACTGCGTGAACACATCTTGAAACATGCTAAACGACATGGAGTTATTGTCAATAGGCAACATTTCAAAGTACTTGTGCGGAGAAAAATATACCAAGTATTTGAGTCTGTAAATTAACTACTGCTCAAAAGAAATATCTACTTGAGAACACAATATTTGATAATTTTACAAATTAAAACTAGACACAGTATATGCAATTTGCCAAGCTGATATATACAACAACCCGTGCCTATGCTCACGCTACGGCCTCCGCTCGAGCAAATCAGTGATTTGCTTTTTCTCGCTACGCCCTCAAACTATTCTGCTAAGCAGGTAGCTTGGGGGCTTTTTTTGTAATCAAATACACTTATTCGTCGTATTTTCTGTTAATTTTTACACTTTTTCGTTGTATATTTTGTGATTTTAGACATTTTACACAGGATAATGTGGCATAATTTCTCGGCCAATGTATAATCACACTTTAGATTAGCCGAAGTTTTTCACAAGCATCATATTAATATTTTTCTTTTCTACAGTAAAAAATGGGAATAATTCTAATGTTGCTTGTCAAGAGTTACACAGTAACAGCGCTTGCTCTTGATAAGCGGACATGAATTATTCAAAATCATCATTAGAAAAAGAAATAGTCTCAAAATTCCTAATCATTGAAACTACTTTTCCGACAACTTTGACATCATCGAAAGTGACTTTAAAACTTTTATAAGCCTTGTTATCAGCTTCAACCAAAATTTTATCACCTGCTTTCTGCAACCTTCGCACAGTCAATTTATCATCTATGTTAATTGCATAAAACCCGTCACTATCAAAGCCATCAATAGCTGTATTCAATAGCAGCTTATCATCTTGTGCAATCATTGGCGACATCGAATCATCATCACAATTCACTAAGCAAAAGCCCTCTGTATCTGATATGTTAAACAATGCTGGCGTAACATCATAATACGTTGCATCGTCTGCATACATCATATCTTCCTCGACTGTAACATCGCTATAGTAAGGCACTTCATCAGTTTTTATGCCATCTGCTCTATCAGCAAAATATCTCTTTCCAACGCCATTTCTGAGCCACTCAAGCCTAATATCAAGTGCTTTACTTATCGCAATTAGCGTTGACTCGCTCATCTGTTTTTTATCAGACTCATAATCCTCTATATCTTGCACCGAACACTTCAAC
Source organism: uncultured Deferribacteraceae bacterium (assembly GCA_964368965.1). Classification (GTDB taxonomy): domain Bacteria; phylum Chrysiogenota; class Deferribacteres; order Deferribacterales; family Mucispirillaceae; genus CAYJDR01. Next base: position 25,747 of record CAYJDR010000023.1, read on the forward strand.
ATTTTCGCCATGTCATGCTCTGTGATTTTCAAACTTTTCCTTATTTCATACAGCCTATCAGACCTACTCTGCTCAGCCATATAAAATTCTTCGCTATCCAAAAAGATATTTTTAGCATCGCCAAGCAACCATAACGAATTAACGCCATATAATGTACACAACTCTGACACAACATCTTCATACAAAGGCTTTTTCCCTGTTTCATACTGCTCTAAAATATAGCTTGATATACCAAGTACATACGCTAACTCGGCTTGTGTTATCTCTAACACATCTCTAAGCATAACAAGTTTATTGCCAACACTGTCAGCAGATAAACTCTCTCCAAACATCTCGCCAACACCATAAAGCAACCAAGTGCGATTAATGTTGTGGCTACTCACCAAGATGTTGATAAAATCATCAGGAAGTTCACGCTTGCCAGTTTCATAATTTATAATAGATTTTCTACTACAATTTAACTGTTGAGCAAAATCGTCTTGAGTCAATTTCAAAATTTTTCTAATCTCTTTAAGCCTATTATTCATAGCACCCTTTCATGTGAGCATATTTTTGTTCACATTTTTATATTGACAAATCATTTTTATCTTAATACAATCCAAATATCACTCAATCACACTTAACGGTTTTACGTATTTTATCTAGTGTGATTAGGGTAAAATTCATTGCTATGCTACCATTTTTATTGGCATTTAGCAATAACATACATTTATTTCAAGAGGTGAAAAAATGAGTATCGACTTATTTGTGAAAGATGAAATCAACAATCGTCTTAACGGCGCGGTGCACGATGCGATAGGCGTTGCACTCGTGAAAATTTGCAAGGAAATCGGCGAGATGAAGCGTTTTACTGCCGATGATTTACTTGATGAAAGCCAAGTTGCTGAATACTTAGGAGTAAAAATGAGCACATTGCGAAGTTGGCGTGTGAAAAAGCAAGGCATACCATATATCGTGGTTGGTGACCGCTTAGTTCGCTACAAATTCGATGATATTTTATCGTTCGTAAACAAACATCAAGTCCGTGTGCATGGAAATTTTTAGATGATTACGCTATCTATTTCAAAGGACATCACGACAGGTTACAAAAGTGTTACCGTGCCTTTGCATGACGTTGCAAACTACACAACAAGCTACAACTATTCTGCCTTTTTGTTCCAAAATGGGTATCGTAAAAGTGCAAATGTTGTTTCGTTGGGTAATTGCTTGATTTATGACTTTGACAACGGTGTGATGACGCTTAACAAGCTAGAGCAAGAGCTCACAAACACGCAAATTAAATCGCTAATTGTAACGTCAAAAAGTCATCAGAAAGAAAAGAATGGCAAGCCTGCATGTGATAGGTTTCGGCTATTTGTGCCGCTTTCAGACAACCTGACGATTGAAAAAAACAGGTACTCTGCGTTTTATATGTTTATGGCTCACGAGTTGAATATACAAGATGCGATAGATATTGCTTGTAAAGATACAGCCCGTTTTTATTTTCCGAACCTCCGCCAAGAAATTAAGATTATAGAAACAGGCCGTACACAATGTATTCAAACTTTACAAGAAAAATTCGCACTTTACAACGAAAAAGTGAACGTTTGTACACAAAGGCGACATATTATCACTCGTAAAGGCTCTAATGAAATTTCACTCGATACAGAAATACATTTAAGTAACAACAAAATACGTCTGTTACGTGACTTTTCATACCTATACGGCGATGACACAGTTTCATGCAGATGCCTTAACCCAGCTCATGAGGATAAATCACCTAGTGCATTTGTTGGTCGCTCTAGGACTGGAAACTCATTGCAAGTTACTTGCCGCGTCTGTGGCTACACCGTTTATGGCGGTGGCCTGTGATTGATATTAAGTATCAATTGCCTAAATTCGTTAGAAGCAAAGGGTTGGATTATTCAAAATTTGAGCTTAACAACTGGCTTGATCCGAACTCAACTAACCATATATGGCAAGAAATTCATGCTCGTGGAGGCGCTTTTTGGATATCTAACAGGTGGCAATACAATGTGCGTCGCTCCATTAACGATCAAACTGTTAGTACAAAAAGCAAAAGTGATATAGGGCAAATCATGCTACAAGTTCTTAACAAAGAGAGTAGTCAATACTCTGATGCTAAACACAAATTTAGCTTTGGTTCGTTTTATGACGATAAGCAAGGCTGGGTGGAAGTTTTTGCAACGGAGCTATATGATGTAATAGAAAACTTTACGCCACACACCCTTTCAGAGTTTTATTGTGTAGATAACTTATGGTATCGCACGTCCTTTGTGCCCACAAAATATATCATGGGCGTGGACTTGGACCCGTTTGACAATATCGAGAACTCAACTATTTTCAAGCTCATAAAAAATATTGTCAACAATAATAACAGCTACTTTGCATGGGTTATAAATTGGCTTGCAGGGTTCTTGAAAACACTTCAACGCTCACAAGTTGCATTAGTGTTGCGAGGCACGCAAGGTAGTGGCAAAGGATTGTTTTTTAATAATATTGTCATGCCAATGTTTGGCGAAAAATACTGCAGAACTGTTGATAATAGAGCGCTATCATCACAATTTAATGGGTGGATAACTGAAAAACTTATGGTGAACATCAACGAAGCTGTTTTCGACAAAAATGAACATTCGCACACGTATGCTCGCTTAAAACAGATGATTACCGATGAAAAAGTAAACTCTGAAATGAAGTATAAAGACTCTTGCGAAGTTAGGTCGTATGCAAATATTATCATAACATCAAACGCATCATGCCCAATTGAGATTGAAGCGGATGACAGACGTTTCACGGTCTTTTCGACAGGCGAAGCGCTACGGACGTTAGGTTGGGATATTGATAAAGCGTTAGATGATATTGACAAAGAACTATCAGCATTTGCGAATTTTTTGCACCATTATGAAGTTAATTGGGTTAGTTACCATACGGCAGTCAACACACCTGACAAACAAGCAATTATCGACAAAACAACGACTGATATTGCTAGGTTCGCTCAAGCCGTTGCGAAAAAGGATTTGAGGTTTTTTGATGAGTTATATTACTCAAGCAACACCCAGCATGTAAAAATTTACAAAAGTTTAATTCAGAATTTTAAGGTTGGTAAAGTTGAACAACCTGTGCTTTGCATCGCCTATAATGTGCTTTTTAACGCTGATAAAACACCGCATACTTTCAATAAGGAACTTGCATTGCAACTACCCAGTGTGTTTGGCAAACATAAGCTGAAAAAGAGCAACAAAACAAGGTATTTTGAATTGGAGTGAGTGAATAACATACAAGTTTAACCTTATAAACTTTTAGGTTTGTAAGGTTAAATCACATTATTAAACTTAAGTATATCTTCTCTCAGTATTCATTAACTACTTTTTAAAATTACTCAACACAAAATATAACTTGAATATTAAATGACTTGCTTATCAAATAATAATCAGCTATCATAATTGCAAATAAATACTTCACATTGAGAGAAAAATGAAATTAAATCAAATTGAGTTACATGACTTTTTCAATGAAAAAGGTATAACGCATTTATATCATGCAAATACTGTAACAACTAGCATAGCTTTTCTAACATCAAATGGATTACTTTCAAGAGGTTTGGCTAGCAGTATGAACTTACCTCAAACTATACAAACTTCTGATGCAGCAGATGTACTTCATAATGTATGGAACGATATCTTTCTTGATACAGCAGACCTACACGGCTATTTTCCGCGTCAAAATCTTTATGGTCCAGTTTTATTCAGATTTAATATTGATTTCTTACTAAATACTGAAAATGACTATAACATATGGATAACAAAAAACAACCCCTGCCATTGGCATACAGATATTACTGATAGCGATAAGTATTTTACGAATGTCTCAGAGTTGCAGGAAAAATGGGGTAATTACGATCAACACCAAATGATGGTAACATTAAGAAATTTACAAACACCTATTCTTTTTAATTATCTTGAAGATATTACATTAGATGATCATGCTATTACAATCACTATTGGTGAAACGCAAGAATCATTATATGATTATTCTCATAACCTATTAAATTCTGCAAAAATGCAAAATCACAATTTGAACAATATACCTATCAACAAGCGATCATGCAGCCACTCATGCTATTGCAGAGTTAATTACAGTGGCATGACTGACAATGTGCTTATTAAACTTTTTTCAGCACCTTCTGAGTCATTTTTTGACCGTTCATTACTTGTACCTAATAATTTACAATCTATCGAAAACTGAGCCTTTGCGAACACTAAATATTCTTTCATGCGCTTTTGTTGCATATTCATCTGTCATGCCTGCAATATAGTCACAAATGACACGATTCCTATCTGCATCTGATGTTTTAATCTCGTACGATTTCTTAAAGGATTTTGGTAAAAATCTCATTGGGTCACTTTGATATACCTCAAAAAGCTCACAAACTACTTTTTGTCCTTTAAATTCAAGTAATTGAACATTTTCATCTTTTATTACGATACTGTGCACAATTTCAGAAAATACTTTCCTTAGTTTTTCGTATTCTTTTTTTAGTTTTACTTCATATTTTAAAAGTATATTTTCAAACCTTGCATCCGTATCAGTATCAATCTGTTCAAAATGCTCAACTTTAGATACCAAACAATGAACCAACTCACCAATTCTATTTTTTCTTTTTGCTGCTTTGCCTGAAAAAATATCACTCAACATACCATCGTAGTCTTCAATACCACATTCATTAAATATATTTTGATACGGTATTTTTTCATCTGATATGAATTTATCAAATATTTCCCTAGTAATTAGCTTAAGGGCAACCGCATCTTCAAAATCATGTATACTATATGAAATATCATCAGCTACTTCCATTATAGAAGCATCTAAAGACTTAAATTTTGTTTTAGCGTAACTATCCGCATCTTTCGGTGCACTAAGTGCACTTAATAATGTCTTATCACTTTCACTAAGCTTTTCTAATATCCAGTCTACAATTTTACTTTCGCCATCTAAATAACACTTTGGTGGTTTATAGTCATCACTTTTAAAAAGCCAACTAGCTCTACTCTCTTCAGGAGCATTTATTTTTGTCCCTACTATTTCCGAATAAGCTATTGGATATTTTAAAACACCCAGTAATAAACGTCTAGTTGGATTTAAACCAAACCTTTCACTATATTTTTCTAACTTTGTAAGAATACGTAATGTTTGCCCATTTGCTTCAAATCCATTGTGTTTTCTCATGCAATAATTTAGGGCAACTTCACCACCATGACCAAATGGAGGATGTCCCAAGTCATGCGCCAATCCAATACCGGCTATAAGTTTTTTATCAGGCAAAATAGTTTTGAGTTCACTTATTGTGCTTTTTTTCATTAAGCATAAAACAATACTTTCAGATATCTGAGCAACTTCAAGAGAATGAGTTAGCCTTGTTCTATAAAAATCACTTTCACCTAAACCTAACACTTGTGTTTTAGACTGCATTCTACGAAAAGCTGCACTATGAATTATGCGTGAATAATCTCTATCCCACGCAGATCTAACATCATTCTCACGTTCAGGAGAGCTTTCATCCACTCTTTGCTCCCAATACTTATTGTCATACATACGACACCTCTACATACACTAGCTTTCTATAAAACATATATCAACTGATAAATATTTCAAGATGTAAAGTTACAAGCAGCCATTTTTACAACCCTTGCACAACATCCTTATCTAATCTTTCTTTGCGAGTTTTCCAATCTGGCATTTGGATAGTTAGAAATGTATAAAATTCTTTATTGTGGTTTCTATACATCAAATGTGTAAGTTCATGTAAAATAACGTACTGTATCCCTTGCAAATCGGCTTTTAGCAGGTATTCGTTGAGTGTAATTTTGTTCTTACTTTGCGTACAGCTTCCCCACAGAGTTTTCATTTTGCGGATATGTAGAGTCGGTTTTTTAATGCCGTATTTTTTGAAAATTTTATCATAAAGTAAATCAAGTTCTCTTTGAAAAATCAATTCAGCTTGTTCCCGCCAAAACGCATAAATAATTTTGCTAAATTTTTCGTTATCGTCCACGTCTTTTAAGTAGACAAACATTGTTTTTTCATCAATTTCTATATAGTCTTTTGGCGACTGTTTTTTTAAGATGCGAAGGTCTTTGCCAAGGTATTGTGTAGATGTCCCATTTTTTACATCAATCAAGGTGTTAAACCCTTGTGATTGTTTATATTTTGCAAGTTGTTTAGCTATCCATATTTTTTTTGACAACAATATTTTTTCAATGAGCGTATCATCTACATTATTTGGTATAGATAAGTTAACTTGCAAGTTATCGCAAACTTTCAAGTGTATATTTTTGATAGTTTTTCTAGTGATATTGACGGTAACATCACCGTGTATGCTATCAATGTTCAAGCAATATTTATCCATCAAAATCTTGCGACAGCCACTTTCATAATCTCGTCAATGAGTAAATCAATCACTTCTACGTTTGTTTTGTCGATGGTGATGTTTAGCTCTTCAAACATCTCAAACAACTTATCGTCAAGTTCTCTGTGTATTGCTTTATGTGCCATTTCGTTATGTTTCCAATCACGTTTTGTATTTTGCAACACTGAGTCTTTGATAATTTGGGCATACGTCGCACATTTTTCTTCGGCTTCTAGGCTTATATTTACATCTGGCAGTTTTTTATTGATAACTGTGATAAACACGCCATAGAACGCTTTTGAGTCGTTATCGTTGATAATAGATGTTGGATAATCTTGTGATGTAAATCCTTCTCTAAAGTCTTTTGCCATTTGTTCCATATTTTTGAAATATGTGTCATCATCTCTTGTTTGTGCGTATTCTGCTAGTGTATTTTTAATTTTGGTTGAAAACTTTTCAAACAATAGTGGGTCGTCATAGCGTATTTGTTGCAGTTTGCTTTCCATCCTTGTTTTGATGACGTCTGCTTTTGCGCCTGCTGAGTCAAATTGTTCAAATAGTTCAGACATAGATTTTTCGTCCATGATTGAAACAGGTTGGACAACAGTTTTCACATCTTCAGCGTGGACGAATGTATCAATCAATGCTTTTAATCCTTCTTCGTATTTTAAGAAATCTGGTTTATCGTCATATCTATTTGCAACGCTTTCGCATAGTTTTTTATAGAACGAGTAGTCTGATTTATATTCGTTTAGTTGTTCTATACCGATTGCAACGAAGATGCTGTAGTTCGCTAGTGCAAGGTCTAGTAGCTTCCCGAAAATTTTGAATTTTTCATAAAATTCTTTACGTTTACCTTCTTCTTTTAGCGACTCTTGATACTGATTAGCGGTAGCTTTTTTTGGTAAATCTATGAACATGTTGTGCAGTTCATTGCGTGCTGTTTCTAGTTTATTTTTTTGATCGAGTGGCCCGAGGATAGCGTCTTCGATATCTTCTTGGTCGAACTTGTTAAACCCTGATTCTGCATCGTCATACATGTCTATGGCTGATTTCAGGTTAGTGAACACGCCCCAATAGTCAACGATTAATCCGAACTCTTTTTCGTCGTACACTCTATTTACTCTAGCTATGGCTTGCAACAAGCTATGCTCTTTCATGGATTTGTCGATATACAGCACGCCTGCAATAGGTGCATCGAACCCTGTAAGCAATTTATCTTTGACGAGTATTATATTCACATCGCCATCTGGGTTAGTAAATCTATCGCATATAGATGTGTCATAGCTGTCAATATTATCGCCGAAATTAGGTTTGACGTAATTATTTTGATATTCGTTTATCATTTTGATAGCGGTTGATGTTTCATCGTCGTTGTTGCCTTCTGCCTTATCGCCGAAAGTGATGACAACAGCAGGGTTTATATCTGCGTTGTTAAGTTTTTTCAGCGAGTTAAATATTTCGACAGCGGCGGCACGTGATGAGCATGCGACCATTGCTTTTTGTCCTTTTGGTATGCAGTATTCTGTAAAGTGGTTAGCGATATCTAAAGCGATCATATCTAGCCTGCTTTTTGCTTCTGCCAGTTTTCTGAACTTGCTAAATTTTGCTTTGAGTTGTTCTTTGTGTTCGCTTGGCAAGTCTTTTGTCATGCTTTCAAAGTAGTCGTCAATTTTCAAGCTAGGGTCGTTTTGCACGACTATTCGTCCTTCGTAGACGAGTGGCACAATGATTTTATCTTCGATTGCACGTTTCATTGTGTAGTTATGTATTTTTGCGCCGAATTTTGCGTATGTGCTTTTCTTTTTATTTGCGATAAGTGGTGTTCCTGTGAACGCAATGATGGTGGCATTAGGTAGCACTTCTTTCATGTAGTTGTGCATGGAGTTTGATTGGCTTCTGTGTGCCTCATCGACGAACACATAAAATTTATCGCTATCAATATCTAGGTATTTATTTTTGCATACGGTTTCAAACTTATGTATGAGTGTAGTGATTAGCGTATTGCTTTTATCTTGTAGCAATGCTTTAAGTGCTTTGCCTGTGCTTGCCCTTGTAGGTTGCATAGCTGTGTTTGCGAAGTTATCACGTATTTGCTTATCGAGGCTAACCCTGTCTGTAACCATGAGGAAGCGTGGGTTTTGTATGCTTTTTTCTGATTGAATCATTTTGACAAGCATAACCATGGTTAGCGATTTACCGCTACCTTGAGTGTGCCAGATTACGCCACCGTCTTGCTCGCAATCATCTTTGTGGTTAATTCTATCCATAGCTTTATGTATGGCAAAGTATTGTTGGTGACGTGTTATTTTCTTGATACCGTTATCGTATAGTATAAAATGTTTAACTATGTCTAGCAGTCGTTTTTTATCTAGTAATGATGCGGTCGTTCTATCTTGCTCGAGTATTTCGCCATTAGGTGAGCATTTTATGCAGATTTCGTTTTGCCAATCTGTGTTTTCTTCTTTCCACTCTATGAAGAACTTTTTAGTAGAGCCACATGTTCCGTATAGTGCTTCGTTCGGGTTCATCGCTAGTATAATTTGTGCGAACTTGAACAGCTGTGGAATATAGTCAGGCTTCATGTTTCTAATGTTTTGCATAACGCCTTCGCTAACGTCTACGCTAGATTTTTTGCACTCTATCACAACAAGCGGGATACCATTCACGAGTAGCACAACATCAGGGCGTGCATAGCTTCCGTTGCTTCTTTCCACGCTAAATTCTTCTGTAACTTGCCATATGTTGTTATGCGGGTTGTCGAAGTCGATAAACGACAAATCAAACGATTGCTTAACAGGCACATCACTATCAATAACTATAGTTTCTTCAATGCTCACGCCTAGTGTAAGCATGTGGTAGATTTCCTTGCTAGATTGCATAAGCCCTTGTAGCAAGGGTACATCAAGCCCACGTATAGCCTTCATAATGCTTTCTCCAGCGAAGTGATATTCTTGGTTTTTATATTTGTATGTTTGTGTTTTTAGAAAGCGTATTAATTCATCTTCAAATATCACTTTAGCAAGCGACTTGCGTTTATTTTCCGCATCGCTTCTTGAAACATAATCATAGCCCATGTTTACAAGAAACTTTATAAGCCTATCTTGACATTCTGGACGTTCGTTAAATATAGTGTGGTTTAGCATGTGTTAGCCTTTTATAATTATTTTAAGTTTTTTGAAATAGTGTTTAAATTGTCAGCAAAGCTAAGCCTATTTTTCCATATTCCTAATCTAATTAATTCATCATTAACATAAATTTCAAGTTCGTTGTATGCTCTTTGTTTATCACTTTCAGATATTAGTGAAGTGTCAATTATTGTAATTTTATTTACTACATAAATGCGTAATTGTTCTAATTGATTTTCTATCATGCCATTTTGAGTATTAATCAACACATCATTTACAGTATTTATTATATCGTTCCAATCCCATTTCATGTATGCACCCTTACAATGCCAGTAAGTAACAACTGTTGCATTGCCTTTTGTTTTAGTTTTAGTTGTGCTAGTTGCTTTTTTAAAAGCTCTATTTCTTCATCTGCTTTAGTCAATATATCCGCTATCGCTTGTTGTTCAGGGAGTGGGGGGAGTGTAAGTTTCATTTTAGAATAATCTTTATAGTATAAATGAGGGATTGTAGAGCCGTTAATATACTTGGTAAAGTCAATTAAAGACATTTTTTGAAATAGAAACTTAACATCAATATTTTCATTAGCTAAAATATACCCCATTGTTCCTATTACAGATGATTTTTCAACACATTTATGCAATCTGCCCACACCAGCACCATCTTTTACTATTGAAATATATTCTTGTTCAATATCAAAATCATCAACATAACCAATAATTGTATTTGCATCATATATTGGATAAGTTATTTTGCTATGTGTTAACATGATACTTGTTATTGAACGAGTCGACGCACCATATTTTGTAATGTCCCCCAACTTTTTTTCTTCCCACATGTCATTAAATCCATGTAGTCGTTTTTTGCCTGTTAGTAGCATTTGCATTAGGTATTTCTTTTGTTGTTGTTTTTGGTTTATTAGTTTTTCTTGTAGCTCTATCAACCTATCTTGTGTAGATAATATCTCTGCTATACGTGCTTGCTCTGCAAGAGGTGGTAAATTAACCATAACTGAATATATACCTTTTTGATCAATAGTTGTCATAGTTGTAGTTTTAGCATTTTTCATCAACTGAGCTTTTATGCTAGTAGACTGGCAAAGTCTGAATAAAAAACTAGAATTAACTATTGATTTCTTAGGTCTCAATCTAACTAAATGGCAATCAAAAACCGTGTCTTCTGGATATTGCTTTACAATATTACAATGTGCAATACCATCTAACTTTAACGATGAACGTGTAAATAATATATCACCTTCTTTTACTGAATAATTTTCTAACTCTTTTTCTGACACAACTAATCTAGTTAAATTAGAAAAATCAATATTCCTCTCATATAAATCGACAACATTTATAAGAGGCACACCTTTACCGACTTTTTTAGGGTCATTAAAAATACCATTAATTAGTGTTCCCTCAGCAAGCTGTTGCAATGTATATTTTTCCCATGATTCATTATTTTGTTTCATTAAACTATAACCTATTTTATATTTTTGAAAATGTTTTTTAGTTACTATTTTCTAGGACCATATAGCTTCCATATGCTATTATAATTCTAACACTAAATGCGTTGAATTGAATTTGTCCTATATTGTGTATTATTTATTTCAGATGTAAACAAACGTTCTTTTAGTAAATCAAAAAGAAGATTAATCTCTTCTTGATCATCTATTTTAATCTTTCCATCACTCGTAGTACTAAGCGTTTGATGATACTTAGCAGCATAGTCGGTTAATTGAGTTGTAGTTAATGTTGTTCCTTCATCAACGATCTGAGCGACTTTCCTAAGTATATTTTTATTTCTGATGGCTATATCAGATTTTACTTGAAGGATTGAAAGCTGTTTGAATTTTTGAATATCCTCATCTGTTGCTGTTCTGTAAAATTCATCAAGTTTTAGTATTGCACTTGCATTTTTAAAGCTAGTAAAATATAAACGTTTTGTATCTCCATCATAATATGCATCAGTTAGATTGTTTAAAATAATAATTTTCTCGTTAGTTTTGAGAGAACAGACATCATCAAAAGTAAAAATAGGTTTATGAAAGCAATATCTTGGAAATAATCGTTGAAATCTTATATTCGTATTATTATTTGCTGTTTTTTCACCAACAAATATAAGCTTAATATTGCCATATTCATTTTTGTCAATCTCATTTGTTGCTGATGTATTAGCTAATAGATCAACATACTTTTTGATAATAGCTTGTTTGTTACTTAAATCTACATATAACAATGCATCTTCATCAGATAGATAATCACTACTAAACTCAGTTGCATTAGTAATATCATAGGTTGGAAAGATATCTAGCAATACTTCTCTTCTTTCCGTAGCAAATTTAAAAAATTTACCATACTTCCCTTTAGCATAAATCGTTAAATTACTATTACTCATATTTTTCTCCTTCATTAAAATATACAAAATTATTTAATCGAACAATATTATCAAGTTGCTTAACATTTTTTAAATCCTTGCTTTTTGTTATAAAAAGTAAGGTAGTCCCATGCATATCACTGATATCGTAGTAACGATAACCAAATATTAAGAATATTGGGTTAAAAAAATACATTTTTGTGTAATATGTAAAAATAAATAAAATTATTGTAACCATTACGAATACTTCAAAGCTATTGATACTAAGTGCTATCACAAAATAAGATATATACACAGGTACAAAACGAGCTTCTGCAGGAGTAATTGATGTTACAGCTATTCTCTCTGTGCCACTCTTTTTAAATATAACCCAAATTATAATTTTATAAGCAATCATAGCGATTACAACAAGTAAAATAATTGCACTATAAAAGTTATCTATTATAATATTCTCAATAAAATTCAATTCAATAATTTGACTACATATAAATGGACCCTTAAAATTTGCAATTATATATAACAACAAATACATAACTAATGACAATATAAGCCAAAGAATATCGACTATTTTTAGTATCATAAGCACCCCTTTACCTTTTCATTATTTCTCTAACATTTTCATTAAAACACATCTGAGCTAATTCATAGTTTTTTAAAGATGAATCATTATGACCTAAATCTTTGCGTATCATTTCAAATTGAAAGTTGAGTGTTTTAATAATATGCTTTATATGTTCATCACTATTTCTATAATTGTTTTCTGACATTACACTTAACATCTCTTTTAATTTCAACATATCTTTAATCATTTGAGGTTTTCCCCATATATAAACTGCTTTTTGAAGCTCTAAAAATGCATTATTTAAATCATTCTGGCTTAACCCTGTATTATTAGATTTAACATTCACATTATTTTTATTTTTCAAGAAAAAATCTAAAAAAGTATTGATATACTCTTGATATATCACTTGTTTTTTATTAATATGATTTTGTTCGAGTTCCTTATTCTTTAAATATGCTTGCCCAATTAGCCAACCAATCCCAGTAAGTGAAAGCAGTTTATATTCCATAGAAATTTTATCAGAAAAAAGTGAAAAAAATAAATATACAATAACACCGGTCGTCATTATAGTCAAAACGATTAAAATAAAACTACTAAGCATATTTTTAGTGTTTTTCAATCTGAATAAAACAGAACTTTTTACTTTGTTTTCACTCATCGTGTCACCTCATAACACTTTTGCTATCGTATTGTTGACGTCAACAAAA
>CAYJDR010000024.1:0-38247 GCA_964368965.1 uncultured Deferribacteraceae bacterium
GAGACACCGTTAAAGAATTCCAAGAAGAAGGGCGCAAGCTCATGCAAGAAGGCAATGCCAACGGAGCCATTGTATTTTTCAAAAATGCTTTGGACAAAGACTCCAAGAGTTTTGAACTTCGTTACGACCTTGCTAAAGCCTATATCTTAGCCCAAAAATACCCTCAAGCTGAAGCTGAGCTGGAAAAGTGCCTCCTGCAGCAACCTAATAATGCTCAACTTCTACTGACCGCAGCCAATTTCTACACTGACACACGTAAGCCAGAAAAAGCTTTAGAGTATTTAAAAGAAATTGAAAGTGAACAAAAAGCCACTGTGGCAACCCGTAAACTTTCAGCTCTTAACTATAGATTTTTGCAAAAACATGCAGAAGCTGAGCAAGCGTATAAAGATGCCATCGCCCTAGCACCACAAGATAAAGATGCAAGGCTTGGTCTTGCTAATATTTATCTTGGTACGAACCGCAGAAGTGAAGGCATACAAATAATCGATACACTTTTGCAAGAAGACCCAGATAATATAGAAGCCATTACCTTGCGCGCTAATATCGCCAAGGCTATGCGAGATAATATCCTAGCAGAAACATTATTTCGTAAGCTTATGGTTCTGCAACCCAAAAGCGCTTCACCTTCCTTTGAGCTTGGCACGCTTATGATTGCTCAAGACAAATTAAAAGAAGCTGAAGTTGTGCTCGAAAGTATGCGTAAAAGCTTTAAACCCAACGCAGAAGAACATATGCTGGCTGGCATGATTGCCTATGAAAATAAGCAAATTGAGCAAGCAAACACATTTTTCCAACAGTCTGTAGAATCCAGACCTTCCGTAGACGGTTTCTATCGTCTGGCCATTACTTTGCACCAACTCAAGAACTCTGAGTCTGCACTTAGCAATTTGCGCCGTATATTAGATGTCATTCCCACCCACGGACCAGCTCTCATGCTCACAGGGCAAATACTCTTTGACCAAAAGCGTTATGAAGAGTCCGAACGTGAAATAAAGCGCTTTGTTAGTTTGTATAGCAACAGTGCCCAAGGCTTTTACCTCTTGGGGACCATTCAAAACACCATGGGAAAAAAAGATGAAGCTTTAATTTCTTTTGATAAAGCTTTGGAAATCAACCCCAAGCTGTCGCAAGCAACCACCACTCGTGCCAACATTTTGCTCAGTCAAAACCACGAGCAGGAAGCCATTCTTGAGTTAGAAAAAGGCGTTCAAGCCAGCTCAGATAGCGTGGCGGCTCGCACGGCCCTTTTTAACTATTATATGTCACAAAACGATTATGCCAAAGCCTCCGAAGTGGTTGAGGCAGGCCTCAAGGAGCAACCAGACCACCCTCTTTTGCTCACATTAAAGGCTGGCGTGCTTTTATCACAAAAACGAAATGATGAAGCCATGCTCAACCTACAAAAAGCGTATGAACTGCATCCTACTTTTATGCCTGCCACGCAATTGCTTTTGAATTTATATATGATTCAAAACAAAAACCAAGAAGCTTTGGATGTTTGTGATGCATATTTGGAAAAAAACCCAGAAAATGTTACTTTTCTTGTGACCAGCTCTGTTTTACTAGACAACCTCAAACGCGAAGAAGAGGCCACACAAAGACTGGAAAAAGCCAATGCGCTTAATTCTCCGCGTGCCCTCTCATCTTTGGTTCGCCGCGCCCTGCAAGCCAAGGACGTTGCCAAAGCAGAAAAATATATCACGGATAAATTGACAAAAAGCCCAACACCTCAACTCCGCGGCATGTTGGCAGCTTTCTATTCACAACAAAATAATATGGATAAAGCTTTAGCCGTATATGACACTGAAGACTTACAAAAAAGCCCTGAAGGCCTGTTAGGTAAGTTCCGCGTCTATGCCACAGCAAAAAAATACACTGAAGCCATCGCACAAGCTGAAGCCATCATAGTTCTTGATGCTCAAGCTGCTGGCGGCTATATTCTTAAAGCCATGGCTCTAGAGCAAAGTGGCAACTTTGATGCTGCTTTTACCACTTTGGAAGATGCTTATAAAAAAACACAAGCCACAGCTTTACTCATGCAGTTAGGTGAATTGTGCTTACGTAATAAGCAATACACAAAGGCTCTTTCTTACTACCACACCGTGATTGTAAAAGAGCCCAAGAATAAGGATGCCCTTGCAGGTCAAGGATATGCTTACTTAGCGCTCAAAGAATTTGATAAATCCGTTCAGAGTTACGAAGCAGCCATAGCATTACATCCTGAGGATGTAGTTGTTTTAAACAACTTGGCTTCAGCATTGGCTGAGGAAGGGAAAAACACCGAAAGAGCTGTGGACTTAGCCACAAAAGCTTATGTGGATGCCCCTGAAAACATTGCAGTCATAGATACATATGCTTTTGCTCTTACAGCAAATAAACAAGTGAAAGAAGCTCTTAATGTCATTGAAAATGGCTTAAAAGCGCATCCGAACTCAGCTATGCTATATTACAGACTTGGCGTAGCTTTATTGGCTGAAAGCAAGCGTAACGAAGGCATTAAGGCTTTGCAAAAAGCTGTGGAGTTGGGCTCCTTTGCAGACGTAGAAAAAGCAAAGCAGCTTTTAAAAGACCTCTTATAGAAACTTCATTGTCAATATATGTTGATGTTATTCATGGCAGGGCATGCATACCAGCCCTGCCATGACCCACCATTAATTTTTACAAATCTTATGGCACAAATGCATAACTACGCAGTGCCATGAACATACGTTTTAGGCGTAGTTGGATACCTACAAGCCTTAGGGGCCTTGTATGGATTGGGAGAAAAAGGATATGAGTTCCACATGGATTTCACGCGCAGTAGGTAATGTTTTTTGGCTACTGATTGCCTTTGCATTTACTGCAATATTTCAAGAGATTTTTTTTGCAGCAGCACGGTTTTCTACTTCTGATACACATTTAGTTTTAGGATTAGCCATCTTCGTTTGTGCACTTGTTTGCGATATTCTGCTTGAAAAAGAAAGTGATGCATCACTATTTACTTTCATAACTTTTTTCATCATGACGGTATCTATAATCCTCATTATAATATCACAAATGACAAGGGATATCATCCTCACCCCAGCGCCTGTCATGACAACCTTGGTAATTTTTACCATTTGCAAAGGTTTAAGCCGATTCTTCTCATCCGATTGGCGCTTTCCTAAGTTTATGAGCACAAGAGTTATGATTGTTGGCGACGACAAATCTTCTCAAATTATTCATAAGCAAATCACAGAAAGCCACGGACGCTTCACACTTGAAAGCCTTGTGGACTTTAAAGACACAATGGATCCACTTGTAGAACAGTATCACGACAGCTACACAGAACAATATACTGACAAAGCTGAAATGAGCTCAGACAAACTCTACCTTGACGCGCAAAAAGCTGGCATTCAAACTATCATTGTGTCCTTTGCTGAAAGACGTGGGCAAATGCCTGTAAGACAAATGCTCAAATGCCGTATGCTTGGCATAAACATCGTTGAAGCCAAAACCTTTTACGAATTTATTGGCCGCAAGCTCTATATAGAAAATTTAAAACCCAGTGACTTCATTTTTGCCCCTGGCTTTACCCTTTCCATGAGTAGACGCGTCATCAAGCGCGCCGCAGACATTTTTGCTGCTGTATGTGGATTAACGTTATTAGCACCACTTTTCCCCATCATTGCTCTTATTATCCATCTGGATTCGCCAGGACCAGTGTTTTTTCGCCAGGTTCGCGTAGGCCTTAATGACAGGCTTTTCCATATCATTAAGTTCCGAAGCATGCGTTCTGACGCAGAAAAAGGCACGGGGGCAGTTTGGGCCACAGAAGGTGACCCTCGCATCACACGTGTGGGATCTTTTTTGCGAAAAACACGCCTTGATGAAATCCCCCAACTTATCAATGTACTACAAGGAGATATGAGCCTTGTTGGTCCGCGCCCTGAGCGACCAGAATTCATTGGAGAGTTAAAAAAATCTATCCCCTTCTATGGCGAAAGACATAGCGTTAAACCTGGAGTAACAGGCTGGGCACAAGTTTGTTACCCTTACGGCGCATCTGTTGAAGATGCCCTTGAAAAATTGCGCTATGACCTATACTATATAAAAAATCAATCTTTATTGCTTGAGATAGAAATTATCTTACGTACTATTTTGATTGTATTCACAAGAGATGGAGCACGCTAAATGAAAAAAGTTACTAGCATTTTCACGGTTTTATGTGTTTTCATGGTATTACTCAGCACAGCACATGCAGCGCAAAAAGAGTATATCATAGGCAAGGGCGACGCTCTTTCCATACGAGTATGGGGAGAAGCTGAGTTAAGTGCGGAAGCTGTGGTACGTCCAGATGGGAAAATTTCTTTACCTGGAGTGGGAGAAATGCAAGCTGCTGGCGCGACCCCACGCCAATTGCAAGCACGCATAACTGCCGCCCTTAGGGAGTTGGTATTTGAACCGCTCGTGTCGGTTTCTGTGAATACCTTTCCTGCCAACAGCATCATTGTCTATGGTCCTGGCACTGTGCCAGCCGTAATCCCTTTACATGGCAAAACAACCCTCTTGCAAATTTTATCCAGCATCCGCCTAGATCACAATTCTGATTTGATGGGTGCTTATTTAGAACGCGACGGACAAAAAATTGCGTCCAATTTTCAAATGCTATTGAAAGAAGGCAAAGACAGCCAAGCCAATATGGAGCTGCTCGCTAGCGACAGGCTTTTTGTACCCAAAAGTGAAGCTCGCTTTGTGTATGTCGATGGCGCTGTTAACGGTCCAAAATCCATTCCATACACAGATAAAATGACCATATTGGAAGCCATTCACCTGGCAGGCGGTTTTACAAAATTTGCCGACCGTAATGCCACCATCATCACACGTCAAGGTGAAGGCGGAACTCAGAGAATGACTGTGCGCATGGCTGATCTTATTAGCAATGGCGACATGTCACAAAACGTTACCTTGCAGGGCGGCGACCTTATTGTTGTTGAGACAAGCTGGTTTTAACGTGGCAACGTACATGGAGCAATAAAGCTCCCCGCCTTTACTCAAAATAAATACTCAATAAAGAAAAGGCCTTAACAATAAAGGCCTTTTCTTTTTCTTGACAAAAAAGCATTCGCATTTTAGCGAGTGAAAAATTAAGCAATCCAAACTTTCACCCCTCCAAATACAGCTTTAAGGGTAGTTTCCTTATTATGAATAAACATGCAATAAAAAATTCTGAGGCTCATGCCACTTTCAACGTAGCAAAATACCTCAACCTTCTAAATAATCATATTAAGTTCATTTGCATTACTGTTATCATTATATCTTTAGTTGGTTTCGTGATAAGCTACTTAATTCCTAAAAAGTATCAAGCCACCTCCACCATTTCCATTGAAGAAAATATTGTTAACGACCTTGTGGAAGGTATCGCCATTACAAGTTCAGCTGAAGCCAAAGTGCGCCTATTGGAAGTACAGCTGCTCAGTCGCACGCTCTTAACCCAAGTGGCTTCCATTTTAGACTTAGATTTACAAGCCAATACCCCAGAAGAAAAAGAAAATCTTATCGCAAACTTACGTTCCAACACCTTCATTCGCCATGATAAATCACGTGGATTTTTCAGTGTTACTTTTAGACATGCCAATGCCGTCATGGCGCGCGATTTCGTCAATACGCTTATCCGTATTTATGTGGAGACGAACACCTCTGAAAAACGCCAAGAATCCTTCGACGCCACCACTTTTTTAAGTGATCAGATTGAAATTTTTCAAGAGCGCATTCAGCAAGCTCAGGATAACATCGACAAATATAAAACAGAACAGGGTATTTACCTTTCACTGAATGAAGCTGCGGTGCAACAAAAAATAACCTCTGCCGATCAGCAACTGGAAGCTCTACGCATAGAAAAAAACAAACTTCTTTCAGAGCAGCATATGCAATCTGACGCATCGCAACTTCTTGAAGAACTTAGAGTTAAAGAATCAGAATTACGTAGCGCCAAATCCATTTACACGCAAAAACACCCCATAGTACAACGCCTCACATTGGATGTGGAAGGCTTGAAGAAAAGAGCGAAAGAAATGGAGAAAGATCCCAGCGCAGAAAGCGCCAATGCCGCCTATCAAGGTATACAAATTGAGCTTAAATCCCTTGAAGAAACAGAAAAAGTAGTTTTAGCTGAGCGCGATAAAAATTTAAAAAATCTTGAAGCCCTACCGGCCATTCGTACAAAATTGTCTGACCTTGAGCAAGCTAAATCCAACGAGATGCTTATCTATCAAAAACTTGTGGGCCGTTTTGGACAATCGGAAGTTTCTAAACAAATGGAATTGCAAGACAAAGCTGCCAGCTTTAAAGTGATTGACGCTGCTGTAACTCCATCAAATCATGTATTCCCCCAACGCCATCTCTTCATGCTTGGGGCCATCATAGCAGGCTTTGGGCTTTCTTTCGGGCTCATTATTGCACGTAGTATTTTGCGCACAAGAATATACACAGCTGACGATTTAGCCATCTACTCCATACCTGTTTTGGCAAAGCTGCCAGTTATTATTCAGCCAGAAAAATTAAGAAAACAGCAAAGAACTGATCGCATTGCCATGCTCATAACAGCTGGAGTTATTGGTATTATTTGCCTTGCCGCTGTTGTTGAGTTCCTGGGTTTGCCATACATTGAAAGATTATTTCCAACCAATGTTATTTTTTAAGCTAGCGGGAAAAATATGAGTATTATTGAAAAAGCCATGGAAAAAGCGCAAAAAGAACGCGCTCAAAGTCAAACTGAACCGACTTCTACTCCTAGCCATCGCCATCCTGCAGAACAGGACACTTCTGGCACGCCTCAAGAACCTGTACAAAACTCTTCTCACGTGCAAGAAGAGAAGAGACAGGTGGAAAACTCTGCCCAAATGAGTCCTGTGCACACAGCACAAGAAAAAACTGACAAGCATGACGAATCCCCCACTCTAAAACAAAATCAACAAGAAGCAACCCCAGCAGAAGACTGTGTGTCACCAGCGACGGCTACACAAGAGCAGCAAGATACAGAACAAGGTGCAACACGTATAAACCCCATCCCAGAGCTCATTATGGCCACCGAGCAAGCTCTCACCTATGGTGGCTCCTATCGCCTATTAAAAGAGTGTATCATTGCCACACGCAAAAGCCAGCCAGATAGAAATCTTTTTATGATTACCAGTGCCATGCGCAATGAAGGGAAAACCATCACGTCTTGTAACTTAGCATGTGCTTTGGCCATGGAGTTTGATACAACAGTATTGCTTATTGACGTGGACTTACGTGCCCCCTCTTGCCACCGCGTATTGGGAGTAAAAAATCCACCCAAGGGACTTTCTGACTGCCTTTTACACAACACTCCCATTACAGATTGCCTCATACACACTGGCATTGGTAAACTTTCACTTTTATGCGCTGGCAGCATCACAGAAAAATCTGCCGAACTTGTTACATCAAAGCGCATGCAAGACTTTTTAGCCGAAGTAAAACACCGCTATCCAGATCGTATCATTATTCTTGACTCTTTACCCTTACTCCCCTTTGCAGAAAGCCGAGCTCTTAGCCGCATGGTGGACGGTGTCATGCTTGTGGTACGTGAGAACGTTACTTACAAACGTCACGTGGAAACAGCATTAGAACAATTACAGGATGTACCACTCATGGGTATCATATATAATGCTGCCACGGCTTACGGAGCTGAAAAAGACATCCTAAACTACACCTACTATCAAGACAAAGAATATTAAAAACGCATACGCATGCCATAACAAGCATGCGTATGCCAGCTAAAAACAAACATCTTTTTCATGGCTCACGCGTGCGTTCCCCCCCATGGAATATGAGGACATTATGTATTTATCTTACTTTTCATTGCACCAAAAACCTTTTGAATTGCTTCCTAATCCTGATTTCTTATTTTTGAGCGATGTACATAAAAAAGCACTTACCTTTTTGCAATATGGCCTCATAGAACATACTGGATTCATACTTTTTACAGGTGAAGTAGGCACAGGTAAAACCACCACCATCAGACGCCTTCTAAGCAAAGTGTCCAGTGACCTAACTGTGGCAACCATCTTTAATACACAAGTGGACAGCGCTCAGCTTTTACGCATGATCAACGATGACTTTGGCCTTGCGAGCAGCAGCAACGATAAAGCTGTTCTTTTACGGGATCTCAATGAATTTCTTATAGACCAATATGCCATGGGAAAACGCTGTGTACTTATCATTGATGAAGCCCAAAACCTTGGGCTCGAACAATTAGAAGAAATACGCTTACTTTCCAATTTAGAAACAGCCCATGCCAAGCTTTTACAAATTATCCTTGTGGGACAGCCAGAACTCAGAGATAAATTGGGCAGCGCAGAGCTTATTCAGTTGCGACAACGCATTTTAGTTCATTGCCATCTTTCGCCTTTGAGCACAGAAAGCCTTACAGCCTATATTTACCATCGCCTAGAGCAATCTGGAAATCGTGATGCTCTTGAATGGCAGGATGGTACCTTTGAACGCATACATGCTGTAACCCATGGCGTACCAAGGCTCATAAACATTTTGTGTGACTATATACTATTGGACGCATTTACCAAAAATTTACGCGCCTTGTCCTGTGAAAACCTCGAAGCCATTTTAACGCATCTAGATTTCGAGTCACAATTTTGGGCCATGGGTAAAACAAAGGAAGTAACTTCGGCAGAACCCAAAGCGCAAGAAATGCTTTCTTCTGTGCAAGAACAGGTTCGCCACGGTCAAAAATGGTCACCGCAAGACATGGATAAACTGTGCGACCGTATGCAAACATGTTTAGACATGATGCAACAAAGCCTTGTTTCTTTATCGCAAGTTATTGTACTTTTATCGCAAAACATTGCTCAGGAAACAGAAAAAAAACTCCAATCTAGAGAAAATAACACATAAGTCTAGACAAAATCACCCTAAATACTGATATATTATAAAAAAATTGATGCTTTTTTGTGCTCTTTGCGGCAAAACAACTTGACAAAACTCGATGTTTTTCTAGGATACGTAAGTAAACACTCAATACTCTAACGAAAAAGAAGATTTTTTATGTATATAACTAGACCTATGGCCATATTCGTCCTGTTGTTACTCACTGTCGTGGCACCCATCCCCTGTCTTGCAGAGGAAGAAAGTTCTGCAAGTGCAAGCACGAGCTCTGCCGAGGTAAGCAGTACCTCCACAAGCACCTCAGCGACTGATTTCACCAATGCGCAAGACGGCACACAAGAAGGTGCCTCCTTAGAAAATGTGAATCCTGAGTTAGCCAATGCCCCCATGAAATCTGACTCCATATACGAGTTTACCGCTGCCATTAGCACAGGTTTTGAATATTCTGACAATGTGGAAAATTCTGCAAACGACACTTTTAGTGCCTTTATGACCCATATTCGCCCTTCTTTTTCTTTTCAACGTCTTGGCGGACGCATTACAGCTGATATTAGCTATGCAGGAAAATATACTTTTTATTTGCAAGAAAAATCCGATCCAGACTATGTGCACACCATAGACGCTTCTGTCACAGCTGAAGTGGTAAAAAACTTTTTCTTCATCAATATAAGCGAAAGCATGGAACAAATTTATGAAGACATTACCCGCGGTGAATTTCAAGAAGGTGATAGCGATGAAGATACACGTAATCGCAACGTCATAACCATTGCCCCTTACATAAGCTTACAACCTACACAAAGAACAAACCTCACCGTCGGCTATACCTTTACCGATACACGCTATAGTGAAAGCCCCACTGGAAAAACGCCTTCTTTCTTGTCCATCGATGGGGAACAATATAACTTCATTCATGACGTGAACCAATCCCACAACGGATACTTTAAAGTAAATCACGAACTTAGTGAAAGAGCCTCCATATATACCGGCGGTGGCGTTACGCGCACCATCTACCAAGACACAGAAGAAACAGACATCACACGTTACACCCTCTATGTGGGTGGGGCTTATGCATTTAGCGAAGACCTTTCTGCCAGCATTGAAATTGGTCCCAACTATAGTGTGGCTGACTCCGGCGATACAGGTTTTTCTCCTTACGTAAACGCCAGCCTAAATTACGCTGTGGGCCGAAGCGTATTTTCTCTTTCTTATAAAACCTCATTTGAAGATGACCCTGAAGAAAACACAAGCGTACTTAAGAGTTCTTATGATTTTTCATGGGCCAAAAGCTATGACCGTACCAAAATTTCCATGGGTATAGCCTATAATACCTTTGAAACTGAAGTGGATAGCTCCAATGTGGGCGAAAACCAAGAAGAAGGGAATACCATTTCCCCCAGAGTGTCCTTAAACTATGAGCTTACAGACCGTTTAACGACCTTTTTAAACTATAGTGGTACATTTTACGAAGATCATTCCCTTGGCGACCATAAGCATACTGGGTCTTATGGTTTGCGCTACGCATTGAGCGAAAATAGCAATGTATCTTTAACACACAGAATATTTTACACCATTCCTCAAACAGACAGTTCCTACTGGACCAATCAAGTATCTGTTGACTTGGCTTATACATTTTAAGCCGGCATAAAACATTCAGCCTTTGGGTTGTAGAGAGAAATATATGAGCATTGCGCTTACTGTAGATGTGGAAGATTATTTTCAAGTCAGTGCATTTGAAAAAAACATGCACCCAAGCACATGGGATTCTTTGCCTCACCGCGTTTCTCAGAACACTCACAAGGTTTTGGATATCTTTGCAGAGTTTTCGCTTACGGCCACCTTCTTCGTGCTTGGTTGGGTGGCAGAGCGTTATCCAGATGTGGTGCGCCGTATGGCGCAAGAAGGGCATGAAGTATGCTGTCATGGCTACGGACACCAACGCATAACCACCCTCTCTCAGCAAGAATTTACAGACGATATAACACGAGCACGTGGACTATTGCAGGATATTTCCGGTCAAGAAGTTCTTGGGTACCGCGCGCCCAGTTATACCATTACACAAAAAACTCTCTGGGCGCTGGACGCCCTCATTGCAGCAGGATTCAAATACGACTCCAGCATCTTTCCCATACATCACGATGTCTATGGCATTCCCGGTGCGCAGCGTTTTCCCCACATACTCACGCGGGAACAAGGCGCACTCAAGGAGTTTCCCCCCAGCACCATAGATTTTTCTTTACTTGGTAAATCTGTCACACTTCCCTTTTCCGGCGGTGGCTACTTACGCTTATTACCCGTGGCTTTCATGTCTAAGGCTTTTCAAAAACTAGAAAGCCAAGGTCATGCCAGTACGTTATATTTCCATCCCTGGGAAATTGATCCAGGCCAACCGCGCATGCAAGGGCCACTAAAATCGCGTTTTCGCCACTATGTTAATTTGAGCCGTACCGAAAATAAATTGCGCTATCTTTTTAAACGCCATAGCTTTGCTCCCATGGGAAAAGTTCTGGAAGAGGTTTTACCCCATGTCTAATATTTCTGTACGCGCTTTTTCCTTCACCCAAGAAGAAAAAAACTTATGGGAAGCCTATGTTAAAGCCAAGGATTCTTGCCTCGGCTACGCTTTACCGGCGTGGTTCTCCATTTTTGAACAAGCCTTTGGGCATAAAACACATGCCTTGGTGGCTCAAGACGAGGCACAAAACATTGTAGGTGTTTTACCCATTTGTCATGTGCAATCAAAAATTTTTGGCACACATTTATGCTCTTTGCCCTTTGTGAATTACGGCGGTTTACTCAGCGAATCTTTAGAAGCCAGCACAGCCCTTTTACATGCTGCCCAAAAGCTTCGTAAAAACCTAAAAGCTGAAAGTATAGAGTTGCGACATATGCAACCTTGTGGACTTGATTTACCTGCCAAGGCTGATCACAAAGTTTCCATGATTTTAGACTTGCCCGAAAACCCAGACATCTTATGGAAAAGCTTCAAAGATAAAGTGCGTAACCAAGTACGCAAAGCCGAGAAAAATGGCCTCAGTGTGACGCGCGGCGGCGTGGAACTTTTAGACGATTTTTACGCCGTGTTTTGTGTCAATATGCGCGACCTTGGCACTCCTGTGTACGCTAAATCTTTTTTTGCCACAGTGCTTGAGCACCTCGGCAAAGATGCGGAACTGTTATGTGTGTATCGTGAAGGTGTTTGCATAGCATCCGGTCTTTTATATCGCTATGGCAACACCATGCAAATGCCTTGGGCTTCTTCTTTATTGGCCCACCGCTCTTTATGCCCCAACCATAGCTTGTATTGGGAAGCCATGCGCATAAGCTGTGAAGAAGGCTTTAACCACTTTGATTTTGGCCGATCCACACCACAAAGCGGTCCATGGACTTTCAAAAAGCAATGGGGCGTTCGTGAAGTATCTTTATATTGGGAATATATCTTAGAAGAAGGTGCATCTTTGCCGGCGCTTACGGTGAATAATCCCAAATACCAAATGGCCATTGCCACCTGGAAAAAAATCCCTCTCTGGCTGGCCAACTCTTTGGGACCACATATTGTACGAGGTATACCCTAATGCGCACTCTGCCTCCAGCCGGAGCCCCTCTGCCTTTAAAAAGCCTAGTAAAAGCCGCCCGTGCCACACTGAACCCTGCTCAAGTGCAAAAACATCTGGGCTGGAAGTTGGAAGAATATTTTCATGCTAAACATGCCGTATTGACACACTCTGGACGCTCAGGCCTTGCCTTGGCCTTGAAAGCATTACACAAAAGTTTGCCAGATGCCCAAAAAAAGACTCGAACAGAAGTACTCATCCCAGCCTTTGTATCTTACTCCGTGCCTTCTGCGGTGGTGCACGCAGGCTTTACGCCACGCTTGTATGATATTGACCCCACAACCTTGGGGCCAAATCTTGATTCCATGCGCGACGCAGCCACCGAAAACACCCTAGCCATTATCTTGTGTCATCAATTTGGTTTTTCCTTTGACGCAAGCCCTGTCATGGATGTGGCGCAAAGCGTGGGCGCGTTCTTGGTGGATGATGCCGCACAATCCATGGGCGGAACTGTGGGCACAAGCCCCACGGGAAGTATGGGACATATGGGGCTTTTTAGTCTAAGCCGTGGAAAGCCCCTCACAGCTGTGGAAGGTGGTATTATCTTAACGCATGACGACACCCTTGCCGAATCTTTACAGCAGTGCCAAGAAGAGCTTTACCCCGCAACGCACAACCAGCATAAGGTTGGTAAAGACGATATACTCATGAGCATAAAAGCCTTGGCTCTTTTTATGCTACGCCGTCCGCGCATGTATACCTTGCCGGCGTCTTTGCCGTGGCTCAACATTGGCGCATCCATATTTGAACCAAACTTTCCCGATGGCCCCATGTGCCCTTATGCGCAAGGCCTCACCTTGGCATCTCTTCCCTTGCTGGAGCAGGCCAATGCCGCTCGCCGACAATGGGCAGAACGATACACAAGGTTATTGCACAGCCATGGAGAATTGCGCCCAATCTCTCCTCAACCCCATACAAAGCCTGTGTATTTACGTTACCCCGTCATGGTGGAAGATAACTCACAAAAATGTATACAAAAAATATTGCAGCATAACGCTGGACGGACAGCAAGAAAGTTAGGTATAAGTCGCGCATTCCCACTTCCCTTAAATGCTGTGCCCCATTTACAAAGCCATCTTGCGCCCCATGTGGGACACGTGCAAAACGATTTTTCCGGCGCACGATATGCAGCGGAACACCTCATCACTCTCCCCACCCATGACCAAGTACAGGGGAAGGATTTGGACGCCATGGCGCACTTTTTTACTCAAGTGTGTCAGTAAAAAAGCACTGTAAAGGACGACCTCATGACCGCTTTGTTTTGGATTTCTGTATTTTTATTGGTATATCCGCTTATTCTCTATCCTCTGTGCCTCATGCTTTTGCAGCGCATACGCCCCTTCTTTGCACCTCAGCCCACTGACAACCATGAAGATTTACCCTTTGTAAGCATATTGCTTTCTGTTTTCAATGAGGAAGATGTCATCGAAGAAAAAGTAGAAAATTTTTTAGCTTTGGATTACCCCCAAGACAAATTGGAATTACTCATCATTTCTGACCAAAGTACAGATAGCACAGAAGAATGCATCCTACGCCACGCCCCTCTAGGTTCGGTTCTGGCTCAAAGAATACGTCTTTTACGCCAAGAAGAGCGCGCAGGTAAAACCAAGGCGCTTAACAGAGCTGCCTTAGAGGCTCGCGGAGATATTTTCTTTTTCACCGATGCTGATAGCATGCTCCATGCCGATGCCCTACGCCGCATAGTGGCACCCTTTAGCAATACTCAGGTGGGGCTAGTCAGTGGGCGTAGCGTCTATAGAGACGAGCACGGTCAAGAAAGTACCGGATCTGCATATCGCCGCTATGAGGAGTGGCTCAAAGAATACGAAGGTCAGCTTCATGGCATTGCCGGTGCTGATGGTGCCATTTACGCCATGCGTAAAGAACTCTACCAAGCTTTGCCCCATAAAATTATCAATGACCTTGTGCACCCCATACAAGCCGTCCTGGCGGGAAAAAAAGCCCTCGCCATGCCTTCAGCCTTGGTAAGTGAGCCGGCCGAAGATGACGCCAATGCCTTTGCCAGACAAACACGCATCATGGCTCAATCTTGGCACGTCTTTTTTAGCTATATGTTGCCCTTGGCGCAGGCCAAACAATGGGGCTTTTTATGGCAATTTTTCAGCCATAAGATTTTACGTTGGCTAACCCTTGTATGGCTTTTCCTTTTGGGCTTTTCAGCTTTGCTTGCCACAGGCATATGGCCTGCACTGGGCCTTTTGGGTCTCGGTGCCTTACTTGTGGCTGCAGCCCTCGGGGAAAAAGCTAAAACTATAGGTCGCATATGCCGACTATTCCTTGTTCAAGGGGCCGCAGGTTTATACGGCTTGATTCGCTTATTGAAAGGCGAAGCCTTTGTCACATGGAATCCTAAAGGGAAGTAGGAGTACATTGTATGCAAACGAAACCACAACGTATTTACTCCATAGATATGCTCAAGGGCATCTGTATGATTGGTATGCTTATGGATCATTGGCGCGATAGTTTAGCTCGCACAGGACAAAGTATTTTAGGCCCACACAGCCCCCTCCCCATAAACGCTAGTCTGTTGGACTATGTGGATACAGCGTCCTTTTGGTTACGTTGTACAGGCGGATATATTGTAGCTCCAGCCTTCGTTTTTTTAGCTGGCGCCAGTTGCTGCTTATGGCAAATACGCCATGCAGGGCAAGCATCGCTTTTTTCTTACCTAGCTTGTCGCGGTATTATGCTCGCTATTTTAAATTGTTTACTTTTTTTTCATGCACCGTTTTCTCAAAATGGATCCATTACCTTATTTGTTTTATGGGCTGTGGGTATTGGCATGATTTTTTTGGCTTGCATGACAAAATGGCCTAAAGCCTTACTTTGGGCCATAAGCATTGTTTGTATTGCTGGACAAAATATGTTTGAAACAATAACTTTTTCTTCTCCAATTATTAATACCCTTTGGTCTCTTGGTTTTAAAAATGTTTCACTTGCTTTGCCATGGGGAGCAGAGATATACAACTCATGGCCTGTTATACCTTGGCTTGGAATACTCTTATTAGGATATCTCTGCGGTCCAATTTTTAAACAAGATCAGAAAAGCTCTACTTCATGGGTAAAGCTGGGAAGTTTTTGCTTAGCTCTTTTTCTTATTTTGCGCCTTACGGGGATGTATGGTGATTCAAGCTTATGGCACATTCACGATAGTACTATAAAAACACTTGGCGCACTCATAGCTGTGGATAAGTATCCACCTTCTCTACAGTTCTCCCTCTATTGTCTAGGAATTACATTTCTATGTTTGGCCTTATTGGAAAAATACCAATGGACAAATAAAATGCTTATTACTTTAGGCAGTACTCCACTTTTCTTCTATGTGGCGCACTTTGTCTTCATTCGGGGTCTAAAATTTATCACCTTAAGACTGCCTACTACGTTCCTAAACACCATAAAAGATTTTCTTTTTTCAACTGCAGGAGTCCTTGTAGGCACTATTTTGATGACATTATCTCTTTGGTTGCTATGTGAACAATACAAAAAAATTATAAAAAAAATGCGTACAAAAAAACAACAAACCGCATAAACACTTAAAGTATCATACAAAGGAAATACCCATGCCTAGAGTTCTTGTTACCTCAGGAAATACCCGCGTAGCTTATGCCATTTGTTGTAGTTTAGCTGAGCGTGGTTTTGACGTATATATTGGCGATACAAGTTCTTTCACCATGGCTGGCATGTCGCGCCATTGCAAGGGGCGCATGACTCATGCGTCACCCTTCACCAAGCAACAAGAGTTCATAGCAGACATTATACAATTTGCACAAAATAATGGCATTGACGTGCTCTTGCCAGTGCTGGAAGAAACCTTCACCTGCATTAAATATAAAGAAAAATTGGAAGCAGCTGGCATAGCTCTTTTACTGCCAGACTATGAAGATATTTTAAAGCTTCATGCCAAAGGCAGCCTCACAAATATAGCCCAAAGTATAGGGTTAGATACACCCGCCACTTGGGAATTGACAGAAATTCTTGCCGACAGAACATGCGGTGAAGCTTTACCTTTTCCTGTCATTGTAAAGCCCAAACAAGGTGGTGGCGGCTGGGGTATGCAAAAATTTACCCACGCTCAAGACTTATATGCCTCCATAAAAAGTGGCATAGATCAACCCGAAAATTATATTGTACAGCAAATTGTGGAAGGGCAACTCATAGGAGCATGTGCCATCTATTATCAAGGTGAGCATATAGCCTCCGACTCGTATACTTCTACAACCGTTTACCCTTTGCGCGTGGGGCAACCCACCACACGTATAAGCCACGACTTTCCCCAAGCCATAGAAGCCATGAAAACCTTGCTGACGCATATGCAATGGCATGGTGTATGTGAAATAGATTTCATTGTGGATGAAAAAAACAATAAAAGCTATATGATTGATGCCAATCCACGTTTTTGGGGCTCCATAAAGCAAAACATTGCCGCCGGTGTGGATTATCCTTTGTACTACACTTTGTTGGCCCTTGGAAAAACGCAATTTACACCCGGTAAGGCGCGCCTTGAAACGCGAACTCGCTGGCTTGGCGGAGATATATTACGTATACTTGCGCAAAGTAAAGAGTCTGCCACCCCTATACGCACCTTACGCCAAGAAGTTTTTTCTCCCTTACGCTATGCTGCCAATGATGACTGGCAGCTAACTGATCCTTTACCTTTCTTCACGTGGGGAATAAATTTAGTGCTCAACAAACTTCTAGGCCGCAAAAAAGAAGCTCTACCCGGAGTTTGGGAATAGCATATGCCCTTTTTAGTATCCGCTGCCCTTTGGCTTATACTTTTTGTAAGCCTTGGTCGCCTACATGAATTATTTCCCTTTCTCCTTCCACTCAAGCTGGGAAAAGTTTCCATGGCTGTTGGACTCGGTGTCGTTTTGGCAACAAACATAAAAGATATTACATTCTTTTTAACCCAAAGCGGCATAAAGAAATATATCTGGGCCATTACAATACTTGCCCTTTGCGCTATTCCTTTTAGTGTTTATGCCAGTAATTCTTTAGATAAATTTATAAGTTATCTAAACTTGCTTATTGGATGCTCCATCATTACTGCCTTGGGTAAAGATAAAATGAAAAGCATGCAAGCATGTATTATTGTCATTCTTTTTGTTATATCAACACAAATGATTATAAATACAGCCAGTGGGCGCGTTAGTGTGAGTATGACCTACGACCCCAATGACATTGCTTTATTATGTGTCGTATTTTTACCATTTGCCCTCTACGGCATAAGTTACGGTAATTTTATTTCAAAAATATTTTGCCTTGCCACCAGTGCAGGAACCGTAGGTGGCATAGCCCTCTCTGGCTCACGAGGCGGCCTTGTGGCTTTGGCTTGCGTTGCCATTTATTCCATAATACTAGCTAAAAAGAGACGTTTTTTACTTATAGTACTTTGTGCTTTGGGCGCTGTTGTTTTCATGGCCATGGCTGGCGATGCATTATGGGAAAGAATGAATGCGCTCATGAGCGGTACTGACTATAATTTATCCACCAAAGGTGATAGCCGTTTAGCCATTTGGGGAAATGCCTTAGAACTTATGATGCGCCGCCCCCTCTTCGGTGTAGGCATAGGTCAATTCTCCGCGGCCCTTGGTATGCTTACCGACGGTCCCTGGAAAACAGCCCACAATAGCTTTTTACAAGTCGGCGTAGAATTGGGAGTTGGCGGCCTCTTTGCCTTTTGTGCCATGCTCTATTTTGGCTTTAAAACCTCTTTACGCGGGAGCAATGCTCACTTTTTATCTGTGGCTGAGCAACAAAGATTTATGGCATTGCGCATATCCACTCTCGCTTTTTGCACGGGTGGATTTTTCGTTTCACATGCGTATTCACCCATAACCTATACACTATTTTGCCTTATTGCGATTATGCATTATGAATTGGAAAAAAATGAAAAACAAGCCCAGCAAAAATCCGCGCATACAAGCGAACACGCCGCTGAAGACTTAGGACAAAATTCTCCTGGCCCATCTCCTCGTTTACAACAAAGTAGCCCTACGAGCACAAAAGCCCCAGAACTCTTACCACCCACAACTCCCAGAAGTGAGCAGCATATCCGCGCCGAAGCCACGCGTAAAGCAAGGCAATCACGCTTGCAAGCAGGTGATTCTTTACAGCAAAACGCACATAAACAAACGTACTTTCCTAAGGAGGGATAATCCTATGGGACTTCTTTCATACTTTGCTAAAAATTCATCCTTACGACTCATAATTTATACTATAAATATTGCGGCAGCGTTCACTGTCACGCCGCATATACTCAACTCCATGGGCAGCAATATTTATAGCATATGGGCTTTGATTGCAGGGCTTATTCCATATTTTTCCTTGGTAAATTTAGCCAATGCCAGTACGGTTTCCACACTTATTTCCCGCACACAAGGCCCATGTAAGCAAGACATCGATCAAAAAATTTTTGTGGGCGCCATTCAGCTAAGCTGCTTTGCTCTGCTTGCAACCATAGGCATAAGTGCATGCTACTATGTCATGGCACAACCAAATCTTTCCAAAGACATCACACCAATGGATTTTGCCCTTTCGCTGGGTATATTTTCTGTAAGCTTTGGAACGTACCTCATTCTCAACGTGGGCCATGGTATTTTGGCAGGTAATATGCGCTGGACAGTACTTTCTCTCACAACCTTGCTGCGCGTTCTTGTGAGTAGTGGCGCAGTATTGCTTTTTTTAGATGTAAATCATAGTGCTGCCACAAATTTATTCCGTATGACCATCATTAGTGCCTTGAGTTTTTTGCTGGAAGGTAGCTGCAACTTTGTACTTGCTGCACGTCACATATCTTTTCCTCCACTTAAAAGTTTTTTCACCACACCACTTTACATGGACCTAGTCCGCTTGGGCAGAGAAATTTGCACCATCATGGTGGGTACCCTTCTTTGCAACTCCACACAAATATATATGGTGGGAGCTTGGCTTAGCGCTGGACAAGTTACAATTTTTGCCCTTGTAAGGCAAATTCTAAGCTATATGACAGACTTACTACAAAATGTTTTTGGAATACTCACTCCTTATTTTAATAAATTACACTACGAAGAAGGGCAGGACTCAACACCATCTACCCTCTTAAAAACGCTTTTTTTCAGTTATGGTAGCAGTAGTATTATAACGCTTGGTCTAATTTTTTATGGAAATGCTTTTTTCACGCGCTGGCTTGGCCCAGAGTTTTCCCATATTCACACCATTCTCACCCCCATGGTTTTGGCATGTTTTTGTTCTGCAGGAGCCATGCCCGTTGTAAGCTATATTTATAGCCAAAAAAAACAAAAACTACTTGTAAAGTTAACCCTCATCGAAGGCGTGCTTATCACAACAATAAGCATACCTGCCCTCTTTTTATATGGCCTTGAAGGCATAGCATGGACTCTTTTTATGACAAGCTTTAGTATACGCGTGCTCGTGCTTCCTCTAAAAGTATGCGCTTTTGCTGAAATACCTGTGCAAACATATTATACAAACATGGCATGGGCTCTTATTCCTTGTATTATGGGGCAAAGTCTCTACTATCATGGAATAAAAGAATACATACAGGCACAATACATAGATATTTTTCTACTGGGTCTTGGGCAAAGTTTTGTGGCTGGCCTTACTTTATTATTGGTTATGCTCTTTATTCAACACAAAGCAAAAAACAAGGCTTAGCCCTAAAAAAAACAAATAGCCCTCTGCGTGCACGTAAAACTCACGCAGAACATTGTAAGCATTTATATTCTTTAGCAATATATAGACTTGCAAAGTGCACTTATACAAAAAGAATTTTTGACAACAGTCGTTCATAACATTAGAAAAGGGCACTCCTTTGCGCTCCAACTCATGAGGTTATCATGTCTACCCAAGCAGATATTTCCATTATTATTCCCACTTACAATCTCGAAAACTACATTGGCGCCACCCTTGAATCTGTTCTTTTGCAACAAGGCCCTTCTCTAGAAGTTTTAGTTATTGATGACGGGTCCACCGACGCCACCACCACCATAGTACAAAAATACGCTCAAAAATTTCCCTACATAAAGTTATTAAAAAACGAAAAGGCCAAGGGCGTGAGCGGTGCGCGCAATACAGGATTGGCTCATATGCAAGGGAAATTTTGCTTCTTTTTAGACGGTGATGATCTTTTGCTTCCTCAGGCCTTAACTCCTTTGCATTCTTATATGTGTGAAAATTCCATGCCCTTAGTGAGCTGTCTGGGGCAATATTTTTGCCACCAACGCTGGATTTTATTCAAAGTAAAAACTTCTTCCAATACACAAAATACGTTTTTCCCCACGGTAAGTTTTACACATTATCTCTATGATTCAAGTTTTCTTAAAAAACACGCCATAACCTTTCCCGAGCACTGTACTCGTGGTGAAGATCGTACATTTTTTTGCCAAATATTTTGTAAAATAGACCACATTCATACCATAGAATACGACGCTTATTTTTACAGAATAAACCACAAAGAGAATCTTTTTCCAGAAAAGCATGCCCTTTCGTATTTAGAGCATTTTAATTATATATATAATATATTAAAAGAAAACTGCAAAGAAGACTATTTCCCCTCATATATACAAACACAATTTTGTACCATCTGGCTACAATACTTATTTTGCATAGTAAAAAGGGATCCACAACAAGCTTTACCTTTCATGCATGCATGCTCAAAGATTCTTAGTCCAATGAAAAATGAGTTGCAACCTGTACTTGAAAAGGACTTAAAAGAGTATTCTAGCGCATTTTGGCAAGCCTGCCAGAACCAAGACGCGCAAACTATGTTAGATGTGGTGCAAAAAAATAATTTGCTCATGGAACCCAGCATTTATACAGGCATTGAACCTAGAAAAATTACCCCCTTGTGGAAGTGGATTCGCCCACTACATCGTGCTAAAAATCTTTTGCTGAATCCAGCATATATGGAAAGTTTTCTCTATCTCATTACATTAAAACTTAAAGCAAAAAAACGTATGTACACACTATAATTATTTACAAAGTAAAAGGACTACCGTATGTTCTGCATATACTTTCGGCAAGAAATACCTACACTATATGCTTAGCCGACTTGAGGTTTTTACGTGAACACACCTGATATAAGCATCATTGTTCCCCTGTATAACGGTGAACAGTGGATTGGACGAGCCATAGAATCTGTTTTACTGCAAAAAGGCGTTTCGTGGGAATTATGTATCATAGATGATGCTTCCACAGACAACTCTGCTCGTATTGCAAAAAAATATACTACTTATGATACGCGTATTAGACTTTCTCCCAATGTTCATGAAAAAGGTCTCTCAGGGGCCTGCAATACAGGCATTGAGCAAGTCACGGGAACATATTTTATCTTGTTAGATTGTGATGACGCCTTACTTCCTGGAGCCCTAGCCAGTCTGGTTCAGCTTTTCAAAAAAACAGGAGCCCCCTTGGTGCGTGGACGCATGAGAACGTTTAATGACCTTAATTACAAAGCAAGCGCCCACAAATACGCACCGTCAGCAAACAGCACATATACTTTGCATGATGCCAGCCGTATGCCAGACCAAGGCCGATCTCATGCGTATGCTACAGACTTTATACGCCAACATGCATTGCGCTACGACGTGGATTTAGAAAGCGGCGAAGATACTTTTTTTCACTATAAAGCTTATAGTTTAGTGCAACATATACCCATGATGGACACAGCACATTATATATATCTTTTTAACCATAAAACCATCAGCTATACCCCTAATTATATTATTTCTCTGGGGAAAAGTCTTGAGCGCACCTTAGATTTTTTACGTAGTAAAAACAGTGCATCGCGTGCTGAACCTTACGCTCCTTACTTCCTTGAAAAATGGCTACAGCATATTTATGTCATACAAAAACAGCCCCAAAAACTATTCACGGAGTTTTTACAGCGTGGCATGCGTATTATTGCCAATCCATGCTGGAATATTATGCCAGCCATCGAAACCATTTTTGGCCAAGACAGCGAGCGTTTTTATGCTTTATGCACTCAAGGGCAAGAGAGCGAACTCTTGCATTTTATAGAAAAAAAAGGGCATATTTCACCACCTCCAGCATATGATGGTTACGCTCAAGAGATTAAGCCACTGCAAAAGCTCATGAAGTTTTTGCCCAGAAAAATATGGTACATGATGCATTCCCCTTTATCGCTACACACGGTCATATACCTTGCTTGTTTACGTTGGAAAGCGTATAAGCGACGCAAATTCGTGTTTTTTTCATGTTTTTTACCCAAAAAAAACCTCGCCGCAAAATAAAACACAGGAGCCCGTAGCCATGCTTAAGGGTAAAGATTTTATAATATTTTCTGATGATTGGGGACGCCACCCCTTTAGCTGCCAACATATCATGGAGCATTTTCTCCCCCATAATAAATTATTGTGGGTTAATACCATAGGCATGCGCACCCCCACATTGAGCTTGTACGACATGAAAAGAGCCTATGGAAAAATAGTCTCTTGGCTCGGCCCCCAACGGCAAAAAAGTGCACAAATACCTTTGCATCCTAATTTGCGTATCCTTTCACCTTTTATGATTCCCTATAATATTTACGCCCCTGTGCGCTCTTTTAACACTAAAAATGTGGTGAAAAACGTCCTTAACGCTGCTGAAGATTGGGGCTTTCATGATCCCATACTCCTCACCACACAGCCCTTGGCCGCCGACTACTTGGGTAAGCTTAAAGAGAGCTTGATTGTCTATTATTGTGTAGATGATTTTATTTTTTGGCCAGGCATGAATCAACCAGAACTGGTGAAAAGCATGGAAGATGCTTTAATGCAAAAATCTGACCTCATTTTTGCCGTGTCAGACTCCCTTTGCACATCGCGTACCAATGGAAAGGAAGCTACTAAGCTTCTTACGCACGGTGTAGATATTCCGCACTTTGCCAAAGCTTCTCAGCAGCAAGAGCGTCCACAAAACTTAGAGAGGCTCACTGGGCCCATCATAGGTTTTTATGGCCTCATAGACCAACGCTTTGACAAGGCTTTGGTTGAAGAAGTTCTTAAAGCTAAACCTGAATGGCATGTGGTATGTATAGGTAAAAGTATCGTGGATTTAAGTACATTGTGCACATATGACAATTTCCACTGGATAGACGCGGTACCTTACGAATCGCTTCCTGCGTATGCATCATACTTTGACGTGGCATGCATTCCATATGTTATTAATGAGCATACCCACACCATTAATCCTCTTAAGTTAAAAGAGTATATGGCCACAGGAAAACCCATTGTGACCACTCCCATGCGTGAAGCTTTACATTTTAAAGACATTATTCACATTGCAGAAAAAGGGCCTGCATTTATACAAGCCATGGAGCACGCCTTACACAATCCCATAGATAGCCAGACACGCGCCGCTGCCTTGCTAGGAGAATCATGGCATGAGAAGGCCGAACTTGTGGCTTCGTGGATAGAAGAAAAAATCAATCCTGCAGGCGCAAATGCCACTCACGAGGTGCACCATGCATAAACCAAAAGTATTCATAGCCATGGCCACGGGCATTTTAGGAGGGCCGGGGAAAGGCCTTGAACAGTTTTTGCGCTACGGAGGCTTGGACGGTTGCCAGCCTTTGCTTATTGACTACGTTACTGGCAAAGAAAAAGGCATCACGGACTTTGTAAAAATCATGACTGCCACCGGCGCCACTGTTTGCCCCTTGTATCAGAAAAAAACTCTTGATCCTGCACTTATTGATCAAGCTATGACCATTATACATGAAAATAATATAGAAATATTACAATCTCATGGTTATAAAAGCCACCTTTTATGCTATCTTTTGCACCGCAAAACCGGCCTACCATGGATTGCTTTTGTGCATGGCTGGACCCTTGAAAACCTCCGCATACGTGTGTACACGCTTTTGGAGCACCTTCTGCTATTTAAAGCCACAGAAGTGGTCACGGTGGCTCAATCTCTACGCCAACGGCTCTTTTCCCCAGTGGCAAAAAGAGCGCATGTCATTAGCAATGCTTTGGCTCCACAAGAGCTGATCATAACCGAAAGCCGTGAGCATGTACGGCAAAAATTAGGCATAGCGCCAGACTCACTGGTGGTGGGTCTCATGGGGCGTTTAAGCCCAGAAAAAGGCCATGACCTTTTTTTACACGCTCTGGCTACAGCCAGAACACAAGGTGCACACTTGCATGCTCTCTTGGTGGGAGGCGGGCAAGAAAAAGAAAATTTACAACATTTAGTAAAAAAGCTTCACTTAGAAGATTTTTGCACCTTCACAGGCCATGTGCAAGATACAGCCAATTACTATCAAGCCATGGATATTCAGGTTATGCCTTCCACCACCGAAGGCATGCCCAATGCAGCTTTGGAAGGCATGTATATGGGCTTACCCCTCATTGCCACCTCGGTGGGCGGCATACCCGAAGTGGTGATTCACGAAGAAACGGGGATTTTATTTCCCAGTGGTGATGCCAAAGCTCTGGAAAGGGCTTTACTACGCTTGGCGCACAACCCTGAAACACGTGAGCGCATGGGCAACGCCGGTAAAGCTCGTGTGGAGGAACAATTTAATCCCCACACCCGCGCGCAAAAAATCCTGCAATTATATCAAGACATTTTAAGTACAAACACATAGGAAACCACATGGGACTTTTCACTAAATTCACCTTGGCCATTCGTCGTAGAGAAACACCATTTTATGACAGGCTATATGGCATGGCTAAGGCCATAAGAGGTTTTTCCATGCCATGCGTACCCGGTTTCCACAATTTTTTATATGCAGAGTGGAATAAGCGTACGCAAATATGGCACGAATTTTGGCGAGTAATGTACTACGAGCCCATGTTCAAAGCTCGCTGCCGTAGCGTGGGTAAAAATTTTCGCTTGGAATATTCTGGCAATGGCATTTGCCGAATTTTAGGCAATTTGCAGGTTTTCATTGGCGATGATGTGTATACCTTTGACAATATCAGTCTCAGCGCCTCCAGAGTGTATGATGCTCCTGAACTGCATGTGGGTTCCCATGCGTATGTGGGGCCCTTAAGTCGCATTCATGTGGCCAAAAGCGTTCACATAGGCGCACATACCATTTTGGGTTCCAGAACCTTTATCACCGATAATTCAGGACATCCTGCCAATCCAGCCTTAAGGCTTGTACCCGGAGGAGGCCTGCCCGACGCATCGCGCATAGCCCCTGTCTCCATAGGTGACCATTGTTTCTTGGGGCTAAGCTGCATTGTGTACCCAGGGGCCCAAGTGGGAGATGGTGTTTTAGCCAAGGCAGGCACACATATCATGGGTTATGTGCCTCCTTTTGCCATTGTGGGCGGCAACCCCGGCAAAGTTTCACGGCTCATGTATATTCCCGAAGAAATGCGTGCCATTGGAGGTGAAGAAAAATACCAATCTTGGCTGGCAGAGCAAGAAGACTACTTGAAGAAATATCCCGATACCAAAAGAGCTCACTATGATAGCTAAATGTATTCGTGCTTTCTTTATCCTCTTGGCATTGGGGCCTTGGCTCTGGTGGCGCATGGGGGCTGTACTTTCCTCCAAAAACGAAGCTTTTCAGGGCGCATCACAATTTTGTGCGCTTTTTCCGGGTAAATTTGGCGCTCTTTTCCGAGCAGCTTTTTACCATTTATCTTTAGAGCAGACCTCGCAACGCACGTCCATTGCCTTTTTAAGCGCCTTTTCTCACGCCAGTGCAAGCCTAGCTCAACATGTGAGCATTGGCGCGCAATGCAATATTGGATGGGCGCATATTGGTAAAGATTGCATCATATCCTCACAAGTGTGTATCACCAGTGGAAAAAATCAACACGCTTTTGACGACATGGAAAAAGAAATTCGTTTACAAAACTCCACGTATACCCCCGTACACATAGGAGATAACTGTTGGATTGGTGCCGGAGCCATCATCATGGCGGATATAGGTCAAGGTAGTGTTATAGCGGCAGGGTCCGTGGTCACTCAGCCCATACCGCCCTTTAGCATCGCGGCAGGAAATCCGGCTAAAGTTGTACGCACACGCGGAGCACAAAAGAACACAGAAGAGAGTCAAGATTCATGAAACCAGTAGTTATGCAGCTTATTACCAGCCTTGCCATGGGCGGTGCCGAACGCTTGGCCTTGAGTATTTTGCACCAAGGTCAAAAGCAGGAGCATTTTAACGGCATCATTGCAGGCCTTTATGGCAAAGATGGTGACGTGGCCAGCTACGCCTCTTCCATGGGGCTTAAGAGCCTTGGATTAAGCCTTGAACAAGCAGGAAAATGGCAGGCCATACGTAAACTTTGCCAGACCTTACGTGAAAATAAAGTCTCCTTATTACATGTGCAAGCCGGCTATTTATTACTATATGCTGTGCCCGCAGCCAAGATGGCAGGCATTCCCCTTATCTATACCGAGCATGCCCTGCACTCTTTACGCCGCCACAGTACCATTCGCTGGGCTCTACGCTTATCTGCACCTTTTTTGCAAGGCATAAGTTGCGTTAATACTGAAATTAAAGAATATTTTGTACAAGAATTGGGCATTGCAGCGCAGAAAGTACATCATATCGAAAGCGGCATAGACACAAAGCTTTTCAGCCCCAGCGGAACTCAAGCCGATCTGCCTTGGAAACAAGATGAGGGCGCAGGACTCTTTATCTTTGGAACCGTAGCAAGACTTACAGAAGCCAAAGACCATTCCAATTTATTGCATGCTTTTGCCAAAGTGGTCCAAAATCATGCCCATGCTCGCTTGCTTATGGTGGGTGATGGTGAAGAACGACAAAGCACCGAACAGCTTATACAGCAGTTGAATCTGCAAGAAAAAGTACATATTACCGGAAAATGCCTCCAAGTGCCGGAAAGATTGCGTAGCATGCATGCCTTTGTACTTTCCTCCAAACGCGAAGGTTTACCCGTATGCATTTTAGAAGCCATGGCCACAGGCTTGCCTGTCATTAGCACCGACGTGGGCGGTATAAGCTCTTTAACGTCTAAAGATGAAGAACGCCTCCTACTCGTGCCGGCACAAAATGCAACTGCATTAGCTAAGGCCATGGAAACCCTACTACAAAACAAAGAATTACAAAGCAAGGTTGCACAATTGGGCCATGAGTATATTGTGCGAGAAAAAAATGAAACAACCATGGCTGAAGCATATTTTCAGCTTTATAAAAACGGAGGCCTTCCATGGGGCTTTTAGGAAACCTGCGACGTTATTTGCACGGCCTACGCGGTAATACACACTTTGAACGTTATGCTGAGCTGGAAAAGATGCAATATATGCCTCAGGAAACTTTACGCTCATTGCAATTTGCGCAATTAAGCAAGCTTATACAGCATGCTTATGCCACCACGCCGTATTATAAAGATCTTTTTGATGGGCTAAGCATACACCCTCAAGATATCTCTTCTTTTGAGGATTATGCCCAATTGCCTCTTTTGACCAAAGATATTATGCAAGATAATTTAGAGCGTTTATGCTCTACTGTGACGCCAAAAGAACAACGCATTCTCAATACCAGCGGAGGAACCACTGGAAATCCTGCTAAGTTTTATCAGGATAAGCATGTTTTTTCCGAAATGGAAGCGCATCGAATTCTCATGCTCAGCATGGCCGGTTGGACTCCGGACGATATGCTTATCTCCCTTTGGGGAAACCCCAGCGAACTTTTATCCAACAAAGCTCCAAGCTTACTTAAGCCTTGGCTCAGCGGCATGGCCGTCCTTAATGCCTATCGCTATGATGCCAACAGCATGGATATGTGGATTAAGGTGATAAAGAGATATAAACGCGTGCTTTTGTATGGGTATACAACAGTCATTACAGACTTTGCACGCCATTGTATGGAAAATCAGGTGAAAGGTTTACCCATCTTTGCCGCCATGACCACAGCAGAAATTTTGGACTCTACGCAACGTGCATACATAGAAAAAGCTTTTTCTTGTCAAGTTTTTGACCAGTACGGCTCGCGCGAAATGCCTGGAGTATCTTCACAGTGCAGCCATGGTAATATGCATATATTTACCAGTGCCAACTATGCAGAATTTCTTCCCCTTGAAGATGCACAAGACAGTAACACTCAAAAGCGCATTATCCTCACCAGTTTAAACAACTACACCATGCCTTTTTTACGTTATGAAATAGGAGACTTAGGCGCTGCAGGAGCAAGTTCTTGCCCTTGCGGACGTGGCTACCCTCTTATGCACATGGAAGTGGGCCGCATTGGGGCAAGTTTGCGTTTGCCTGAAGGTGGTAGGCTTTACAGCACCATGTTTGTGCGACAAATGTACCATATTGATGGCATCAATGCTTTTCAATTTCGCCAAACACAATTGCGTCATGTGAACCTTTATATTATACAAGGAAAGAATTTTAGCTCTGAAAGTGAGCAAAAAATACAAAATTTAGCAAATATCTTCCCACAAAGTATTTGCCCCGGTGCCCAATTACAAGTACATTATGTAAAAGACCTTCCCCGAACTCAAGGGGGGAAACACCGTCAAGTTATTTGCGAGGTGGACGCATGAGTCATGTCCCTATAGCTTCCATCATGTATCATACCATTGGTGTGCCCAATAAAAACTGGACTTGGTCCTTTTTGACAACACCATGGCAGAATTTTGAAGGCGTACTTCAATGGCTACAGCGCATGAAATATCGCACGGTGTTTCTTGATGAGTACAAAGAGCTTGTTCTAACTGGAAGAATTCTTAAGGAAAGGGCCATCGCGCTTACCTTTGACGACGGTTATCTGGACAACTGGACCCACGCAGCCCCCCTACTAGAGCAGTATAATGCTTGTGGGACGGTCTTTGTATCAGGAGAGTTTATTAACCCCAGCCTACAGCTACGCCCGCAGTGGCAGGGAAAAGAACACGAGCACCCCTATTCTGACGGCTTTTTAACCATGGGCGAGATACAAGCTCTTGATAAAAGCAAAATTTTGGATGTGCAATCCCATTGCATGAGCCATACGTGGTTTCCTTGCAGCCCTAAAATTGTGGATTTTCGCCATCCGGGTGATGCTTATCACTGGATGGATTGGAACGAGCAACCTCAATGCAAGTGGATGCACAATCAACCCCCTTCAAGACCTGAAACATGGGGAGAGCCCGTATATGAACACCAAAAATCTTTGGCTGGACAAAGGTACTTTCCTCAAGCAGCAGTGGGGCACGCGTTAAAGGCGCATGTGGCAAAAGAAGGGCGAGAGTTTTTTTCGCGCCCCCAGTGGAAAGAAGAGTTATTTGCACTGGCGCATACTATACAGCAAGATATGCCTGAAGGGCATTATGAAAGTGAAGAAGCATTTGCAGTACGTGTTGAATATGAATTGGGACAATCCTCAAGGCTGCTTTCCACAAGTCTCAACAAGAAAGTACCTTGGCTGTGTTGGCCAGGCGGAGGATACTCCCAAGAAACTTTTACCACTGCAGCAAAGTATTATACAGGAAGTACATTGGCTTCTGGCAGCGTAGGCACAACAGCCCAAGGTATGGATGAACAAGGGTGTTTTCGCTTTCGCCGTTTTGGCGCCCTCACCGCAGGGCAAGGAGCAACTTTTCGCTATCAAAGGCCACTTAATACATGCCTTTACGCCGAAGAAAGACGAACAGGAAGCTCATTATATCACCTTGTACGCGGCGGACTTAGCCGCTTAAATGAATGGAATATTATATG
Source organism: uncultured Deferribacteraceae bacterium (assembly GCA_964368965.1). Classification (GTDB taxonomy): domain Bacteria; phylum Chrysiogenota; class Deferribacteres; order Deferribacterales; family Mucispirillaceae; genus CAYJDR01. The sequence goes on from CAYJDR010000024.1 coordinate 30,150, forward strand.
ACCATTACAGACAGTTTAAAAAAATACTCTTGGCTCTGGGCCCTCTTAATAGGTATGCTTATTGTCATTTATTACCCCATCGTGCCACGCATGGTTACCGATTGGGACGCAGACCCCAACTCTTCGCACGGTTTTCTTATTCCTTTTGTAGCCGCTTGGTTTGCCCATAAAGCCTGGCCGCACATTAAGCAAATTCCTTTGGAAACCTCGGCATGGGGCTTAGCCTTCACGTTCCTTGGACTCATCACCCTCAGCTTTGGTATGACGGTACATGAGCTTTTTACCTCACGCATATCCATGGTAATGCTCATTGCTGGCCTCACCTTGACCTTTATGGGTCCCAACGTGTTTCGTTATTTACTCCTACCCATTGGCTTTCTTAGCTTCATGGTTCCCATTCCTGTCACCGTATACGATGCCTTGGCCTTGCCCTTGCGCGGGCTTGTAACTATTTTGGCCACCGAAGGCATGCAAGCTGTGGGTTTACCCGTATTACGTGAAGGAAATATTATTATTCTACCCAATGTATCCCTTGAAGTGGTGGAAGCTTGTAGCGGCATGCGCTCCCTCATTAGCCTCATAGCCCTTGGCACTGCCTATGCCTTTTTGATGCTTGAAGGGACATGGCGCAGAGTAGTGCTCATGCTTGCCACCATTCCCATCGCTGTTCTCACCAACGTGGCACGTGTTTTTATTACAGGAGTTTTGGCTCGCCATTTTGGTTCCGCCGCCGCCGAAGGTTTTTTCCACGACTTTGCCGGCTTCGTAGTTTTTTTTGTAGCGCTTATCCTCACAGCCTGCACGGGATATATCCTAACCCACATTTCCTTCAAACGTCATGGAGAAAACCATGAAAAATAAAATACTTTTCATCCTCACTATGTTTATTATGGGAGCAGCTGCATACCTTGTGCACACGCCGCATCAGTTAATAACACCGGCTATCCCCAAATTAGCCACCATCCCCAAGCATATGGGAACGTGGTTCAGTGTCCGCGATACCACCTTTGACGAAGCAACAATTAGAGTATTACGCCCCACTGACTATATGATGCGTACCTACACGAACTCTAAAATGCCCCCTGTAACGCTTTATATAGGCTATCATGACGGTTCCCCTTTGGCAGGGCCCATTCACTCACCCAAAAACTGCCTTCCAGGCGGAGGATGGGAATTTAGAAGTGTGGAAGAAATCCCCATGAAAGCTGGCGATGTTAGCATTAACGTCGTACGTGCCGTGCTTGCCAAAGACGGAAAAGAGACTATCTTTTATTATTGGTATCAGGTGCGCGGCGAAGTGATCACTTCTGACCTTGACATGAAACTTGCTGAATTTATGGGCACTGTGTTAGATAAACGCAAAGACGCTGCTTTTGTGCGTATCAACCTTGTGGCACCAACTAAAGAAGAAGAAGTAAAAACCATGCAAGATTTTTTTGAAAATGCATACCCCTTTATAAAAAATCACCTCCCCTCATAAAAAGGATTTTTCTATGCTATGTTTTTTCTCAACACTATTTTATTCCACTTTGCTTTTGGCCTTGGGAGCAACCATTTGGCATCGTCATAGTGTGCACGAAAGAAAATTCTTGCTCCCAGCTCTCGTCTTATCGGGCGCTTTCATCATCCTTGACCAAACTCTGCTCAGCTATCCTACGTGGGCACATGTAATTATTCCACTTCGCCTTTCGGTACAATTATTACTTTGCCCAGCATGGCTATTATTTTCCATAACCTATGCACGCGATACAGCTATCACGCGCTTTAAGCGAACAGATTTATATCTCTTTGCTTTTTCCCTTATGCCTTTTGTGCTTTCCATCTTCCTCCCCACATCGGCATTTTACTACCAAACGGATTTTCAAGCAGAGCCCATCATATTCCTTGAGCAAGCAAGCTTTTATCTCTACCTATACATTACAGTGCTTTATATTATTTCCATTGGAAACTTAGAAAGCACACTGCGCAACAGTAATCATAGCGAAAAATGGCGCATCAAGATTTCCATCTTTGGCATTGGCGTAACAGTTATTTCTCTCATGCTTTTTGCCTCGCAAGGCCTTTTGTATATGATTATTGATATGCGAAATGTCCCCTTGCGCAATGCCGCTCTAAGCCTTGGTATTTTGCTCATGCTATATTCTGAATGGAAAAGACAAAGCAACGAAATTCTCATTTCACGCCAAGTGGCTTTTCGTTCCGTGGTGGCTGCCATTGCCAGTATCTATCTTGTGGGGCTTGGCCTTGCACGCGAAGGCAATAGGCTTATGGGTGACAGCTTTACGCAGACCATATTACTTATTTCTGCCACATTGCTCATTGGTGCCGTCATCTGTCTTGCCATTTCGCGCAATTTACGCCGAACTTTTTCTATTTGGGTACAAAGAAACTTTTACGATGAAAAATACGACTACCGAGCCCAATGGATGCAATTTAGCGAATATCTTTCAAGGGCCATAGATCATAACACACTCATCAACGCATCGCTCATGAGCTTTTGCGAAACATTTGGTCGTATTGGAGCCATTTATATTCCTGTGGACAAAGAAAACCCCAACACCATGGATCGAGCTTTTTATTATGAAATAGATAAGACCTTGGAAATTGGACTTACCAATGAGGCTTTTGCGCAGTTTTTACAATTGGACCCCAAGCCCCTCTTTGTCAACGACACAGACTTAAGCGCCTTTGATCCACAAACCATCATGGCCTTTTTACATATGCATATAGGTATTGTGCTCCCCATTCGTGTGGCTGATTCTCCCGAAGGTCTTTTACTTTTGGGGCATCCCATCAATGGTAAAGAAAAATATGACAATGAAGATTTTGACCTTATGGAAGCCATGGGGCGTCAAGTGGGCTTATCTTCCAGAAGCTTTCGAGTCAGTGAAGAAATGGCTCTCACAAGAGAAATTGAAGCCTTCGACAGAGTGGGAACATTTGTCTTACATGACTTGAAAAATCAGGTATATACCCTTTCTCTACTCACGAATAATGCACGCAATTTCATAGCACAGCCGGCTTTCCAAACCGATATGGTGGAAACCCTATCCAATACAGTGGATAATATGAAAATGCTTATTAGCCAATTGCCGCATATGCCAAGTACCGAAACATTACAATTGGAACAGGTATTCCTCAAAGAATTGGCGCAAAAAGTGAGCAATCAAATTCCCGATGCACAAATTCTTGTTTCAGGGGATAACCCAGCGCTCACCATTGATAGTGAGCAAGTTTCCAAGGTTTTCCTTAACTTGTACCTTAACGCCTTGGAAGCCGGAAATAATAAACCCATAGAAGTTATTGTGGAAGAAAAGAATGGAGACCCCATTTTCCATGTGAAAGACATGGCTGGCGGCCTATCCGACTCTGTTTTGAAAAACGGACTTTTTAAACCGTTCAATTCGACAAAACCTCGAGGCATGGGCATAGGCCTTTTTCACTCTCGAAAAATACTCGATGCTCATGGAGCCAAAATATCTGTGGAAAACCGTCCTGGTGAAGGATGCACCTTTACAGTACATTTTGCACAGGATTTAAGCAAAAAGATGTAGGGACAACTTACAAGGATTTTTCATGAAAAAGAGTTTATTAATTGTCGACGACAATGAAGATGTTTTACGTCAACTTTTTTGGGGATTTTCAGCTGAAGAATACCAAGTGCATCAAGCCAAAGACGTGGCCGAAGCATTAAAATTGCAAAAAGAATTTCAGCCACAAGTGGTTACCTTGGATCTTGGCTTGCCACCTGACGCCGAGGGAAACACCGAAGGTTTTCGTTGCCTTGATGCATTGTTGCAAGAAGATCCCATGTGTAAGGTTATTGTTATTACAGGGCATCACGACAATAACAATGCTCAACAGTCCATACGTAGCGGCGCATATGACTTTTGCCGTAAGCCCATTGACTTAGAAGAACTTAAGATCATTGTACGGCGCGCTTTCTTCTTGTATGAAATGCAATCCAGCGATACGGCAAAAGAACAAAGCTCCCCCGTAGACACCTTAGGTATACTTACCCAAGACGAAAGCATGCTTGAGCTCATAAAAAACTTGCGCCGCATTGCCATCTCTGACGCCCCTGTTCTCATTGAAGGAGAGTCAGGCACCGGTAAAGAACTCATAGCTCAAGCTGTGCATAAAATAAGCTCACGATATGCTGGCCCCATGGTAACCGTCAACTGCGGTGCCATCCCTGAGCATCTCTTAGAAGCAGAATTTTTTGGCCACGAAAAAGGGGCCTTCACCGGCGCAGTGCAGCGAATTCAAGGTAAAGTGGAATTTGCACACAATGGAACCCTCTTTCTTGATGAAATGGGTGAACTTCCCTTGCCTTTGCAAGTAAAACTCTTGCGCTTCTTACAAGAAATGACTTTCCAAAGGGTAGGCGGCAGGCAGGATATTGAAGTAAATGTACGTATTATTGCTGCCACCAATTGCAACTTACGCCAAATGGTTAAAAACGGTCAATTCCGTGAGGATCTATACTATCGTATTGGTGTGGTGAAAATTCCTCTACCCCCACTACGCGAAAGAGGCAAAGACGCTTTATTACTCGCGCATCACTTCATAAAAAAATATGATACCTCTGGTAAAATTAAGAGCTTTCACCCTGCGGCAGAAAAAGCCTTGCTTAGCCATCCTTGGCCAGGAAATGTGCGACAGCTAGAAAATAAAATTCGTCGTGCTGTCATTTTATCAGACTCTGCCATCATTCAACCAGACACTTTAGAATTCAGCAAAAAGGCTTTAAAGCAAGAAGCTCAAGACAATTATACGGAAGAGCTCCAATACACATCTTTGAAGGAAGCTAGGGACGATATTGAAAGAAAAATGCTTCTCAATGCCTTACAACAGCATAGTGGCAACGTCATGCAAGCTTCACAATTTTTAGGCATAAGTAGGCCCACGTTCTATGATTTACTAAAGAAACACAAAATAACTTTATAATTAGGATTACCATGCCCTACGTACGCACCACCAGAAACTGGTATCTAACCGTATGCTTTTTCATATGCACACTTTTTGCTCTTAACATAAGCAGTCCCTTAAGCCATGCACAGGAAGATCCCTTGTTTAAGGTTCGTGGCATTGGTGGTGGTGGTGGCTTTTTCTCTCCTGTCATTTCTCCCTTTGACGAAAATCTCCTCTTTGTGGCATGCGACATGGGAGGGGTCTATCGCAGTGCCAATGGCGGAAAAAGTTGGAACATGATTCCATGGACGCAAGGTATTTTTGCTGTTCACCTGGGCCCGCTCCCAACCTTTTTAACAAAAGATCATATTGTTTGGGTGAACGGTCGTTTTAACTTAAACGAAAGCAAAGATGCCGGAAAAACTTGGACGATAAACAAGCACACCCCGTGGCTTGATTATAGAAAAAAAATGGAGCTTGCATACACTGATGTAATAATTCAAACCTTGCTTCCTTTGAATTCCAAAGGAGAAACTTTTCTCGTGGGCACTAAGGCAGGCATATGGAGAGGGAAGGACAATAAATGGGAACACATTTCAGAAAAACCGTGTGACCAATTGCAACGCATAGGAGACATAATTTACGGTCTAGAAGACGAAAACACTTTGCTCAAGAGTACAGACAATGGACAAACCTTTGAAAGAATTCCTTTATCTGGTAAAGCAACGGCCCTTGGTGGAACTTCCTATGGAGAGAATGAAAGCGTACTCTATGTAGCTTTAAACCAAAACGGTATCTATCGCTCACATGATGAAGGCAAGACATGGGAATTAAAAACAAGCGAATACAATTCAGTTATAAAAATACTCATACCAAAGGGCAATCCAAATATCTTTTATGGTATGCAAAGATATGACTCTCCACCCATTAATGTTATACGCTCTTTAGATGGCGGCGAAACCTTTGAAGGGGTTTTCCGCATGAACAAAGGACAAGAAACGTTTTGGCAAGATCTTAATGTACAAAAATCTTGGCTACAAAACAATTTACACTGGTCCTATTATTTTACTAAGCATGGTCTTGCCATATCACCCCACGACCCCATGGTGCTCTTAACAGCCACACAAGGTGAACTTTTCATTAGCAAAGATGGCGGTGAAAAGTGGGATATTTTCTTTTCAGAAGTGCTTCCCCCCTTGGAAGGTGACACCGCTACGCGCAATAGAAGTGTTGGCCTTGAAGTCACGTCTGTATGGGGATATTACTTTGACCCTCATGATGCCAATAGAGAATATATAGCCTATACAGATGTGGGATTTGCACGCTCTGTAGACAAGGGGCACACGTGGTCATGGTCCGCGAAAAATGTACCTTGGAGCAATACTTTCTATGATCTCGCCTTGGACCCTGATGTACCAGGAAAAATCTATGCTGCCACAAGCAGACTACATGATTTGCCGCACTATTTACATATTACCAAGATTAATCCCAACAGTAGGCTTCATCAAGGCGGTGTCGTTGTTTCATCGGACCATGGAAAATCTTGGAAAGTGCCTTATGATAGAAAGGGTAAAAATGGTTTGCCAGCACAAATTTGTACTACGGTAATCATTGACCCCACCTCTCCCCCTGAAAAGCGAACACTTTTTGCTGGTTTATACGGTCAAAACGATAGTAACTCAGGTGTTTACTTTTCCACCGACGAAGGCAAAACATGGACCGCAACCAAGACGCAACCCGGCGGAGTCAATACACATATTTATAAATTGCGCTTTCACCCCAAAACGGGAAATCTCTATTGCCTTATCACAGGCTACCGAGCACCAAAGCCCAATTATTTCAATGCCGACGAAGGTGGCGTTTGGATGTCCACCGACAGAGGCGATACGTGGACACATATAAGTAAGGGCTCACCCTTGGGTCACTGGGCCACAGCCATGGCTTTTCACCCCACAGACCCCAATGCACTCTATGTTTCTGCAGGCAGTCCGCAGGGAATTGTGGCTGGCGGCATTTACTACACCAAGGACAACGGGAAAAAATGGTGGCGTATCATAGGGGATCGAGACATTCCTAGACTTAGAGGAATTAAACAAGCCTTTGATCATTGGATGTCTGTGCTTGTACACCCTGAAATACCTAATATTATTTTTGCAGGCGGTTCATCGCATGGATTGTTCTTTAGCGTGGACGGAGGAAGACGTTGGAAATGGAGCCCCGATTTTCCTTTTCCCAATGTGCAAAGCATGGCCGTTAACCCTCGTAATACCGATGAAATTGTCTTCACAACTTTCGGTAGCGGCATTTGGTCCACATCTCTTAAAAGATTTCTTAAGCACTACAATATAGATATCAATAAAGTAAAGAAGAGCTAAGCGTAGAGCCTACATACATAAAAGTCGCCATGAGAATTCCCATGGCGACTTTTGAATAGTATAGATACGAATTTAAAAACTCTTTAAAATCCCTTTAGCCACGCGCTGTAAAAGAACTTTTTCCATTTCAGTCACACGAGCGGCATCGGACAAATCTTCTTCCGTGGGCATAAAAGCAATCATACGGGTTTTCTCTTCATCCACCACAGTATCCAAAGAAGCCGTGCTCACCACAGCTGCGTTATTTCGTACGCGCTTGGCTTTTGTGCGTGTGGCCACATGCACATCCACCACCATGGCAAGTCCCACGTCTTCGGCATCTTCATCCACAATACCCATGCCTTGCCAAGCACTGCCATAATTTTGCTGACCTGCTCTTTGCACCTGCTCACGCGTCAAAGATCCCATATGCACCACAGAGGCCAAAACAACATACCCTGCCATGCTTGGGCTAGAAGTGGTTGTAAACCCCTGACCATGGGCGGCTGTTTGCAACGCTGTTTCCAGCGGCGCATATTCCTCACCTTGTTTTTTCACAAAACAAGACATGACTTTTTCCACTTCAGCAACCTTTTGCAAGCGTAAGGGGGGAGATTGCAAAAGCTCCACCTGCTCTGCCATTTGTTGCGGCGTAAGAGGCTGTGAAACACAAGCGGTTAAAAAAAGAACACCGCAAAACAATAACCATTTTTTCATAATTTAATCCTTTGCAAAAGCACGCACCACAGACCAAGCTAGGGCATTTTCCAAGCTAGCCGATGCTGCTTGAGCAGACATATTTTTCCCTTTTTCCTGAGGTCTAAGGGTGG
>CAYJDR010000025.1:0-32313 GCA_964368965.1 uncultured Deferribacteraceae bacterium
TAACGCTTTCAAAAAAGTTGATAACTATGCCTGAATTTGCGAACTCAATAAACTGCCCATCAAACATGCCAGCCATTTTTTTATAACTTTTGCCGACGTCAATTATGCGGATTTTAGCACCAGCCGATAAATAGCAGTTCGCAATATAGTTAAGCAAAAACGACTTACCACCACCAGTACCGCCTGTTACTAAAAAGTTCTTGTTGGGGCCTGTGTATAGTATGTCAAGCGAGGTTAATTGAGCACGTCTATCAATAAAATACATATATGGTTTGCCTAAACCGATACAACCAGCTTGTATCGTCATCAAATGGGCAGCACCCTTTGTGTGCATGATTTGGTCACGCTCTAAATCTCTGTAATCATCGCCATATAGCCCTAGCGGTAGTGCAGATACAAACAGTTTCGGCAATATAAAGGAGCGTTCTTTTTGTGGATTTGTTTGTAAGTTTGTCCACATGCTTGCAACTCGGTTGATGTTTTCAGATAAGCTATTTTCGCTTTTATCAAACAACCATAGTTGCGTTATTACACGTAAAAATTGTTCGCTTTCCTGTTGGACGCTCTTTACCCAATCAAGCTCCTTTTTGTGAGAATGGACAGCATATGCAGCACCACCTTTTGCACGTTGCATGCCAATAAACGCAAACCTACCATCTATATATTTATCTAATTTGTTATCAACTATAAACGATGATGACATGATAAACGGACAACGTATCTGGTTGCTATCGTCGCCGATACTGCTTGATGCACGCCCAAAGTAGCCAATCATATCGTTCATGTATGTTGAGTCTATCTCTTTTGGATAATCTTTCGGAGTTAAGCAACGTGCATATGTATTGCCGATTTTTAAATGGTTTTTCTCACGTACAATTAGCGAGCCACCATTCATCATTTGCTTAGCGATTGGTACGTTTTCATTCCAGTCAAACTTGCATGGATTTTCTGTATCTGGGTCAAATATGCGTGATATTACAAAGATAAAATCAGCTGGGTGTAGCGGTCTTGGATTTAGTCCAGCAGAGTCGATATTTTGAACAATGTTGTTTACGCTCTCTTGTATAAAGCTAACCTCTTTATCAAATGCGACCATGTTTAAGCCGTCTTTATTGAAAACTTTCTTTGTTAAAGGCGCTTTTATGCTAATATATAATCTAAAATTACGCATAGGCGTGTGCGACAAATTCCATATTCCTTCTTTCGCAGCACCTCTAAAAAAGTCGCAATATCTATCAATTTGTGTCTTGTAAATCTCGTTCAAGTTCGGGTTATTGAAGCGTAAATCTTTATATGCTTTTAAACTGTCCTCAAGGTATGGGTCAGCGTATAGCACAGTTTGAATTACGCTACCATGTGGCAAAGGTTGCTTGAATATGCTTGCAAGGTTGTTCATTGTGTTGCCAGCAAAAATTAGCGGCGTGCACTCATATACCCAGCCAACAGAGTTATCTTTCATATAGTATAGTTGTCTTTCTTCTTCGTATGCGATATATGGTAGCAAGTCAGAAAACTTGTAGCGTGAAACATCTAAATCATCTTTAGTTAGTCCGCCATGGTCGCCAAAAAGGAAGTTGTCTATAATCTTTTTGAATACGCTAATCATTGTACTGGCTCGCTATATAAATGGCTGGAGTTCACAAAGCACTCCATATCAAAATAGTTTATCAGCCACCAATCAGTATCTTTATTGATAACGTCTAGCACTTCGTCACGATTGAAAACAGCTAGAATTTCGCTATTGAAATCAGCCTGTTTTCTACAATTCAGTTGATGAGTATTTACCCTATGTTTTACAGGTTTATGTTTGACGATTGGTTTTTCAGCTGTGAAATTTTTTATAATAGCATTAACGTATTTGCTTTTATCTAGCTTATACTCTGCTTTCGGCACATCTACAGATAAATTGCCATTGCTTGTCACAACGATATTTCCTGTTATCCATTTTGGTTTGCCAGCAGTTATATAAATATAGCGTGCAGAGTAAAACTCATCTTTATCAACGTATGGCAAAATATAAACTTTATACGTTGATGGGTGTATTTTTGTTGGTTGCTTAGTCATTGAATTATCAATTGATTGCTCCAATAACTGACGTGATATTTCCGCCTTTTCAACTTCGCTATTACTATGTGTAGCTTTTATTTCTGTTACGTTATCTTCGCTAAAAATTCCTAAGTTTTCTGTCACTGTGTTACAGCTTCCTGTGAACTCGTTACAACCGTTATCTAAACTCTCAAACGGAGTAACTAACGCACAACCACTTGATACAAATACACTAATTAACAATAATAATATTTTTAAATTTGCTTTCAATTTCATTTTCTTTAACTCCTATCCATTTATAATCATCAAGCGTTAGCTCTAAGCCTTCATCAATTATGATTTCTACAGACTGACCGCCTGATATTTCGATTACTGGCGACATTTCCGTCATTATATCTAAGTAAAACTCTGCTATCATAGATGATGCTTCACCTAATCCAGCACCAGCAGCAGTTATTAGCATATCTTGCTCGTTAGGCATACCGAGTGACGTAACACCGCCAAGTGCATTTTGACTAATTACTTGCGTGCTACTCTCGATAGCATCGCCAGCAGCAGATATGAACTCTGCGAGTAGTGCGGATAACGCAATTTGTCCAAAGTTAGCAACGATTTTGCCAAATATACCAACCTTGCCATCGCCACCGTTTACAAAGCCTTTTATCTGCTTTTCAAGCACATGTTGTTCATCGTTTGATATGCAACTCAAACGGTTGGTGCGAACATGTACACGGCTATCAGACAGTTCGCCTACAGCTTCGCCCATTAAAAAACAACCCTCTAAATCTTTCCTAAATCCGTTCGGTAGAAAACTTAAATCATCTAAACGTATTAGCGCTGGATATGGCTTGCTTGCGCCCTTTGACATTGTCGGTGCATACATTCCGTTTAGTAATGTGCCTTTGATAATTGTCCCTGATGGAATATAGTTTACTAGCGCTTTCTTTTGTGTTTGTTGCTCCGTAGTTGGTGATACAGGTTTAGTATTTGCAACGTGCGATATATTACCCGTAATAACAATAGGCGGTAGTGGCTCTTGAACGTCCGTCATTTCAATTGGAGGTATTCCTGTTATTTCAATACCGCCATATGCATTAGTATTATTTATTGCAGTCGCTTCAAGTTCTTGTCCTCGTTGCTCAAGTATCTTTTGTATGTTGGATTTTAGTGCCTCAATTTCAGCACTTTGTCGGCTAATTAGCTCTTCATTTTGTTTAGTCGCTTCTTCCATTTCATAATTGAATGATGAACGCAACGCATAATCCTCGTCCTCAAGCGTTAAATCAGTTGTTAGCTTTTTTGTATTGTCTGGCGCTACGTTCACTTTCCTATCAGCAGATGTGCTTGTCGCATAGAAGTAGAGCGCAACAAGTAGTAGTGCAATGACTGTAACAGCAACCACTTTGCGCTTTTTATCAGGCTCAAGTTCATTAAACTTTTCTTTAAGTGTCGCCATTATTTACGCTCCACAACAAATGCTCTAACCCAGCCGTTAAACTGCTCTGCTAATATAGAAGTTGCAAGAACATTGCTCACACCATCAAACGATACAAGCTCCGCTGGCAATAGTGTTACATTTTCAGGAGCATAAATATGGAACTCTTTTATGATGAAATCAGAAATAGCAGTTGACTTGCTATGCACAATAGTTAGTTCAACATTGCCTTTCATTAGCTTTGTGGTTTTCTTTATTTCTTGCTGTTTTGCACTCTTTGGATAGTCATTTTCAATAGCTACCTTGATTAAATTTGCAAGCAGTTCTTCGCTATCCCTTGCCTCTTGAACGATTATCGGTTCAGGCTCTTCAAGTGGCGCTATTGTTATGCTTTTTGATGCAATGTTCGCTGGCTGTAGCACAAAATTATAAGTAACGCCACCAGCAATAACATAAAGTTCCGTATTTTTATCAGCATAAGTTATAGTTGACTCTTGCGTATTTTGGTCGATAGCTATTTGCACAGGGAATTTTACAAACAGTTCCTTGCCTACAGTTTTTGTTATCAAGCCTTTTTCTTCGCTAAAGATTATATCTTCAACATCGCTCGGGAATACAAAGCGGTTTACGTCGCTTTTACTCACGCTATAGACATCTGCACATAATGCAGGCATTGCATATAAAATAAGCGTTAATGCTATTATTATTTTCTTATTCATTGGTTAAAGCTCCTCCATTAATTGTTGTTTCACCTAAATCGCTTATTATGAAATTGCCGTTTTGGATTTTGTAATCTATCACTAGCGTATGCGGTATGGTGCTTGTTTCGTCTTGCTTTTTGCCAAAGATGTATTTGTCTACTGTGACATTCACATAAACTCTTTTTTTAGGCTCATATTCTATTGTGATTTTATCTAGCACCATTGTTTGCGATACCTGATTTTTCTTGTGTGATGCAGCTGTTTTAAACAAGTTTTCTGCGTATCGCTTATATAAGTTTTCATCAAAAATTTCTGATAACAGGCGGTATTGTGTTTCAATTTTCAATGGTGTTGTTGAGTACAGCAAAGTTGCCACATACGTTGCCATAGCGTTCAAGTAGTTTTCATCAACGTAATCATCGCCAATTTCTACTTGCTCATCTAACCCTATAGGTACTATCACTGTTCTTGCTTCTCTAACCATTGTCACTAAAGACATTTGTGAATAACAAACAAGTATTGCAAGTACCACAACAACTAGCTTTAGCAGCTTATTTTCTGCAAATATTTTTGATACAATTGATACGTATTTTTTAAATATCATTCGTAAAACTCCTTAACAAATGCGTGAGGAAAACCTTTGAAAGTTTTAAATCCAAGCATATGCGGGATATGCCTTATAAATCCCTTGCCGTTTTTGCGTTTTAAGTTTTTATAAACGAAGTATGTCAGGGGCAGTAGCACCACCCCTAGAGCTATGTGTATGTCAAACCCAATGAAGCCGACAAAGAGCAATATTCCTAGCTCATCTGCTTCAACAAATAATAGTGGGATAGGACGTGACAAAAAACGTGGTATGTAAATCATAAAATCATCGCACCTAGTGAGTTTGCAATACCAGGTGCTCCTAAGAATAGTGCGCCACCAGCGATTGAGCCTAGTGCTGGGATAGCCATAGACCTTGAGAACAGCCAGCCACCAAACCCGAAAAATCCAGCGGCTATCGCTTTGCCTACAGGTCCGCTCATAATATCAACAACAAGTATGTCGTAAACTTCGTAAAATGGTTGGCCTGCTGCTGGTGTTGTGCCAGCTGCCGCCATTACAACGCTTGGTAACATTAAAATAAGTAATGTCGGTAATAGTTTTGATAAAGTGTTTTTCATTTTTAAATCTCCTTAATTTCCTTTATAAATTCTGCATTCGGATATTCTACGCACAACGCAACTTGATTCATTGCCAGATAAAGCCTTCCTCTTGACTTTTTTTGCTGGATGTCAATATACTCGTACTTCTTTATACAATCAGCGATCTGTGCTTCATGCAACTCATCAACTACAGCATTAATTTCTTCTTCTTTTACCTCCTTAATATCTTTTGCTAGTGATATAGCTTCCTTTAATGCTGATGTGTGTGCGTAAATATATCCGTCAAATGCAAATACTCGGAATATTCCGTTCTTTTCTTCATTGACTTCTGATAAAAGTGTATCAAGTATTTCATCAATACTGCTTACGGGCATGTCATATTCTACTGGCGGGTGTAATTGCTCTGTTGATGTTTGTGCTTGTTCAACAATTGCAACCTTGTTGTGACCAAGCCAGACTTCTGCTAAATCTTGCAATTCAATTAGTTCTATCTTTGCTTTTTTTGTGGTTAAAACTTTTAGAAGATACATAAGCAAACATATAAAAGTAGTGGCGAATATCACATTAATCATTGCCCACCCCTGATGGATAGCAAATATCAACAACTGTGTCTTGCACCATATTTGTTATGCCTTTGTAGCCACCACTATAGGTTGTTAAATAAAATTGTTGTCGTTTTAAGTTCGTTATTTCTGTAGGTTTGATTTTAGCAACTTCTGTATCACGCCATGTCATATGTGCATCGGCGCTGATAATTCCAGATAGTTCTTTCTTCATTCCAAAGTATGATGAAAGATAGTTTGCTGTTTCAATATCCGCCGCTTTCATAAATAGCTTTGTGTTGCAGTTATCAAGTATAGCTTTTGTGTATTGCTCCCCAATTATTGCGTTCATCTGTGATATACTCTGGCAGTAACCATGCAGATACACATTTGCAGAGCCAGCTTTTGCAAATAGTTCATCTATGCCTTGATATAGGGTTGATTGTGCTTCGTCGATATGGATAGTTAATGGTTTTTTCAACACTTTATTGATAGAATAAACACGTCCAGCAAACGCTTGCAACGATGATAAAATGACCTTCGCAATAACGTATGCTGTTTCACGAGTGAGTAGTGCGCCAAGCTGTGCTACAAAAATAGGGCAATTGCCTTTTTCAAGTTCGTCTATTAACGGATTTGCTTGCGTGTTACCGACAATGCGTCCAACATTGCCACTGCACATTTGCGATAGCACAGTATAAAGTGACGACGACACCTTATTATAATATTCAGCATCAACTTGTATAAGCCTATCTAGGTTTGCAATAAGGCGAAGTGCATCAGCGCTATCATAATTTGCGTTTATGTTCTTTCTAATACTCGTTAAGTTGTTATAGTTCATCTGCTCAAGCACTTTTACGAGCGAGAACGCATTGTTATCAGTTGTGAGTACAAGGTCTTTTGAATTTGCAACACGACCAAACGTCATAAAGTGCCACATAAGCACAAGTGATGAACTTATATCTTTTGCTATGTTTTTAAAATATGGCTCTTTGCCATCTTGTATGCCAGCAACGATATGGGAACTCTGCTCCTCAACTATCTTGAAGTGCCTTAACGGGTTAAAGTGTACAGATAACTCTGGATAAACAGGGGTAAATAGCATTAAGTCTTTTTCACGTCCGCAACTCCTTGCGACTTGTATGATTTTTGCAAATATGCTTGTATCGCCTTTCGGGTCAATAAAAACAACTGAGTTACCAGCTGGAATATCTTGTTCAAGTATCCCCTCAATTAGCTTAGTTTTTCCAACACCAGTTGTGCCAAACACCCACATATGACGCATTCTATCTTTTGCAGGGATAATAATCTTTTTAGCCCTACCTCTACGAACTCTATCTAACAAATAACCACGTCCAAGTATCACTTCACTCATGATGCACCGCCTGTTGACTTGACGAGTTTGATATATTCACCGTTAAGTTCGCTAGATACTTGTGCTATAACTTCTTTTTTGATTGCTGTGTTACATTCAATAATTGTTAGCTTGCCAGCGTTGCGACGAAGCGTTTTAAGTTTTATTTGCTTGTTGTCTGAAAATGATTTGATTAATGCAGCTGGAAAGCGTTTTGCGTTACGACTCAAGTGTATTATTGGTCTTAGTTTGTTTTCAATCGTTTCAATTTTGATGTATTTTGTGTAAAAGTAGCAATGTGATGTTGCGATAGTTCTACGTTCACCGATTGGTAAATCCATTTGTTTGCAGTAGCCAAGAATGTACGTACCATCAAGCAGAATAGTGTAGGTATCAGTTATTTTGTTGTATGATTGCACTTTGCCTTTAGCAACATTCAACATCCCAAAGCTATTTTTGATTACCGATTCTTGAGCATCGTGTAAATCAAGTATGTACTGCAAACGTGATACTGTTTCCCTGATATGCTTTTCTTTAACATTGCTTACGTCCATGTTCGTTACATATTCGTCACCTTGATGTGATGCGTGCTTAGTCAAAGATAATCTATTGTGATCGTCAATATGTGCTACGATTTTAAATCCGTAATATTCGCTTAATACTTCTGAAAGAGTTTTGCATAAAATATCTTCGAGGTCGTACTTGTCGATATTGATATAAAATTTTGCCACTTCAGTGAGTGTTTCGTTTAAGATTTCGTTAATGTTATTTTGTTGCATGTTACCACCTGAATAAGATACATGCTTAATCTTCATTTTGTTTTAGGTGGTTTTGAAAAAGGTTCATTTGGACTTTTTTGTATAAATTATGCGTAACTTACTATCATATTCTTTTTTTGAGGTTAATATTATCAATGAATTATGTACAATTCTCTTAAGCATACTTTATATAGAGATGATTATTGACGATAGTTTGTTAATTTCTAAGAATAGTTTTCCAAAAACTGCGGATAGTGGTAATTTAAGTGTAATGAGGTCTTGTAAAACACGTCATCTATGCACATAAAATAATAAAATAACGACGCATTTCAGGGACATTTGTTCAAGTTATGAGTATAAATTGGCTATAGCTATTGATATTACATCATCTTAGCTATTTTTGATATTGAGTAGACTGGTATTGTGATGATTGACTGTTAATAAGAAAAGAGGTAGTTTTGCGATAATTTGTTAATCGGGTGGAGGCTCATCAAACGTATGTCCGAAGTGCTTTGCGATTTCAGATTGAACATATTTGATTATTTCGCACGTTTTACCAGTAGAATATTCGTATTCGATGGCAAGGCTTTCTTGTGAACGTTTGCCATTTACACTTTTCATGCTGTAATCCATAAATAGCTGGATATGCTTCACGGGTATGTGCGATAGTTCTACAGGGATTTTCTTTGGATCTGTAATATAATACATATTTGTATTAATGATAACATCTTCTGCACCAATGATATCTTCTTCAAGTTCAAATAGCGGCGCTTGCTCTCTGTAGCTATTGACAACACGATATTGGAATAGTTTTTGTAAGTACGTTTTTTGAAATGCTAGTGGGCTAATCCTTTTAGATTTTGCTTTTGTGTACACTTCCATGAGTATATCGTTGAAATAGTCGTCAAACTCGCCATATAAACGATTTGTATTGATAGCAGTTAAGTATGAATTGTATATAATTCCTTTGTTTTTCTCAAGTAATGACAGTGTTTCTTGCCATATTTGATCGTCAGATATTGCACTCACAGTATTAATTTCTATCGGTATTTGATTTTTGATAAGTCTTGCTAAATACTTGTTAGCTTTAGACTTTGATAACTCTTTTGATGCATTCTCGAATAGCTTTTCATAAGCATTACGCAAGTGTGATGCAGAGGTATAAAGCCTGCGCACTTGTTCATGAGCGTTGCCAAGGTATGCAATTATATGTCGTAAATCTTCGTATGAATACCCTTCATCTAGCATACGCTTGAATACTACTAAACTACTTGATGATGTATGATAACCAAAACGTTCGCAATGCTTTGTGAGTAGGGTGTCAAGGTCGTTCGCATATTCTGCAACAACTTCAGGTGTTCGGTTTAGCAACACATCTGGGTAGAGTTCATACGTATATATTCTGCCATTCAATTTACGCTTAACAACATTATTGTTTTCAAGCTCATTCAACCTAGTGCGTATTGATGTAAGGCTTTTATCCATTTTTAGAGCCTTTTTAAGCTGTCGTACCGATATTTCAAGCGTTGTTTTGCCATTATCAAGCAAATGAAATCTAAAGAAATTTGTTAATGCAGCATAGTGATAATCGCCATATTCTAGGTCCTTAGTTTCAATCAAGCTGACAAGTTCGTTTGACTCTAAGAAGTAATCGGGGTTGATTGAGTAATAATATGTGTTATATAGCGAGTTGATACTTTTAAGAACAAAGCCTTTGTTTATAAGCCTTTCAAGCACTTTTCTAAGTGTTTTTACGCTTTTGCAATAGCATGACATATTCTTAATATCGTAGACGTTTAATGACTTTGATGGATTGTTGTTAAAGGAGTATAGTAGTTGATTGAGTATAACAGTTTCTTCATAGTTATAATCTGTTTCAACTAGTAATTCGTGGTGTAGTGGTATTGAGTAGTGCTTAACTGATGTGTTTATTTGCATAACACACCGCTAAGGTTTAAAAATGGGCACAAAAAAAGCAGAGCCCTAATATTTGTAATCGCGAAAAAACAAAATAAAAGGAGGACTCTGCTAATTATAAAACTAACATGCGTTAGTAATAATTCAAATGTCGTGTGAAAAACTAAAAAAAGGATACCTAAAAGGCATCCTTGATTTAAAGTGCCCAAGGGCGGAATCGAACCACCGACACGTGGATTTTCAGTCCACTGCTCTACCGACTGAGCTACTTGGGCAACAACTGAGTTGATAACCTACTCTAAAAAAAGCAGAATGTCAACAAAAAAATTTAACTAAAGGCGACGTCCGGATTTGAACCGGAGTACAAGGCTTTGCAGGCCCCTGCCTAACCTCTCGGCCACGTCGCCATATCCAGACTACGTTTAAACATATGTTTTCCACGTTGCCATTTTAATTTAAGCGGGTAACGGGGCTCGAACCCGTGACCTCAACCTTGGCAAGGTTGCGCTCTACCAGCTGAGCTACACCCGCATTGGAGTAACTTTATAACTAATTTTTAAACACTTGTCAATACATAATTTTCATTTTTTTTATAATTTTTTTAAAAACTTTTGCAGAGCACGAAAAATATTGACATTTTGGCGCTTAAGAGTAATATATATATATGTCACTTTTAAATGTAAACCTATTAGATATTGTTTTGTCGTTCACTGCGACAATGGATTCTGTTAATCCTGAGCTTAAAAAACATCAAACTAGGGTTGCTAATATTGCCCTTAATATTGGTGAAGCTATGGGGCTTGATAATAGTTCGTTGTTTGACCTTATCATTGCCTCAAGATTACACGATATAGGTGTGCTCTCATCTAGTGAGGGTAAGTTGCTTGCCAATGCGACTACATTTGAAAGCGAATATTTTCACCCTTTAGCTGGATACAACATGCTCAAAGATTTTGATAAGCTGAATAGGGTTGCAAAAATCATACTTCACCACCATGCTAGGTGGGATTATGGTCGAAATAAATTTGATGAAAACGGCGATGAAATACCCATTGAAGCTTGGATAATTGCTGTTGCAGATAAAATTGAAATTTTTATAACTCGTGATGAACATACTCTAGCGCAAACATATAGAATTACCGAAAAAGTGATTGGCTTCAGCGAAAAATATGCTCATCCAGATGTTATCGAAGCTTTTAGCAAAATCTCTAAGAGAGAGTCGTTCTGGCTTGATATTGACTATGGCAACTATCTAACAGCTTTTCTTGATAAACACAAATCCAATGTTAACTTATGTGAGAACTCGCTACTTGAGTTTGCCCGCAGCTTTTCTCGCATTATTGACTACAAAAACAAATTTACGGCAACTCACTCATCAGGCGTTTCACTTATAGCTGGAATGATGACTAATAAAGCGGGTTACGATGAATTTACTCAAATGAAAATGAGTATAGCTGGCTGGTTGCATGACCTCGGTAAAATTGCAGTGCCTGTTAAAATACTTGAAAAACAAGCTGCATTAGACCGCGAAGAGCGCATCATCATGAGTACTCATTCATACCATACATATAACATATTATCGCATGTTGGTGGGATAGCTGATATTACGCGTTGGGCATCGTATCACCATGAGCGACTCACGGGGAATGGTTATCCGTTTCGTTTAGTCGACGAGCAGTTAGATGTTCCTAGCCGTATAATGTGCATAGCTGACATGTTTGTTGCGCTGGTTGAAGATAGGCCGTATCGCAAAGGTATGACATGTGATGAAGTTGTAGATATATTTAAAAAACTTGTTATGGCAAGAAGCATAAGTGTTGATATGACTGATTTATTATTATCGAACTATGATGAAATGCATGATGCCCTTAAAGAACAGTCTGATGCCACTTATCGTGAGTTTAACAAGTTCCTTAAAAACACCAATTCTGAATTACTTTACTAATTAATCTTTTTTATCATCTGGCAATATAGTGTAGCCATTTTTACCACGTTCTTTTGTCATGTATAGTGCTTTGTCGGCATTTTTATACAAGTCTTGGAAGTTGTCGCCATGTTTGAAGTATACAGAAATACCAATGCTACATGACGTTGTAAACGTTTTCCCATCATATTCTACCATCATGTTTAAGGCTTGCGAAAGCAGTTGTGCTTTTTCATCTAGCCATTCGAGCGATGGAAGGTTTTTACAGCATAGTATAAACTCATCACCACCGACGCGCCCAACAATATCGGTATCACGGAAGTGACGTTTTAGAACCGATGCAAACATGATGATAACTCTGTCACCAAATGCGTGGCCACATGTATCATTGATTGTTTTAAAGTTATCGATATCAATAATAAATAATGCATGAGTGTCTTGCATTGGTGTGGACTCTTGCATGATGTTTGATATAAGTTTAGTAGTAGTAGCTTTGTTATATAGCCTTGTTAGAGAATCTCTTGAAGCTTCTTCAGTGAGTTGTTTTTCTCTATCAATATTTTCAATAAGGCAAAGCATGCGTACGCTATTATCAAGCTTATGGTCGAACAGTGCTGTTGTGATACGTTTCCAAGTTCCCATTTGTAGCCCTGTTTTAAACTTAATTTCATGGTAAAATCTATTCATGCCTTGCATATGTAAGTTGAGTAGATTTTCACGGTTGAACAGTTCGACAAAGTCAGGGATATATTTATCTTGTACGAAGTATTTGATGGCTTGTTCGACAGTTTCATCGTAACTAGGTGTGCCGTTACAGTTTACTAGCCTTGTTGCTAGCTTTTTTGTAAGTGGATCTGATAGTGAGTTTTGAGTGAGGTTCATCTCGTGTACGCTATCGTAGTTAATATGTGTGTAGTCGACAAGTGACTTGTAATATTCAAGGTTACGTTCTTGAAGTGAAAGTTTATCGCTTACACTTACAACTGATTGGCGCATTCTTTTGATGTACACAACAGTTAAAGCGCCAAAAGCAATAATCATGATAGAAAATAGTGTAGGCATTTCACCAACAATAACATCTTTAATACTTAAAATATTAACATACTCGCCTAGCCATTTATCTGAAAGTTCGTTGATTGTGCCGTTTTGATATAAAGATACAAAAGCATTATTTAATTCGTTCACAAGTTCAGCGTTTTTTTCTGGTGCTGCAAATCCTGTTTGTATGTGTAATAGTAGTGGCTGAGTGCTGACTAGCGAAGTATTGCCAATTTGCGCCATAGTGCGTCTGCCAAGGCTATATCTCATCATTGCGTAATTGTTTTTGTTGTTTACAACAGATAGTAGTGCTTCAGCAGGGCTGTTATACAATGTTGTAATACTTTCCATGCCATAAGGTTTGACAACATTATTATGGGTGAAGTCATCTTTAACAACGGCTAATTTTTTTGTGAGAGCTTCTTTGAAATCGACAACTTTTTCTTTGCCGAAAACAGCAATATCATCTGTAGTAAATCTAAGTGTAGTGATTATGCCTTCAGGTACATTGTCGATGTCGTAGCCAAGCACTAAATCTATAGCGCCACCAGTTAGCGATTCATTAATATATTGGTTGTCGATAAATTCGATATCAACGTTTGCGCCGATTTTATCTGCAAGCATATAAAGTAACTCAACATAATAACCAGAAGGCTTACCGTTTTCGTCTGCAAATGATAGTGGTTCATTGACGCGTGTAGCGAGAACAGATATAGTCCTATCATAATTTTGATTGATTTTATAGTCTACTTGAGGTGACTCTATCGGTAGTGAAAAAAAGATAACGCTAGTGAGCGCAATTATCATGAGTGCTATTATAACTACAATAGCTTTATTTGTTGAACTTATTTTGTTTGACATAAATAACCATTTTAATACTAATTTTACTTCTAAATTAAAACAAAAACAGTCTTAAAAGTCAATAGAAATAAAAATAGATTAAAATGATATAGTGTTTATGTTTAATAACATCAATGAATTGATGCTTGCCATTATTTTTTTGATAATAGAATAACAGCTATAGCACCAGCTAGTAGCATGCACATAGCAACACTATAGCCACCAGCCGACCAGCCAAAATTATCAATAATGTTGCTAAATAAAATTGGGCCAAGCACCATGCCCGTATTTTGCCCAAGTGAAACAATCGACATACCGATGCTTGTAAGGCTTTCATCTTTCATGACACGTGGTACGCTATAAAATGTAGCAGCTGGGATAACACCAAGTAAAATACCTATGAAGACGAGCAATATTGCAATCATTGCAACATCTACATTGAATAACACTGAGAGGAAGCCTGCGTATACGATAGATCCGACAATCAATATTTTAAACGCGTTTATCCTAGTTAAAACCAACCCAGCAAGAGGGCCACCGAATAATGATGCAAACATGATGATATTTGTCATAATTGCGCCTTGTTGCATTTCGTGTACGTTGAGCAAGTATAATGGCAAGTAGCTTTTTACAGAGATAGACATGATGTTGAACAGCATGAATAGTCCAGCGAGTAGCCATATAGCGCTATTGTTGTAAGCAGCTTTATTATCTTTTTTGCTTTCTTGTGATGTTGAATAGTCATCAGGTAGCTTGAATATCAGTTGGAATGCAACTAGGATAATTGCTGTGTAAGCAATTCCAACGATCCACATTTGTTGCCATGCGCTTAAAGGAACCATGTATATAAGGAACGTGCCGAATGGAACCCAAGTTGCCCACACGCCCATTGCGAGTCCTCTACCTTTAGATGGAAACCATGCTAAAATAGCAGTGCTACCAGCGATCGAAAGCAGACACAAACCAATACCTTCAATAGCTCTACTTGCTAACATTATTGATAGATTTGTTGAGAAATAACCGATGGTTGAACCTGCCACTAATGCAATAAGCGAAATGCTTATTGAGCGTTTAAGCCCGAGTTTATGTACAAGTTGCCCAGCAGGTAATGCAAAAACTAGTCCAACGATTGCAAACACTGTCATTAACCAACCTGATAGCGCAACACTAAGCCCAAGTTTTTCGATAAGATCAGCCATTACAGGTGGAACTTTGTAGAAATTTATTGGCGCAGCGATAGCTGCTAAGTAGATGATTGCAAGCATTTTATAGTTCTGTTTCATGATTTGTACCCTTGTGTATAGTTAGGGTATTATGTAGAACATTGTCTAGCCTGTCAAGAAGTATATGTATATAAGGTTAATTTGCGGAACACCTTTTAAGTAAATTAGCAACTTCGGTGCGTCCTTCTTCATCAGCTAACATCATAGCTGTTTTTCCTTTTTGGTCAGATATGTACATATTAGCTTTGTTGTCTATTAAAGTTTGCACTGTTTCAAGGTGCCCTTCAGATGCTGCATACATAAGCGTTGTCCAGTCGAAACTGTTTTTTGCGTTAATATCAGCAGCATTGTTCAGCAATAGTTGTAAAACGTTGCTATGCCCATAAAAGCCTGCATACATGAGTGCATTATAGCCATATTTCCCTTTGATATGCACATCAGCTTTATTATCAAGCAATAGTTTTGCTGTGTCATAATGCCCATCAATAGAGGCAAGCATTAGTGCTGTAGAACCATCATTATCTTGCTCGTTGATATTTGCTGAGTGTTCTAGCAATATTTCAACCGTATCTTTTTGACCATTTGATGAAGCATATATAAGGGCTGTTGCACCAATATCATTTTTCGCATCAATATTAGAGTTGTTTTCTAGCAACGTTTTAACTGCGCCACAATGACCATAATACGCTGCAAACATAAGTGCTGTATACCCCTTGTGGTTGCGTGCTTCGATATCTGCACCGTTGTCTATTAATGTTTGTACTGCTCTACTTTGGCCATAATATGATGCTGTGAGTAAGGCGTTCATGTCTTCTTGTGCTTTTGCGCTAATGTTTGCGTTATATTTAATTAGCAGGCTGACAATGTTGCTGAAACCACGTTCAGATGCATATATAAGTGCGTTACCGCCGCTATCGTCATGTACATCAACATCGGCACCGTGTGCTAGTAAAGTCTTTGTTATTTCATAGTGTCCTGATTGAGCTGCGACCATTAGCGCTGTGCTTCCGATTAGAGTTTTAGAGTTGACATTTGCGCCTTTGTTGATCAAGGCTAGTAGGATATCGTGCCTGTCGTAATATGCAGCGTACATAAGTAGCGTTGAGCCTTTTAGGTCAGTTGCTTTTATATTTATGTCGCTTAATATTAAGTGGCTTGCTTTGGCTGCATCATCGGCTATTATGGCCTCGACTAATTGTCCCTCAAGGGTTTTCACTTGTTTTATGGGTTCGTTGTCTGGAAAAATTTTGTCAACGATCACTTTCGTTGCTTTTGAAATAATACTCATTGTTGCCTCGTACTACTTGGTAACATAAATATAGTATCAACTAATAAAAATTCAAGTACATATTTTAAATAAAAGCTTTGTTAGCCTTTTTAAGTCGTTTCCTTAGTTTTCATTACTTTCTCAACATTGGTGAGCAATTTTGTTTTTACAAGGTGTTTTGTTGAAATAATCTTTGACATATATTTGCAATGTTGCTACTTATAAATTGCGTGGTGAGTTCCTCGTCACATATTGCATTCAAGCAAATTCTACTTTTAATCAAGTAAATCATTTCAAAAGGACAAGTCAAATGAAACCTACCAAAAAACAAACCCCAAAAAATCAGCCAACCAAAGAGCAACCAAAGAAAACTACAAAGAAAGCACCAAAAAGCGACCCATTGTTTTACAAATACTTAGCTGATGAATCGAAGTATTACCCACGTAGCTGGTCTGGATATTAGGAGGCGATGATGAATAAGAGCATAACATTTTCGCTACCAGACTTTACACATGCAGACGTCGTTGAGCAAGCTAAGCGTTTAAAAATTACTGACGAACAAACGTTTGTGGAGGGTGCAGAGTTATTGCTGAAACTTCATGACGGCAAAAAGGAGATAAAATCTCAAACAGACAATATCATCAAGCAAGCTTTTTCGCTACATAAGCAGTTGAAAGCAGAACAAGTTGCTGCGCTAAAGCCACTTGAAGAAGCTGAGGAACTGCTAAAAAACGAACTTGGGCAATACAATCAGACATATGGCTGTAAAGGCGTTGCAGATGGGTTATCGTTTATGACAGTGTATGACGTACACGTAGAAGATAAAGCGAAGCTTGTTGCATATGTCGCTGAAAATCCTGAGTTTTTGAATTTTTTAAGTGTGGATGTTGTTGCAATAAAGCAATATGCAAAAGCAACAGATTGCGCTATGCAGATAGCAGGCGTTGTGATTGAGAAAATTGAAAAAGCGAAGCCAACAGGTAGATAAGAAAATAGGGGGATTAACAAATCCCCCTTTATCGTTTAATTAGCTTTTCATGTTGATGAAGTTTAGTGGTAGGTCTACTTTGTTTTTTAAAAGTGTCATTACGGCTTGTAGGTCGTCGATTTTTTTACCTTCAACTCTGACTTTGCCGTCCATCACTGAAGCATTTACTTTGAGTTTGCTTTCTTTGATAGCAGAAGTGATTTTTTTAGCATTTTCTTTGTCGATGCCTTCTTTCACTTTCACTTCACGTTTCAGCATAGCGCCGCCAGCTTTTTCAACTTCGCCAAACTCTAGGAAACGGCTGTCCACTTTACGTTTTGTTGCGTTTACGATAAGCATTTCTTTTAAGATGTTCATCTTCATGTCGTCAGTTGTTACAAACTTAACGATTTTATCTTTTTTGTTTAAGTCAACTTCTGTGTTAGAGCCTTTGAAGTCGAACCTTGAGTTTAGTTCTTTCTTCAAGTTGTTTACGGCGTTGTCAAGCTCTTGTGTGTCGACTTCGCTAACTGTGTCAAATGATGGCATAATTCTCTCCTTATACTTTATATTATTTAAAAAATATCGTCAATAGTGCCGCCACCAACAACAAGGTTATCCTTGTAGAGTGCAACGGTTTGTCCTTTAGCAGGTGCAAATTGTGGCTTGTCGAACAGCACGAAACATTTTCCATCAGGTGCTTGTTCCATTTTGCAAGGCTCATCGTTCATTCTGTAGCGTAGCTTAGCAGATACATTATCAACAAGCTTTGCCATTGGCAAGAACGAGCAATCACGCAACACAACACCACGTTTAAACACGTTCTTTTTAACATCTAGTTGAACTTCGCCAGTTTTGCCGTCGACCGACTTTACATAAAGTGGCTCAGTATAGCTAATTGATAAGCCACGTCGCTGGCCTGGTGTATAGTTGTGTATGCCTTTATGTTTGCCTAATACTTTGCCGTTCATTGTGAAGTCACCCATGCGCCAGTTTTTAGAGTATGGCTCAAGGAATTCACGATAGTCTTTATCCATTAAGAAGCACGCTTCTTGGCTATCTGGTTTGTTTGCAACGGGTAGGCCATGTTCTTCTGCGATTTTTCTTGTGATTGATTTGTCAATCTGCCCAAGTGGGAACTTCATCAAGTTTAAGTGGAACGGCTCAATCAAGCTTAAGTAGTAAGATTGATCTTTATTAGCGTCGCTTGCTTTTGTGATGTAGTTTTGCCCATCTACGTTTTTAAGCGAAGCATAATGGCCAGTAATTATGCTTGTGGCGTCATATTTTTGCATAGCGTCAAACAGGTATTTTGTTTTTGCTACACGGTTACATCTTGAGCATGGGTTAGGTGTGCGCCCCATTTTATATTCCCTGATGTAGTGATTAATAACATCTTGAGAGAACGACTCGGTGCAATCCTCTAAGTGCCACTCAATGTCTAAAAATTCAGCGACGCGTTTTGCATCGTCATAAAAGCTGTCGTCATTGCCAAACATTTTTAGTGTAATACCAATAACTTGGCAGCCAGCTTGCTTTGCGAGCATAGCAGTCACAGAGCTATCCACTCCGCCAGACATAGCTACAATAACTCGCTCATCTTTTTTAAAATCTTTTGTTAATAACGTTAAATCCATACCGAGTTTATACAATATTTCTGCGCTATAATCAACTTTAATGTTAAAAACTATTGAAAATAGGTGTGCTTGCTGTTATATTAGCACCGCAATGATGGGTGTGCGAGCAGTCGCTGGTGTTTTATACATTAGAGGAAAGTCTGGACACCATAGAGCAGAATGACTGATAACCTCAGTTCGCAGAGATGCGGGGAAAGCGTTACAGAAAATAACCGCCTATTTATTAGGTAAGGGTGAAAAGGTGAGGTAAGAGCTTACCGACTAGCTGGTAACAGTTGGTGCCGAACAAGCCCCATTTGGTGCAAGGCAAATAGTAGCGAGGGCTGCTCGTCCGTTTTAGCTATGGGTTAGCTGCACGATATGCTTGGCAACAAGTATGCTAGATAAATGACTGCTACATATTTTTATATGTTACAGAATCCGGCTTATAGCATGCCCATCTTGCGTTTTAATAAAATTTAGGTAATTGTGGAAATAGGTTAGATAGGGCAAGCGATGACTTGCCCTTGTTGCGTTTATTTTTTAATTCTTTTGAGTATGTCGTCTTTCTTTTCAAACTTTGTAGAGCTGTCGTCACGGAAAATTCCTTGATGGTAGCCAGAGTTATCTACTTCTTTCTTTTTTATATACTTTACTTCGTAGTCGAAAGTATCTGTAGTTTGTTTAAGTTCCTTATATTGTTTAACAAGGTGTAAGATGTAAGCAAGTATTAACACTGCAAATGCTGCAGCCATGAATATCAAAAATACTAAGCTTGAGCCAGAAAGTTTAAAGCCCAGATAATCTTGCATGCTTTTTGATAGTTCAGCGTATGTTATCATTAAGTCCTCCATATATGGTTATGTCATAATACTACACTTTTAGCTACTAGTCAATGCAAAGCGACGATGTCATAATAAATTTGCGCATGAAAATACCCTGAAGCGATGGTCGATCAACTTCAGGGTATTTTATTATGTTATCTAAGTAGGGGTGACAATTATTGGTTATATCTTTTGCTCCAGTCGCTTAAGATAGTTTGTTTGTTGTCAGATATCCATTGTAGGTCGATGTCTATTAGTTGGTCAATAGGGTTTGCTGGGTAACCTTTTGGAGTAGGGATATCAGTTTTTACAGCTGTAATACCGTAAGTTTTAGCATAAACTTGCATAGGCTCTTGAGAGATTGTCCAGTCAACAAAGATTTTTGCTTCTTCTTTGATTGTTGGTTTGTTTACAAGTGCGTTTGCTTCAAGGTCATATCCAGAGCCTTCTTTTGGGAAGATAACTTCGATTGGCGAGCCATTGTTTTTCAAAAAGATTGCAGGATAGTCATAAGTTAAGCCGATAGGGTATTCACCAGCAGCAGCATCACGCCCAGGTTTTGAGCCAGAGTGAGAGTAGATACCTATGTTTTTATGTAGTGCATCTAAAAATTCCCAGCCTTTTTCTTCGCCCATAGCTTGTAAAATACCAGCAACGATGAAGAAACCAGTACCAGATGAGTTAGGGTTAGGCATAGTGATAAGGCCTTTATATTCAGGCTTAGTTAAGTCTGTTAAAGTTGTTGGAAGTGCGATACCTTTTTTTTCTAACTCAACTTTGTTTGCAACAATAGTTGTGAAAACTGCTGTGTTTGCAATCCATTTAGGTTCCTTGCTTCCATCTTTAAATTTAGGGTTGATTTTATCAGCGCCTTTTGCGTTGTAGCCAGCAAGTACATTATCTTTGTCGATAGCGATTAAGCTAGTTACTGGTATGCTCCAGATAACGTCTGCTTGTGGGTTAGCTTTTTCTGCAAGTAACCTTGATGTGATGATACCGCCTGAATCTCTCACTATGTTTACTTTGATGTCTGGGTGTTGTGCGTTAAATTTTTCAAGTAGCACAGGGATTTGTTCATCCTCTAGTGCTGTGTAGACTGTTAGTTCCTTTTGCGCTGCTTCTTTGTTGACACATGCTGTCACGAATAATGCAGCTAATAATGTTAGTAATTTTTTCATATTACTTTCTCCTTTTTTTTAAAATACTTTTTGTTGTATCAATTATTAATCTTACTAAAATATTTGTTATGATAATCAATATCCCCATTGCCGCAGCTTTTGCAACTTCGCCCCTATCAGACAGGTTGACGATTGCAACTGATGCAAGGTTAGATGTAGGTGTGTATAAGAACACAACCGCAGAGATTGTTACCATAGATTGTACGAACAGATAGCTGAAACTCTCTAGTATAGAAACGTTTGATAAAGGTAAATTGACTTTAAAGAATGTTTTATACCAAGGGATGTTCATAGATGCGCTGATTGATTCATACTCTTTATCTTGCTTCTTTAGCGACGTTGTGTGCATTAAGAAACTTGAAGTGTATAAGTGCACAATGTTTGCAAGTATGAGTATCATCCATGTTCCATATATGCCATTGAACGGGTTTGCAATGCTAATGCCAAAGATATCGAACGATTTTGCATTGAAAAATAGTATGTATGATATACCAATAACCATACCAGGCAATGTCAATGGCACAAGCGACACTAAATATGTCAACCTTCTCACACGTGTGAAAGAGTTGTTTTTCTCTATCAAATAAGCTGATAGAAAAGTGATTGCTGTTCCGAAAATTGCAGTGAATAGTGCGATCATGATAGAGTTGAAATAAAACTCCCACGAGCTACCGTTTAAGTTAGTGAATGTAAAATTGCTCAATGTAGGCGTTAAGTCGTAAGGCCATAGCTGAACAAGCGATGCAACAAGCACTATAAGCAAGAACGCTAAAACACCGAATGAAATCATTGCGCAGTATATCTCAAAGAAGATATCTTGTTTTTTATTCTTTTTACATACGAATGGTTTAGATTTTGCGTTGACGGAATCTCTGTTTTTGGCAATCTTATCAATGATTAGCGATAATAATGACGGCAACATCAATAATATGCTAACAACTGCACCCATGCTAAAGTTGTGCTGACCTACGACTTGTTTGTATACGTCAGTCGCAAGCACGTTGAAGTTTCCACCGATAACTTTTGGTGCGCCGAAGTCTGTAAAAGATAGCGAAAATGCAACAAACATTGCAGATATTATGCCATACTTTGCATTAGGTAGTGTGATTGTTCTGAATTGCTCCCACTGTGATGCACCAAGCATGTCAGCTGCTTCATACATGCGGTAATCTGTGTTTGATAATGCTACATACGTTAGCAAAAACGTTTGTGGAAGTGTATATAACACTTCTGATATGATTATCCCTAACGCTCCATAAATCGGTAACTCAAATGTGAAAGGGAGTAATCCGAAAAAACCGTTAGTGATAACACCTTGAAACCCAAATAGGTAAACAAGCCCGATACCGTAAAGCATAGTTGGTGCAAATAACGGCAAAAATATCATATAGTGGTAAATAGACTTAAACTTGATAGCCGTCCTACTAATACCATAAGCATAGAGGAAGCCAAGAGTAACAGATATGACTGTTGTAACGCTTGAAACAAATATCGTGTTGAGTACAGACACGCTCAAGTTAGGCGACTGGAAGTATATGACAAAGTTATCAATACCAACAAACCTACCTGTTGGGTCAATGAACGCATATCTAAAAAGGCTAATCATTGGAAGGATGATTGCAACAATAAGGAATATCAACATGCCAAATGTAAGCACGTTTTTAAACTTGTCAGCAACCTCAGCACTTGAAGAGTAAGTGTGGTTAGCCATTTGCGTACTCCAACACATAGTCTTTATCGAGTTCTAAGAAAAATTTCATATCACGCACAAGTTCCGTGTTTTTTAAGATGTTGCTAGAAACATCAATATCAATTTTACATTTTGGCTCTTCAACTTTTAAGCGAAGTCTATAGAAAGAGCCACGATATTCCCAGCTTCTGAGTGTGCCTTCAATAGTATCTTCGTTAGCTTCTTCACGTATTAAAACGTGTTCTGGGCGGATAGCTTTTGTGCCTTCATCATCTCTGATGAAGTTTACAGCGCCTATGAAGTCTGCAACGAACTCATTTACTGGCGAGTCATATATTTCGCTAGGTGAGCCAATTTGTACAACTTCGCCGTTATTCATTACAACGATTTTGTCACTCATTGTTAGTGCTTCTTCTTGGTCGTGTGTAACCATGATAGTTGTGATACCTAATCGTTGGATTTTCTTAATATCACGGCGAAGCTTTGCCCTAACTTTTGCATCTAGTGCCGATAACGGTTCATCTAGCAATAAAATTTTTGGCGATAGCACCATTGCTCTTGCTAGTGCTACACGTTGTTGTTGTCCGCCACTCATTTCTGATGGGTATTTATCCTTGCCTTTGCTTAAACCAACAAGGCTTAATGCTCTGTTGACTTCTTTTTCAATACGCTCTGGAGATTTTTTTTGTTGCTTTAATCCGTAGGCGATATTGTCATAAGCTGTCATGTTTGGAAACAACGCATAAGACTGAAAAACCATACCAAAGCCACGTTTGCCAGGGTGGAGTTTTGTAAGCTCTCTATCTTCAAAAGTGATAGAGCCGTTATCAGCTGTTTCAAGCCCTGCCAGTATGCGAAGCATTGTAGTTTTTCCACAGCCTGATGGCCCTAAAAAACATACAAATTCTCCAGCGTTGATTGATATGTTTATATCGTTCAAAACCTTTGTGTTACCAAAAGTTTTGTTTATGCCTTTAATTTCTAGCGTTGATTGTTCAATATTTTCCATATTCATCTCACTAGATAGAGCTTTCTATTGCTAGAATAAGGCTTTTCATGTTCTCTGGTGTAACGTCGCCGATGTTACCTATCCTGAAAGTTTCACGCTCTGTAAGCTTGCCAGGGTATATCACAAATCCTTTAGTTTTTAAATTTTTATAAAACTCGTTGAATGAAAAGTTGCTATTTTCAGGCACGCAGAAAGTTGTGATGATAGGCGACATTTGCTCATCATTCACAAGCGTTTCAAAACCTAGTGAACGCATGCCATCAATTAATACTTTGTGATTAGCTCTATACCTTGCTTCACGAGCGTTTACGCCGCCTTCTTGCTCAAGCTCAAGCAGTGCTTGGTAAAAAGCACGCACAACATGCGTAGGCGATGTGAAACGCCACTTGCCATTACCTTTTTCCATAGCGCTCCATTGGCCGTATAAGTCTAACGATAACGATTTTGCTTTGCCTTTACATGCCTCGATAGCTTGCTTTTTAGCAACGATGAAGCCGAAACCTGGAACACCTTGGATACATTTATTAGATGATGATATAAGGAAATCGCAATCAAGTGCTTCAACATCAATCGCTATACCGCCATAGCTACTCATTGCATCAACAATATATGTGATGTTGTGTTTTTTAACAATCGCACTTAGTTCAAATATAGGGTTTAATCTGCCTGTAGTTGTTTCGCAATGTACAACTGCTACGTGAGTATACTTAGCCGATGATAGTTCTCTTTCAACAACTGCTAAATCAATTGCACCACTTTCGCCGAAGTTTATGCTTTTATAGTCGAGGTTTAACATTTCTGCTATCTCGCCAATGCGGTCGCCATATGCTCCATTTGTAAGCACAAGTAGTTTGTCATCTTTGCCAACTGTGCTGCCGATAACACTTTCAACCGAGAAAGTGCCGCTACCTTGCATTAAAACAGTTGAGTAAGCATCTTTATTTTTTACACCTATTGATAAAACTCTATCACGTAGGTCTTGTACAAGGTTGTTATATTCAGCGTCCCATGTGCACCAGTCTTTAAGCATAGCTTCTTTAACTGTGTTTGTAGTTGTAAGTGGGCCAGGAGTTAGTAGTATATATTGGTTAGCCATTATGGACGACCTCCCTTAGCAACCAACGTGTTGATTTCATTAATTGCGCTAGGTAACTCGCCGATATCATCAATAACGAAGTGAGCACCAGCATCAAACAAACGCTCCTTCACGATGTTCATTTGTTTTGCAAGTTCACTTTTATCGAGTGAGTTTACTTCATCAAGCGTAAGCCCAAGTTCGCTACTACCTTTGATAATGCCTACAGCCCAAATACCAGCGTTTCTAGCTTCTTGGATGTCAGATACAGTGTCGCCAACTTTTGCGACTTCATATAAATTATCTAGTGCAAGTGTGATGATGTTTTGGAATACCATGTATGGATAAGGTCTGCCTTTTGGCATCTCTGTAGATGTAATGCAGTAGTCAGGTGCGTAGCCTTGCTCTTTTGCATGCTTCGCGACGATGTCAATCATCTCTTTAGTGTAGCCAGTTGTAGAGCCGATTTTTATATCATTATCACGTAAATATTTGATAGTTTCTAAACATCTTGGAACAGGTGTCGCGAAGTTAGGTAAAATTTTAAACAATTTTTCTTCAAATGATTGATACATTTCATCAACATCTGTTTCCGCCCATTCTCTGCCGTATATATTTTTCCACTCGTTTGCGATACGTTCCATTGAAAGCATAGCTTTAACGTGGTCGTATTTCAAAAGTCCCATAGGTTTGCGAGCTTCTTCTAATGTAACCTCTATTTGTTTTTCCTTGAAAATTTCGATGAAAACTTGAACCGGTGCAAAGCAACCATAGTCGACAGTTGTGCCTGCCCAATCAAATATTATTCCCTTGATTGACATAATCTACCCCTATATAAAATTTTCACCATAGTATAGGAGTGTTGTAAGGTATTAGTTGTGGAAATGTAAAAAGAAAGTTAGCAGAATGTAAAACTAAAATTGCGAATATGTTAAATAGATGTACGGTTATTTGTTTTGACAAGTTTTTCCATAATTATTCTGCCAAGTATTTGCCCAAGCATGCTGAAGATTAAGAGCAATGGTAGAGACATCCAGCCAATGCCTAATGTTTTACGTACAATCGCAGAAATAGGGATAGGGGTATGGATGCAGAGAAACCACCCTAGTGAAAAAGTTTTATACCTTGTGCGTAGCATTCCGAACGGGATATTTATTGCAACGCAAAACAAAAAGGTTAAAATTATGTGTGTATCAATATTATAAAACATTGCCATATGCTATACTTCTTGATATTATATGTAAAGCAAAAAATTAAAGGTCGTTAATGTGAAGAATATTTTGTATGTCGGTTTAGGTGGTTTTCTAGGTGCTAGTTGTAGGTATCTGCTTGTGACTGGCGTTTATAAATTTTTGCCAACATTCCCACTGGGAGTGCTTTTGGCGAATGTTTTAGGTTCATTTTTGGCGGGTGTATTGTTTGCTTTTTCTGCTTTTAACGCGCAAGTTAGCTTATTGGTGTTCACAGGATTTTTAGGTGCTTTCACCACATTTTCTACATTTTCTCTTGATACAATATCTTTGTTTGATAGCAATAGAGTGGGTGTAGCATTATTGAATATTTTTTTGAATGTCACGCTATGTTTAATTAGCTGTGGCGTTGGTTATTATATAAGTAAAATGTTAGTGAGGATATATGTCAGGTAATATTTTTGGAGAAATGTTTAGGATATCAACGTTTGGCGAGAGCCACGGCGAAGCGTTAGGCGTAGTGATTGATGGTTGCCCAGCGGGCATAAACTTATCTGTGCAAGATATAATGTATGAACTTGATCGCAGAAAACCAGGTCAAAGCGATTTAACAACTAGCAGAAGCGAAGACGATAAAGCAGAGATTTTGTCAGGCGTGTTCGAAGGCAAAACGACAGGTACACCGATTGCAATCATGGTGCGCAACACGTCGCAACGCTCAAAAGACTATGATGCTGTTAAAAATGTTTTTCGTCCAGGTCATGCAGATTTCACATACCACAAAAAATATGGTGTGCGTGATTATCGTGGCGGTGGTAGAGCATCTGCAAGGGAAACTATTGGCAGAGTCGCTGGTGGCGCTGTTGCCAAAAAGATATTAGATGAAAAGGGTATAGATGTTTTCGCATATGTTATACAAGTGGGCAACGTAAAAGCAACCGACTTCGATAAGTCTTTCATAGAAAACAACGCAATGAGAACAGCTTCTCGTGAAATGGCAGATGCTATGGAGCAAGAAGTTCGCTCTGCAAAAGCAGTTGGAGACTCTATCGGCGCAGTTGTTGAACTCGTTATAAAAAATGTTCCAATAGGGCTTGGTGAACCAGTATTTGATAGATTAAATGCAAGGCTTGCATATGCTATCATGGGTATCCCAGCCGTAAAAGGTGTTGAATTTGGTAAAGGGTTTGAAGCGGCTACAATGCGTGGTAGCGAAATGCACGACGAGATGACAAAAGAAGGCTTCCTCTCAAATAACGCTGGCGGAACACTAGGCGGCATATCAAACGGCGAAGATATCGTTTTACGCTTTGCATTAAAGCCGACACCATCTATCACGATACCTAAACGCTCTATAGATGTTGATGGTAACGAGATCGAAGTTATCACAAACGGCAGGCATGACCCATGCGTTGCGCCTAGGGCTGTGCCTATTGCTGAGGCGATGGCAAGGTTAGTTGTTGCAGATATGTTATTAATTGATTTTTGTAGAACGTCACACTAAAACTTCGTTGCTCCTTAAAAAAACCTCATGTCACTTACGTATGAGTGCAAATGTTAGCAAAAGAGTTATCAATAAATATAGAGAGGTAAAAACAATGAGTTTTACATTTCAAGAAATAGAAGAGAAAGCACTTGCTGGCGACGATATTGCATTGTGTTTATTAGCTCATAGGTACGAAAAAGGCAATGAAGTCGCACAAGATTTGAAAAAAGCGTTCGACTTATATATGAAAGCTGCTATCAAGAACAACTATCACGCTCAATATATGGTTGGTGTCATGTATTACGAGGGTGAAGGCGTTTCACAAAACTATATGAAAGCTGTTGAGTGGCTACACATGTCTGCAAACCAAGGCTATTCATATGCACAATATCACTTAGCTACTATGTATTATTATGAAATAGGTGTAGATGAAAATATCCATGAAGCTATCAAATGGTATGAAAAAGCAGCAGAGCAAAATGATGCTGGTGCTTTATATAAATTAGGTGAAATATGTGAAGCTGGCGACGGCGTTGAGCGAGATATGCAAAAAGCAATCGAATATTATGAAAAGGGTGCAACTGGTGGCGATGCTGATGCTCAAACGGCATTAGGTCTTATATATATGATTGGTGAAGATGTTGGAAAGGACCCTGAAAAAGCATACAACTTATTCATCCAAGCAACTATGCAAAAGAACGATGTTGCCGCATTCAATTTATTTGTCATGTATTACTTTGGCGATGGAATAGAGCAAGACTATGTCAAAGCAGTCGCATGTTTAATCGTTTCTGCATCACTTGGCAACGAAGATGCTGAAAAACAAAAAGAGGAAGCTATTGGTAAATTAACATTATCACAAATCGAACAAGCACAGAAACTCGCAATAGAAATGATACATGAAATCAGATAGTTTATATTGTAACATATGATTTTTTTTGATATAAAATACAAATGAATATAAGGAGAATATTATGAAAATAAAGTTGTTATCAATTTTCGTGTTATTGTGTATGGTGTTCACAAACGTTGCATACGCGCAAGATGAAGCAGTAACTAATGCTATCAAAGAATTGGAAACAGCCGCAAACAATGGTGATGTTGAAGCGATGTTTGAACTAGGCTATGTGTATGATAGCGGAGAGTATGTTCCACAAGACTTGAAGAAAGCATTTGAATGGTATAAAAAAGCAGCTGACAAAGGCTATGCCGATGCTATCTATAATGTTGGCGTAATGTATGATGATGGTGAAGGCGTTGAGCAAAACTTTGCAAAAGCAGCTGAATATTATATAAAAGCAGCAAACTTAGGTGATTCAGATTCTCAATACAATATCGCACATATGTATCGTGATGGTGTTGGTGTTAAGCAAAGCAGCAGTGAGGCTTTGAAGTGGTTTAATAAGGCCGCAATGCAAGGCGATGCTGATGCTCAGTATTATGCTGGTATGGCTTATTATGAAGGTGTTGGCACTCAGAAAAATGTTAAAAAAGCCGTAGAGCTATGGGAGCTATCACTCAGAGGTGGCAACGAAGTTTCTGCATTCAACGCAGGTGTTGCATATTCAAATGAAAAAGATATGCCTGTTGATTACACAAAAGCATGTGCATACTTTATGGTCGCATTTGCGCTTGGTAACGCTCCTGCTGAAGAGTATATTAATGTTTTCGAAGAGATACTTGATGCCAAACAACAAGAAATAGCCTTAGCTATGGCAGAAGCTATCATTGAAGAAATACTTGCAAAATTACAGTAATAAAGGGAACAAATGAAAAAAATATTATTAATTATAATGACAATAGTTTTAATGGCTGGCTGTGCCGCAAAAGAGCGCACACTTCTTGATGTGCCTGCAACGACACCGCAAGAGCTTGCAGCATACTCAACAAGCTTACTGCAAAGCGACATGGCACAAGAGCAAAAGTCAGAATGGTTCTACAGCATTGGCACAAAAGCGCTAGAAATGGCTGGTGGCTTTCTTGATAACATTGATTTTGACAACATTGATCTTGAAGCATTATCATCATTAGGCACAGTATTATCTCAATCGTATTATAACACCGATGATAATTCATTAAAGAAAAAAATTGCTCCAGTTTTAGAACAAGTTGATGCATTGCAAAAACTGTCAAACTTTGGCTTTAGCATATAGATAGAGGATTAAATGAACAACGATAAAAGAAAATATATAGTAATAGCAATCATAGCATGTGTCGCTATCATTGTTAGTATCAATTCAATAGTATCTAGCAAGAACGCAGTTCTTGAGCAGATCGCACTTATAGAAGCTCCAGCACTTGCTGGTGATGCAATGGCTCAATACTCACTTGCTATGGAATATGTTAGGGGCAACAGAGTAGAGCAAGACTATAATAAAGCATTCGAGTGGTTCCTGAAGTCAGCTGAGCAAGGCTTTGTTGAGGCAGAATATCACGTCGGGCTGATGTATGATATCGGCGAGGGCGTTGGGCAGGACACCCAAAAAGCTATTGAATGGTATGAAAAAGCTGCAAGTCATGGCTATGTAGATGCGCAAGTAAACTTAGGCGTGCTTTATGCATCAGGTGAGGGCGTGGCACAAGATTACACTAAAGCGCTAGAGTGGTATGCAAAAGCCGCTGAGCAAGGTAATCCCACTGCATTGCAAAACTTAGCTGTTATGTATTACAACGGTCAGGGCACTAAAGTAGATAACGTTGTAGCTTACGCATATATACTAATCAGCCAAGATGTTGCACCTACAAAAACAGGCGAAGAAGCAGAGAAGCAAATCAGCCATAGGTTAACTCCTGAGGGTATCGAAGTTGCAAGGTCGCTAGCGAATGAGCTATGGGGTAGAATACAAGACAATAAGGAGCAAGCACAATGAAAAGAATTATAATAACATTACTTTTAGTTCTTGCTGTTACATCACTTTCCTTTGCAGAGCCTATCGCTAACCAGAAGAAAGTGAACGAAATAATAGCACACATTGAACAATTAGAAAATAGCGACATGTCAGAAACAGAAAGTGTTAAAGCAGCTAATGAATTAGCAGCAAAAGTTGTCGCAATCTCAGATAGCGTCGTGTCAGACTTTACACAAGCATATCAAAAGGCTCTTGATAATGGAGTAGATATGTCAGGCAGAGCTATACCAAAAGAAATAGCTGTAGAATCAGAAAACTTTTTCACAGTATTTGAGATTCTATCACTTCTAGCTGAAAATGTGGGTATGCTATCTGACGATAATATCGCAGGAGTGTCAGAGGCTGGCAACAAATTTATCGACACAATAAATAAAATGTTAGCAGGAAGTATGTAGCACTCAACCAGAGGATGATATGCAAGAAGAACAAGTTAACTTAGATAAACTTAAAGATAACGCATCAGTTGGAGATATCAATGCTGTTGCATCATTGGGTAACCTCCATTATGAAGGCTCTCACGGTGCACCGCAAGACTATGTTATCGCTAGAGAGTATTATGAGTATGGCAAAAGCTTAAACGATGCATTTTGCACATACCGTTATGGTTATATGTTATTGCATGGGCTAGGTGGTGATAAAGATGAAGCTGCCGCGTTACAATGCTTTATCGACTCGTGCAGAGATGATGACGCTGAACCATATTTTTCGTTAGGTGTAATGTATTATAATGGCATAGGTTGCGATGTTGACCTTGCAAAAGCATTCGAGTGTTTAAAACGCGCTGGAGAGCTTGGGCATGGTGAGGCTATATTTAATATAGGTGCAATGTATGAAAAAGGCGAAGGTGTCGCTCAAAGTTATGAACTTGCAAAAGATTGCTATGATAAAGCACTAGCACATCATGTAGAGCAAGCCGCTTATAACTTATGTGTATATTATGTGAATGGTTACGCGTGCGAAGTCGATTTTTCGATTGCCTATATGTATATAATGTTAGCAATGGTAATAGCAGAAGATATGGAACACCCAACGTACGAACCAATATTTAATAACTTAATTGATAATATGACAGCAGAACAAGTGGAAGAGGGAAACAAACTCGCAGCTCAAATGTGGGATATAATGACAGGAAACGATAGTCAGGGGGAATGATGAAAAGAATATTATGTACAATATTATTAGGTATGCTTTTGACAGGTTGTTCAGGCAAAGCACTTCTATTGCAAAATGAAGCAAAAGTAGCAGAAACACCTAAAGAACTACTAGCGGTGTTCAATAAGGCGAATGAATCAGAATTGAATATAGCACAGTCAAGGGTTGTTTATACAACTATCGCAGAAGAAGCTATCAACATGGGCGAAGTTGTAGTAGACGATGTCAAAACAACGCTAAGTGGCTCAAAGCTAGCTCTGTTAACTCAGAAAGATAAATTTGAAATTGTAGAAGAATACTTAGAGTTGCTATCTGACTTATATGATGCAGATGTATCAGACGACCTCAAAGCACAAGTATTCAAAAAGGGC
This sequence comes from uncultured Deferribacteraceae bacterium, assembly GCA_964368965.1. Lineage (GTDB taxonomy): Bacteria > Chrysiogenota > Deferribacteres > Deferribacterales > Mucispirillaceae > CAYJDR01. The sequence continues at coordinate 31,661 of CAYJDR010000025.1, forward strand.
GAAGAGTTCCTTGAAGATATGGCAGAGATGCTTAAATTCTAAAAAAACAATCATTATTAAGGCTTATGCATCATTAATACTAGGTTACTAACTAAGTGAGTGATACATAAGCCTTTGTCAATACAAGGTTTTCTCAGGTATCTAAAATTATTTTCATATTTTTTATTTTTTTCTATTGACAAAGGTTGTTTCTTTTGCTATTTTAATCCTCCGACCGAGAGTGAGGGTGTTACTGAGGAGCTGGAAAAGTTCTTTATTAACAGTTGTTTGACACAGTTTATATGGTTTTGCTAAGTTGCTTTTTCTTGGTGATTATTTAGATGACTACGAGCCTGATGTGCTAAGTTAGATTGTTTAATTAGTTGCTAAAAAGTTTTTAAAAAAAAGTTCTTGACAAAACGATTTAAAATGGGTTATAAAGACAACCCGCACGAAAGAGCGGAAGTTGAAAAACGAAGATTGACTTTTAAATATGTTTTCTAAATGACGGTTGAGGCCGACTTTTTGGACAATTTGAAAATGGCTTGGTGCCAGAGATTGAGTTAAAAGAAAAGTTAAACTTTTTGAAAAAAAGTTCTTGACAAACGGATAGAAAACAGGTTATAAAGATAACCCGCCTGATAGGGTGGAAGTTGAAAAACGAAGATTGAAAT
>CAYJDR010000026.1:0-31333 GCA_964368965.1 uncultured Deferribacteraceae bacterium
ACTGTTGCTTTTGACTCATCGCTTGATTTAAACGTAACGCCTTTTTCTATCGCATCATTTGGTTGAATTGTTGCAGTTAGTTTAACTGTTTGTGATAGCTCTAGCTCGTTGTTTGTCAACGGAGTATCTAGCGCCAATGTAACACCTGTAACAGGTTTCGAGTTTAAGTTTACTGTTACGTTTACAGTGTCGAGCTTTGTAGCATCTTCTGCACTTGCAACTGTGATTATTGCCGTGCCTACGCCTTGCGCTGTAACTGTGCCGTCAGCCACTGTTGCTACGCTAGAGTTGTTTGATGTATAATTTACTGATTGATTTGCTCCCGCTGGGAGAACTGTTGCCGTGATTGTAGCCGATTTTGCATCAGCCATGTTTAAGATTAAATTATCTGGAGTGACGGAAACGCTTGATACTACAGAAGTATTACCCCCCCCCCGTGCCAGTTTGTGAATTGCCACTATCGCTACCACCGCCGCCACATGCGCTTATGGTGAACAATAATGCCGTACACATAGCTAGCTTTGCTAAACTGAAATGTTTCATAATTTGCCCCCTTTTTTGTTTTAAAACAGCCTTATGTTTTCAACATATATACGTATACTATTATATAGATTACCGTTTTGCAACATATTTTTCATGGGTAAGTTATAACATATTGTCAATATAAGGGTTTATTTTTGAGGTATGCAATATATACATAAAACTTTGCGTTTAGCTTGGGGATTATTTGCTAGTGCATTGCTGATGTCTATAATATTTAGTGTGTATTATATGTATGTGTTTAGGCAGTTATCATCGAAAGTAATTTAATATAGTTAGGAAACGGGCTATACAGGGCTCGAACCTGTCCACATGGCTTCGGAAACCAACGCTCTATCCGCCTGAGCTAATAGCCCTAAAATGTTGTGCATTGTATAGTGGTTGTTACCATTTGTAAAGCACTATCTTTAGCCTTTATTATCAGCCACCTCTACTAAAATTGAACGTAAAAAAGCCCCAATCGCTTGGGGCTTTATATATTGACTTATGTTTTAATTATAAGTTTTTAGAAACGTAAGATAAGATGTCTTTCTTTAAAGACTCTGGTAATGGTACGAAGAATAATGCTTTAGCAGTTTCGTCACCATTGTTGAAGCTCCACTCGAAGAACTTCATAACGCTTTCGTTTTGTGCTTTTGAGTTACCTTTGTTTAATAAGATAAATGTTGCAGTAGCGATCGGCCATGAAGCGTCACCAGTTGAGTTTACTAACCATAGGTTGTAGCCGTTTGAGCTATCCCATTTTGCGTTTGCAGCTGCTGCTACGAAAGCATCAAAACTTGGGCTAACTACTTTACCTTCAACGTTTACAAGTTTAGTGTAAGGGATTTTGTTTACGTTAGCGTATGAAAACTCAACATAACCGATAGAGTTTTTAACTTGTTTAACATAAGCAGATACACCGTCGTTACCTTTACCAGCGATACCAGCAGGCCAGTTTACTGATTTGCCAGCGCCCATAGAGTTTTTCCACTCAACAGATGCACCAGCTAAGTAGTTAGTGAAAACTGCTGTAGTACCAGAGCTATCTGAACGGTGAACAGTAGTGATTTTCGCATCAGGTAGTTTTAAACCAGGGTTTAGCTTAGTGATTGCAGGGTCGTTCCACTTAGTGATTTTGCCCATGTATATAGCTGCAATAGTGTCAGCATTTAATACTAATGTGTTGCTTTTAACGCCTTCAACGTTAACAGCTAAAACTACACCACCAATAACAGCTGGGAATTGGATCATATTATTTTTCTTTAAGTCTTCGATTTTCATAGGGTCGTCAGTAGCACCGAAGTCTACTGTTTTAGCAGTGATTTGCTTAACGCCACCACCAGAACCGATTGATTGATAGTTTACACGAACTTTCTCTGCTGATTGATACATGTAAGCCCATGCAGAATAAACAGCATAAGGGAATGATGCACCAGCACCATTAAGGTTGTTTTGAGCAAATACGTTTACAGATAATAACGCCATGCATAATAACATAAGTAACTTTTTCATTTAATTACACTCCTGTGTGATTTTCGTACTACTTTCTACAAGAGGGATAATAAGCGCTAAATGTTATACCCGTGTCAACACCATGTTAAATTTTTGTAAAGAATAAAAAAACGGCTAACCATAAGGTCAGCCGTGTGATTTGATATGTTATTAGAAGCTTTCTACAGCTTTGATTTCAGGGATTTCTTCCTTCATTCTAGCTTCGATACCGTTCTTTAAAGTCATTGTGCTAAATGGGCAGCTACCGCATGCGCCAGTTAATTTAACTTTAACAACGTTATCTTCAGTGATACCGATAAACTCAACATCGCCGCCATCAGCTTGTAGCATCGGGCGAACTTTATTAAGTACTGCTTCAACTTTTCCTTGTAGTTCCATTACTTCCATTATCTCTCTCCTTATTTTAGTTTAGCTTTCATTTCATCAACAATAGCTTCATCTAAACCTTTTCTTTTATAATAGTCTTTTAATGCCGTTTCGATACCCTCTTCAGCCATAACTGAACAGTGGATTTTTGAAGGTGGTAAACCTTCTAACGCGTCAACAATAGCTTCGTTAGTCATTTTAAGAGCGTCTTCAACTTTTACGCCTTTCAATAACTCTGTAGCCATCGAGCTAGATGCAATAGCTGCACCACAACCAAATGTTTTGAAAGAAGCATCTTCGATAATACCTTCATCGTTAATGCGTAAGAAAAGCTTCATCATATCGCCACATGACGGGTTACCAACCTCGCCTATTGCGTTTGCGTTTTCAACTTCGCCCATGTTGCGTGGATTCATGAAATGATCCATAACTTTATCACTATAAGGTCCCATGTTTGACATAATAAGTAGTCCCCCCTATTTATTTTGCGTTAAACGCCGGTGACATCATACATAATTTATCTACGATCTCTGGCGTAACTTCTAATACATATTCTATATCTTTCTTTTCGATATACTTCGATAAACTCATCGTGATTGACCCTGCACAAATATCCGTAGGGACACCCACAGCAGTCAACACGTGCGATGCTTCAAGGTCTTCTTCATCTTCTGCTAAAATGTTAGATGAACAAGCAGAGCCACTCGCAACAAATACTTTCTTCTGAGCGTACCACATCAATATTGACTCACCCTCAATATATTCAACCCAGAAACTAACATGATATGGCAACCTGTGCTCTTCGCTACCTGTGATATGTAGAAAATCATACTGCTTTTTCAAGCCAGCTATCAGCATATCTTTAAGCTCGCACATAGTTTTCACATAATCTGCCATTTCGTTTTTAGCGATTTCAGCAGCCATACCTAAGCCTACTATAGCTGCAACGTTTTCGCTACCACTACGTACGCCGTTTTCTTGAAATCCGCCATCTACTAATGGTTTAAGCAATACACCTTTACGCACATATAACGCAGCAGAGCCACGAGGGCCATAAAAGTTTTGCCCAGCGATACTTAATGTATCAGCATTGATTTTATTAACATCAATCTCTATAAATCCACAAGCTGCAACAGCATCTACGTGGAAATGAACGCCTTTTTCTCTACACACTTTACCTAAAGCTTCGATATCTTGCACAACGCCAATTTCAGGGTTTGCAAATGCGATAGCAACAAGTGCTGTTTCATCTGTGATAGCTGCTTCAAGGTCTTTAACTGATACTCTGCCACCTTTATCAACTTTCAATCTTGTGATTTCTAAGCCTGTGTGGATTTGTTTTATCAACGGGTTTTGGATAGATAAGTGCTCTATCTCGCTGATGATAACGTGTTTCTTTTTAGAGTTTGCAAGCACACCCTTAACGGCCATATTGTTTGACTCAGTACCGTTAGATGTGAAAAAGATTTCACCCTTATCAGCACCTAATAATGCAGCTACTTGCTCACGTGCTTTTTCAATAGCGTTGAACGACATGCGCCCAAGCGGATAAAAATGCGCTGATGGATTGCCGTAGTTTTCGCTAATAAATGGTAACATCGCCTCAACGACTCTATCGTCTGGCTTAGTGCCTGCAATGTTGTCTAGATATATAAAGCTCATTAAATTACCTCTTCCAACTGTTTAAGTATATTATCTACATAAACTCTAAGATAGTCACCAGTGAAGCTATAACCGTTACGCCTTTTTGTTGCCATAAGCTTGCCATCAGGTAGACTTTCAGCATTGTAATAGCCGTTCGGTGTGACGTAGTTATCTATGTCATGTAGTTCAAAATCATCATCTGAAAACACATCAACCATAAACACAGTAGACAGTGGCAACAACCTCACAGATACATCAAGCCCTTGCTTGCGCAAAGCTATGAAAGTATCGCTAACGCTAGCTTGGTTGATATATTCTGGCTCGAAGTGGACGTTGAACGCTATCCTATCTTCGATTACTGTGTTTTCGCTAGATTGGAATGTGAATATATCTTTAGTTTGGCTCATCAAGTCTTCAACACCTGCTTGCCCAAAGATACACACAGGCAACCAAACTGTAGCAGTCAATGCTGCTGGTGCTCTATCAATGTTTTCAAATATTTCTAAAATTGGGTTTGCTGCTTTAATAACTTCTGCATCATCTGCGAAAGTGTAGCCGATAGCATCAACTACTGTACCATCAAAGCGTGCATATTCTTCTGCGTTTTCCTCAGGTTTCGCTAACATGATTAAAACATCAGCTTCCCTGAGTTTAGAAATATCTGTAAGTTCATACTCAAGTGATTTGTCTTTGAACTCGCTAGAGAGTTTTTGAGAACCAAACACCATAAGTTCAACTTGCGGATACCCTGCATCTATCTTGCTTGCTAGTTCAAGCAACGTCATATAATCGTTTACGTATACTGCGATTTTACTATTCATATTAATTCCAGATTAGTTGTTTTCAGGCGTAAGTTCGCCATCTTTGAGTACATACACAATTTCTCTAACCTGACCTTGTGCACCGATGTTCTCGATAACTTGGTCTTCATGAGTGATCGTAAGCGCTGCTGCGTTACCTATGTATATCTTAAATTTATCTTGGAATGAAAGTGTCCTAACAGTGCCACCGTTCGCAGTGAACTCTATTGCAGTATCGTTATCAGCTGTGAACTGCAACCAACACTCTTCATTAAATGATAAAACAACGTCATTGCGTTGAGCATTTGTGAATGCAAGCATATCTTCTTCTTGCTCATCTTCTATAGCTTCTTCAGCAGTGACAGTCTCAACTGCAACATTTGTTGAATTGTCTGTGATATTGTCAGATGCGTTATCACCGTTGCTAACGTCAATAATTTCAGATAAGCTAACGAGCTCATCTTCTTTTGCAACCATAACCTCAGGTATTTCCTCAGCAACAGGTACTTCTTGCACAACAACTTCTTCTTGCGTATCAGCTGATTTAGATGAAAGTGCTAGATAACCACCACCAGCAGCAGCCATCAATATTATAACTACGAAAACTAGGCGGTTATTGCTACGTTGTTTTTTATGCTCGTTCAAACCTATACTTACATCGCTTTTCAACACTATTTCAGGGTCTTTTGGGTATTCGATATCAAATAGAGATTTAATGTCTTCTTCATACTTGTAGCCAAGATACTCAGAATATTTTTTTACAAATCCAAACGCGTGTAGATATGAAGGTAAATCTTTAAACCTACCTTCTTCCATAATACTGATCAATTTTTCCGTGATTTTTGTATCATGCGAAACTGCCGATATTGTTTTATTTAAAGCTTCGCGCTTTTCTTTTAATAATTGTCCTAATTCACTCATTTCTTTTATATTGCCCCATGGTATATTTGTTAAATTTAGTTCTAACTCTATACCATCTATGATTTTTAAATATTTTTCAACTACTTTTTAATATAAATACAAATTAATTACATCTATCATATATAAGCTTCAAACCATACAATGTTAAGTGTGGCTCATAAGCTACTGTATATTCCATATCATTTGCAAATATCGTACCTAATCCACCAGTGATGATAACATTAATATTGTCGCAGTTTGAGAACTCTTCCTTCTTAACGCGCTTTATCAAACCATTGATAAGCTCTAAGTAACCATAATAGATACCAGACTGCATCGAGTGGATAGTGTTTTTACCTATCACTTTTGCAGGTTTTTCAATATTGATATCTGGTAATTTTGCCGTGTTTGCATGTAGGCTATGCGCTGCAAGCTTTACACCTGGATAAATCATACCGCCGATATATTCGCCCTGCTCGCTCACTATATCAAATGTAGTCGCCGTGCCAAAATCTATAATTATGCAAGGCGATCCAAACTTCTCAACAGCAGCAACAGAGTTAACAAGCCTATCAATACCAACTTCTTTAGGGTTGTCTACGTTGACTTTTACATCCATTTTAGTCCCTATATCAACCACTAACGGCTCATGAGAGAAATATCGCTTAATTACCCTGCTAATAGTGTGCGTTAAAGCTGGCACAACGCTAGAGATAACTATCCCCCTGACGTCCTCTTGCTTTATGTTGTTACGCTCTATAAGGAAAAGTATAGATGATGCATACTCGTCAGTCGTCCTCGTGTGGTCAGACTTTATGCGAAAATGCATAACAAGCTCTTCACCATTGAAAAGACCAAACACAATGTTCGTGTTACCTATATCTATAGTTAATATCATATCAACCTCTATGTATACTTAAATGATAATTGTCTACTTAATAAGTTCGTTATTATATAAAACTTTTTATTGGTGTTTGTCAATGCTTTTTGTTATGAAATTTAAAAAGCACCGCATATAATATGCAGTGCTTTAAATATTTAGTCAAATAGTTTATATTTGCCTAGCCCGAAAGGTAACTGGAACTCCCATTGGAAATACCCGTTAGCTGCCGATGGACCTGTTAACGGCGGTGGCCCTGTCAATGCAAATGACTGTACAGTGTTGATCGCTAATAATACGAAGAAAACTACTGTAACAATCTTACCACCAAGTGTGAATGGTCTTTTTTCTTTGATTGGCTCTGCTGTTAGTGTAGAGTTTTTCCATAAAACTATACCCATAGTCATGATGACAATCATCTCAACAAGAATCATCCAGTCTGGTAGCAAGTAGCCTAAGAATGGAGGCTCTAGCAATGGGTCATTAAAGTAGATGTGATGAAAAGTTGAGTGCCTAATACCGATATAGATATCAATAATGGCAATAATCAACACCAGCCCTATATAGTAGTAACGATAACCGTAGCGCAACATCATAATGCCTACTGCACCAATTAAAAACAACCCTGTTCTACTAACCATACAGCTTGAGCAAGGAAAAGCGTTGTGCAGTAATTGGTCCCATATTGATGCGAAAAAAATACCAACGCAAATTAATGCAATGCATAATACCATTAAGGTATCCATAAATTTTTGAGTTTTCATATCATTGCTCATGTTATTTCTCCTCAATCGTAGTTGTTTTCATATATGGTGGCAATGGCTGCTTATCAAGCCCAAACGGCAACGGACTGCCACTATATAACCACGCCCCATAAAATACCCATAACAGTATTGATACCTTTAAAAGCTTATCAACCTTTGTGCCTTCGGCTTTTGAAGAAAACAGTATCAAACCTACCATCAACGTTAATAGCAAAATGATTAAAGTAATCATACACTACCTCCTATATGTAAAATGATTTATCCATATATATAACTTTTAAAACTATTTGTCAAGTAATATTTGAATAAAAATATAACATGGTTTGTGAATAATTGAAAAGTTGACATACTCGTTTTTTTTAATGATATCGTATTGAAACGTTTTAAACTACTTGCCGAATACTGTTAATGTGTGCTAAGGTAGTCTGTTATTTTTAAATTAATTAAAATTATATAAATGAAGGTGTAAAAACAATGAAGTATAACCCTATTGAATTTGAACAAAAATGGCAAAAAGAGTGGGAGCAAAGCTCTGCTTTTAAAAGTATTGCCGACAGTGCTAAAGAAAAGTTTTACTGCTTAGAGATGTTACCTTATCCATCTGGTAATATCCACATGGGGCATGTTAGGAACTACTCTATTGGTGATGCTGTATCACGTTTTAAGTTTATGCAAGGGTTTAACGTACTACACCCTATGGGTTGGGACGCGTTCGGTCTGCCAGCAGAAAACGCAGCAAAACAAAACAATCGCCAACCTGCTGAATGGACTTATGAAAATATTGATAAAATGAAAAGCCAACTCAAACAACTTGGCTTCTCTTACGACTGGGACCGTGAAATAGCTACTTGTGACCCTGAATATTACAAATGGGAACAAGCCGTTTTCATCAAAATGTGGGAAAAAGGCTTAGCATACAAAAAGAAATCGCAAGTTAACTGGTGTAACGATTGCGAAACAGTGCTTGCTAACGAACAAGTTGAAGAAGGTAAATGCTGGAGATGTGGCGAAGAAGTTGAACTGAAAGAGCTTGAGCAATGGTTCTTAAAAATCACGGAATACGCTGATGAACTCCTTGAACACACATACAAACTACCAGGCTGGCCTGAAAAAGTTTTAACTATGCAACGCCACTGGATTGGTAAATCTGTTGGTGGTGAAATCATATTCAATATCGAAGGTTTTTCTGAACAGCTAACAGTTTTCACAACTAGGCCTGACACTCTATACGGCGCTACATTTATGCTTATCGCACCTGAGCACCCGATGGCTAAAACGCTTATCGCTGGCACAGAATATGAAGCTGATGGCTTAAAATTCATCAACGATATTATGAGGCAAGATAAAGCCGATAGAACTGACTCAAAACAAAAACGTGGCTACTTCACAGGTGCATACGCTATCAACCCTGCTACAAACAAGCAAATACCTATCTACATCGCAAACTACGTGCTGATTGATTATGGTACGGGTGCTGTTATGGCTGTCCCTGCACATGACGAGCGTGACTTTGAATTTGCAAAAGAATATAACCTACCTATCGAAGTTGTTATCATGCCTGAGGGCGAAACACTAGACGGTGCAACAATGACAGAAGCACATACTGGTGCTGGCTCACTTGTGAACTCTGGCGACCTAGACGGCCTTGACTATGACGAAGCTAAAAAGAAAATCATCGAAAGGCTTGCAGTTGACGGACTTGCAAAAGAATCTGTAAACTTCAGGCTACGTGACTGGGGAATTTCTAGGCAACGTTATTGGGGCGCACCAATACCTTTCATCTATTGTGATACATGCGGTGTTGTGCCTGTTCCTGAAAAAGATTTACCTGTCGTATTACCTGATAATGTTGACTTCAGCGGCCAAGGTAACCCACTAGACAACGTTGCAGATTTCGTAAACACTACATGCCCAACATGTGGCAAAGCAGCTAAACGCGAAACTGACACTATGGATACATTCATGGAGTCATCATGGTACTTCATGCGCTATTGCTCGCCTAAGCATGACACAGGCATGTTTGATAAAGATGAAGTAAACTATTGGATGCCAGTCGACCAATATATCGGTGGTGTTGAACACGCCGTTATGCACCTATTATATGCGAGGTTCTACACTAAAGTTCTGCGCGATATGGGCTACTTATCATTCGATGAGCCATTCACTAACCTTTTAACACAAGGCATGGTGTGCATGGGTACGTTGAAATGTAAAAACGATGGCTGGTTACTACCATCAGAAGTAGAGGACGGCAAATGCGTAAAATGTGGCAGCGAAGCAGAAGCTGGCCGTGTTGAGAAGATGTCTAAATCTAAAAAGAACGTTGTTGACCCTGACTCACTTGTTACAACTTACGGCGCTGACACAATCAGACTATTCTCACTATTTGCAGCACCACCTGAAAATGAAATCGAATGGTCTGAAAATGGCGTTGAAGGTTGCTATAGATTTATAGGCCGTTTTTATAGGCTTGTGCACAAATATCTAGACTTAATGAACAAAGAGCTTCCAGCTTCTAAGTTTGAAGGCGACGTAGCTAAAAATATTATACGTGCTACAAACGTTGCAGTTAAACGTGTTACTACAGACATTGAGCGCTTCCAGCTGAACACTGCTATCGCAGCTATTATGGAGATGGTAAACGCACTATACTTAGAGTCTGAAAAAATCGCTTGCGAAAACGACGAAGCAGCTCTTAAAGAAAGCTTAAATACGCTATTGATTTTGCTAACGCCGTTCACACCGCATGTTGCAGAGCAACTATGGCATGAGGCTGGCAACGATAGCTTGATTTCTAAAACTGATTGGCCTACGTTCGTTGAAGAGTACACAGTGAAAGATGAAATCATAGTTGTTGTACAAATCAACGGTAAAGTGCGTGCAGAGCTTCCATTCACTAGAGGTGTCAGCGAGGAAGAAGCGTTCAGCGTCGCATTAGCTAACGAGAAAGTTGTTGCAAACATTGCAGACAAAACTATCGTGAAGAAGATATTTGTTAAAGACAAACTTATAAGTTTAGTTGTAAAGTAAATGAAAATTAAAACGATTATATCAATAATGTTATGCTTAGTAGTGTTTAGCTCCTGCGGTTATAAAATCGCAGGGCTTGACGGCACTGCAAAATATTACATCGAACGTGTAGAAAACAAAACACAAGACACAACTTACGAGCAAATTGCACAAAATGTGCTTAACCGCTACTTTGTTGTATACGGCGAATATACGTCATATGAAAAAGCTACACATACTTTAACTATGGCTATAGACAAAGTTGAACTGGTGGATAATATATTGACAGCTACTGATGAAGCATCATCAACTGACCTTACAGTCAATGCTGTCATTACTGTTTTTGATCGCAATGGTGTAATCGTTTTCTCTCAAAATTTCGCATCTACTGAAAACTTTAACGTTAGCTCAAACGTGGCTACAAGCTTAATAAATAGAGATGCAGCATTCAGTACAGCTATTGAAAACATACTTCAAAGCTATAGAAACGCATTCAACACAAGGTTTTAATGAAAAAGTTACTTATTATCGGCCAACAATCATTTATAGATATGACACTCTCTAAAGAACTACCAAAGGAAGACGATGTCGATGTTGAAGTCTATTTCGGCGACGAACTAGATAACATGAGCGAGGTATACGCATACATTAACTCTACATCTCTTTTTGGCGATGATAAGTATGCACTACTTCGTAAAGCTGAAAAACTTAAAGATATTGAAAGCTTTGTTGAGATATCTAAAAACTGTATAGAAACAAACATACTCGTTTGCGCTGAATCGCTCACGGCAAAGTTCACAAACTTATTCAAAGCTGCTGGCTACTCTGTTTTAGTAGAGCCTAAAAACAACGGCGCAACTAATGCCGATGTTAGGGAGATATTCAAAAACCAAGGGCTAGAAATATCGCTTGGTAGCGCTACACAAATCATCACGCAAACTAGGGGCGACTTCTCGCTAATTAAGCAAGAAGCTGAGAAAATGAGCCTATTCCTAGCTGATAGTGAAAATAAATCTGTGAACCACCTATTAGAGCACATCACAGATGACTCAGAGGAAAAAGTGTTCGGCATTATTGACGCCTTTTCAGAGAAGAAGTCTAAAGTTGCACTAAGCATATTGAATAAAATACATGGCGATGATGAGCTTGTTTCGCAAGCGTTTTTCATGATATCATCACGCATGATAGACATATACTATGCAAGTATTAACAACAGATTATTGAGTGGAAAAGCCGACTTCGTTATAAAGAAAACGAATGGATATAAAAGATATTGGGAACGCCGAGAACTAGCGAAATATATCGGCTATATCTCAAGCCTAGACGCGGATATAAAAACAGGGAAGAAAACATTTAGAGATGCTTTAACAGAGCTAATTTCAAGCGTTGCCTAAACTAGCCCTTCAAAGCCTACTTTCTCAAGTAGATTATATGCAACAACTCCGACTGATGTTGATAAGTTCAAACTACGTATGCCACCTAGCATAGGTATGCGATAAAGTCTATCTGCATAATCTTCATACATAAACTTTGGCAACCCAGAACCCTCTGCGCCAAATACTAAATCGAAATCGCCTAAGTTATTCGCTTCATTATCTGAAAATATGTCGGTGTAGAGCTTCACACCCTTTGTGCTGATAGCGTATATGTTTGGATTAGTAGCAATATATTCAGCAACTGTTTCATACCTAGTGAGCTTAACATACTTCCAATAATCCATACCAGAACGCCTAACTTGTTTTTCATCAAGAGAAAAGCCCAATTTACCAACAAGCACAAGCTCAATATCGCAAGCAACTGTGAGCCTTGCGATATTGCCAGTGTTTTGTGGTATTTCAGGCTCTATAAGAACTATCCTAAACACGTAACTACAGACCTACTTTCGGACAACCGCCCCAAATAGACTCTAAGTTATAAAACTTACGCTCAGTCTCACGCATAACATGCACGATAACGTCGCCATAGTCAACGCATACCCAAGTAGCAGTGTCAACACCCTCATGCGAGTAAGGTTGCACGCCCTCTTTTTTAAGCTCTACCATCATGTTTTCAGCGATAGCTCTAACATGCGTATCAACGCCACCAGTCGCTATGATAAAATAATCTGTAAGGCTAGATGCTTCACGTAAGTCGAAACAAACTACATCCTCGCCAATTTTATCTTCAATTAATTCTACTACTTTTTTTGCTAATTCAATACCTTTCATTATTACCCTTTATATAGTTTATGTCTGTTAATATATTCTAAAACGGAGCTAGATACAAGTGTTGTATCAAAAAAAACATTTTCTTTTATGTAAGTGCTTGATATATCAGGCAAAAAAACTTTAAATAAAATCACTTTTTTATCAGCACTCATACAATCATACTCATTATCTAGGCAAACCATGTCTTTCATATCATCGCCTATCGTTTTGAACATGTCGTCAAATGACGTATCTGTTCTGCTAACCACGATAAACTTTGCATAGTCAAACAGCTGCTCCCAACCGTTCCATTGCTTTATGGTTGAAAATATATCACTACCGCATATAAAATACAACTGCTCTTCAGGATACAGTTGCTTATATTCTTTTAAAGTATCAAGTGTGTATGATACCACTTCTTTCCTAACTTCAAGGTCGCACACGCCAAAAGTTGAACCGAGTTCATCAGCAACTATCTGCAACATATTAAACCTGTCGCTAGACGATACACTATGGTGGTGCTTATGTGGGGGCAGATTTGTAGGCACAAACAAAAACTTATCGAACCCAAACCTTTCATTAACCTGTTTCGCAAGCTCTATATGCCCAATGTGTACTGGGTCAAACGCGCCACCATATAAAGCTGTTCTTTTCATAGTCATTATCTAACTTGGCCGTTGCCGTATATCACATATTTTGTAGTTGTTAAGTCTTTCGCACCCATCGGACCACGCACGTGTAGTTTCTGCGTGCTTATGCCTATCTCTGCGCCTAAACCAAACTCGCCACCGTCTGTAAACCTTGTAGATGCGTTCACATATACTGCTGATGAGTCAACTTCGTTTAAAAAGCGTTCAGCATTTGCATAGTTGCTTGTGACAATCGCTTCGCTATGTGATGAGCCGTATTTTGCAATGTGCGCCATAGCTTCATCAATATCTTTTACTACTTTTATTGAGATAATTAACTCTAAATACTCTGCATACCAATCATCTTCCGTTGCTAATATTGCACCGCTACCGATGACAGAAGCCGCTTTCTCACAAGCTCTAACCTCTACACCAGCTTCTCTAAACATCACAGCGATATCATTTAGAAAATCATCTGCAACATTTTCATGTATCAATAATGTTTCAATAGCGTTGCATGCACTAGGTCGTTGTGCTTTTGCATTTAGTGCAATATCTAGCGCCATTTGTTTTTCAGCACTGTCATCAATATATAAATGGCAAACGCCTTTATCATGCATTACAACTGGGATTAAAGCGTTCTCAACAACATAGTTTATTAGTGCAGAGCCACCACGAGGGATAATAACATCTATCACACCTTTAGCACGTGCGATATCGCCTATCCTTGCCCTATCTGTATCATCTATAAAATAGACAACTTCACGAGAGAAACCAGCTTGTTCAAGCGCTGTTGACACGATATCTGCTAGAATTCTGTTTGAGTTGATAGCCTCTTTACCGCCACGCAACACAACACCGTTGCCAGACTTAATGCAAAGTGCAGCGCTATCAATGGTAACATTTGGGCGTGATTCATAAATCATACCAACGACACCTAGTGGAACACGCACTTTGTTTATCTTTAAACCATTCGGACGTGTAACACCTTCGATAACTGCGCCAACAACCTCTTCTTGTGCAATTATTTCGTTAACTGCTTGTATCATAGAGTTTATAGCCTTATCATCAAGGCGCAACCTATCAACCATAGCGTTGGTGAGTTCGTTTGCGATAGCGCTATCTATATCTATTTTATTTACTGATTTTATATCTTCACGTTTTTCATCTAATAGTTTACATATGTGTGCTAAAACATTATTCCTGTCGCTAGATGAAGCGTTTGCAAGCTTTACAGCGTGTTTTTTCACTTCCATAAATTGTGCATTAATATCCATAACAGAGCCCCCGTTAAACTAATAAGTAGATGTCATCTATATGTATAACTTCATCTGATACTTTATAACCTAAAATATCAAAAATTTCACTAGAGTTTTTCTTAAGTATTTTTTGAGTTTCAGTAGATGAGTACCTTATTTTGCCCCGTGCAATCTCTACCCTGTTCTCAGTCATGACTGAAACAACCTCACCAGCAGTAAACTTGCCTTCGACAGCTACTATACCTTTTGCAAGTAGCGATTTATGGTTGCATAGCGCTTTTTCTGCACCGTTATCAATAATTATAAACCCTTTAGGGATTGCCGCATGCCCTATCCAAAACTTTCTACGGTTTATGCCACTATCTTTATGCGAAAAGTGCGTGCCGATAAGCTCACCAGTAAAAAACTTTGATATATTTTCAGGCACCATGCCTTTTATGATAGCAACTTCACAGCCGACGTCTAGCGCTTTTTTAGCAGCTTGGATTTTAGATGCCATACCACCAGTGCCAACGTTTGAAATACTTTTGCCAGCTGAGTTTAATATCGAGTCGTCGATATAGTCTACATTGTTGATGAGTTTTGCATCATCGTGTTTTGTAGGGTCTTTAGTGTATAGTCCGTCAACATCTGACATAATTAGCATCATATCTGCATCAACAAGGCTTGCAACTAGCGCGCCTAAGTTGTCATTGTCGCCGAAAGTTTCAATATATTTTAATTCGTCTACTAAGATTGTGTCGTTTTCGTTAATGATTGGTATAACTTTAAGTTCAAGCAATCGCTTCAATGCAGAGCGTGCATTTAGGTAGCGCTTTCTGTTTGATAGGTCGTCTTTCGTTAATAATACTTGTGCGACGTTTATGCCATGCTTAGCGAAATCTTGCTCGTATTTCCATATAAGCCTAGCTTGCCCGACTGCTGCCGATGCTTGCTTATCAACAATATCTTTAGGCCTAGTTTCAAAGCCTAACAACTTGAAGCCTGCTGCAACTGCACCAGATGACACGATGATAATATTTGGAATTTGTTTTTTTAAAGCTGATATTTCGTTTGCGATAGCGGCGATACGTTCATTGTTTAAACCAAGATCGTTGCCAGATATAATAGAACTGCCGATCTTAATAACTAGAGTTTCAATTGTAGGAAGTTTTCTCATTGGATTGTTTACCGAAGTTAAGTTTAGTACAACACTAAATCAAAAGGACTGATTAAAAAAAATGGTTGGGGTAGAAGGATTCGAACCTCCGAATGTCGAGACCAAAACCCGATGCCTTGCCGCTTGGCGATACCCCAACGTCTTGTAGAAATGGAATATAATAATTTTTTTCGATCTTGTCAACACTTTTTTTCAATTTTTTTTAAAAAAAATAAAAACTACTCTCTAACCATTAAAAACACTTGATTATTTATTTTATTTATACTAAATTTGTATCAATAATAGAGAAGAGGATTTATAAATGTTAAAAATTACTAGGGCATGCGACTATACTATTCGCGCCCTTATGCTTATGGCAAAAAAACCAGTTGGCACATCTTTTATGCGCTCAGACATCGCGAAAGATTGTGATATACCTGATAGCTTCTTAGGTAAAATACTGCAAAGTTTAGCAAAATCTGACATACTAATATCAGAGCGCGGCAAAAAAGGTGGCTTCAAACTTGCAAAATCGCCTAGTGATGTCAACATGTATGATATATTAAATGCTGTCGACGGCCCGCTTAGTATCAATAATTGTGTTATAGACTCAGACGCTTGCCACAACTCAGCAAACTGCCCTGCGCATGACATGTGGTGTGACATACAAAAAGATTTAGCACTCAAATTACAATCATATACATTAGCTGACGTTGCAAAATAACAAAACTTAGGAGCTAACTATGGCTTTATATATTAATGAAGAAGTAGTTACACAAGCACTTACAATAAATGATGCAGTCGCTCTCACAGAGCAAGCGTTTCTTGACTATGGCAACGGTAAAGCGTTTAACATAGCTAGGGAACGCATGCGCCATAAAAAAGGTGCGCTCCATTTGTTACCAGCAGCTATACCATATAAAAATATTATGGGGTATAAAGCATACACAACATCTAAATACGGTGCAGAGTTTAAGTTCTTTCTGCATGCGGCTGATACTGGTGAGATGTTGGCCGTTATAGATGCGTCCGAAATTGGCAGGCTAAGGACAGGCGCAGCAAGTGCTATTGCTACCAAATACTTAGCGCCAAAAAATGCAGACACAATGTTTATGTTTGGCACAGGCTACCAAGCAGAAGCACAACTTCAAGCAATAGATATCACAAATAAGCTAGATAAAATCTACATTCACTCACGCAGGCATGAAAATGCAATCACCTTTGTTGAAAAAATGAATGCATACACTAATGCAGAACTAATCGCATGTGAAGATATGGCAGCCGATTTACCAAAAGCGCAAATTATCACTACTATCACAAGCTCAAACACACCGCTTTTTACACTTAACGAGCTAACACAGACGGATGTGCACATCAACTCTGCTGGGGGCAACTCACTAATACGTGCAGAAATACATGAAAAAGTTATCGAAAAAGCAGACTACATTATAGTGGATAACAAAGATGTAGCATTCAAAGAAGCTGGCGACTTATTACCACTGCTCGAAAAAGGACGCCTACACACAAACTCTATAATTGAACTCTCTGACATAGTCGCAGGGTTCAGGAATATCCAAAACGACAAACCAAAAATATCAATTTTTGAATCGCAAGGCATGGGACTCCTTGACTTATACTGCGCTGAGTTTATATATTCACATACAGTTAAGTACGACTTAGGCATCGCTCTACCCTTTTAAAACCTTTTAAATAGGTTACTTCAGCATTTTTTACGAAAAATCAACGTTGTAAACCCTTAATATATAAGGCAAAAAAAAATTATATATTACTAACAACCATTTACAGCATTACACCAAATTTCCTCTTGATTGCTTTGAAAAAGTTGGTATGATATCAGACTAGTTTAATAAATATTGGAGCAATCATGTCGACGACAAAAAATAACAAGACCTACTTTAACCAAGAGCTAATGCTTAGCCCTAACTCTGTCACTGTATTAAAGAAACGATACTTACAAAAGGACGAGTCTGGTAACAGTGAATCTGCGAAAGATTTATTTGTACGTGTTGCAAAAAACATTGCAGAAGCAGAGAAAAAGTTTAACCCTAAGGCTAATGTCGATGAAGTTGCCGATATGTTTTACTCTGAGATGGCAGTTCTAAACTTCTTGCCTAACTCACCTACACTTATGAACGCTGGCAGATCTTTGCAGCAGCTTTCTGCGTGTTTCGTTCTTCCTGTGGAAGATTCACTTGAAGGTATATTTGAAGCAGTTAAAAACACTGCATTAATACATAAATCTGGTGGTGGTACTGGTTTTTCATTCACTAGGCTACGCCCGAAAGATGACACTGTTAAAACTACTAAAGGTGTTTCATCTGGCCCTGTTTCATTTATGGCTGTTTTTGACGCTGCTACTGAAACTATCAAACAAGGTGGCATGCGCCGTGGTGCTAACATGGGTATCCTACGTGTTGACCATCCAGATATCATGGACTTCATCTACGCTAAACAAGATAAAACTAAGCTAACTAACTTCAACTTATCTGTTGGTATTACTGAAGACTTCATGATTAGCGTTAAAAACAACACTGATTACAACCTATACAACCCAAAAACAAGGGAAAAAGTGGGCAGCCTAAACGCTAAACACGTTTTCAATGAAATGGTTAGATTAGCTTGGGAAGGTGGCGACCCTGGTATCGTTTTCCTTGACAGAATCAACAACGCAAACCCTACACCTAAAGAAGGCGAAATGGAAAGCACAAACCCTTGTGGCGAGCAACCATTACTACCTTATGAGTCGTGCAACCTTGGCTCTATCAACCTTGCAAACTTCGTGAAAGATGGCAATGTTAATTGGGATAAATTAAAGTACACAGTACACACAGCTGTTAGATTTTTAGATAACGTTATTGAAATGAATAACTACCCTATCCCTGAAATCGACGCTATGACTAAGAAAAATAGAAAAATTGGCTTAGGTATCATGGGTTGGGCTGATATGCTTATCATGCTTAACATTGAGTATAACTCTAACGCTGGTATCAACCTTGCTGAAAAAGTTATGCAATTCATCCGTGATGAAGGCCGTAACGCTTCTGTTGAGCTTGCAAAAGTTCGTGGCAGCTTCCCTAACTTTGCAGATAGTATCTACCCTGCTATGGGCTTTGAGGCTATGCGTAACGCCACTATCACTACTATTGCGCCGACTGGTACAATCTCTATCATCGCAAACGCATCTAGTGGTATCGAGCCATACTTCGCACTTGCGTATTACAGATTTGTTATGGATAACAACAAACTACCTGAAGTTAACCCATACTTCTTAAAAGTTGCGCAAGAGCAAGGTTTCTACTCAGAAAAACTTATGGAAGAAGTTGCTGATTGCGGTAACGTTCATGGTATGGACGCTGTTCCACAAAAATGGCAAGATCTATTCGTTACATCACACGAAATTTCGCCAGAATGGCACGTTAAAATGCAAGCAGCGTTCCAGAAATATACTGATAACGCAGTTAGTAAAACAGTTAACTTTGAAAACTCTGCAACGATACAAGATGTTGAAGATGCATACATGCTTGCATATGACACATTCTGCAAAGGTACAACAATCTACCGTGATGGTAGCCGTGATGGACAAGTTCTAAACATTGGCTCAGCTGATGAAGAAAAATCGACTGAACCAGAAATAAGAATCGTTCAAGTAGCTGCAACACCTAGGGAACGCCCTGCTGTTTTAATCGGTAAAACTATCGAAGTTACTACTGGTTGTGGCAAAATGTATGTTACAATCAACCAAGATACAGATGGCAAACTATTTGAAGTGTTCACAAGCATTGGTAAAGCTGGTGGTTGTGCACAAAGCCAATCAGAAGCTATAGGCAGGCTTATTTCTACAAGCTTACGTGCTAATGTTGAACCTGATGTTATCGTTAAGCAATTAAAAGGTATCTCTTGCCACATGAGATATGGTTTCGGTCAAAATGTTGTTCTTTCATGTGCTGATGCTGTTGGCAAAGCTATCGAATCTGCATTGAAGAACCCACTTGAAGTTGCTGTTGCTCACCAAGAGTCTGTAACTGTTGCATCTATCCTTGAAGAGATGGACGGTGGCGCTAAAAAATCTACTAGCTCTAAACGCTCTGTTTCAAACGGTGCTTGCCCTGAATGTGGCGGCCCTGTTGAATATGTTGAAGGCTGTAATGTTTGCCACTCTTGCGGTTACTCACACTGTAGCTAATCAACACTAAAGATTAAATTAATACCCCCGATGGCTTTAAAGCTGTCGGGTTTTTTTATATCCGTACAAAAAAAAGCCTTGCTAACTAACTGTCAGCAAGGCGATATATTATTTATCATGTTTAATTTTATGCTTTCTTTAGGTACTTCGCTAGCACTTCATGTAATTTAGCATCTATTATTGGTTTTGTGAGTATGCTCGCCATACCAGCCTCAATAACAGCAAGTGCGTCTTCCTTCATAGCGTTAGCAGTCAAGGCGACAATAGGCAGTTTATTTAGTGAAGTTGTTTGCTCTTCCCTGCGTATCGCTTTAGTGGCAGCTATGCCGTCCATAACTGGCATGTTGATATCCATAAGCACTAAATTATACTTACTGTGGTTTTCTCTCACTTTTTCAAGCGCAAGTTCGCCATTCTCAACAACTTCACAAGTTATGCCGTACTTATTCAACATAATAGTGATAAGTTTTGCGTTGATCTCATTATCCTCAGCGATTAAAACGACACCATCATAAAAAGGTATATCACTAGTAGCTTCAGCTGCTTTTGTAAAGTTTGCCCCCTGCAATGCCCTACATATAGTATTATATAGCGTAGCGCTTGAGAGTGGGTATGCACTCATCACTGCACCAAGTTCATCAAGCTCTTTTAAAATATCAGGCGATGCACTATATGACGATAAAATTAGCTTAATATCTGGGTTTGCCTCTTTAACTTTCTTTAATATCTCTAACTTTTCATGATTAATAAATAAATCAACTAGTTGAAATACATCAAAACTAGGTGCAGCAGCAAGCATATCATCAGCACTTGTAAAGCATTTACATTTCACATTGATAGCGCGCAATGTTTCGCACATTTCATCAAGGAAGTCATTTGCTTCGTTCAAATATCCAACTGTAACGCTTTCTTGGTCATATACATACCTTGCTACATCTTCAGTATATTCAAAATCTAGCACAAAATGAAACTTAGTGCCCACGTTAACCAAGCTGTCGACTTCAAGGCTGCCACCCATTAAATCAACGAGTCTGTGAGCGATTGATAACCCAAGCCCAGAGCCGCCAAACTTTCTACTAACAGAGGAATCTGCCTGAGTGAATGGCTTGAATATGTTTGCGAGGTAGTCTTTCGCCATACCTATACCACTATCCTCAACAGAGAACGCTACCTTCACAGTTTTTTCATACTTCGAGATAACACGAGCTTTGAAGTATATCGTGCCGCCCTCACCTGTAAACTTGACTGCATTATTTAATAAGTTTGTAAGCACTTGCCTAACGCGTAGTTGGTCATATTTTACGAACTTTGGAATTATTGCGTCGATATATGTATATAGTTTTATGTGTTTTTCTTGCGAAGATGCTACATAAAGTTTTGCAATGCCTTCTAGTTCTGAGGCTAGGTCAGTTTCTTTATATTCGATAGACATTTTATCGCTTTCGATTTTAGCAAAATCTAACACTGAGTTAATGATATCAATCAAACTTTCAGCACTTGAGTTGATTATTTTTAGATAGTCCGCACCGACTTCGTCTTTCACATAATCTTTAAGCAACGTGATAAAACCAAGCATACCGTTTAGTGGTGTCCTGATTTCGTGGCTCATTGCTGCTAAGAACGCGCCTTTTGCTTCGTTTGCAACCTCTGCAACTGCAAGTGCTTTACGCAACTCTTCATCACGCGTTTTTTGTGCAGTAATTTCTTGGAAAATACCAGCGATATGTAGTGTGCCTTCAACAGGGTGCTTAACAAGTTTACCACGCACACTAATTGTACGCATGATGCCTGCCACATCTCTGCTAAACTCAAGTGTGATTATCTCGCCAGAGCTATCAATACAACGTTTAAAGAATTTATTTACTTCATATAAGTTATAGTAGCTAACTTCACCCATAAACTCTTCAAATGTGATAACCTCGCCTACTGGTTTACGAGCAAGGTATATGTTAGCCATTGGTGATAGGTACATAGCATTTTTATTGATATCTAAATCCCAAACGCCGATACCGCTACCCTCAACAGCAGATAATGCCCTATACATTGCGGCTTCGCCTTCTATAAGTTTGTCATTATTAATAATAAAAACATTAGCTATAAGCGACATCAAAACATGTGCTTGCTGCTGTATCTCAATTGATGCTTCTGCCTCAAGGTTGTAATCAGTGTTGATAATGAACACACCCCATAACACGTTATTACAAAGCACAGGGTGGATATAAACATATTCGCTTGAAATATCAGGTAAGCGACTTCTCATTGATTCTGCAACGTCAGACAATTTAATGCAGATTGGTTTATTTTGCCTTAGTAGCGCCCAATCATACGTAGGAGGAATGACTTTTTTAATATCAGATGTAACAAAAGCAAGGTATGAGTTATCAACCTCACCTTCTGGCGCCCAAGAATGCCAGCGCTTAAAAACTTGCTCCGTTTCCATATATTGTGATACAATTTTAAAAAACATTGCACATGAAAATGAGACTTCCTCATTGAGGATACCTAGCATTTCATCAATCTGTTCTGTACGGCTACCAGTGTGCGTAGACATGATTGATGTAAGTTTTGCGATTGTTTCAGTAAAATTTGGTCGAATTTCATTCATATAATATTTACCTGATATTAATATTCAAATTATTTTAACATACTAACTAAGTAGTCATTTGCTGTCAATATACCACATATATCTCATTGTTTCAATAGTTTTCACACAACAATAAAGTATTTACATTTATAGATAATGGGTGTATTGTATAAAATTATTAGGAGGAGAACATGAATATTGACAAAGAGTTCCTTAGTGACTTGGAAGGCGCATCAAAGCTAAAACACGCTACATATAACTATCTATACAGGGTATTTGCTGGCGTGCCAGAAGAAGATTTTTTGGGTGTTACAAAGCCTTTCACTATGCTTATTGATGAGCTTGCACAGTTCCTAGAGTCTGAAAACTTAAAAAAAGCTGTAGCAACATTTACAGAGTATGAAAAACTTGAAACTGCTGCAACAGATAAAGAAAAATTTCTCGAAAATTTAAACGTTGAATACACTGGGCTGTTCCTATTAGGCGGAACAAGCACGCCTACATCAGCTTCTGTCTATCTATCACCTGAGCGACTCATTAAAAGAGAACCTTGGGAGCGCATGGTTGAAATATACAGACGCAGAGAGTTCAAAATGCCTGAAAACTTCAAAGAGCCTGAGGACCACATTGCTATGCAACTGCTATACCTACAAAAGCTTAATGAAGTTATAATCACTGTTATAAATGAAGAAAAATACGAGTATATTGAAGATATCTTGAAAGAGCAACAAGAGTTCGTAAACAAAGAACTTCTTTCTTGGGTGCCTCAATTCGCAAAAGCGATAACATCAAGAGCAAGCGAAAAAGATAGCCTCTATTATGCAAGTGCTATCACGCTTGAAGAGTTCCTAAAATACGATTCAGAAATGATTGCTGAATTCTTATAAAATTTTTGAAGCCTAGTTCGTTTATAGCGTTCTAGGCTTTCCTATTTGCTCTGCGGTGACAACTACTTTGCAGTAAAATTCTAATTGTTCCATCAAATTGTACGCCCAATCTAAACTATCTGCCCATGTCACAGCGCCATGGTTTGAAAGCAACACACCATTATGCTCAGCTATGTATGGCTTGATAGATGCTGGCAACCCTTCTGTGCCAGGCTCTGCATAAGGTGCAACGCGTATCACCCCTAGCGTTTTGACGGCCTCTGGCATATATTTCATGTCGATATCTCGCCCAACAATCGAAAAAGCAGAAGCTGTTATCGGATGGGCGTGCACAACTGCCTTCACATCTGCCCTGTTTTTATAAACCTCTAAGTGCAATTTATATTCGCTAGATGGCTTTGAACTGCCACGCACAACATTACCGTTAAAATCTATCACAACCATATTTTCAGGTTGCATGTCCCCTTTCCTTGTGAGTGTTGGCGTTATCATTATTTCATTATCGTTTAGCTTTACGGATATGTTGCCATCGTGCGATGCTACAAGTTCACGGTTATACATCAACTTACCTATTTCACATATTTGCTTTGCGATATCTAAACTCATAAATATATCACCCTAATAGTTTTTTAAACTCTTCCTCAAAGTTGCCTATAACAATACCCTTTTCAGTAATAAACCCTGTGATAAGTTCACCAGGTGTCACATCAAATGCTGGGTTCAACACGTTTACATCTTTCGGTGCTGTTTGTGTGCCGCCAAAGTTTCTAACCTCTTCAGCGTCACGCTCCTCTATTATAATGCCAGCACCACTTGCAGTATGTTCATCATATGTCGACAGCGGGCAAGCAACATAAAATGGGATATTAAAGTGCTTCGCAATTAATGCAACACCATAAGTGCCTATTTTGTTAGCCGTGTCGCCATTCCTTGCGACCCTATCTGCACCTACAATAACTAAATCTATCAACCCTTTAGCCATAGTAGATGCTACCATATTATCACACTGCAATGTAACATCAACGCCTGCTTCACTAAGTTCCCATGCAGTAAGCCTTGAGCCTTGCAAAAGAGGCCTCGTTTCATCAGCATAAACTTTCAGATTTATACCGTTATTAAATGCTGTGTAAATAGGTGCTAGCGCTGTGCCTATGCCTGTTGCAGCAAGCACACCAGCGTTGCAATGCGTGAGAATATTTGCACCATCTTTAATAAGTGTTGCGCCGTGCTTACCTAAGTTTTCACACGTGGCTATATCTTCGTTATGTATTTTTGTGGCTTCATCTAGTAGTAAATCATATAGCTCAGAACAATAAACACCAGTATAGTTACCAATAACGTGCCTCATACGGTTAAGCGCCCAGCTTAAATTAACTGCTGTTGGTCTTGCTTCTTCAAGGTAGTCAATTATTTTTGTTGCATGCACTTTGAACGGCTCCATGCCATATTCAAGGCTATCTTTAAGCCCAATAAGCACACCATAAGCACCTGTAACGCCTATCAAAGGCGCACCACGTACTTTTAACTGGTGGATAGCATGCCAAACGGCATCAATAGTTTCGAGCTTTTCAATCGCTACTTCATTAGGTAGTAAAGTTTGGTCTAAAATAAACAAATCATTATTGATAAATTCAATCGTTTTAAAATTATGAATACTTGACATAGCTATCTCCTCATACATGATTTTTCATATAAATATCGTGTCATAATATAGAAATATCGTCAAGTTAAATTACCTTGTATTCTATATTTCACGATGTTTCATTAGTGAAAAATCACTATGTTTTAATATTGATGTTGATTTTTTTATGATGATATTGTATGATATTTTTAGTTATAATCGTTGATTATAATAAATTTTTAATGGAGGAAACTAGTTTATGAAACTTTTTAAACTGTTTTTAGTAACAGCATTAGCTACATTAGTTGCTATGCCTGTTATGGCACAGAAGATGGAATTTGTCACTATCGGTACTGGTGGTATCACTGGTGTTTACTACCCTACTGGTGGCGCTATTGCACGTATTCTTACAAAAAATGAAAAGGATCACAAAATCCGTGCTACAGTTCAAGCAACTGGCGCATCTGTATTCAACGTGAATGCAATCATGAAAGGCGATATGGACTTCGGTATCACTCAATCTGACCGCCAATACCAAGCATACAATGGCCTAGACGAGTGGAACGGTAAACCTCAAAAAGAACTTAGAGCAGTTTTCGGTTTAGCTCCAGAGGCTATCACTTTAGTTGTTTCAGAAGAATCTGGCATTAAAACTTTAAAAGATGTTAAAGGTAAAACTATCAACATCGGTAACCCTGGTTCTGGTAACCGCCAAAACGCTATCGACGTTATTGAAGCTGCTGGCTTAAACGTTGAAAAAGATTTACGCGCTGAAGGCATTAAAGCTGCTGATGCTCCTAAAATGTTGCAAGATTCTCGTATCGACGGTTTCTTCTACACTGTAGGTCACCCTAACGGTAATATCAAAGAAGCTACTGCTGGCAAACGTAAAGCTAGAATTGTTAGCATCACTGGCATGGACTCTGTTCTTGAAAAGTTCCCATACTACTCTATGGTAACTATCGATAAAGACAACTACCCAGAAGCTGTAAACACTGAAGATGTTCAAACTATCGGTATGGTTGCTACATTAGTAACACATGCAGATGTATCTGACGAAGTTGTTTACAACCTAACTAAACAAGTATTTGAAAACCTAGACGAACTTAAAACACTACACCCTGCACTTGCTAACTTAACTAAAGAAGGCATGTTGAAAGGTCATAGTGCTCCGTTCCACCCAGGCGCATTAAAATACTACAAAGAAGTCGGCTTAATTAAATAGTATTATATTATAAATAGTTCAACAGGAGGATTTTACAATAATGAACGAAAGAAACTTAATACCTGACGGGGAGACCGTTGAAGAAGCGCTCTCCTTCCGAACAGTTATATCGGCAATTATTGCCCTCTGTTGGTCTATTTACCAAATTTTAATTGCTAAGTGGATACTTATGGACTCTACATGGGTGCGCGCTATCCACTTGGCATTTGCACTAATGCTCGTATACATTAACATGCCATTCATGAAAGCTAAGAAAGGCGTCGTTAAACAATCAATCCTTAGGCGTATATCAATTATCGACTGGGCACTTGGTATCACTGCTGCTATGTCTTCGATGTATTTAGTCGTATTCTATGAAGATATCGCTGGTAGAGCTGGTAGCCCTATTTTAATGGACGTTGTCGTTGGTGTTATACTTATTGTTACGCTTATCGAAGCTACTAGGCGTACTGTTGGGCCAGCGCTGCCACTCATTGTTTCATTCTTTATCGCATATTCGTTCTTTGGGCCTTGGTTGCCTGATTTACTTGCGTTTAAAGGTATATCTGTTTCTCGTTTTATTTCGCAAATCACTATGGATACTGAGGGTATATATGGTGTACCATTACACGTATCTGCTAGTATCGTATTCTTATTCGTACTGTTCGGCACTATGCTTGATAGAGCTGGCGGTGGTGAATTTTTCATCAAGATTGCGCTTGCACTACTTGGCCAATTCCGTGGCGGTGCTGCAAAAGCAGCCGTTGTTGGTAGCGCATTAACAGGTATGGTTTCAGGCTCTAGTATCGCAAACGTAGTTACTACTGGAACATTCACAATACCACTTATGAAAAGGCTCGGATACCCTGCAACAAAAGCTGCAGCTATCGAAACAGCATCAAGCACAAATAGCCAACTTGCACCACCTATCATGGGTGCAGCGGCATTCATCATTGCTGAATACGTAAACGTACCTTATGTTGAAGTTGCAAAAGCAGCTGCTATCCCTGCATTTGCTGCATATGCTTCACTATTATGGATAACACACGTAGAAGCATGTAAACTAGGCCTACGAGGGCTTGAAAAATCTGAACTTCCACCACTATGGAAAACATTTAAAAGCGGACTATACTTTATGTTACCATTAGGGGTTTTAATATATGAACTAGTTGTTCTCGTTCGCTCTCCAGAGAGTGCAATTTTCAGAGCTATTATGTTCTTAGCACTTTTAATGCTTATTGTTGACCCAATCAAAGCATACATGAATAAAGAACCTATTAAACCTGCTTTCAAAGGTGCTGTTGTAAACTTATTTACATCACTTTCTGCTGGTGCTACAAACATGTGTGGTGTTGCGCTTGCGACAGCTTCTGCGGGTATCATCGTTGGTGTTATTTCGCTTGGTTTAGGGCAACAAATTACTTATATCGTTGAGCTTGTTTCTGGTGGTAATGTGTTTATATTAATCGCTATTACAGCACTTGCTGGCTTAATATTAGGTATGGGTTTACCGACTACTGCAAACTACATCATCATGGCTTCATTAACTGCGCCTATCATGGTGCAAGCTGGCGCTAACCTAGAGCTATTTGGTGCTGCGTTTGTTGTGCCTCTTCTAGCTAGCCATATGTTCTGCTTCTACTTCGGCATCTTGGCTGATGTTACGCCACCTGTAGGGCTTGCAGCATACGCTGGTGCGGCCATTGCAAAGGCTAACCCTATCAAAACAGGTGTGCAAGCGTTTATCTACGATATTCGTACAGCTATATTGCCGTTCTTCTTTTTCTTCAACCATGATATTTTATTATGGAACATAGATAGCGTGCCGTTATCAATATTGATATTCGCTATGACTAGCCTTGGTGGTATGGCATTTGCATCACTTGTTCAAGGTTGGGTTATCACGAAGAACAACATACTGGATAACTTATTGTTACTAGTTGCAACATTCATATTCCTGTTCCCAGCTATGCTTACAATGACAATAGGTATGCCATTTGAACTTAGGTTCATGGGCTATCTAGCTGGCCTTGGGCTGACAGCGCTAATCGTTGCTATGCAGTACATCAGGATCAAAAGAAACCCTGAAAGACACGCAGAGTATATGAAACCTCGTGTTTTAGAAGAGCAATAAAAATAACTATGCCACCATTAATTTGGTGGCTTTTTTGTGTCCTTAATGATATAGATATCAACATGAATAATATCTACAACTTTTTCCGTGCGATTTACAGATACTGCTACTATAAACTAATCATACCAATAAAGCGTGAGCGACGTGAACCATACTACATAGCACGTGGTACGGCTGTTGGTTTATTTTGTGGGTTTACGCCGATCGTTTGGCAGATGAATATTGTTCTACTCTTTTGGGTCGTTGCAAAGTATTTCAAATGGCAATTTAGCCTACCTATTGCGCTCGCTTTCACATGGGTTTCAAATGCTGCGACTAATCTCCCCCTATTCTACTTATACTTCGTTACGGGGCGCATATTGACAGGTAATTTTGATTTAGGTAGTTATCAAGAATTTATTGCTTTTTTCGATGTAGGGATATGGCAAGGCTTAAAAGATGTGTTTGCATCTTGGGGTGTGAGTATCGTTATCGGCAGTTCATTTTATATGATTACAGCATCAACTATTGGCTATATCTTAACATATAGGTGGGCAAGTAAGCGAAAGGCTAAATCACTTCCGCTTAAATAGTTGTACAATATTTTTATTTTCCACTAACTTATACGTCAACACGCCTGTTAAAACACCACTTGCGATAGAGATTAACAACAACACACCAGTAATCTCTGTATACAACAGCCCTTTTATATATAGCGCACTTGCAACCGATAATTGAACAGCCATGTGAGTGAACGCACCCAGCACACCTAGCGATATCGGCGTCACTTTATCTTTCATGAACTTATAAACTAAAAACATCACAACAAATGCTGCAAGTGTAGATGGTAACCCTAGCGACAATTTAAAAAAGAAGTTGCCAGCAAATATCGGCACAAGAAAACTTTTAAGCAACGTAACAGCAAACGCACTTCTAGCGTTCATCAAGTATAACATTATCATGATTGGCAAATTAGAAAGCCCAAGCCTAACAGCTGGGATAGGCATAGGTATAAAGTTTTCCATAATACCTAGCACAATGCTAAACGATGCAAAAAGCCCTATAAGTACAGCATTATTTAGCATCTAATGCTCCTCTGCAATCAACCATCACAGCCGTTGCATTCGGCATACAAATAACCATATCACCACAATTTTTAGCCCAACCCATACCAATGCAAAGGTGATCTGGGCAATCTGCCTCGATAAACCTAACCTGTTCATCAGTTATTTCCATAAGTATAGGCTCATCTATAAATTGCGTATCGTAATACATGTCCTTAAACTCTTTGCTCAAGTCAATTGATTGGTTTTTGAATGGCAACACAATCTCTTTATCTTCATGCATTAATATCAATCTTTTTGCGCTAACTTCTTCAGGTTTAAAGATTAGCACACACGACACTAGCACTAATGATGCAACAATAATATAATCTAACTTTTTAAATTTCATAACAACCACTCACTTCATATTTATAAGTTACATTACTTTAATTATTTTTTCAATCATGATTTACATTTTTAACTTGAATTAAAATGTTTAAGCAATATATTTACTAATATTGGAAATCATATACATCTTTTTTGATATCATAGAGGGGTTATTATATGCGTATATCATCAAAATTCACATTCAAAACTATCTTCATTGTCAATAACTTAATAGTAATCATCGCATTATTCACTTTATTATTATTACCACAGCTCCACATAGCTATTAAAGCTGCTGTTGTTATAGTTGCGATACTTACTTTACCGCTATTGTACTCATACATAAACTCACGCATCAGTGTGCTACAAGGTGAGCTTAAACTGTGTGATGAAAGCGGTAGCCAACCTAACATAGAAACGATAGGCGCTAATGATGAATTTGGCGAAATTGGTAAATTTATGAACAACATCTATGCAAAATCACGTGATGGCATGTATGATACAATGTCACTTTTGAGCGATGCTAGCCAAAATATGTTGGTGCTTTCTAGCCATATAGTTATTATTGATGAAATTTTATCTAAGAATGCTCACTCTGCCGATGAGATCAACGCCATTGTTAAGGATATTAAGTCAACTATGGTGGATATTGTTGGCAACAATAAAGTCATATATGATGAGTCGGAGGAGTCTTACAACTTAACTATTGAAACAAGTGGCTTTATTGAAAAAGCTAACGAAGCTGCTGGCTCAATAAATGACACTATCACAAGCCTTAACAATAAAATTGAGCACCTAAACGGCGCAGCAAATGAAATTGGTGTGATTGTATCTGTTATTAACGAAATCTCTGAGCAAACTAACTTGCTTGCACTTAATGCTGCTATTGAGGCTGCCCGTGCTGGCGATGCTGGCAGAGGGTTTGCAGTAGTTGCAGATGAGATACGTAAACTTGCAGAAAGAACTCAAAAATCAACAACGCAAATCGAAGACATGATTAAAGAAATGCGTGGCAATATTGATAGCGTATCAAGCAATGCTGATAATGTAGTTAGCTCCATTTATTCACAGCAAGAGTATACTGCCTCAACATTTACAAACTTTGAAAAACTTAAAGGCTCTATGCAAAACCTGATACACACTATTTCAGATGTATCTTCAGCTATTGATACACAAGAACACAATGTTAATATAATTGATAAATCTGCAGACGACATTGAAGATGACACAAAAGCTGCGTTCAACGAGTTCGCAAACTTAGTAAGGTGCTATAAAGCTACAACAGACACTATGAAAGATATATCTGCACTAGTAAACTCATTCGTTGGTGATGAAGCATTATTCTTATCAGCAAAGCTTATGCACCTTGAGTTTATGCAAAATGTATATACGAACTTTATGCGCAACACATATGTTGAACTGAAGGACCACTATAACTGTGACTTCGGCAAGTTCTACTATGGTGATGGCAAACTTAAATATGGCAAAAATGAAGACTTTATAGAAATAGAACCTATCCACATGAAAGTGCATACACTCGGGCGTGAGATTATGAACGGCGTTAAAGCTGGGCAAAGATATGAACTGCACGATAAGCTAGCAGAGCTTAACGAAACAGTCGACCAGCTAATTAGCATACTTGATAGATTTATTATCGTTAAATAAATATAAAAGCCATAAC
>CAYJDR010000027.1:0-27970 GCA_964368965.1 uncultured Deferribacteraceae bacterium
AATTGTACCCACGTTAACGTGTGGTTTATTACGTTCAAACTTCTGTTTAGCCATTACTGACCTCCATAAACAATTTAAATAATAATATTATTTATATCACGGCAACAACGCCATGCAATATAACAAAAAGCCCTAACCCAGAATTGAACTGGGGACCTCGTCCTTACCAAGGACGTACTCTAACCGACTGAGCCATTAGGGCGAAATATAAATAGCTTATAACTACAATAACTTAAGCGTATCGCCCTAAATAGTATAAACTTGTATCACATAACTATATAACCATTTACTTCTAAATCGTCAACAAAAACGTACAAAAAAATCAATTTTTATTATCTTTTTCTACCAAACAGCTTCAATAAGTATAAGAATAAGTTGATAAAATCTAGATAGAGAGTCAATGCGCCCATGATTACAAATTTGTTTCTGTTTTCATCATCCATGTCGCCATCATTTGCGATGTTGCGCAATTTTTGTGTATCGTAAGCTGTTAAACCAACAAACACAACCACGCCAATACATGATATAACAAAATCAAGCATAGAGTTTTTCAGGAATAAGTTTACAATGCTTGCAATAATAAGCCCCACTAATCCCATGAATAAAAATGAGCCTAAACCTGTTAGGTCACGCTTAGTTACGGTGCCATAGATGCTCATTGCTAAAAACATGCCCGCTGCTGTCACAAATGCGTTATAAATATCGCCCATTTCATAAACTACAAATATAGCAGACATTGTTATACCTAAAGTAAATGCATAAAGCATAAACAATAACGACAACACAGTAGCAGATAATTTACTCATTAGAAAGCTCATAACTACAACTATAGCTATCTGAAATATAAACAGCCCTATAACTAACCCAGAATTTGTAAAAATTGTATTTATGAGATTTTCATCATGGCCAATATACCAAGCGACCACACCTGTAACTAATAAACCAAACGACATCCACATATAAACCTTACGCATAAACACTGATGCAAAATCATAAATCTGTGGCATTTTTTGTGAGTACATTTCCATACGCACCTCCAATATGCGAAGAGTATAATATAATATTGCACTTTTCTCAAGAAAATTATATACAATATGTAGTAAATATGTTCATACTGCGTTTTTAATTTGACAGTGAACTTTTATTACCGTATCATTTCTATTGTAATTGAAATGACATCATGGAGATAAATTATGAAAAAGATCTATTTAACAACAATAATGATTTTATCGTTAGCTATAAACGCTTTCGCTATTGAAGAAGGCGTCGATTATTTAACGCTAGAAAACCCAATACCTAATAAAGAGGGCACGCTTATCAAAATATCAAGCTACGACTGCCCATTCTGCTACGCTTACGAAAACTCAGTTATGGCTGAATTATTACCAAAACTTGAAGGCACGCTTGTTTACGAGCCTTGGTTCTTAAAAGAAAAAGGTACTTATGGCAGAGAGTTTGCAGATGTAATGGCCGCACTAATGGTAAAAGATATGCAAGATGGCGTGAGCATCACAAGCGATAAATCTGTATTT
Source organism: uncultured Deferribacteraceae bacterium (assembly GCA_964368965.1). Classification (GTDB taxonomy): domain Bacteria; phylum Chrysiogenota; class Deferribacteres; order Deferribacterales; family Mucispirillaceae; genus CAYJDR01. The sequence continues at coordinate 1,533 of CAYJDR010000027.1, forward strand.
AAAAAAGCTAAATTAGCTTACTACGTTGGCTACCACATCGAGAAAAATCATTGGACATCTGGCGCTGATGAGTTTATTGAACATGGGTTAAAAGCTGCAAATGTTTCACTTGCTGAATACAAACAACTACTATCTACTAAACAAGCTCAAGATCTGCTAAAAACTTGGGATAAATCGCTGACTTATGCTCAGATACGTGGTATTCCATCGTTCATCGTTGATGGCAAATACATAATGTTTAACGAAAGCCCTAAATCGCTAGAACAGATGGCTGAGTTGTTGAAAAATATTTCGAAACTATCTAAATAAATATGAAAGCAATCACATACATTTCAAACATACAAGATAGGCGCCCGATATGGTTATTGATGGCGTTTACAGGCTTAACACTTGAGCTTATTGCACAGTTTTTCTTTCAAGAATACCTATATATGCCACCGTGCGAGCAGTGTGTATATATTAGGTTTTCAATGTTTTGTATGATGATTGCTGGCTTTGTAACAGCTATTAACCCTAAGAATATCGCATTGAAATTGTTTGGCTATGTTGTCGCATTTTACGGGATAATTAAAGGGATAGGCTTTTCACTAGCGTTAGATAAAATCCACACAGCTATTCACTCTGGTAACATCTTTGGCATGATTGGCTGTAGCCTTGAGCCTAAGTATCCTTTTGGGTTGCCTCTTCATAAGATAATGCCATCAACGTTTTTACCAACGGGCGATTGCGGGTATGACCACCCAGTTGTGCCTAGTGGCATTGAGTTAAATTCGATACAGACATATTTCACAAACATATACGCTGATGGTTGGTACTTGTTGCCGTCTATCAAGTTTATGAACATGGCAGAAGCTATGCTTGTGTGCTTTGTTGTTTGTACAATTATTTTATCAGTTATGCTTATATCATTTGCAATTAATAAGTTTTTATGCAAATAATGTGCAATGAAAAATATCCTAATAAACTATATAAGACCTACCGAGATACAGGCCGATAATGAGCGTTCTGCATTTTTGTTTCTCTTTATCCTAACTTTTACGCAAATTGTAGCATTCCAAGCATGGCAAATGCTTAACACCAACTTTTTTGTTGATGTTATCGGGCTTGACGGCTCACAAATGGGAATTATACAATCCATAAGAGAACTTCCAGGGCTACTTGCTGTTAGCGTACTTTTTCTATTAATATTCATGTCAGAAATATCTGTTGCTATATTTGCAGTTGCGATACTTGGCATTGGAGTTATGCTGACAGGTATGTTGCCATCATACGCTGGCGTCATTTTCACAACATTAGTTTTATCAACTGGCTTCCACTACTACGAAACAGTGAACCAATCGTTAACGTTGCAAGCGTTCAATCAAAGGGTTTCGCCACTTGTGTTTGGTAGGCTCAGGAGTATTTCGGCACTTGGCAATATCTTGGCTGCTATTTTCATACTGCTTTGTTTGCCGTTTATGTCATACGTTCAACTTTATGCGATATGTGGCATGATTGCAGTTGTCGGTGCGATTTGGGCTTATAAGAAACGCCCTAACCTTACACATTTACCTATGCAACGCAAAAGAATAATACTAAAGAAAAAGTATTGGTTATTTTATGTGCTAACGCTGCTTGCTGGTGGTAGAAGGCAAATATTTATGGTATTCTCATTGATACTACTTGTGGAACATTTTGGATACTCGGCTGCTGCAATCACAACACTATTCCTAATTAATAATGCTATTAACTGGGCTATCAACCCTATTATAGGTAGGCTTATTAATAAATACGGCGAACAGTCACTACTCACATCAACATTCATTCCAACTGTGTTGATATTTCTCGCATATGCTTTCATTGATAATGCATTTATCATTGCTGTACTTTATATCGTTGACCAGTTTTTATTTAACTTCAATATTGCAGAGAAAACATTTTTTCAAAAGATTAGTGAACCAGAGGATATCGCACCATCAATGGCGACTGGATTTACAATTAACCATATTGTTGCGGTGATTGTGCCTGCTGTTTGTGGTTTTTTATGGATGATTGACTATCGTATTCCATTTATTGTGGGTGCAGTGATAGCTTTAGTTGCATTGATATTTGTGCAGTTTATTAATATCGAAATCAAAAAAGCAGATGAACGATTACAACAGTAAATAAGCTCCGTTTGTTGCTGATTGTAATTCTTGCAGAAAAGCGTCCTTTTTGTCACAAGGGATAGATATAGTATATGTTATATCTGTCAAAAACTCTTCATTTATTATCGCAATTTCGTAACGCTCTTGTAAACGATGCAGCAGACTGCTAAAGCTATAATCAAGCACGATAGTTAAGCTATCACGTTCAACTTTCCTTGTTGTTGGTAAGCTTTCTAATGCTTCGGCAACGCTACCTTGATATGCTTTCACAAGTCCGCCAGTGCCTAGCTTTGTTCCACCAAAATACCTTGTTACAACTGCCACGAGTTCACCAATATCACAATATTGTAATTGCAACAACATCGGTTTTCCTGCTGTGCCGTGTGGCTCACCGTCATCAGAATAGCCTACACGTGCTGTCGAATTTGGCTTATCCACTTGAAACGCCCAGCAATTATGGGTAGCATCAGCATATTTCGCTTGGATATGTGATATCGCACGTCTTGCACCCTCTATAGAGTCGGCCCTTGCAATAGTGCATATGAATTGACTACCCTTGATAAGCAATTCAGTTTGGTAGAAATAACTTGAGAACTCGGTTTCTAATAAATCATCAGCGCTATCTTGAGTTGTGATAGCTAAGTTCGGGATGTTGTATCGTTCAGTCATTTTACTTTTGTCTGTTTACTGTGATTATTTTAGTGGCGTACTTCGTGTCAGCTTCCCTGTTTGCAGTATAGATGATTGTTCTTCCGTTATTAATAGCATCACTAATCTTTGCACCTACTAAGGATTTAGTATCATCATCTATTGACGCAAATGGCTCATCAAACAAACATAGCTGCTTATTCTCTAGATAGCCGTAAAGAAATAGTAAGCGTTTTTCACCGTCGCTAAGTGAAAATGGAGAACGGTCATGAGCGATTGATAAACTTGATAGCAGCTTCTCCGCACTTTCACTATCACCTGTTATTTGCAAAGCTTCATCTATTGCGCTAATCTTAAACACTAGATGTTCAGGAAACTGCAAGCATACGCCTATATTCTTATGTGATATATTTTTATTGATTTCGCCTGATGTTGGTTTAAAGATTTCGCAAATAGTTTTTAACAACAATGTTTTACCACTACCATTCATGCCGAAAAGGCATATAGACTCGCCACGTTCCACAGTAAACGAAACGGCCTCACTATCTGCCAGTGTGCGTATATTTTCAACTGATATTAAACTATCCATAAATGTATGCGTTAACCTTCTAATATCTCTTTTGATTTAGCATAAATTGCATCAGCAATGTTTGCAGCTTGTGCATACTTTACTATATCAAACTGATTATCGTCAATATATTTCGATTCATCTAAATTACACAACATGCGTGTAGCTTTTATGCCGTTCGCCTTTGTGCCAATGATTTGGGCAATTGGCACGACTGAGCCTTCTGTTCCAACAACAACTATCATATCGCCATCGCCTAACGATAAAATATTTTTATACATAGGCTCATACATTGGCGCTTGCTCACCAAAAAACACAACGTAAGGTTTAAACATACGCTCGCTATTGCATTTATCACAAACGGTTTCGCTAAACTCGCCAGCTACCTTTTGCTTCTTGCCACACTTTGTGCAGTATATATAATTGATTTCACCGTGAACATGCATAACATTTGTACACCCTGCTCTTTCAAGCAAGTCATCAACATTTTGCGTAATTATAATGACTTTATCATTGCCATACTCACATTGAAGTTTCGCCATTACTTTATGCGCTTCATTTGGTTGAGCTTTCGCATATTCAACGCGCCTTAGGTTGTAAAACTCGTGCATTAGATCATAATTGTTTCGCCATGTGTGATAGTTGCATACTTTATTTATGTCATATTTATCCCACAACCCGTTACTACCCCTGAACGTACCTAAACCACTATCAGCGCTAAGACCAGCACCACTAAAGAATAACACTCGCCCCATATATTCACCTTTAATTACTTAATTATTGACGCACTAAAAACAGTTATCTGAGCCTTAAAATGCAATCTGCGATATTATCAAAATGATTATCGTGTGTAGAGATAATGAACGGGCGCTCACTTGACTTCTCAATAATCAGCTCTGCCATATTTTTTGCTTGAATATCATCTAACATGTCAAGTGGTTCATCTAGCATTATAACGGCGCTATCGTGTAGTTTCATCGCCATTATTATAGATAGCTTCTTTAATTCACCACCTGATAAATCATAAACAGAGCGGTCAATTATGTCTGCAAATTCATCTGCATCAATACCTGCAAACTGTAGCTCATCTTTAACGTAACCTGTTATAAAATTAAACTCTGCTTGCGAGTTGACATACACGCCTGCGAGCGGACTAGCAGTAGCGCTATTTACATGCGATATTACACCAGTATAGTCAGCATATACTCCAGACAATAGCTTTAATAAAGTGCTCTTGCCTACACCGACAGGCCCTTTAACTAATACAATTTTATCGTAAACGCACGACACATTTAAGCCGTCGAATAACTTATTATCATTTAATGCTAATACGACATTATTGATAGACAATTCATATTTGCTACACTTATTTTGTATAATGCTTGTTATCATGATTTTAAAATGTCTTTATCTATCACTTTTTCAGGAAAATTAACGACCAAAGTGTTCAATATTTCTTTTTTTGAAAGTGGTTTAGTTAAGTGTGCATTCATTCCTGCATCTTTACTCTTTTTTTCTTCACCACGTATAGCGTTCGCCGTGAGCGCAAAAATTGGTATTGTTTTAGCATACTCGTTATCAAGCGCACGGATTTCTCTCGTAGCTGTTAGCCCGTCCATTACAGGCATTTGAACGTCCATAAATATGCAGTCATACTTTTCTCTATTCATCTTGAATGCATCAACTGCTTCCCTGCCATTGTTTACAACGTCATAACTTATCGACATAGTCCTAAATAATGCACCAATAACTTCCTGATTGATCACATTATCCTCAGCAACTAAGCAAGTTAAGCCAACGATATCTACATTGTGGTCAATAACTTTTTCAGGTGCTTTACTTAATGCTTCCATCTCTTCTTCAGTAGGTATGCCAAAGGGTATGATTGCTGTAAAGGTTGAGCCTTTGCCAACCTCGCTCACCACCGTTATTTCACCACCCATTAAATGAACAAGTCTCTCTGTAATTGTTAAACCAAGCCCTGTGCCACCGAAACGACGAGTGATTGATGTATCTGCCTGACTAAATGCAACAAATAAATTTGACAGTTGGCTTTCAGACATGCCGATGCCTGTATCTGATATTTCAAATTTTAACCAGATTTTATTTTCAGTCTTTTTTAATGTAGATGCAGTAAACAAGACAGTTCCACCCTCAGGTGTGAACTTAATCGCATTGCTTAATAAATTAACAAGGATTTGGCGGATACGCATACTATCACCAACTATCGCACTAGGTAGATTTTCACTTCTATGTACATTTAATGTAATATTTTTATCTTTCGCGGCTGATTCCATCAAGCCTCTAATAAACAAGCTTTCATTTACTGTTATATAAGGTGCTTCTTCAATTGTCATTTTATTAGCTTCAATTTTTGAAAAATCTAATATATCATTCATGATAGTAAGCATATGGGTGCCTGATGATATAATTTTCTTGACATAGTTTGTTTGAGTATCATCTAAATCAGTATCCAACATAAACTTTGCAAAGTTAAGCACAGCGTTCATAGGTGTGCGTATTTCGTGACTCATGTTAGCTAAAAACATGCTTTTTGTCGAACTTGCTTCCTCAAGAATAACTTCGCGGTTCTTAGACGCAGTAATATCTTTAATGAAGCCAATAACTCTTAGTTTAGCATCAGAATTTCTTACAACTTTATAAATGAGTGAGAGCCACTTTTCAGTGCCATTTTCAAGCAAGCATGGTAGCTCGAACTCAACCTTAGTGTTCTCCACCCAAGTCGAATGGTCAACTAATGAACCCCATACAGAACATTGGTGAGGTAAAAAGAAACGACATAAGCCACGCCACTCCTTGACATTTGTAACGCGTTCTTCCATGCCGAAGATTGATGAAAACAAATTATTTGTACGGATAAAAACTTCAGAGTAATCGTTTTCATCGTCAATATGTTCAAGGTCGAAAACTGCATAATCGCCTATCTCAGCAGCAAGTTCGAAATTAAGCACTTGTTTTTCAAGCATAATCATTGTTTGATATTGGTCACTGATATTTTGTGTATAGCCTAATATATGAGCAACACCATTTTCCATCGAAACAAGCCTACCGCCAGTACGGACATAAATTGGTTTAACTGGATGAAACCAAACATATTGAAGCTCAAAATCTTTACTGTCGCTTGTAAATACTTTACCTAAAATCATATTTACACTATTTCTACTTTCATCATCCATGTGGCCAAACCACCATGCATAACACTCTGCGCCAGTCATTTCTTTACCGCTTATAGCATACATTTCTGCTAAACGGTCATCGACATATAATTCGCTTGCAAATGTTTCTAAATTAATGAATACTTCCCACAAGCACAAACCACTAGCATCGAGAATGCTATCTTTTATTTTTTCATAATTGGAAAGTAACATGTTACACCTTTTACAGATTTTTGAGAACAATCATATAATATGTCATTTTATGTAAAACTTCAAGTATTGACAAATGATTATAATCACAATTAATTTATTTTATTATCTTTGCTAAGCACTTTCTCTGGGAAATATTTAGCAAGTGTTCTTAGTATTTCATCTTTTGATAATGGCTTAGTTAAGTGTTCATTCATGCCAGCTTCCTTGCTTTTAACATCTTCACCACGCACAGCATGAGCTGTCAGCGCAAATATAGGTATGTTTTTTGCACGTTTGGTCCCAATAGCTCTAATTTGCTTCGTCGCTGAAAGACCATCAAGCACAGGCATTTGAACGTCCATAAATATGCAGTCATACTTAGTTGGATTTGCATTAAATGATTTAATCGCTTCTTCACCATTATCAACAATATCAACATCTATTGAAATCGTTTTAAACATCGCACGTACAACTTCTTGGTTAATTATATTATCCTCAGCCACCAAACATGACAAGCCAACAAACTCAACACCATGAACTATTGGTTTTGACACACTCATACTTAATGCGTTAGTTTGTTCTTTTGTTGGTATCGCAAATGACACTAGCACTGTAAATATTGTCCCTTCGCCGACGACACTCTCTACAGTTATAGTGCCTTCCATAAGTTCTACAAGTGTCTTAGATATTGCCAAACCTAACCCTGTGCCACCAAAGCGACGTGTGATTGTTTCATCAGCCTGTTTAAACGCAGTGAACAAGTGCTGGAGTTGCTCGTCAGACATCCCAATACCAGTATCTGAAATAACAAAACGCAACGTCACTGACCTATCATCTTGCTTTTCATTATGCACTTCAAATGACACGCTACCACCATCAGGCGTAAACTTAATTGCATTGCTAAGTAGATTAACTAACACTTGGCGCATTCGCATGCTATCGCCTACGATGAACTCAGGAATGTTCTTATCATAATATGTCATAAATGACAGCCCTTTTTCTTCAACACTTCGCCCTAACATTTCTCTTATGAAATTACTTTCTTGCAATGTTGAGTAAGGAGCTTTCTCGACGGTCATTTTGTTAGCTTCGATTTTTGAGAAATCGAGTATATCATTTATTATCGTCAACATATGCGTGCCTGATGAAACAATTTTATTCGCATAGTTTTCTTGAATATCATCAAGCCCAGTATCTAGCATAAATTTAGCAAAGTTTAATACAGCGTTCATAGGTGTGCGTATTTCATGGCTCATATTTGCTAAAAACATGCTTTTTGTAGCATTTGCCGCCTCGAGCTCTGCTTCACGCTTTTTAATCGTTGTGACATCTTTGATAAAGCCAATAACTCTAAGGTTGGTATCAATATCTTGCAGCACTTTATATGTAAGCGTGAGCCACTTTACCGTGCCGTCTGCCAACGTACAATGCAAATCAAACTCGTTTGTTGCATCTTTTTCCCATAACGTATGGTCTACAAGCGCACACCAAGCTTCACGCTCATCGCCTGAAAAAAATCTACTCATACGGCACCACTCTTCAGCATTTGTAACATGCTTTTGCTTGCCAAACATTGTTGAGAATAAACTATTGGCAAATACAGTGACACCTTCAGCATCTTTAACAGAATCAGGGTGCTCCAACTCAAAAACAGCATAGTTACCAATCGAAGATGCAAGCTCAAAGTTGCGCAAATGGCGCTCTACCTGAATTTGTGCATTATGGTACTCACTTATATCTTGGTGGTATCCCATAATAACAGCAACTTCACCTTCCATTTTCACAAGGCTACCACAACAGCGTACAAATGTAGGTTCACCTATGTTTTGCCATGGATATTCAAGGATAAAATATTTTATCTCGCCGGTAAGGAGTTGAACAACAGTTTTATTAATGTCTTCTTTATAACGTACATCAATACGTGAATACCACCAAGCGTAGCACTCCTCAGCAGTAGTAACTTCATCAGTCAACTCAAGCAATTTCGACATAGAGTCATCTACATACATCTCTGCTTCACCAGTTGCTGTGTTTATCCTAATTTCCCACAAACCTGCACCACTGGCATTAATTATTTCAACAATTTTGTTTACTTTAAGTTCATCTTTAAATAATAACATATGTTTTACCGCTTAAATATATTTATATAGTTCCTGTTATATTATAGGCTTTATAAAAATAGTGTCAACAAAAATAAAAAGCCCTACCAACACGTGTTAGTAGGGCTATTAATAAGCTAATATAATATTAGGCTTTGATTTCAGTTTCAGTTGCTGGTTCAGCAATAGCTTCTTCTAAATCAGCTTCATCTTTTTCTTCAAATATAATTTTGTTGTCAGCTAAATCCAATAGTGCTTTTGAAGTAACTTTTTGGTTGCCTTTCACACTTGAAGCAGTAGTTTCCTCAGTAGGTGCGTTTAATTCTTTAGCTCTTAGCCCTGCAAGGTGCACAAGTTTGAACCTGCTACCTATTTCTTCTTGATTGATGATTTTTTCGATATCTAAAAATGCCATGTTCCGTTGTTCTCCTTATTTTGGCTACATTTTCATAAAATCTGAACTCTTCTCGTACAAGAACGTACGCAGATGTTCAGCATTATATATTGCGAGCAATTCGTTGAATGCTCTTTCTTTCTCGTCATTAACTACAAGGTAGTCGTATTCACAATAATACTCAACCTCTTTATATGCGTTCTTCAATCTTATTGCGATTGATTCGGCACTATCCTTCCCGCGCGATGTAATACGTGAGTGTAAAGCCTCTATCGACGGTGCTGTAATAAAAATATAAACAGCATGCGGTACGCGCTCCCTAAGTTGCATTGCTCCTTGTGGGTCAATATCAAGGAACACATCGTAACCTTCACCAAGCGACTTCTCTATTGATGACATAGCAGTTCCATATAGATTACCATGAACTTCTGCCCATTCAAGAAACTCGTCATTTTCAACCATGCCGAAAAATTCTTCTTTTGACACAAAGTGATAATTTACTCCGTTTTGCTCACCATCACGCATTTGCCTAGTGGTATATGATACAGAGTATGTAACATTCGGATGTAAGTGTTTTGTGAGCATGTCGCACAATGTTGATTTTCCTGCGCCACTAGGTGCAGATATAACAAACAGTCGCCCTTTATGCTGAGCCTTATTCAAAGCGAGCCCCCTAATACAATAATACACACGCAAAAAAAGCGCTTAGTTCTATATTACAACATTTTACATTTTTTTCAATTTAAATTTGATTTTTTATTTAAATAAATGTGATAATAGTGAATTATCTTTCATAAACGGCTTCAACTCATCAAAAGTGAACGTAATATCTGGCGACATTTTATAAGCATCATACCAAAAAGTTATCGAACCCTCAGAGATAGCAAAATTATCGCTCAAGCGAATCTCTTCAAAGTTATAATAATGATCTTTATCACCACTATACTCAATCAACTTAGTTTGTAACATTGCCACAAGCTTTTTATCGTTTATATCTTTTATGAAGTCAGTCACTTTTATAACAGCACCTGTTTGCAAGTCGAATACAAAATGATCTAAAAACCTTGCACCACTTGCGCCACCATGATAATACTCAGTGCCATATTGTATTTCAAGCAACCGCTCATCAACATATTCAACATAATAAGCACTAGTAAATGATAACCCAAACGGACCAGATTTATATTCTTCAATCTCTTTCATAGCATCTGCGTAAGCTGTACTGATTTCTGTAATCATGGTTGCATATTGATGCTCTAAAGTGTCATTGATTTTTTCAGCTACTTCGTTTTTATCGTCAGTTGAAAGCCTAACGATATCAACAATTAACGTCGTATTATCGTTTTCATCGTATCTGTTTATATAATTGATAACTTTCTCAAACTTATAGTTTCTGTATGTAAACGAGCTAGGTAGTTTCTCTGACAATGTTGCAGTGAACGGCAATGTCTTTTTATCGCTCCAAGTGCCTGTCATTGTGCCATTATCTAGCGTTGCAACAAACTCACCTTCATAAGTGTCGATTATTTCAACTTTGTTGCCACTCACCTTTCCAGACATTGTGATATTTGACTTATATTTATCATAATAGTAGTATCCAAAAATCTCATCGCCATGAAATTTCAAGTTCATTGTAACAGGGTATTTATCATCAATACTGCCCTTAAAAATATACGAGTGATACTCATCAACAACTTCTAGCTTTATTTGAGCATTAGCCGTTGATGCAATCAAAACGATTAATAGTGTTATTATATTTCTCATAATATACCCTCTACCGACGTATTATATGCATTTTTAACAATTACTTGAACTGTTTTACGATAAAATTTAGCTAATAAATTCAGATTTTACAGACAAAAAAAGTCCCCACCGAAGTAGGGACTGAAAAATTTTAAAATTTTAAATTACTCGCCTTTAGTTGTTTCAACTATCGGGTCTACGAACTCGATGATAGCCATTTCAGCGTTATCGCCTGTTCTTCTACCTAGTTTGTAGATACGAGTGTAGCCACCGTTACGCTCAGCAAAAGCTGGTGCAACAACGTCGAACAGTCTGTGAACTGTGTCGATGTGAGGCAATTTTTTGAACGCAAGTCTGCGTGACTGTAAGTCGCCTTTTTTACCTAAAGTAATTAATGGCTCGATAACAGTACGAAGTACTTTCGCTTTTTTCAAAGTAGTTTCTACTCTGCCGTGTTCTATTAGTGACTTTGCCATATTGCGGAATGTAGCAATACGGTGAGCAGTCTTCATTCTAAACTTGTTATTGACAACTCCGTGTCTCATTACTCTACCTCAGTTTCGTTTTTCTTGTAACCTAGGCCTTCTAAGTCCATACCTAAGCTCAAGCCAAGGTCTGATAATACTTTCTTAATCTCTTCAAGAGATTTTCTGCCGAAGTTCTTTGTCTTTAGCATTTCGCCGTCTGTTTTGCCACATAGCTCATAAAGAGTTTTAATGTTAGCGTTTTTAAGACAGTTATATGCACGCACTGATAATTCTAACTCTTCAATGCTATTATCAAGCAACTCTAGTATTTGCTCGTTGCCTTTGACAGCTTCATCCTCAACGTGTACTTCAACGATTTCTTCAAAGTTAATGAATTGCATCATGTAATCTTTGATAATTTTTGAAGCAAACGCTAATGCATCTTCTGGACGAACAGAGCCATCAGTTTCTATGTCCATAGTGAGTTTATCGTAGTCAGTACTTTGGCCAACACGAGCGTTTTCAACTGCATAGTTTACTCTTTTGATCGGTGTAAATACAGCATCAACTGGGATTACATCAATTTCTGTAAACTTGTCTTCAAATTCGCTAGCGTTAACGTAGCCTATGCCACGCTCAACGTATAGTTCAATGTATAGTTCTGTGTTGCTATCTGTGAGTGTAAGGATGTGCTGCTCAGGGTTTAAAACCTCAACAGAAGCATCGCCAACAATATCACCAGCTGTAACAGGGCCTACACCCTTTTTCTTGATGTAGACACGACATTGCTCTTGACTGCTAGAAACTAGCTCTAACGCCTTGATGTTTAAGAGAATTTCAACTACATCCTCGATAACGCCTGGTATTGTTGAGAATTCATTCTTTACACCTGTGATACGAACACCAACTACAGCCGTACCTTCGATAGAAGATAGCATAACACGTCTTAACGCGTTACCTATAGTTGTGCCAAAACCTTTTTCATATGGCTCAGCTATGAACTTACCACTACGGTTAGTTACTTGTCCAAGTGCTTCTATCTTCTTTGGCTTCATCAGATTTCTGAAATTCATCATTATCATATGTAGTATGTCCTCCGCTTCAAGCGTTACTTAGAGTATAGCTCGACGATGAGCGACTCTTGGATTTCATAGTTAACATCAGTTCTTTCAGGCATACGTACAACTTCAGCCTTCTTGCTTGATTTGTCTAATGAGATCCACTCTGGTACTCCACGGCCAGCTGCTGTATCTAAACAATCAACTGCGCGTGGGTGTTCTTTGCTTGCTTCAGTAAGCTCAACTTTCATACCTGGCTTCATTAAGAATGAAGGTATGTTAACTCTACGGCCATCAACTAAAAAGTGTTGGTGTAGAACCATTTGGCGAGCTTCTTTTCTGCTTGCAGCGAAACCAGCACGGTACACGAAGTTATCTAGCCTGCGCTCTAGGAATTGTAGTAAAATTTCACCAGTAATACCTTCAAGTGCAGATGATTTTTCAAAATATCTACGGAATTGTGCTTCTAGCACGCCGTAAATTCTTTTAACTTTTTGTTTTTCTCTGAGCTGTACGCCATAGTCAGAAAGTTTTTTACGTAGCTTGCCGTGTTGGCCAGGTGCGTATTCTTTTCTTTCAAAAGCGCATTTCTCTTTGTAACAACGCTCACCCTTAAGGTAAAGCTTCATATTTTCACGTCTGCAAAGTTTGCAGCTCGGTCCTGTATATCTAGCCAAGGTATCCTCTCCTACACACGTCTTTTCTTGATAGGTCTACAACCGTTGTGTGGAACTGGTGTAATATCCCTGATCAATGTAATTTTGATGCCAGCTGCTTGGATAGCTCTAATTGCGCTTTCCCTGCCTGAGCCTGGACCTTTAACACTAACTTCAACTTCTCTCATGCCGCAATCTAAAGCTCTTTTAGATGCGTTTTCAGCTGCAAGTTGAGCTGCGAAAGGAGTAGATTTCCTTGAGTTTTTAAAATTCTCAGTACCGCCTGTTGCCCAGCAAATAACGTTACCGTTTACATCTGAAAATGTAACATGTGTGTTATTAAAGCTGGAATTGATATGAACCACACCGCGTGGAACATTTCTCTTTTCTTTCTTTCCTGTCTTTCTAGGACCTGCCATGGTGCCTCCAAGTGCATTTTAGCGCGGATAGACTATATATGCGTAGAAAAATAGACGCTATATGTCCCCACTTCTTCTGGTAGCTTGTAAAAATGATGTGCTACCTGATACTAAAGATGTTTTATTACGAGCCGACATTATAGCTCAACATCTTTACCGGTTTACTTCCTCTTAATACCGTTTTTACCAGCCAAACCACGTCTTGTTCTAGCGTTAGAACGAGTTTTTTGACCTCTAACTGGAAGGCTTAATTTATGCCTCCAACCACGGTAACAGTTTATCTCCATAAGGCGTTTAATATTAAGGCCGATTTCTTTACGAAGCTCGCCCTCCACCGTATAGCTATCCTCTAAAATTGTTCTGATAGAAGATATTTCCTGCTCAGTAAGTTCTCCGACACGTTTGTCACCGTCGATACCTGTTTGTTCGACTAATTTACGTGCTGTACTCCTACCTACACCATAGATGTATGTAAGACCTATTTCAACTTTTTTGTTGTTTGGAATGTCAACTCCGGCTACTCGCGCCACAATCCGCCTCCTTAACCCTGTCTTTGCTTATGACGGGGATTTTCGCAGATTACTCTGACAACCCCTTTTCTTTTAACGATTTTGCATTTAGAGCAAATCGCCTTGACACTAGCTCGTACTTTCATTACTCGCTCCGATTTTACTTATGCCGATACGTGATTCTTCCACGCGTCAAATCATACGGCGACAACTCCACCGTCACTTTATCACCCGGCAAAATTCTGATAAAGTTCATTCTCATCTTACCCGATAAGTGAGCCAATATAGTATGCTTGTTCTCCAAAGTAACTTTAAACTGCGCGTTTGGCAAAGCTTCGTCAACTACGCCAGCTGCTTCAATTACGTCGTCTTTTTTGCTCATGTTCTAACTAATTCCTCTCTTTTTAACGCCGATAGTATAACTAACTACGCTTCGGGTTATATTGTAAGAATTTCTACGCCATTGTTTGTGATAGCTATAGTATTCTCATAGTGTGCAGACAATTTGCCATCTACAGTGACTGTTGTCCACCCGTCCTGTAAAGTACGGATGTGATAATCACCATATGTGACCATTGGTTCTACTGCAATTACCATACCTGCCTTAAGCTTTGGCCCACGATTAGGCCTGCCAAAGTTCGGTACAGAAGGTTCCTCGTGTATTGCCCTACCTATACCGTGACCAAACATATCACGGACCACTCCGAAACCTGCCTTTTCGACATGCTTTTGAATGGCGTGGGAAATATCCGAAAGTCTGTTGCCAACACGTGCAAACTCCATACCTTCAAAAAATGACTGTTTAGTCACTTCTATCAAGTGTTTCGCTTCATCACTAATGCTGCCAACCGCAAAAGTTCTAGCCGCATCCCCATGGAATCCGTCTAAGAACGCTCCAACATCAACACTGACAATGTCACCGTCACGCAACACCCTATTGCTAGGAATTCCGTGAACGACTTCCTCGTTTACAGATACACATGCTGCAGCCGGAAAACCATTGTAATTTTTAAACGATGGTATTGCGGACATTGAGCATATAACATCTTCTACTAGTTTGTCAATATCTTTTGTTGTAATATTTGGTTTAATATAATCCTCAAGCTGTTTAAAAACTTTGGAAATTATTGATCCAGAAGCTTTTATTTTATCTATCTCAGCTCTTGAGTATAACCTAATCATTTATCTAAACAACCTTTTATGTTGCTATATACAACATCTGGAGCTTCAGTTCCATCAATTATATGTAGCTTTCCACTATCTTTGTAGTATTCTTTGAGCATATCAGCTTGCTCATGAAAAACACTCAATCTGTTTAAAACAGTTTCTTCTTTATCATCATCGCGCTGTTGAAGTGGTGTAACACCGTCTTCACTCATACCTTCCACTGCTGGTGGGTTGTATTTGATGTGATATATTTTGCCAGTTATTGGGCTTGTACGCCTACCTGTGATACGCTCAACGATAAAGCTATCTGGCACTTCTAAACTAACTATGTGTGTAAGTTCAGTCCCTAAGCTTTCTTTCAGCATAACATCAAGTGCTTTCGCTTGAACATGCGTGCGTGGGAAACCGTCTAAAATAAAACCGTTCTTACAATCATCTTCTTTAAGACGCTCAGCCATCATACCAATAATGATATCATCAGTAACAAGCTTACCTTCTTTCATAAATGTTTCAGCTGTTTTACCAAGTGGTGTACCAGCTTTAACTGCTGCACGTAACATATCTCCTGTAGAGATTTGTACTATACCATACTCTTTAACTATGTATTCTGATTGCGTACCTTTGCCAGCTCCTGGCGCTCCTAAAAAAACTAAGTTTTTCATAAAATACCCCTTAGCAGTATATATAAGCACACGGTCACTATTATTATAGCGACCGCTCAATCTCTATTTAAGACCAGCTACGACCTTTAATTTTACCACCACGCTTCAAGAAGCCGTCGTAGTTATGAGTCATCAAGTGTGATTCAATCTTCTGTATTACATCAAGACCAACACCAACAACGATTAGTAAGCTAGTACCACCGAAGTAGAACGGCAAGTTAAATCCACGCATAAACACTTGTGGCATTAATGATACTAGTGCTAAGTAAATCGCACCGATAAAAGTTAACCTTGTTAATACATAGTCAATGAAAGTTGCTGTTTCGTCACCAGGGCGCTTACCAGGGATAACACCACCAGAGCGTTGGATATTGTCAGCGATATCTTTCGGGCTGAATATGATTGAAGTATAAAAGTATGTAAAGAACACAATTAACGCAATCTCTAAACCGTAGTAAATTGGATACTCAGGTGAAAAGAAATAGTTAAGCTTTTGTACCATCGGATCGTTTGGAGCAAATGTAGCGATTGTTGCAGGCAACGTGATTAGCGTTGACGCAAAGATAATCGGAATAACACCTGCTGGGTTTAAACGCAACGGAAGGTAAGATGTAGAAGTTTGAACCCTACCACCTGATGTACCTTTCCTAACATATTGGATAGGTAGCCTACGTTGTGAAGTTTCCATAAATACGATAGCTAAGAACGAACCGACCATTATTATACCAGCAACTAAAAGAGGTATAATTTGTAATTCGCCTGTGCTCATTAATGTATAAGTATTGTAAACAGCAGCTGGGAATGCAGAGATAATACCCGCCATGATGATTAGTGACATACCGTTACCAACACCCATAGACGTAATCTTTTCACCAAGCCACATCAAGAAAATTGTACCTGTTGTAAGTGTAAGCGCTGTAATGAGCCTAAATGACCAACCGCCAATAAATACGACTGGGCTACCATCTGGCGCGACCATGCTTTCGATACCAATAGCAATACCTAAACCTTGAACAAGAGATATAACAACTGTTAAATATCTTGTATGTTTAGTGATTTTTTCTCTACCTTCTGTGCCGCGCTTTTTAAGCTCGCCAATGTATGGTACGACAACTGCTAATAGTTCCATAATGATTGATGCAGAGATGTATGGCATAACACCAAGAGCGAACACTGTAAGTTTTTGCAATGCGCCACCAGTAAACATATTAAAAAAGCCTAACATGTTTCCACTAGCTCTAGCAAAAAATTGTGCTAATGCTTCGCCATCTACACCAGGAGTTGGTACGTGCGCACCAAGGCGGAATACCGCAAGTAACAATAGCGTCATTATAATACGTTTTCTAAGTTCTGGTATAGAAAATATTTCTTCAATCTTTTTTAACATAACCACTCCATAGGTATACATCAAGTGCATACACTATCGCTTAACTAATTATTGATACAATTCTGAATAAAACAAACAGAGGGAACAAAAGCTCCCTCTATATATTGTTAGGCGTCTTGCCCAATTAATTTTACTGTGCAACCAGCTTTTTCAAGCTTTTCTTTTGCAGATGCAGATATTTTATCTACTTCAACAGTAAGTTTTTTGCTAACTTCGCCGTTACCAAGAACTTTGATACCGTCTTTGTTACCTTTTACTAGGTTTTTAGCGTATAGTGTTTCCACGTTTACAGTTTCGCCGTTATCAAATCTGTCTTCGATGTCAACTAGGTTAACAATTTCGAATACTTTAGCGAATTGTGTGTTATTGAAACCACGTTTAGGGATACGACGTAATAAAGGCATTTGACCACCCTCAAAACCTGGACGAACTTGACCAGATTTACGAGCGTTTTGACCTTTGTTACCTCTGCCACCAGTAGTACCTAAACCACTACCAGTACCACGCCCTCTACGTTTACGCTCTTTGTTAGAGCCTCTAGCAGGCCTCAAGTCATTTATTTGCATGAATAACTCCCGTTATCATATATAGTGTAGCACCATTACGATGCTACATATAAATTATTTCTTTGTGCCGACGATATCAGCAACTTCGATTTCACGTGCAGCTGCGACTTGGTCGAGTGTACGCATGTTTTCAAAGCCGTTCATAGCTGCAAGAAGTAAGTTGTTTGGTGTTCTACTTCTAACAGATTTAGCAAGTATGTTAGTGATACCAGCTAGTTCGAATAACGAACGGATAGCACCACCAGCAATGATACCAGTACCAGGAGCAGCAGGCTTCATTACGATTTCACTTGCACCAAACTTACCAACGATTGCGTGTGGAATTGTACCTTTAACAACAGGTAGTTTAACCATGTTCTTTTTAGCGCTTTCCATAGCTTTACGGATAGCATCAGGTACTTCACGTGCTTTACCATGACCGATACCAACGCTACCATTGTAGTCGCCTACAACCACAAGAGCTGTAAATTTGAATATACGGCCACCTTTAACAACTTTAGTAACCCTACCAATATGAACAACCTTATCGGCTATTTGATTTTCTTCAATATTCAAAGCTTTTCCCTCCATGATTAGAACTCCAAGCCAGCTTCACGAGCTGCATCAGCTAGTGCTGCGATTTTACCGTGGTAGATATATCCACCTCTATCAAATACGACAGACTTAACGCCTTTTGCAGTAGCACGTTCAGCAATAGTTTTACCGATAACAGCCGCAACGTCTTTGTTTAGCTTACCTGCGAATTTCGCACGGAACTCTTTCTCTAACGAGCTAGCAGAAATGATAGTTTCGCCAGTAACATCGTTGATTACTTGAGCATAAACATAGCAGTTACTTTTGAATACAGCCAAGCGTGGACATTCAGCAGTGCCACGGATCTTTTTTCTTAATCTGATATGACGTTTAACGCGTCTATCAGCCTTACTAAAATTACTCACGATTCACTCCTTACTTCTTACCAGATTTACCGGCTTTCAGTATCACACGCTCACCCGCATATCTGATACCTTTACCTTTGTAAGGTTCAGGTTTTCTGATTTTACGGATGTCAGCTGCTACTTGGCCAACTTTCTGCTTATCAATACCTTTTACAGTGATTTTTGTAGTACCATCAACTGTAAACTCTATGCCTTCTGGCGCTTCAAATATACAAGGGTGTGAAAAGCCCATAGCTAAATCTAGGTCTTTACCTTTTAATGCAACCTTGTAACCAACGCCGATTATTTCAAGGCCTTTTTCAAAGCCTTTTGATACGCCTTCAACCATGTTTGCAGTTAACGTTCTCATAAGGCCATGCTGAGCATGTACTTTAAGATCGTGTTTTAAGCAAACAATCGAAACTTCGGACCCGTCAACTTTTAGATCTAAGCCATCAGCTAGTTCTTGTGACAGTTTCCCTTTAGGACCTTCAACATAAATTACGCCGTTTTTAAGCTCAACAGTTACGCCAGCTGGCACAGTGATTGGGCTTTTACCAATACGAGATAATTTAACGTGGTCAGCAGGTTTTTCAATTCTAGTGTTTTCCATCATTAACTCCCGCTTACCAAATTTGACATAGGTATTCGCCGCCTACTTTTTCGTTTAGGCATTGTTTTACCGTCTTTAAACCGCTAGATGTAGAAATGATCCCGTTACCAAGACCACCTAATACTAGGTTTAAGTTTTTAGTGTTTACATAAACGCGGCCACCAGGTTTAGAAATACGTTTCAAACCACGGATAACAGATTCGTTCATGTCAGTGTATTTTAGGTATACAACGATATCTTTATGGTTACCATTAGTAACGATGCGATAGTTCTTGATGTACCCTTCTTCTTTAAATATGTTTGCGATGCTCTCTTTCATTTTAGAGTATGGTATCGCAACTTCTGAATGCTTAACCATAAGCGCGTTACGCATACGAGCAAGCATATCAGCTATTGGATCAGTTAATCTCATTATATAACTCCTGTAGTCTACCAGCTTGACTTACGCACGCCAGGTATGTCACCGTTCAACGCAAGCTTACGAAAACACATACGGCACATGTTGAACCTTCTCATGAAAGCACGAGGACGACCGCACAAAGGACAACGGTTGTTTTGACGAACCGCGAACTTTTTCTTTAAAAATGCACTGTGAAATTTTGCTGTAGTTGCCATCTTAGACTATCCTCCTACGCAAAAGGCATACCGAGCGCACGTAGCAACTCTCTGCCTTCCTCATCTGTCTTAGCTGTAGTTGTGATGATTACATCCATACCACGTACTTTATCGATTTTATCATAATCGATCTCAGGGAAAATGATTTGCTCTTTAACGCCCATAGCATAGTTGCCACGTCCGTCGAACGATTTTGGGCTAACGCCCTTGAAATCCCTTAC
The DNA here is from genome assembly GCA_964368965.1 of uncultured Deferribacteraceae bacterium. GTDB lineage: Bacteria > Chrysiogenota > Deferribacteres > Deferribacterales > Mucispirillaceae > CAYJDR01. The sequence continues at coordinate 21,736 of CAYJDR010000027.1, forward strand.
GCGAGCTAGTGCAATGTTGAAGAAACGTTGCATGAACTCATACATGTTATCGCGACGTAAAGTCACTTTACAACCGATAGCCATACCTTCACGAAGCTTGAAACCTGCGATAGATTTTTTAGCTTTAGTTAATAAAGGTTTTTGACCAGCAATTTTCTGCATATCGCCAACTGCGTGCTCTAAAACTTTAGAGTTTGCAACAGCTTCGCCTACACCCATGTTTAAAACAACTTTAACTACTTTAGGAACTTCGTTCACGTTTTTGTAGTTGAAAGTTTTCATCATGTGCGGAACAACTTCTTTAAGATATTTATCTTTAAGTTCAGTCATATCTACTCCCTTAATCCTTATCGACTAGTTCGCCGCAAGATTTGCAATAACGAGACTTTTTACCACCGTCTAGAACTTTAATACCTAGACGAACGCCCTTATCACACTTCTTACAGTGATACATAACATTAGAGATGTCGAACGGCATAGGCTTTTCGATAATACCGCCGTCAGGGTTAGTTTGGTTCGGTTTAGTGTGACGCTTAGCAATGTTAACGCCTTCTACAACCACTTTTCCCTTCTCTTTATCAATTACTGTGATTTTCGATTGTTTTTTCTTGTCTTTACCAGCAGTTACAACAACCGAGTCATTTTTTCTTAGTTTATACTTTATAGGCATACTCTAAACCCCTATAATACTTCTGGAGCCATAGAAACTATTTTGAGGAAGCCTTTTCCTCTAAGTTCCCTAGCAACAGGTCCGAACACACGCGTGCCAATAGGCTCGTTTTGTTTGTTTAACAAAACTGCTGCGTTGTCATCGAATTTAATATACGTGCCATCTGGACGACGTTTTTCTTTAGAAGTACGTACAACAACTGCACGAACAACTGTACCTTTCTTAACGTTTCCGTCTGGGCTAGCTTCTTTAACGCTTGCAACGATAATGTCGCCAACTCTAGCATAACGCTTACGTGAACCACCAATTACTTTGATACACATAATCTCTTTAGCACCTGAGTTGTCAGCGCCTACTAAACGTGATTGTACTTGAATCATTCAGCTGACTCCCTACTAGCAGACTCTACTGAGCGTGAAATTACGCTTTCAAGTCTCCAGCATTTATTCTTGCTAAGCGGTCTTGTTTCAACTATTTGAACAACATCGCCTACACGCGCTGTATTATTCTCGTCATGAGCGAAGAATGTTTTAGTGCGCTTAATAAACTTTTTATACATAGGATGCAACATTTGACGCTCAACTTTAACAGTGATTGTCTTTTGCATCTTGTCGCTAACTACTACGCCGCGACGTACTTTTCTTCTGCCCCTAGTTTCCATTAGCTTCCTCACGCTCACGTTGACTGATTAAAGTCTTAATACGTGCGATATCTTTACGAGTCTTTTTTAGTTTAGATGTGTCTTCAAGCTCGCCAGTAGCGTTTTTGAAACGTAAACGAAGAGAATCTTCTCTAAGCTCTTGTTCTTTTTGCTTGAGTTGCTCTAAACTCATTTCACGAATTTCTGCTGTTATCACTTTGCCACCTCATTTGTAGCCTCTACAGGCTTAACGAGTATCTTAGTTTTAACTGGTAGTTTGTGAGACGCACGACGGAATGCTTCACGTGCTAATTCTTCACTAACGCCACCAACTTCAAATAAAACTGTACCCTCTTTAACTGGTGCAACGTAGCCCTCTACAGAACCTTTACCTTTACCCATACGTACTTCTGCAGGACGTTTAGTAATAGGTTTGTGTGGGAATATACGGATAACTACTTTACCACCACGCTTTAAGTAACGGTTGATTGCAATACGTGCAGATTCAATCTGACGGCTTGTTAGTTTACCTTTGCTATCGCTAGCTAAACCGAAATCACCGTAAACTACCGTGTTACCTTTAGTAGCCTTACCTTTGATACGGCCTTTAAACGCTTTACGGTATTTAGTCTTTTTTGGCATTAACATTATACTGCCCCCTGTGAACCGCTACGATCTTCTAATATCTCGCCTGTGAAAATCCAAACTTTGATACCGATGATACCATAAGCAGTTAACGCTTCTGCTGTACCATAATCAATTGCTGCACGCAATGTTTGTAGTGGTACTCTACCTTTAATGTACCATTCGCTTCTAGCGATATCAGCACCCGCTAAACGACCGCCACACATAACTTTAATGCCTTGTGCGCCAGATTTTAACGTTTGTAAAACCGCTTTCTTCATCGCACGACGGAAAGCCACACGACGAATTAATTGTTGAGCGATGCTATCAGCAACTAGTGTTGCATCTAGCTCAGGTTTTTTGATTTCACGAATAACTAATAATACTTCAGCTTTTGTGAAACGCTTTAGCTCGCCTTTCAATTTCTCAATTTCAGCGCCTTTTTTACCGATAACGATACCAGGGCGGCTTGTGTTTAGAGTAATTCTAACTTTCGAGCTCATTCTTTCGATACTGATTTGAGAGATACCAGCTTGAGCTAAACGTTTACGTAAAAACTCGCGCATTTTAATATCTTCAATCAAGTTCTTGCTGTACTCTTTCTTGTTTGAGTACCATACAGAGTTCCATGGCTTATTAATGCCGACTCTAAATCCATTTGGGTTAACTTTTTGTCCCACTATTTCACCTCCGAAGAATCGGCAATGACTACTTTAATGTGTGTAGTCGGTTTACGAATTAGAGAAGCTCTTCCGTATGCACGTGGAGTGTATCTCTTCATCGGTGGTCCCATTTCAATTCTAAGTTCGCTAACAATATAGCGGGTCACATCACGAACTTTATAGTTCTCTTCTGCGTTTGCTACTGCTGATTTGATAACTTTAGCTATCACACCTGCGGCTTTACGCGGAGTGTATTGCAATATCGCGATAGCTTCTTCAACTTGCTTACCACGTACTAATGCAGCTACTTCACGAGCCCTTCGTGTGGATACCCGAACGAACTTTGCTGTTGCTTTGACATCCATAGTCTACCTTCTGACCTTTTTATCTTCTTTCTTATGACCCTTGTAAGTACGAGTCAAAGAAAATTCACCAAACTTATGTCCGACCATATTCTCGGTAACATACACAGGAATAAATTTGTTCCCGTTGTGTACTGCAAACGTAAGCCCTATCATGTCAGGGATGATTGTGCTTCTACGTGACCAAGTTTTGATAACTTGCTTGCCACCGTTCGCTTTCGCTTCTTCAACCTTTTTTAAAACGTGATCGTCTATAAAAGGTCCTTTTTTAAGTGATCTTGGCACATTATCCTCCTAGCTTACTTTCTTTTTGAAACTATATACTTGTTAGAAGTTTTGTTCTTCTTACGAGTTTTATAGCCTTTAGTTGGTTTACCCCATGGAGTAACAGGATGACGACCACCACTAGTACGGCCTTCACCACCACCCATTGGGTGATCTACTGGGTTCATAGCAACACCACGTACAGTTGGCCTTACACCAATCCAACGCTTACGACCAGCTTTACCAAAGCTAATGTTTTCATGCTCTGGGTTAGAAACTTGGCCGACTGTAGCTTTACACTCAGCTTTAACTAAACGAATTTCGCCAGATGGAAGACGTACGTGACAGTACTCACCCTCTTTTGCTAACAACTGAGCATAAGAACCAGCAGAACGTGCTAATTGAGCACCTTTACCAGGACGAAGCTCTATGTTGTGAATTACTGTACCGATCGGTAAGTGTTTTAACATTAAAGCGTTACCAGGTTTAATATCAGCGCCTTCGCCACTTTGAACGATATCGCCAACTTTTAAACCAAGTGGAGCAATGATGTAACGCTTTTCACCGTCGTTATAAACGACAAGCGCAATCCTTGCTGAACGGTTTGGATCGTACTCGATAGTTGCAACACGTGCAGGTATAGTTACCTTTTCACGCTTGAAGTCGATGATACGATATAATCTTTTATTACCCGCACCTTGGTGACGAGTAGTAATGCGGCCTCTGTTGTTACGTCCGCCTTTTGATTTTACTGATGAAACAAGTGATTTTTCAGGTGTCGATGTAGTAATATCTGAATAATCACTGACAGTTCTAAAACGTACGCCTTTTGACGTAGGCTTAAAAGTCTTTACAGCCATTTTCTACATTCCCCCTAAATTAACTCAAGCGACTGACCGTCTTTAAGCGTAACTACCGCTTTTTTCCAGTCTTTACGACGCCCGATTGTTTTACCAAAACGCTTAACTTTGCCGTTGAAGTTCATTGTGCGAACTTTATCAACTTTAACTTCAAAGAATTTTTCAACTGCTTCTTTGATTTGTGTTTTAGTAGACTCAGGGTGAACCTGGAATACTATCGCGTTAAGCTCTTCTTTTTGCAGCATAGATTTTTCTGTAAGAAATGGCTTTCTTAATACATCATATAAAGTTATCATTGAACGCCCCCTTACTCAGCCACTTGTAAAGTAACAACGCCAGTTGCAACTTCAACTTGTGGTAAACAGCTTTGTAAAACCATGATTTTACGTGAGTTGATTAGATCATACACGTTTAAACCGTCAACATGTAAAATGTCAACATAAGGAATGTTACTGAAAGCTCTTGCTACTTTGTCGTCAACCGAGTCAACCACGATTAACACACGTCTGTCAGCGCTGAATGCTTTTAGGATTTCAACTGCTTCTTTAGTTTTGCCATTTTCAACGAATAGGTTGTCAAGGATTAAAAGTGAACCAGCTTCGTACTTAGCACGGATAGCCGATTTTAAAGCATTTTTAACCTTTTTCTTAGGCATAGAATAAGAATAATCTCTTGGGCGTGGACCGAAAGTAGTACCACCGCCTCTCCATAATGGAGAACGAGATGAACCAGCACGAGCTCTACCCGTACCTTTTTGTTTCCATGGTTTACGACCACCACCAGAAACTTCGCCTTTAGTCTTAGTACAGTGTGTACCTGCGCGTTTGTTAGCTAATTGCATTTTAACGACTTCATGCATCAACGCAGTGTTGATTGGGTACATGAGTATTTCGTCATGCAGTTCAGCTTCGCCGACTTTTGCATTTTGAACATTGAATACATCAATTTTTGCCATTAGAGTCCTCTGATACTCAATTATTAATAACAACAACATGACTTGTGTTGTTACCCGTTTGCATAGTTTGACCACTAGGGGTCTTTATCGCAAACTTATTTGCCAGTGCTTCACTACAATTTTGGACGTAGATAAAAGCACAGACTGACAGAATATACATCTGTCAGTCAAATTGCAAGCTTTTTTTTAAAAAAAGTGAAATTTTTTGTAAATATTATCTAGGTTTAACAGTTTGCTTAATGTAAACTATACCGTTTTTGTTCCCTGGAACAGCGCCCTGGATTAAAATTACGTTAGTTTCTGGCATTACTTTAACAACTTTTAAACGTTGTGTAGTAACGATCTCAGCACCCATGTGACCTGGCATTTTTTTACCTTTGTCAACTTCACCCGGCCACTCTTTCATACCAATAGAACCAGGTCTTCTGTGGAAACCTGAACCATGGCTTTGTGGACCACCACCAAAGTTGTAACGTTTCATTACACCTTGGAAGCCTTTACCTATAGATACGCCTTGAATGTCAACGACGTCTCCCTCTGCGAATATATCTACGTTGAATACTTGACCAACAGTGTAGTCATCAATCGCATCTACTTTCACTTCGCGAAGATACTTCATTGGCTCAACACCAGCCTTTTTGAAGTGTCCTGCAAGCGGTTTGTTTACTTTCTTCTCAGAGAGAATCTTTTGGAACCCGATTTGGATAGCATTGTATCCATCAGATTCGACGGTTTTCTTTTGTGTTACAACACAAGGACCTGCTTCAACAACTGTTACTGGAATAACAACGCCATTCTCTGTAAACACTTGTGTCATACCAATTTTTTTACCGATAATTCCCTTTACCATTATATATAATCCTGCCTTTTATTACAGTTTAATTTCAACATCAACACCAGCTGATAATTCTAATTTCATTAGAGCATCAATTGTTTGTGGGTTGTGTTCAAATATATCTACTAATCTTTTGTGAGTACGCATTTCAAACTGCTCACGAGAGTTTTTATCAACGTGAGGCGAACGAGTAACACAGAATTTCTCAATGCGTGTAGGTAGAGGTATTGGACCAACAACTCTAGCACCAGTACGCTTTGCAGTGTTGACGATGTCTTTAACTGCTTTATCAAGAATAGTGTGCTCGTAAGCTTTCAGCTTAATTCTAATTTTTTGGTTTTCCATATTAATTTCAATCCTGTT
>CAYJDR010000028.1:0-25321 GCA_964368965.1 uncultured Deferribacteraceae bacterium
ATGCCCAAGGCCGGACTCGAACCGGCACAGCCTTGCGACCGAGGGATTTTAAGTCTCAAATTATTTATTTCACAATAGTTTACAGCGTTCATAAAAAACCTTCCGTTTCATATTTTTTCTTATGCTTTTATAAAATTCAATCATTAAATCTAGCGAACTGTCAAGAGGAAATTTTAAAGTTTCGAGAACTTTTTGATGAATTAATAGCTATTCAATTACCTGTTTCAGCCTGATATAATAAAAATCCTCTGTTATAGATTTATACTCTACAACAGAGGATCAAATATTTGCACAAAAAAGGTTTATAGAATAGTTTTCCTTATACTATATTAGCTATGCTAATGCATTTTGAACTTGCTTATAGTCTTCTGCTATAAATAATTCTAGCAGTTTTGACAATTTTTTGTAATACTCGTTGCTTGATTTCTCAAACAACAAATCCGTAAAGCTTTTTATCCATGTGTTTAGGTGCATTTCATAAAAACTTTTTTGGTCTTTTAGTATATACAATGCTTCGTCAACATTTGCATCTATTGCCTTGATAGATGTTTGCACTAAAAAGTCAAGTTCGTTTGCAAGGCTATCATCTGGCTCTTTCTTGTTACCACTTTCTAGCGAATACCTATCCAAGAATGCGCGAAAGGATAGCACACATTTTTGCATCATGAGTTTGTCCGCACTTTTGTGAGGAGATTCATATGGGTATACATTTTGTTTTGTGTTAATCTCAAACATATAGCTATATTCTTTAGCTAGTTGTTCAAGCTCAACATCATTAAAATCAGTGCAGAACGCGTGCATCTTATCGCATAGCTTAGCAATTTCATCGTTTGTTTCAATGTATGGGAACACCTTAAAAACATTTTCTGCTACGCAGTGTTGCAATGTTTCTCTATTTGGTTTTTTTGTAACTAGGTCACGCAAAACCATATATCCTGTTGCACGTTCCTCAAATGCAAATTGTGTGCTATCCATCGTACTACTTCCTTCCATATATAGTAGGTTTTACTATAAACGATGGTATTGTATTAGCTGATGATGGTAACGCTACCACTTCGCCAATTTCTTCATATTTAGCTTTAAGTGCATCAATATCACCAAAATCTAAGCATCTTACACCACAAGCTGTAACGCATTGCGGTTTAGCACTTGGGTTGTTAGCCCATAGGTCGATACATGCGTTACATTTTTTCATTTTCATCTTTGCTTTATCAAGCTTGCGAGCAGTATATGGACATGCTGGTACGCAAGTCTCACAACCGATGCATTTTGTTTCATCAATAACAACAATGCCATCACAAGCACGTTTTGTTGATGCTGCTGTTGGGCAGACCTCAACGCATTTCGGTTTTCCACAGTGGTTACATGACATAGATATAAAGTATAGCCATGGGTATGGGTATTTACCGCCCTCGTATGCTGTAACTTTTCTATAGTCGTGTCCGTCTGCTGAATCACTTTTATCTTTACATGCCATCATACATGTTCTGCAACCTATACATTTTGTACTATCAAAGAAAAATCCTAATTGTGACATTATTTAGCCCCCTCTTCTTTTACTGGTACGATTTGCGTCCACATTTCTGGAGTAAGCGAGCCAGTATACTTCTCAATTTGAACCCTATTGCTGTATGGTACGTTTGTAGTGTTTGGTAGGTTAGCTGATAAAACGTTTACAGAGCCGTTAATATCAATTAATTCGCCGTTTTCTTCCCTAAAGTCGAACCATGCACCTTCACCAAGTGCTACAACACCGGGAACAATACGCTCAGATACATATGCACGAATAATCATCTTGCCATGCTCAGTAGATACAAGCACTATGTCGTTTTGTGCGATACCTTTTGCAGCTGCATCGTCAGTATGGATATAAATGTTATGAGGCATAACATTCCTAAGGTTTTTAACACTGTACATTGTAGTGTGTCCAGAGTTTACCCTGCGGAAGTTAAACAATTGGAACGGATAAGGTCCTTTTGCATCGTTAATGTCATTATTTACAAATGTTGATTCATAACCAAGTTGCATTGGCATATATTTCGGCAATGGATCTTTTTTGTTAAATGCAAAACTTTCAACTGTCTTTGCCAATGTTACAGAGTATATTTCCATTTTTCCACTTGGTGTATCAAGTGGATTTGCAACAGGGTCATCAATATAATCTTTGTATGCGATATAGTCATACGCATCGCCTGATTTACGTGGTGGAGTATACATACCTCTATTGCGTAATTCTTCAAGCGTAACAAGCCCATGACGAGGAGTTTTACCTTCTCCATATGTGCCAAAGCTATCTAAATCTGCTTGAGTAAATGTAACAAGCGGTCTTTGAACGCCGTCAGTATCAGTAATTTTTGTGTTATACAAAGCATTTACAAAGCTTGCTTGCATATCTGGCTTAGCGATAGGTGCATCAAACAGAACAGATAGGTCATAATCAACTATTGCACCATTTCTTGCTTCAAAAAAAGCTTCTGATACTTTTTCTGAATAGAACATTGAATCAGGCTTGTATGAAGTGTGGAACTGGTTACCACGCTCCCAGTGACTAGTATCTGGCAATATAATATCTGCGATTTGTGCAACAGGTGTCATGAAAATATCGTTGGCAACAATAAATTCAAGCGTTCTTATTGCTTTTAGACCATTGTGAACGCCTCTAAATTGGTTAATAAAGCAACCTTTTGCACTGCCTGCAACAGACCAAATACCTTTAATGTTACAATTAGTTTTGATTGGTGTTTGAGTGGCAGAATCATAGCCTGAAGTATATTCACCTGTTAAAATTGCATCATAAAATTCTTCATGGTGGCAAGGCTTTGCACCAGCTGCTTTAACGTTACGGCTAGCACGAGCAGTACCGATAGGATATTTAGAGCTTGATGCATATAAACGCCCATAGTTATGGAACGTACCTGCGCCCTCCTTACCAACGTTACCTGTCATCCATGATACAGTAAAAAATGCATGAGGGAATTGTTCACCATCAGCTGTACGGCATGGAGATGTAGACGCTTGCCAAATAGCTGGAGAAGTTGTTGCAACTTCCGCTGCAAAACGCTCAATAACGTCAACTGGTACACCACATATTTTTGTTGCCCATGCTGCGTCTTTAACTATACCATCACGTGTGCCTGTCAAATAGTCAACATAGCTTTCAGCACCTGCTGGCGCATCAGCTGGCATATGTGCAGAATCGAAACCAACTGTATATTTATCTAAAAACGCTTGGTTATGTAAGTTATTTGTATACATATAATGTGCAACAGCCGTTAGGAATGCAGAATCTGTACCAGGTCTAATTGGTATCCATTGGTCAGCAAGCGCTGCCGATGAATGTGTGTACATAGGGTCGATAACAATAATTTTTGCACCACTTTCTTTTGCTTTTTGCATAGATTGGTTAATTTGGTGGTTACAAGACCATGCAGGGTTGAAACCAAATAAAACTAGCAATTTAGTTTTATAGAACTGCATACGGTCAGAATTGTTTGTATGAATGTTTTTCTCACCAAGGATACACTGCATAACCATTGGTTGCGTACCTTCAGATGTAAACGCATTAGGTGCGAACGGTGCTGGAATACCAAGCTTTGTCGCTAACGCATTAAGTGAATTTGAACGACTTCTTGGCGTAGCAATAGAATTTGCACCATATGTATTAACAAGTCTTAATAGTTCTGTTTTTATATAATCATACGCTTGGTCCCAAGTGATGCGTTCCCACTCGTCCTTGCCCCTTAACTGTCCGTTAGGGTTACCAGGTGTCCAGCTTTTACGCTTCATAGGGTAGCGTAGCCTATCTGCTCCGTAATAACCTTTTGCTAATGAACGCCCTTTTACACATGTTCTAAATTGTAAATAGTTAGGGTCGTCAGGATTGTTAGTATCAGTACCATGACGCAAAATAACGCCATCCTTAACTAATATCCCATTTAAGCATGGTCCACCACAACCCATTGTACAATAAGGATAAATCCACTTAGCATTTGTTTCATCAGGCATAGGTGGTGTGTAGTCTTCTCTTGCTAATGCACCATTCAAGACTAACCCACTACTATCATCACTGCTACAACCTACTAATGTACCACCGGCAACAAATAAACTTGCCGATTGTAAAAACTTTCTTCTTGTAGACTTTGTCTCAAGTAAATCAAAATTTTTCATAGCTCCTCCTACTATAATTGCAGTAGGTATAACAAAATCCATGCCAAAAAACGATAAACTTAATAACCTTATTTATCAATAAGTTAAAAAATCAGATAAAAAATATCCATGTATTTATGAATTGCATTTTGGAATAGTTATGTAAAAATGCATAATCATCTATATAATTATTTAATTTTCCTCAACTTGCGAGATAATGCCGATTGGGTGATACCTAAAATATGTGCTGCTTTGGTTTGGTTGTTGTCACAAATCTCCATTACCCTAAGCACGTGTTTTGCAATTACTGCATCAATTGTGCTTAGTTCAAGTTCTTCGTTACCTATTAGTGATACGCTTACATTTTCAGCGTTGAATGCATTTGATGCTGTAATTTCTTCGATTGTAATTACGCCTGTTTGGTTATTTGCAACAAGGTCATACACCATTGCACGTAACTGTCTAGCGTTGCCGGGGAATGAGTAATTTTCAAGCATATTCATAGCAGTCAAGTCAATGTATATGTTTGGCTTATTGAACTCGGTTGACGCTTCTGAAATGAAGTGGTTAATTAATATTGGTATATCTTCCTTGCGTTCCCTAAGCGGTGGTAGGTGGATAATGTGTGTGCTTAGGCGGTAATATAAGTCTTTTCTAAATGACGCGTCCTCTTGCTTTGCAAGTAAGTTTTGGTTAGTAGCGAACACAAAGCGTGCGTTAGTTCTAAGCGTGCTGTCTTTGCCTAGTTTTCTATATTCTCTATCTTGTATCAAGTTTAGCAACTTCACTTGTGACTGCGTATCAAGTTCGCCAATTTCGTCTAAAAATATTGTCCCGTTATCAGCTTCTTGGATTAATCCTGTTCTATCTTTATCAGCGCCTGTGAACGCACCTTTTATATGTCCAAAAAGTGTATCGTTAAACATATGATTATCAAGCCCAGCGATATTTAATGATACATATGGCTTATCTGCTCTTGATAGTTCGTGAATGATCTTTGCAAATATACCCTTACCAACTCCGCTTTCACCTGTAATTAATATAGGTTGGCTACCTTGTGCAACTGCTTCTGCGTATTTGAATAACGATTTTATACGTGGGTTTGCTGTTTTGAACGCTTTAAACTTTTCATTATCATGCAATGTTTCGGCTTGTATGTATTTGCGCAAATTATCGTTTTCAGATTTTAGCTCCGCAAGTTCAATAACCTTTTGCAACCTTGCTACTAACTCATTTGGTTGCATGCTTTTGGTAATATAATCAACCGCACCCATTTGCATGCACCTGATAGCCGTTTCAAAGTTGTTCATACCGCTCATGATGACTGTAATTACGTTTGGGTGTTTGTGGCTTATATATTCTAAAACGTCCTCACCACTAACATCTGGCATAACTAAATCAAGCAACACAATATCAATTTTGCTGTGCTCCAATATTTTTACAGCATCGTTTTTGTTATGTGCAAAAACAATGTCATTTGCTATGGTGTTTGTATTACGCACTAAAACAGCTTTAAGGCTTTCACACCAATCTTTTTCATCATCACATATTAATATTGTATTCATACATCACCTTGTGTTTTGTATATTGGAAACTCTAATGTTATTTTAGTCCATTTTTCAGGCTCGCTCGCGATAAGCAGTTTGCCGTTGTGCTCTTTAATTATACGCGACACTATCGACAACCCTAAGCCTGTTCCGCCTACATTTTGGCGTGTAGTAAAAAAAGGTGAGCGTACCTTTGCTAAATTTTCTGGCAAAATACCCATACCTTCGTCATATATTTCTAAAAACACTGAATTTTCGTCATAATACAGCTTACATTTTATTGCATCATGTTTTGATTTCAGCGCAGAACATGCATTTTGTAGCACATTTAATATTGCGTGTTCAAGCTGTAGCTTATCACCATAAATAGCTGGACAATCTTTTGCTACATCAACCAAGAAATGGTCAGTCACTTTTTTTATCATTTGCCCACAAAGAGATATTGCAACATTAAGCGCATTTTCTAGTGATAATATTGCGTACTCACTAGATTGTTTCCGTCCATGATGCTTCATATCATCAACTATTTTACGTATCCTTGCAACACTATCTTCTACTCTTATTATAGATGTATTTATTTCATCGTTATTTAGGTTATCAATATTGTTAAGATCTTGCTTCAACGCTGTCATATTAAGCTGGATAATGCCAACAGGGTTATTAATTTCATGTGCTATCCCCATTGCAATTTCGCCCAATGTTGCAAGTTTTGATGTCATTAACGCTTCCTCTCTAAGCGCTACAACATCTGTCATATCGTTTGCAACAATAAGTAGTTCTGTTTCCATAAATTCATTATGAACAACGATGCCTTTGAACTCCCATGTGCTTTCATCATCAAAAACAACAGTTTTGTTAAACGGCTTACCAGATATTAACATGGCTTGCATTTCTATTTTAGTTTTGTTTTTAATATCATCAACGCTCAGCATGCTCTTGTTTTCGTCAATATTAGTCCATACTAAATTCATTTGCTTATCAAACATGCATAAACACTCAGGAACGCTATCTAATATTGTCGCTAACCAGTTCTGCGTTTGTTTATGTTTATCAACTTCATGCGATAATTGCTTCGTCTTTTGTGCGACAGCGTGCCGCAATAAACGAGTCCACACAAGGAACGAGGTTGTAACAACAGCACCTGTCAATAATAACGCGATAATTATTTTATAAAACGGCTGTATTTCACGCCTACCTTGCGTATTTGTTATAATTGCTACATACGTTCCGTCATTTTTGAATGTATCAATAACACTTATAATATCGCTAGCCAATTTTGGATTACGCTTGCTTATGGCTAAACCCAGATTACTATGGATGGGTGCGATATCAAGCACCTTGATTTTATTTTTTTCTGCAAGTGTTGTGCCGTGTATTGCATAGTTGTTAGACAATATTGCAGAAGTACCCTCGCCAGCAAAAAGGGCGTTCAAGGTTTCTTTTTCGGTATTATATTTTTTGATTATACTGTTAGGGAACATTTCCTTAGCTTTAGCTTCAATGAACGCGTTATCATTTAAAAGTATGATGTCGTTAGGGTTAGCAACATCGTAAGTAGTCACTTGCATAAAATATACAAGCCCGTGTATTGGAACTTGGTAGCAGTCGTTGCAATAGTTGTCTGTATTTACAAAAGATACCATATCCACTTGGTTGGTATTTAATAATTCCTGCTTTTCTTTCCATGTGCTCATCGTGTATTTGATATCGCAACCTAAGCGTTTAGCTATTTCATTGCTTAATGCAACGGTAAATCCACTAAGATTGCCCTCGCTATTGATATACTCATGCGGTCTTAAAGTGTCGTTGATAGCCACATTAATTTCACACGGCTCTGCATATGCAATTTGGAACATACACACAAATATTAATACTGCAACTATCCTTATCATTATATCACCCTCAAAACAACAATTATATATTACATTATTTCATGCAAGTTTCAAGTGATTAGTTAAGATAATTACCTCAGCATTCTCTTTTTATTATTCTTATCAAATACTGTAAAATATTTATTCGACTGTTAATTTTTTTAAGCTTCGAGAACCTGATGAAATCTGGCTATCCAATTATCTGTTTCAAACTTGCAATCAAATACAACGGAATATCATATAAATTGCCATCCGTTTTATAGTTGGCAAGTGATGTGCGCACTGCCAACTGCTGATTATATTTCTCACGATACGACTGCAGCGACCTTGCTTTCAAATTGATGGTCGCTTTTACTTCCATCGGGATAACTTGCTCTCTGAACTGAAATACAAAATCTAGCTCCGCAATAGCTGATTCACTAGCCCAATATGCAACAGGTAACTCATTGATACACTTCAACTCTTGCAACACATACTGTTCAGTTAATGCGCCTTTATATTCAGTAAAGATCTCGCTATTACTCAATATCGTATTTACATCTAACGATGCTTTCGCACACAATAAGCCACAATCAAGCATAAACAACTTAAACGCAGCGCTATCAGTATAACCTGCTAATGGCAAAAATGGCTTTGATATGCGGTTGACCCTATGCACCAAGCCACATAATATCAGCCACTCAATCGCCTCTTCATACTCTCTAGCACGTGCACCTTTCGCAACAATATTGTATGCAAATTTTTTATTTTCTTTTGCTAATTGATGTGGGATAGAGTCCCAAACAGACTGCAAACGAGGAACGCTACGAGTATCGATATACTTAGAAAAATCGCTTTGATAACCTTGCAAAATCTGGTTTTGGATTTCACGGACTTCATGAAAATCTTTGTTCTCGATATATGCTGCCACAACCTCAGGCATACCGCCTACATACAAATAATGCTTTAACAACTGCGTTAATTTTTCATGCATTATCTCTATTTGATTGAACTTGTTTGCTTGTTGCACTAGTTCTGCAAGCTGATCCTCACCTAACGCACAAAGGAACTCATAAAACGACAACGGACGTAGCTCAAGAAACTCAACTTGCCCAACAGGAAAAGATATATTCTTATGCTTTAACGCAACCCCAAGCAACGAACCAGCAGCAACTATATTATATTCTGGAGCATTTTCTTTAAAGAATTTGAGCGCATTTAACGCCCTATCACACTCTTGGATTTCATCAAGTATGATAAGTGTTTCAGCAGGATTAATCTTTGTGCCCGATATAAGCTCAAGGTTAGATATAATATCTGACACGTCATAAGATTTCTCAAAAACTAGCTTTGCATTTTCATTGTCATTAAAACTAATGTACGCAACATTCTTATAGTTTTGGCGACCAAACTCACGCATGAGCCACGTCTTGCCAACCTGCCTAGCACCTTTTATAAGCATTGGCTTTCTTTTCGGCTTATTCTTCCAGTTAATTAGCTGCTCTATCGCTTGTCTATGCATAAGTTACGCTCCTTGTCTTAATACAATAAATCATATTTTACACATTTTATCCACATAAAAATGGCAGTTTCACACATTTTGCTCATATAAAAGTGTGAAATTATCACATTTTACCCATGTAAAAAAGCCCTCAATCCTCGTATAAACAAGAACTAAGGGCTTCATAAACATTGATTTTCGATACTTAATGGTTTATATTATTGTTATAGCACTTCGTGGAGGCTTCATATGAACCAAAACAGAAAATTTGCAATCTATCCAGGATATAACCCGTTTTATGATATTTTCCTAAAGTATCCATCTGTAACAATTCTATCTATCATATGGTTTATATCATACATATACGAAAATGTGTTCGCAGACTATAACCTTTTCGTACAGATATTACTTTCTTTGGTGGTTTGTGTGCCTGCAGCTATGGTGACGTATGTATTCTTTTTCTTTTTCACCATGCCTTTTGACTGGGCTATCAGGCGCTTACTTGTAGGCAAAGCACCGTTAAAAAAAGTAAAAGATATGATTTTCTATCAATAAAATATCAACTATTCTTTATCTTTTCAAGTGTATTCCAACCTTGCAACATCATACTAGAGCTATCTTTCAGCTTTGCATCGTCAGATGATAGATATCGCTGAGTCATTGTAACCGTTGTATGCCCCAGTAATTGTGATATCGAGTGTATATCAACGCCTTTATCTTTTAGCATTGTTGCAAACGATCTGCGTAAGTCATGGAAGCGGACATCGTCACTAATGCCTGCCCTTTTCCTTGCGTTGCGATAAGCGGTTTGGATACACACAGACTTGAACACTTTACCCTCTCTTTTTTTGCCTTCTGTAAACTCATCTAAAATGCCTTTGGCAAAACTATTTAGTGGCACATTGCGACTTTGTCCGCTTTTTGTCACAATTCCAGGTAGTTTGATATATCCGTCTTTGATATAGCTATAATCAAGCTTTAAAATCTCACCACGCCTCATGCCTGTAAAGATAGCAAGTGATAAGATGTAATAAAATTCTTTATTGCGTGCCTGTTTGCTAGCTGTCAATAGCCTTTCTATCGCTTCACGTTCGATATATACACCACGCCCCGTTTCTTTCTTTTTACCAACTTTAAAAACAGGATTATTCTCTATTATCTCACGATTCATAGCATGTGAAAGTATCACGCTTAATAGCGACCTATAACGGTTTTGAGTGCTCAGAGAGATACCTCGCGATTTCGTAATTACCGTCAAAAATTCGCTAACATCAAACTTTTTAATTTTGTCTAACTCCAGTTCTCCGATTGGGTACTCGCACATGATGTCAATCTTGCCACATATTGAGCGAAACTCCTTGTCGTTCTTTGATTTACTTGTTAAATATGGTTTATATACTTTGTTTGCATATTCTTTTAATGTCATAAAATTCTCCTCTTTTTTACTATTTTTGTGTTATTTTGATAGGCAACGCACTCATCAATAAACTGCTTTAATGAGCTTCTGCCCCTAGTGTTTGCATAATCGTTAAAATCGGTATAACCTTGCGATTGTTCCTCGTTTGTAAAATCTGGAAATATCGCCATGCCGTTCACCTTTTCAGCTGCTTTTGTTGCAGATATTCTGCCGACATTATTTTTCAATTTAGTATCGTCATCACCAGCAATGATTATGCGTAATTCATATTTATGCTTTTCTCTGATTGCTAAAGCTACGTTCTCGATATTGCTTGCATCGCCAGCTGAAACTGTTGTAATTTTTGTAGCTTCATATATGCTTGCACCTGTTGCAAACCCTTCGCAAATTATCACAACATCTTGCAACTTTTTTCCAAACTGATAAAAGCAACCAATCCTGCAACTATCTTTCATGTAGTATTTGCGACCATCAGGATAAATCCTCTGTAATGAGCGTATCTCACCGCTAATATTTTTGAGTGGTACAATCAGAAGCCCATACTGGTCGATATATGTGCCGTGTGCAGATATGTTTTTACTACGTAAATACGGGTGAACATCTGTTGCTTTTTTAAATTTTGATTTGATTAACGATTGGGCTTGCTTTGCAGCAACATCATACTCGAACTGTTTGCACTGATTTTTTACTTCATGCAGCTTTGACTTTAACGTGATGTGTTCAACGCCTTCGATATCTCGATACACTGCATACTCACCAGTTCTGAAGTTTTTGACCCAGCCAATCTGGCCATATGTATCATCGTATAAACAATAAACACCGTCTAGCTTGCCAGTGTTGCGACCAATGAGTGATGCACGCACTTTGACACCATATTTTGATACATATTCTATATCAATGCCATATCTTCGGGCAAATTCTATAAAACTCATACAACCTCCTTATATTTTATTTAGGTTGTAGATATTTACAAACGATGCACCTAGCCTATTTCACGCTTATTTTAGAAAACTAAAGTATCTTTAAAAACATTGTAGGTATTGCGATAATTACTTATTGGAAAGTCTTCATCATTTAGAATTAGTCCGCTTTTTTTAGCATGTTTAAAGATGTGTTGCTTTAGCGATACTTTTTGTTTGAAAATTCCGCTATATGTTGGAATTTTATTCAGATTATCGAAACGAAATTTTAGCTCATACAAATTCCTGTGGTCGATTAGCTCAAAAAAACCAGCCTTTATCCCACGAAATGTATCGCGTGTGAAATATACTGTAAAATGTTCTTCTTCGCTTGCCTTGTATATTTTGAATGCGATATCGGTACTGATTTGTATCTCGACGGCTCGCTCTCTTATGTCATAGAACTTTTCACTATCAGTCTCTTCAACAATTTCACCTTTGGTTTTGAAAACAAATGCAAAGTTATTATACCTAAAGTATAAATAGTTTGCTTTGCCCTTCTTTTTGCCGTAATAGCGTTTATGCTTTGTTTTACCGATTATTTCAAATTTTGCAAGCAAGCGATGGTCAATGCGTTCCCAGCGTTGCTCGCTCATTTTCTTTATAACATTTTTCTTCTTGGGAATTATCGGCAGATACCAATAATATCCCTTACCAACTATCGACGTAATATGCTGAAGTAGTCCTTGCCACGACTCGCAAATATATAGTGTTTTACTCATTATCCCTCCTGATTATTTTAATCATTTTGTGATAATAGAAATATGTGATCGTAAATAAATATCTACTTTTTTGGAATACTCTTACTAATTTCCATGTGGGAGTCGCAAAATTTTATAAATATTTGCGTAGTAAGAATATTTTCTTGTCAATTTTAACAAGTTAATTTGATATATTGAGTAACATACAGGGATTTCCGTCATGAAAACGGCTGTAGCATGAGATAAGCGGTGTTGCAATACCCTCTGTAATTCTATCGGACTTCCTAAAGAGCGATAAAACAGCCTTGCAACGCTTATTTTTCGATGTTATCGACAACTGGATTTATGCATCCTATGTGATTTTTGATATAGGAAGTGTAAATTGTCAACAACTTTTTTTCAAACAACCCATAAAAAATGAAAATTTCCGCCATATCTATAGTAGGAGCACTGCTTCAAAATAATTTTAGGAGGTAGTTTATGAAAACTATCGCATTCTCATCAATCAAAGGTGGAGTTGGCAAATCATCACTTGCAATCATGATTGCAAACATTCTACATCGTGCTGAAAAACGTGTACTATTTATCGACGCTGACCCACAAAACTCAGCATCACACTACTTTTTACCAACCATTAACGAGTTTACAGAAACAGCATCGCTTGCTAATGTATTACGTAGCAAGGACAAACATGCCGACCCTGCATCAGACATTCAAGAAAACATGTGCATCATTAACGAACTATACAACGAATATGACCTCGTGCCTTCAAACCTTGAACTAATCCATAGGCGTAATTGCGACATTACTATCCTAAAAGATGAACTCGAGAAAATCGACAAGGAATATGATTATTGCATAATCGATACTGCCCCGACATTTGACAATGTCATCATCAGCTGCCTTGTTGCAGCAGATATAATCATCACCCCAATTGTGTTTGGCACATTCGATTTTAAATCAACTCTATTTTATCAAGAGCTGCTGAAAGAGTTTAAACTTGAAGACAAATGGAAATTAGTGTGCAATAGGATACGAAATCGTAAGGCTATGGCAGTTGACACCGCTCAATTTATTGCTAGCTATAAATCAACCTTCAATAATTGTCTATTCTCAACTGTTCCGCATAGTAGATACATAAAAAATTATTTTGACTATGAAACAACTATAAACGAATCTAAGTCTAAATATGATGTATTTATTGCTATGACAGCTCTCGCACAAGAGATCACCGGCGAGTATTTACACTTATACGAGTTCTAACATGAGTAAACGTAAAGCACTCAGAATTAACTCATACGATATGCAAAATATCAATATCGGTATTCCAAACAATAGTGTTGCATCCATACTTGGGGGTGCAACCGATATTCACGTTGGCGATATAGTGACAGACGAACCATTTAAAAGCCTGTTTGCGATTAATAGCGAGTTGTTAACACAAATCGTGTGTAGCATGAAAGAAAAGGGATATGACACCAACCACCCTATCATCATATGGAAGGAAAAAGGTGTGCTAATTGACGGGCATACCAGAGTGCAAGCGGCTAAACTTGCGGGGATTTCACACATCCCTGCATTTTACGCTTCATTTGCTGATGAAGATGCTGTCATGGATTATATGTTGAGCGTCCAATTTAATCGCAGAAACATCACAGATGCAGAGCTAATAAACCTGCTTGCACGCGTGATGGATAAATATAATAAGAAATATGGCGAGGGTTCACGCTCTCAATTTTTGAAAAAGCAATTTATGGGGCTATCTGAGTCAAAAGCAAAAAAAGCCGTTGTGGTGCTTGACAAAGCTAATAAACGCATGCTCAAAAAAATCCAAAACGGCTCTATGAGCATTAGCTATGCTTATGGGCAATTAAAGAAAAATCGTGAGGAACTCTCTAAAAAAGTTCCCGCAAACTATTTCAGCGATGACTCCACCGAACCTACAAGGGTGGACGATAACGGCATTTTCTACCTTAGACATTTTGAAAGTAAAAAAGAATATAAAGCATTTAAACTGCCTGCATATTGGAATACCGAAGAAATCCGTGCAGGAATACAGGAAGTAATTAGAAAAGCAACCCAAATAGTTCCCGAGAACTAATTTACAATTCACCCTAGCACCTGAATGACTGCTAGGGTTTTTTATTACTTGACATTTAAACAGATTATACGATAGCGATAGTTTATGTATAAAAGGAGGAAAATATGACTGAAAAAGAAAGAGATGAATTTTTAATGCACTATACTTTTTTTGTATTTAAAGCTGAGGACTATCACTATCACAAAAGAAAAGCACTGAAAGTCGCTGAGAAATATAATATAAATATTGACGAACTATTAAGCGATAGCACACGCCATGACAAACAATATGTTGCCAACAACAAATATGAAAAAGAGCTGCTTTATACGCTATTTGAAAGACTTCATAAGGAAAACAGATATTTTCGTGCTGCTTATCAAGGTGATATTTTCACCATCAACATGGCAAAGCATATGCACTGCATGTTTGGGTTTATGATATATTACGCAAAGCAACGCCATAACGAAGATAAGTTTATAAACATAAACAACTTATTAAACTTCAAACAGCCAAGGAAAGCAACTTATACGCTTAAAGAATTTCTAGCATTGTAAAAACAACTTCATCATTCTATTAGAAATGACTAAATTAAACCAGATAATGACCAAGTTAATAAATATGCTTTACCTTATTTTAAGTATATTCTCGATATATTCTTGGTCTTTTTTGCTGCATTTCTTGCTGTCTTCATATTCTTCTTGTTCAGTTTTTCGCATTCCATATATAACAAGCGCTGAACCAGCAATTATGTAAAATACAATAGAATGAGAGCCTTTCCAATGGTCTGTATACACTTCATACGCAATGACTCCTATGAGAAGCAAATTCATAGCAATTATAAAAAAGTAAAACTTTTTCATCACTACCTCCATAAAACAATATATACTTATTATACTGCTATTGTAGATAAATATCAAGTAGTAGCGGATATGCAAATATTTTTGCGTAAATTTCTTATGCTGCCATTGAGTTTGCCGTGATATTTTCAATCACGCTTTTTATGCCGTTCCAAACAGATAAGTCTGTAAAGATATCCACCACGCTTCCTCTATCTGAGAAAGGTGTTTGTTGTAGTACTGACAGGTCTTTCATCATGCCGTTGTGTACTATATATTCGACAATTTGGTTCACGAAGTAGATTTGTCTGTCGTCAAGGTTTGTGTCGTTTAGGTATGCTGAAAACGCTTCCTTTGCTGCGTTCATGGATAGCCCTACAATCCCACGCACGAACTCGCCAAGCGGTTTATCTCCCACTTCTGCGGTGTAGTCTTCTTTCGTGCCTATTTCGCTCCAGAGTATGCGCTCTAGGTCTGATAGGTCGTCTTTTGTGAGCGGTATATTGCTTTTGAGTTTGGCGATAGCTGACTCGTTTTCATGTTGCCTGATGTAGAACTCTGCTTTTGCTCGGTAGTTTCTGAGGTCGTCGTTTTCAAGCTCTGAGTCTCGCCAATCTATAGCAAGTATATCGTCTGCTAAGTCTGTATCATAAACTACTGATGATTTACGAATATATTTTATAAGGTATCGCAAATGGATACGTATATGTTCAAACTCGTTTATGCCAGCACGTTCGACATAGTCGGTGTGTAGTATTTTATTTATAAGTTCTGCTTGTGCATCTACTTCTGGTATATTTGCAACACTTGCAATAGCTGACACTTTGTTAAGTAAGTCGCCCTTTGCCCTTGAGTATGTTTTACCAACGAGGTATGCGAGTTCAATGCCGTATAGTAGCGCATCGAAGCGTAGCGCTGTTGCTTCATCTTCATCTGGTATTACTAGTGGTGCAATATGTTCTTTCATGTCATGCGTATCTTCAAGCGTAAGTGACACATAGCTTTCAGCGGTGTTAAACTTTTCGATATATCTGAGGTGTTGTTTAATTGCGAAGTGCTCTTTATTGAGTTCGCCAACTTTTCGCACGAGGTCCTCGACAAGTGACTGCCTGAACACTTTGAGTTCGTTTGTTTGGTACGCTATATCTTGCAGGCGATACACTATGTTTGTTTTCAGGTCGAACAATGCGCCTTGTAGCGATAGTGTTGTAGGTGTTGCGTTGCCTTTGTTCATGCGGAAGAACTCGAAGTTGCCGCAGAAGTCGAATATGTAGAACTTGCTTTTATCTTCGCCGTCGATTAGTTCAGGGCAGAGCCTTGTTCCTCTGCCAACCATTTGCCAGAATTTTGCTTTGCTCATCACTTTTTTGAAGAACACTAGGTTAAGCACTTCTGGCACGTCTATGCCTGTGTCTAGCATGTCGACGGATATGGCGATTTGAGGCATTTTGTTTGCGTCTGAGAACTCGTCGATAGCTGATTGAGCATAGTTTATGTAGTTATCTATAACTTTTGCATATCCGTTTAGGTGAGGATAAGTTTTGTTGAACACTTCAAATATTTTTTCAGCGTGTGCGTGATTTTTGGCGAAGATTATGCTTTTGCCGATTTTGTTTCCGTACTCAATTTTAAGCCCTTCTGTCATGAATACGTGTAGCACTTGTTTTATGGTATCTTCGTTGAATATCCAGTTGTTTAGTGCTGATGATGAAATGCTTTCTGGCATTGTGCCATCTTCATTTATGAACGTTTTTTCGTATTCTTCTTTATCTTCGTCGGATAGTTCGTCGTAGATTATTCCTTCTTCGAGGAATTTCAATTTTGTTTCAACCGATACATAGTCGACAAGGTAGCCATCTTTCACGGCTTGTGCTAGTTCATAGCCGTATGTAGGTATGCGGTTTTCAAGTTCGAATATTGCGTATGTATCTTTGCCGATTTCGTCTTTAGGTGTTGCAGTAAGCCCGACTAATGGCGCATCGAAATATGTGAAGATGTCACGATATTTGTTGTATATAGAGCGGTGTGCTTCGTCGCATATGATGAGGTCGAAATGCCCTGATGTAAATATTTTGCCTTGTTCGTCTTTAGCGTTGTCAACAACATTAATCATTGTTTGATATGTTGTTAGTATGCAGTTTGCGCTATAGTTTGGGTTGCTTTCGCTAATGCTTGATACTGATAGATCGGGCAGTAAGTTTACGAAGTTTCTTTTAGCTTGCGTAACGAGTGATGTTCTATCGGCAAGGAATAGGATATTTTTGACGTATCCTTTTTGTAGAAGCACGTCACAAAGTGCTATAACTGTTCTGGTTTTTCCGCTACCTGTAGCCATAACGAGTAGTGCTTTTCTGCGGTTTTTTTCGCCGAAGCTTTGGCACACGGCTTTGATAGCGCCTTCTTGGTAGTATCTGCCGGCTATGTTTTTATCGACGATGATGTTAGCAAGGCTCAGCCTTCTTTTGCGTAGGTTGAACAGTTTTTCGAGGTCACGTTTAGAGTAGATGTTTGCGACATCTCGCTCGGGGTATTGGCCGTCGATAATCTTTGTGTCGAACCCATTGGTGAGAAATATGACAGGTCTGCGCCCATATTGTTTTTCTAGGCAGTTTGCATATAGTTCTGCTTGTTGCCTGCCTTTTGATGTATCAACGCATGTGCGTTTTGCTTCGACAACGGCTAGTGGAACGTGCCTATCGTCGTATAGTACATAGTCGCAGAAGCCTTCTTCTTTGTTGTTTGGCATACCTTCGACACGCACTTCATTGAGCCAGTTTTTGCCCTCTATCCAGTTTGCATTTTGCAGTGTTGTATCTATGTATAGTTTGCGAGTTTTATATTCTGATAGTTCTAGTGGTTTTGGTACATATGTTTTTGCTTGCTGTTCACGCCTTGCAGTTAGTTCTTGTTTTAGTGCTTTGTTTTCTTCTATTAGTTTTTCTAGTTCGATTTCTTTTGTAGGTTTAGATAGTGGCGCAGAGTGAGCATTTTGCAGTAGCTCAGGGTTGAAAGTTTTTTCTGTGTAGTTTTCGCCGTAGCAGTATGCGACAAAATCAAGGAAGATGAACAAGTTTTCGAGTGCGAGTGTAGCTTCATCTTGCTTTATTAACCTAGGGTTGTGGTTGGCTTTGTTGCCTAGTTGCCTGATGTAGTTAAGGCGTGTTATAGTATCGTTGCTGACAATATCTCTGAAATCTTCTGTGCTGATAAGCGTTTGCAAGTTATCTTGGAACGGCATAGATAGTTCGCCATCGACAGAGTACATCCACTTGACTGCAAACTCCATAGCACGGCGACAGTTGATAGCCGCAAGCGAACAATCTGTCAAGAACACTCGCTCGGCATTAACAGCCACTTGAGCGAACGAGCTAAATTGTTTATCAGATAGCAGAAAGTCAAAGTTGGTCATTGTGAGGCACACCTCTTTTACTTAAAATACTTATGCATTCTAGCATGATACAATTTTTCAAACTTTTCAAGTTCTTTCTTAAATTCACATTTACTATATTATGAAATAATTAAATTATTTATCACTTAGCAATAAATCAAAGTTGGTCATTGGGTACCCTCTGTAATGTTTCATTTGCTACTGTTGACACTAACTAAAAGTGCTTGTAAATTTCAATTTCTTCATTTATTTTTTTTACTGGTTCAAATATATTATAACCTACAATGTGCACTTTATTTGATATATCTTCATTAATTTCATCATCACTAAATAACTTATTTTTTATTTCATACACTTTATTATTATATAATCTAGGTACTAGCACATTCTTTTCAGGTAAACCGTGGTGATGAATAATAACTTGAGTTTGTTCATTTTGCTGTAAAGTCAATTTTATTAAATCCCACCAACGTTTATCTGTTTCACCAATAGACATGCCATAAATATAAATTATATCACTACTCTGAATACATGAAATGGCTTTTGCATCAGCACGATGCTGATTAGCTCTATTGACTTGAGGTTTAACAAATTGAGACATAATAACTCTTTTATTTAATTCATATAATTGAGTATTACTTATTTGACTATCATTATCAATACCTAATGCCATATGTTGTTTCACTGTACCATGAATATTGACTACATTTTCAATCTCATAATTATAAGACTTATTCAATATTGAGTCTAACGTATTAGTATAATTAAAATTAATAAAATTATATGAATTATAATATTCATATTCTAATGTGCTATTTGGGTTATTATGATATATGTTTATTAAAAAATCAGCTAATTCACTATCTAAACCTCGCACTATATTTTCAATTTGTAGCATGTCATCAACGTTTATTAAACCATAATTTATCTTATCAAATTTTAGATATGCGGCTTCTTTTTCAAGATACACAGCTAGTTGATTACAAAAATCTTCATGGCAATCTAAAAATAGTTCTGCTTCATCTATTTCAAAGTTTTCACTATATTTTCCAAAAGCTAACTCTGCATCTGCCCATGTTTTATAATTATTAAGAATATTGTTTTTAAACTCTTGGACATGTGGTGGTATCTCAGAATGCGGTTTACAGTAATGTTCGTAAAAATCTTTATAAGATGTTTTCATGCCTAAGTTTAAATCAAACCCATTGCCAATTAAAAAAGTTATTCTCACTTCACCACCTCTTTTACCCAAAATACTCATTCATTCTAGCATGGTACATTTTTTCAAACTTTTCAAGCCTTTTCTTAAATTCACATTTACTATATTATGAAACAATTAAATTACATATCATTAGTTGGGTAATATATATCATCATGAGTTACTCTTGGGATTGTTTTTAATAATGACACACTGTCTGTGTTGAATTTTGCTTTTTCTTTATCAGAAAGCTTGTGTAGTTTAACGTCGGCAAGATTATACCTATCTCTAGCATAGTTTGCAAATTGTACTAACCTTTCATCTGAACATAATATACCTAAAGCGCTAACAAGCTGCTTTCCAAATTCAGTATACCTATAAATTGGCAATTCAGCTGCAGAGTAATTATATATAAACTCTATCATTAGATTATCATTGCCAGCAAACATAACTGATTTAGAATTAGAAGTTATTGGCTTTGCGTACTTAATATTGTCATAAATGTCTAATAGTCCACATTCCGATAATTTTGCCAAATCTTCAAATGCAAATAATTTATGAAGTTTATATTCATAAGTTTCTATTATATATTGGTCGCCAGTAAAGATAACATTTTGTGATATTTTTTCAAATAGTTCCGCTTCTTGTTTTGACAATAGTTTTAATGACTCTAACGTTCTTAGTGAAAATGAGTTCGGCTGTTTAATTTCACCAGCCAATATTTTTGCCCATATTTGTTGCATTTGTTCATTGTTAATATCTTGTACGCAATTAAAAAATCTTAAAATCCAATCTTCATCAACTGATTCATTACTTACTTCTGTTTCGTTTTCAAGTTCATTGTAAGTTATGCCTATAACACTTTCGATATTTTCTTGTTTTTTAAGCTCTTGGTGCAAAAAACGCTGTTGTGCTCGCTGAACTAATTCAGTCTGTGCTGTAACATCAATAGTTAATTCGCCATTTTCATATTTAGCAGGTAAATACAAGCCTTGTGTTAATGCTTCCGATATAATTTTATATTCATCTGCTTTTGCTTTTGCCATACGTCTTATATGGGTAGGCTCATAGAGTTTACCTGTTCCTTTACAAATAGCCTCTGTTAATTTTGTTATTGGTTGTATAAATACAGTAGCTGTATCAACAATAGCACTCATATGAACACCCCTTACCCAAAATACTCATTCATTCTAGCATGATACAATTTTTCAAACTTTTCAAGTCCTTTCTTAAATTCACGCTTTGTTTTCTCGATTTTTGCTACAAATTCAGCAAACTCATTTTGTAATTCAATAGGTGGAAGTGGTATTGCTGTATCTCTTATTTTTGACAACAAAAGATTAGGTTGAGCAGATGCTCCTTCTACATGGTATAGTGCTGTATTTATTGCATAGCATAACCTTAAGTAATTTGGATTTAATGAGTCTATTCTAGTTTTAATTAATGCAACACTTTTTTGCAAAAGAGTATGACAAGTATATTCATGATTCAATATTGCACTTTTACCAATTGTTGCGCCAGTATTTACAATTATAAAATCATTATTTTCTACATTACAACGCTTATAATCTTTTATAAATTCTTCATATTCAATTTGCGGTGCATTTTCATAGTTAATTTTCCCATCAAAGACTTCTCTAGCGCCTATAAAATAATAACCTGTTGTACTATTTGATATTTTACAGCCCCCATGTTTACCATCTGTAATTTTACGGCTTATTTCCCCTAACTTCTTCACTTCCCAGCCCATAGGGTTGGTGACAGGGTCGCCAAACATTTCCACAAACTTAGACTTTACCAATGTGTCCAGCTGTTGCAACTGGTGCTTACGCTTTGTGATAAGCGTTGATATTGTGTCTAGCTCTGCCGATATTGCTCGCTGTTCTTCTAATGACGGCAAAGGGATTTTCATTTGCCTTAACGCTGATTGATTTAATTTTTGCCTTGTTGCTCCATTTATAATACTTGAAACATCATAAAACATTAGAGAGTAACATAAATAATCAATATCCAACATTTCTTTTGCTTTGAGTACATGTGCATGATTATTTACCCAGCATTTTCCAGATACTCTATATGCAATAGGTTTGCTTTTAGAACCAAAATGTCCACCATCTTCAGCAACTAAAACAAGTTCATCATCAAAGATATAGTCATCAACATAATCTTGCACTCCATTTGCACCATAATATGGGTAAATACCTGCAACTCGTTCATTTGCTGTTATTGGTATGCGTTGACTGTCTAATATCTCGCAAACCTCTCCCAACTTCACCATTTCCCATTTACTCATATTTGCCTTCCAGGTCTGAAAGCAGCTGCATTATCTCTGTTTCTGTTTGCCTTATATCTGCCAATATTTCGCTTGTTGGTGGGTAGACTTCTGCTATATACACCGTCTTTTTATATTTGTTTATTGATAGGTCGTATCCGTTTTCAACTATCTCTTCTTTCGCCACGTTGAATGATTTTTCCGTGCGTTCTCTCACTTTCTCGTCTGCTAGGTTTAAAAAGCGTGAGATTATGTCTGCCGTGTCGTTCTCTGCTACTTCTGCTCGCTTATCATCTAGCGAATAGCCGTCTGCCGTCATGTCATAAAACCACACATCGTCCGTGCCACCGTAGTTTGTCTTTGTGAATATCAATATCGCAGTCGAAACACCAGCATATGGCTTGAAAACACCACTAGGCATAGATATAACGGCCTCTAATCTATGGTTTTCTATTATCTCTTTGCGGATAGACTTATGGGCATTGGAAGAACCAAAAAGAACACCATCTGGAACAATGCACGCACATCTGCCACCCGTTTTCAACATGCGCAACATCAACGCTAAAAATAACAGCTCCGTCTTCTTCGTCTTGCATACTTGCAATAAATCCGCTGAAACAGAGTCGTTATCTAGGCTACCTTTAAATGGCGGATTGGCTAAGATTAACGAATATTTGTCTTTATCTTGGTTTTGGTCTGATAGGCTATCACGATACTCGATAAACGGGTTATCAACGCCGTGCGTCATCATGTTCATTGCACCTATACGCAACATCGTCCTATCCATGTCAAAGCCGTTGAACATGCTGTTCATGTAGTGCTCTTTATTGCCTTTATCAAATAAAATCTCTTCCTTGAAATGCTCACGCAGATACTCGCCACTAGCTACCAAAAAACCACTCGTGCCACATGCTGGGTCACATATCGTGTCTGTCGGCTTAGGTTGCATTAGCTCTACCATCATTTTAATAATATGGCGAGGTGTCCTAAACTGGCCATTGCGACCAGCTGTCGCTATCTTCGATAAAAGATACTCGTAAACATCGCCACGGATATCGCTATCATGCAAACTATCCATCTGGGCATATATGTCATCAAGCACCGTAACTATCTTCGACAACAACAACGGCGTAGGTATCTTGAAAATAGCATCGTCCATATACTTTGAATATGTGCTATCCTTCTCGCCATGCAAGTTCTTGATGAACGGAAAAACCCACTCCTGCATCGTTGAATACATCTGAGCCGCTGGAAAATCACGAAAAACGCTCCACTTCAACTGCTCGCCGTCAATAACCCTGTCACCAATCTGCACATCACTCGTGAATATGCTATCATATTGAGTACCCAACATCACAGCCTCTTTCGCACGGGTGTTATCCATCTTGTCTAAGTCGTGGATAAACATCAGGTAAGTTATCTGCTCAATGACATCAAGCGGATTTGTCAAACCACCTGTCGCAAATATATCCCATAAACCATCTATCCTGTTACGTAACTCGCCTGTTATCATCTATCTATCCTCCGAACTTGTGTTCATATTATTCATCGCCACTTTTATCTTCTAGCAAAGCACTATCTTTCGATGTTAGTTTCGATATAACTGATTTGCCAGTTTGCCTTTCAATGTTTTCTCTTGCTTCGCCAGCAACTGAGCCACCTCGTTGAGCTATCAATTTGCTTTCGTCAAAGCCTTGCGGATTTTCAGCTTTTGAAATCTCTGTCGTTGATAACTCTGCAAGCATGTTTAAAACTAGCTCCATGTTTGTCATGTTATCTCTAAGGTTTTCTTTCTGTAAGCCTTTGTGTTTTTTGTGGTCTTTGACCGTTAAACCGCTCCACGCTTTTGAAATCTCATTTGTCAATATTGCATATTCATTATTTTGTATTCCGCTTCTATCCCATTCGTCTGTTAGGTCTTTTCTGACTTCGATAGACTTTAATCTCTGGTTTATCCACTTTTCCGTATAACCCTTTTTTCTGTAAGTTGCTATTGCTCTATCAATAATTATTTCAGGATCGACAATTTCGTCTAGTCTTTCACTACCAACTTGTGCAAGCCACAATTTCAGTGGTTCAGCTTTAGGAGATGGAATAGATTGGATAATCCTTAATATACCTTTTGTATCAGAGGCTAGCATATCTCGCATTTTGCCATCATTTGCCATCATTTTAACAGGGGTACAAATTGTACCCCACTTGTTATTAAGTTCAGGTTCACGCTTTCGCATTTTTTTGATATACTGCCTTGCATCAACACTTTCCGTCAACACTTCAACAATATCAACAATACTGAAAAACCACTCTTCTTTATCTTCGTCCCAATGTGAGCGTATTTTTTTATCTTCAAATAATTTCAAGTTACTCATAACGTTCCTCTGTTCCACACATACTTCGTGTAACGTCCGCCACCAATTTTTATAATCTTGCCCGCTTTCAGTAAGTCATTCAGCGTCCTTTGTACTGTCGTATCACTTATGTCACGAAAGTTGTTCATTATCTCTCGCTTAGTTATCTGGCCGAGAGTCTGCTTGATCAACTCCGCCACACGCTCAGGCTTCGATACGTCAATAATACTCACACTCTCCTCAAACTGCCTATATGCCGAAACTATCACACCCAACATATAGCTAACAAATGGCTTATAATCACACTCGCCTTCATGCCAATCAATCGAACTACTCTGCAACACTTCATAATACGTTTCTTTGCTCTGCTCAACTATCTTCTCAAGGCTGATATACTGCCCTACAACATAACCACAACGATATAACATCAACAACGTAAGCAACCTACTCATGCGCCCATTTCCATCGTTAAACGGGTGGATGCAAAGAAAATCAAGCACAAACATAATCGTAATAATCAATGGATTAACATTACCGTCATTGATAGCCGTGCTATATGCCTTGCAAAGCTCATCAACTGCATTAGGGGTTTCAAACGCTGGAACAGGCTGGAAACGTATGCGACTTGTGCCGTCTGACATGATCTCTGTAATCGTGTTATCAGCGTTCTTATAACAACCGCCACCCTTGCCACTAAATTTATATAAATCACGATGTAACTGCAAAATCATATTAGGAGTGATAGGGATGAACTCGTGGTTCTCATGGATAGTCGCAAGCACATCACGATAGCCAGCAATCTCTTGCTCATCACGTGTTTGCGGAGTGGTTTTATCAAGCGCTAATAGCTTTATACGCTCGTCAGATGTATATATACCCTCAATCTTGTTCGACGCTTCCGTGCTTTGTATCTTCGCAACCTCTAAAAGACTAATAAGCGTATCAGCCTTTTGCGACACAAACATGTTCTGCCGACCTTTAAACTCATGTATTTGTGTCAATAGCTGAACAATATCAGGAGTAAGCAACATCTGCCACTTTTTCTCATAGTTATAGTTTTTCATCTTAGTCATCACCT
>CAYJDR010000029.1:0-25200 GCA_964368965.1 uncultured Deferribacteraceae bacterium
TTATAAACTGTTTACATGAAATAATCTATAAAAAAATTATAAGTTTTTGTGAAATGTTGAGTTAAGGTAAGTGAGAGGGTTTGAGAGCAACGACTCAATAGCGCCATTTAGGGGTACAAGTTATTTAAGGCATAAATGGTGTTAGTGCTAGGCGCATCGAAAAATAGGCGACGCAGTGTACATAAACAACGGTACATAAGGAGCGTGTTTTGAGAGCAACGACGCAATAGCGCCATTTAGGGCTTAAATAAAAAAAAACTGTGAGAGTTTTAAGTCTCACAGCTTTATATCATTAGTCTGCTTGTTTACGTAAATAAGTCGGTATCTCAAACTCATCATCGCTAAAGCTTGGCAAGTTGCCATCTTTGCTTGTTGTTTGTTTGATACGTGATTGTAGTTCAGTCGAGATTGACGACGGTTTTGGAACTACGATATTGTTTGGTAGCGCACCTTTCTGAGCATCAGCATTGATACCAGTTGCAACGATAGTTACAGAGATTGTGCCATCTGTACGGTCATCATACTTAACACCGTCAAACATCATTACAGTTTCTCCAGCTTCTTCATAAGCTAAGTCTTGTATCATTGTAACTTCGCTCATTAATAAATCATCTTCGTTACCAGATATGTTGATCAATAACGCATGAGCGCCTTTGATGTTAGTATCATTCAATAATGGGCTTTTTAGTGCTGCGTCAAAAGCTTCTTGGGCTCTATCCTCGCCACCAGCAGTACCGATACCCATAACTGCTTTACCTTTTTCGCTCATTGCAGTAGTGATATCTGCAAAGTCGATGTTGATGTGCCCTTTTTGGCTTGCGATTTCACAAATACCTTGGATACTTTGGCGTAAAACATCATCTGCAATACGTAGCGCATCTTTGTGAGTCATCTTTTTATCTATATCTTGTAAGTTGTCGTTAGATACTACGATGTACGAGTCAACATACTGGATAAGTTCTTTTAGTCCATTATCAGCGATATCCATACGTCTGCGTCCAAGTGATGCAGCCGGTGTGTAAACGATAGCAACAGTCAACGCGCCAGCAGATTTAGCCTCTGCAGCAACAACAGGCGAAGCACCAGTACCAGTACCGCCACCCATACCAGCAGTGATAAACACCATATCTGCGCCTTTGATTGAGTTTCTGATATCATCTAAGCTTTCTAGTGCATACATTTTACCACGCTCAGGGTTACCGCCTGCGCCTAAGCCAGTTTTTCCAAGCAATACAGACGTTGTTGTTTGAATACCTGCTAAAGCTTGTGAGTCAGTATTAACAGCAACATACTCAACAGAGCCTGACACATTACTTGATATCATATTTGAAACAGCGTTACCGCCACATCCACCTACACCTACTACCTTGATAACTGCACCG
The DNA here is from genome assembly GCA_964368965.1 of uncultured Deferribacteraceae bacterium. Classification (GTDB taxonomy): domain Bacteria; phylum Chrysiogenota; class Deferribacteres; order Deferribacterales; family Mucispirillaceae; genus CAYJDR01. The sequence goes on from CAYJDR010000029.1 coordinate 1,383, forward strand.
TTCTCATAAGGTATACTGTCATTAACAAATAGTCCGTCCATATTAGCCTCCAATTTTCACACACTTTTTATTATTTACATATTTTATTGTTAAATATCAATACTTTTTTTATCTTTTTAGAAAAATTCTTTCATCCAGCCTTTCATACGCTCGTAAACAGATTTGACTGTCGAGTCTTCAGAGTGGGTTTTTATCAACTTCTCTGAGTGCCCGTGCTTAGCATGTAGCTTAGCAAGCCCTACTGCTGTTGCGTAAATCGGGTTATCAACTTCCTCTGATAATCCGCCGATATCTACTGGCGTACCACGCCTTACAGCTATGCCAAAGATTTTTGTAGCAAGTTCTTCCATGCCTGTAAAGTTCGACATGCCACCAGTTAGCACGATACCTGCGCTTAGTTTATCCATAAGGTTGTTTCTGTGTAGCTCGCCTAAAAACAGTTCGCAAACTTCTTCAGCACGCATTTGTAGTATTTGGGTCATTACACCTTTTGATACTAGTCTTGGCGGTCTGCCACCTACTGATGGAACTGTGATTTGCTCGCTTGCGCCAACCATATCTAAGAAAACGCAACCTTCTTTCACTTTTATCTCTTCTGCTGCTACTTCTGATGTAGATAGCCCAGATGTTAAATCTCTTGTGAAGTTGTTGCCACCGATTTGTAATACTGCCGTATGGATAACTGCACCTTTATCAAAAACTGCCATATCTGTTGTGCCGCCGCCACCGTCGATTAAGCAAACGCCAATCTCACGCTCATCATCAGTTAAAACAGCTTCCGATGATGCTAGTTGCTCTAGACAGATATCTTCAACATCTATGCCTGCTTTTGTGCATGATTTTGCGATATTTGCAGCCGATGAAACAGCGCCTGTAACTATATGCACTTCAACTTCTAAACGCACGCCTGACATGCCTATTGGGTCTTTGATTTCACGTTGGCCATCAAGGATATATTGCTGTGGTAAAACATGCAGAACTTTATAATCAGCTGCGATGTTCGTTGCTGCTGCTGACTCTAGCACTCTGTCAATGTCGCTTTGAGTAACTTCACCATTTTTAACAGCTACGATACCACGAGAGTTAAAGCTGTGGATATGGCTACCAGCGATACCAGCTATTGCGCGCTTAATAGTAACGCCACTCATGCGCTCTGCTGCTACAACTGCTTCTCTGATAGCAGATACTGTTGCGTCGATATTAACAACGACACCACGCCTGATACCTGTACTTGGTGCTGAGCCTAGACCAATAATGTCTATATCGCCCTCTAAGTTTTTTCTTGCTACAACAACACATATTTTTGTTGTGCCTATGTCTAAGCCTACATATATGTTGTTTTCGTTACTTTGTGTCACTACGCACCCCCTTGACAAATATCCTTTCATCAACTGTCAAATCAGCATATTCTATTTTTTTATATCTTTCTTTCAACACGTCTGTATATACTTTAAAGTTCTTTTGAAACAGTTCGTTATCATATGGGCTGTATATTGTTTCATCGCCGTAGCGTACTTCAAACATATCAGCTTTTAACGTAATTTCTGTATCTTTTAAAAACTCATTCTTCTCTAGCAAATCTGCAAATTTTTCTGCATTGATTTTGCTGATGTCGCTTTTTGCTACTATGTGTATATCTTCACAAGCAGCTTCAAGTGTTTTGCCACTTTGCACATAAATATAGCATTTCTTGCCTGATTTATATGTGAACAGTGGTACTTCTTCATAAACTATTAAGTTTACTTCGTTTGGTAGAGTTCTTGTTGCTACAAGTTTTTTAACCCATGGGTCATTTACACTTGTGAGTAACCCTACTTTTTTATCGAATATATTCATACCGACTAACGTATTGCCAAGCTCTATGAGTTGCTGTCTGTTTGCGTTGTTTACACCTTTAACTTCAACATCGCTTATTGTAAAAATAGGCAACGCCATAAACTTATCGCCAAGTGCATAAGCACCAACAAACATAAAGAACAACATAAAGGTGATAGCAATCTTTTTAATCATTTTATTAGCCCTATTTGTCTAACGTCGCAGTATCTGCAATCATTTTCACTAGCGGTGCGAACTCGATACCGCTCTTTTTAAACGACTGAGGCACTAGCGATGTAGCTGTCATGCCTGGTAGCGTGTTTATTTCGATTGCATATACGTCTGTATCCGTAACCATAAAGTCTACCCTTGCTACCGAGCGACACAAGCAACCAGCATAAGCCTTAATGGCTGCGTCGTTTAGTCTTGCTTGTAGTTCATCTGATATGCCTAAGTCTGTTAAATATTCAGTCATACCTTTTGTATATTTGCACTCATAGTCGTAGAACTGTTTCTTTGGTTTTATCCATATCGCTGGGTATGCTTTATCACCAAGCACAGGCACTGTCATTTCCTTGCCTACGATATATTCTTCTACTATGATTTGTGTATCTAATTTAAATGCTTCTTCAACTGCTTTAGCGTATTCGCTTTCTTCATTTACTACGCTTACACCAATGCTTGAGCCTTGCTTTGTAGGCTTAACAACACATGGTATGCATAGTGGTTTTGTGTCTTTATCATATGTTGCACGTTCATAAACTCTGTAATCAGGAGTTTTGATATTATTTGCAGTGAACATATATTTTGTAAGCACTTTATCAAATGCAATAGCGCTTGAAGCTACGCCAGAGCCAGTATACGGTATTTGCATAATTTCTAGCAAGCCTTGTATGTTGCCATCTTCGCCGTATGCGCCGTGCAATGCTAGCACGCAAATATCAGGGTTAACTTCTGCAATCTTTAGTGCAACATCTCTGCCAGCGTCTACTAGTGTGACGTGTGGTGTATATTCTTTCAGCGCTTCTGCCATATTTTTGCCAGTAGCAAGCGACACTTCGCGCTCTTCCGACATGCCACCGTATACTACGCATATCTTTGTGCTATTGTTTATCATTGTTTGCCCCCTGCGAAATATGCTGCTAGTTCGTGAGAGAACTTCGTGATATCGCCAGCACCGAATGTTACTACAACTACTTTTTCTGTGCCTAAGTCGTCTATTTGGTCATAAAAACTCTCAAAGTTAGGCAAATAGTTTATATCTTTAAAGCCGTGCTTTTTAATGTTGCTTATAAGTACGTGCGAGTCAACGCCTTCTATTGGTTGCTCTGACGCTGCGTAAATATTTGTAATATATAGTTTATCAGCATCCATAAAGCATTTTGCAAACTCGCTCATCAAGTTCTCGGTGCGAGAATATCTATGTGGTTGGAACACTGTAACAATTTTATTGTTTGGCATAGCTTCCCTGATAGCTTTCAATGTAGCAGCTATCTCTGTTGGGTGGTGGCCGTAATCGTCAATTACTATGCAGTCATCGCCATCATATCTAACAGACATCCTGCGTTGAACACCCCTAAACTCTGCAAGTGCGCTTTGGATCACGTCAAACTCGATACCAAGCTCAAGCCCAACACCAACAGCTGCTAATGAGTTATAAACAATGTGGTCGCCAGGTTGCTTTAGCGTGATTGTGCCAAGCTCTACACCTTTGTTTACTAAAGTATATGTAACGCCGAAGCCTTCTTTCACTATGTTAGTCGCCCTGATTTCAGCTTGAGCCTTTTTACCATAAGTTATGAAGCGCTTTTCAATCTTCGGTATGATATCAGCTGCGTTTGCATCATCAACACAGATAACACAACAGCCATAAAACGGCACTCGGTTTGCAAACATTGCGAAGCTATCTTTAACGTCGTCAAAGTCTTTATAGTTTTCCATGTGTTCGTAGTCTATGTTCGTGATAACGCCTACAGTTGGATAGAGCATTAAGAACGAACGATCACTCTCATCTGCCTCTGCAACCATGATGTTGCTTTTGCCTAACGCTGCGTTATTATCTATGCTGTTTAGCTTGCCACCAATTATGATAGTTGGGTCAAGTTCTGCTTTTTGTACTATTTCTGCAATCATACTTGTTGTAGTAGTTTTGCCGTGTGAGCCAGCGACCGCAACTGCATATTTCAATCGCATAAGCTCTGAGAGCATTTCACCACGGCTGATAACTGGTATGTGGTTATCTCTAGCTGTAGCGATCTCAGGGTTATCTGCCTTTACTGCTGATGTATGCACAACAACATCTTTACCAGCAACATTTTCTGCGCTGTGGCCTAGTGCTATTGATATGCCCATAGCTTTAAGGCGCTTCACGCTTGCACTTTCAGATGTGTCAGAACCACTCACGCTGAACCCCATATTGTGCAACACCTCTGCGATACCACTCATGCCTATACCGCCTATGCCTACAAAATGTATGTTTTTGTATACGCCAAAAACCCTATTCAATGCCCATCTCCTTAGCTATAACTTTTGCACTATTTAGTTTGTTGTTATCTTTTAGTGCTTGTTTATATGTTTCGTAATTTTCTTTCATGTTGTTTAGTGTCGCCATTAACTGCTCGACAGTTGCTTCATCTTCCACTAGCATGCTTGCACGGTTACCGTTTACTGCTGATAGTGCATTGTAGTATTGGTGGTTATCGCTTGCTTGCTTAAATGGTACATAAATGCAAGGACACTCTAAAGCCTCAAGTTCAAACACTGTGCCAGAGCCTGAGCGTGCTATCGCTATATCTGCATTACTCATCGCTTCTGCTACATTGTCAATGTAAGGCTTTACAACTATATTGTTTGCGTACTTTTTCACAAGTACACCGTACATGTCAAGTGTTTCTTTATACAAGCCTTCGCCTGTTTGGTGCGTTATAGTAAACCCTGCATCAACTAGATTTGTAGCCGATGATGCAATCAATTTATTTACCGCACGGCTACCTTGTGAGCCACCAAGTATTAACAAGTTGCCTTTATAGTCATTTTTCTTTTCTGCATTGTGAAAAGCTCGCCTAACTGGGTTGCCTGTAACAATTGTGTTACCCTTAGCATCTTTCGTGTCGCCAAATGATAGAAACACCTTGGTGCACATGCCTGCAAATACTCTGTTCACTAACCCCATTACACTATTTTGTTCGTGTAAATATAATTCAGCACCTTTTATCTTTGCCACTACTGCCGAAGGAGCTGATGCAAAACCACCCATAAGCAATACTTTATCACCACGCTTAATTTGTGGGTAAATCCTCACAGTCGCTGCTGCAAGTTTATATAGTGCTACAAATTTACTAAGCAAACCTTTACCTTTGAAAGCTGATACGTTTTGCTCTGTATATTTATAGCCTGTTTTCTTCAATATTCTAGCGTCGATACCTCTATTTGATACATAGAACTCAACGTCAACACCTTTTGACTTTAGCACCTCTGCAATAGCTACTGCTGGGTATAAATGCCCACCTGTGCCACCACCAGCGAATATTACTTTCATTATGCTTGCCTCTCGCGTAACTTCTCAGGCACTTCGTTTGCTGCCCTAAGTATTACACCTAAGAAGAACATGTTGATGAGCATCGCCGAGCCACCGTATGATACGAACGGTAACGTCAAACCTTTAGTAGGCGCAAGACCTAATGTAACGAACACATGTATAACACTTTGTATAAATATCGTTAAGCCGATACCAACTACTAATAATTTTCTATACTTATCTTCTTGTGCTAATGCGATATCTAATGTCTTTTTGAAGAAGAACACTACAAGCAAGAAGATTGCACCAGCACCAATAAGTCCTGTTTCCTCAGCGATGATTGCATATATGAAGTCTGTATGCGCTTCTGGCAAGAAGAATAACTTCTGTGTCGAGTTACCTACACCTTTACCAAAGAAGCCACCGCTACCAACTGCTGCAAGCGATTGGATAAGTTGATAACCTACACCATATCTATCGCCCCATGGGTCTAGGAAGCTTAACACTCTACCTTTTCTATAACCAAAAAGTAGCGCAGACGCAAGGACAGGAATAACAATACCCAACAAACCAAAAAAGTACATTGGACGAGCGCCACCAACAATAAACATACCACATGCTACTACAACTATTATAAACGTCGTACCAAAATCAGGCTCTAATATGATAAACGCCGCAAGTATACCAACCATTATTGTAGCAGGCATTATGCCTTTAAAAAGTTCACCTACTCTATCGCTCTTTTTATCGAAGTAGTGAGCAAGGTATAATATAGCTGTAAACTTCGCCATTTCAGAAGGTTGGAAAGTTACCGGCCCTAGTTTTAGCCAACGACTTGCACCGTTAATTTCAGGCATAAACAGTACAATGAATAATAATACTAATGTAAAGAAATAAATTGGTACAACAAGGCGCCTATATAATGATAGCGGAATATTATATGCAACAATCATCGCACCAAGCCCTATTATCACATGCGCAAACTGCCTCAGAAAGAAATAAGTTTCAGTACGCTCTAAACGCATAGCTTGTACAGAGCCTGTTGAATATATAAACACAAGCCCTATCAAAGCAAGCAATATGCTTGTTGACAATAACTGTACCCTTACATCTTTAAAGTTTATCATCTACCACTTCCTGCATATTCATGCACATATTTAGCGAACATTTCACCACGGTGCTCAAAGCTTTTGAACTCATCAAAGCTTGTACACGCTGGTGATAGCAACACAGTTGTGCCTGCTCTTGTACATTCGCTACAGTATCTAACTGCATTTTGCAGAGTTTTTATCTCTGTTTGTTGGGCAGTTATTTTATCGCCTAATTGAGATTTAATAATCTCTCTCGCTTCGCCGAAGTATATAACTTCGCTAACGTTTTTCTCTATAAGTTCCACCAATGGTGTGAAATCGCTATTTTTATCTCTGCCGCCTAGCATCAAAACGCTTGGCTTTTTAACACTTCTTAAAGCCGTTAAGACAGAGTCTACATTTGTGCCTTTTGAGTCATTTATATAGGTAACTCCGTCATATGTTGCTACAACTTCTGTTCTATGTGGCATGCTTTGTATACCTATTAATACGTGGCTAACATCGCCTTGGAAATCCATAACTTTATCTGCAAGTATTAACGCATATTTCAAGTTCAGCACATTATGCATACCGAACAAGTTAAAACCATCAAGCTTCACAAAAAACTTGCCGAAATCTAGCACGCCATCAACAATTACAGCATTAGAGATGAACATTTTATCAAACGGTTTATCTTTCGCACGTTCAATCATGACATTGTCTTCATCTGCGACTAATAACCCATCTTCTTTGATAAAGTCCATTATCTTAAGCTTTGAGTTATAATAGTTTTGCATGCTGCCATATCTATCTAAGTGGTCTTGCGTAACGTTTGTTATAGCGCCTGCAAGTACGGAAAATTCGTTCAATAAATCAAGCTGAAAACTTGATAACTCTAGCGCGAAAACATCTGCATCACTATTTAACACGGCTTCTGCAAACGGAAGCCCTATATTGCCACATGCCACAGCATTTTGGCCACAGTTGTTTAGTATCTGCGATAGTAAGTGAGTTGTTGTCGACTTACCGTTTGTACCTGTGATAGCCATGATAACTTTTGCACCTTGCTTTATGTGCCTATATGCAAGCTCTATCTCGCTATCTACTTTGCAGCTTATGTTCTCATACTCTCTTAAATCTATGCCAGGGCTAACGATTGTTTTATCATAAATATCAGTGTAATCGCTAAGTGATTTATAGCCTAAACTCTCATTAGCATCGTAGATATCTACGTTTGTATAGCCCTCTTTTTCAAGTAGTTTGTGTGCGGCTTTGCCACTTTTGCCGTACCCAATTATCGCTGCTTTTTTCATTGCTATTACCTTATTTTTAACGTACTCAACGCAACTAGCGCTAGTATGAATGTAATAATCCAGAACCTGTTGATAATCTTAGGCTCTGACCAACCTTTCAACTCAAAGTGGTGATGAAGTGGCGCCATACGAAACAAGCGTTTGCCACCTGTCGCCTTAAAGTAAGCCACTTGCAACATTACTGAAAGCGTTTCAACAACAAATATACCACCAACAATTAACAGTAAAAACTCTTGCTTCACCATGCAAGCAACTACACCTAGTGCACCGCCCATTGATAAACTGCCAACATCGCCCATGAAGATCGTTGCTGGGTATGAGTTGAACCATAAAAAACCAAGCCCCGCACCAACCATAGCACCACAGAAAACTGAAAGCTCGCCAGCACCACGGATAAAAGGTTGGTGCAAGTATTCTGTCATGACTAAGTTACCAGCGATGTATGCTAGTAGTGCATATGTGCCGAACGCTGTTACTGCTGGCATTGTTGCAAGGCCATCTAAGCCATCTGTTAGGTTTACAGCGTTGCTTGTGCCAATAACAACAAACACACCAAATAATAAGTAAACCCATGATAAATCAAAATAAACTGATTTAAAAAATGGGACTGTCAACATAGTTGCAACATTTGAACGGTCGAAATACATAAGTATTAATATCGCACAAGTTGCTATAATCATTTCATAAGCTATCTTTACCCTACCACTTAACCCTTCTGGGTTGCGCTTGATAGTTTTTACATAGTCATCTGCAAAGCCTACTGCACCAAAACCGATATACACAAACAATGCAACCCATACATAATGGTTGAATATATCTGCCCAAAGTACCGTAGCCGTAACACTTGCCATAAGTATAAGCAAACCACCCATTGTTGGTGTGCCTTGTTTAGCTTGGTGTTTTTTAGGCTCATAACCTTTCGGTATTTGTGCCAACTTCCAGCGCTTTAATAAGCTGATAACAATAGAACCTAGCAACATCGTCAACAGTAACGCTGTGATAGTTGCGTACATTGTTCTAAACGTCAAATATCTAAATACGTTAAACACAGAGATATGTTCTGCTAATGGGTAGAGTAAGTTATATAGCATTAATTTGCTCCGTGTGTTTTTTCAATTTCAGCAATGAAGTCTTCAAACTTCATCGCCCTTGCTGCTTTAACTAGCATGACACCAGCCTTGATAGCTAAAACATCCTCTAAACAACTTGCTTTATCTGCATAGATTTGCCTGTTGTTAGAGCTCTTATATTTTGTATAGCTCTCACCACATAGCATAAAGGTAATATCCTCATGCTTGTCAGTAAGCTCGATAATTTTCGAGTATAATTCACTTTCATAGCCTGATATTTCAAGCATTTCGCCTATTATTGCATATTTATCTGCGTGGTTTACGCTTGCTAGCGCCTCAATCGCAGTTAATATAGATTCAAGCCCTGCGTTATATGTATCGTTTATGATTGTCAAATCACCCATAGTAACGATATTGCCGTGCTTTTCTAGTGGAGTATATTTTGCTATACCCGCTGATATGTCATGTTCGCTTATCCCCAATATTTGCGCTGCGGCGATAACTGCTAAGCTGTTTTCTGCAACGTGCCTATATGGGTGCATTATATATAGTGCTTGCTCAAAGCTATTTACAGTATAAACTGTTGATAAGTCTTTATTTATTATTGTCACAATATGGTTATCAGATGATTTATCTCTACCAAATGTGATAACTTTCTGCTTTATGTCGGCTACCTTATCCATAAACTTATTAGGGATAATTAGTGCGCCATCTTCTTTCAACCCTTTTGCGATAGAAAGTTTTTCTGTAGCAATGTTTTCTGCGCCTTCAAACTTGCCAATATGTGCAGAGCCGATTGAAACAACTATTGCGATATCAGGGTTAACTATGTGTGATAGTGCTTCAATCTCGCCCATCGCATTTGAGCCTAGCTCTGTGATTATGAAGTCTGCGGTATCGTCAATGCCAGCACCTGTAAGCGCTAAGCCTAGCTCATTATTTTGGTTGCCGCTAGTTGCATATACATTGTGACTCTCACCTAGCACTAGCTTCAGCATTTCTTTCATGCTTGTTTTGCCGAAAGAACCTGTAACTGCAACCTTCTTAGCTTTGCATGTTTTAAATCGCTCAGCGCCTATCACTTTCAACGCATGTAAGCTATCTTCAACTAATATTTTGTTGCCTTTTAGCGTAGCGTATAAGTCGCTATCTGTAACGATTACACACGCTGCGCCATTATCTATTGCAGTTTGTGCATATTTGTTACCATCAACTTGCTCGCCTAAAGTAGCAAAGAATAAGTTTCCAGATACAATGTTTCTAGAATCCAACTCTGCGCCTATGAACGCCACATCTGCTACGATATCGTGTTCAACAACATTTGGTATCAGCTCTATTAGTTTAGATACGTTCATACATGCTCACTTATAAGTATTTTTTTACTACTAACCTATCATCAAACGAGTGTTTCACAGTACCTACGATTTGGTAATCTTCATGCCCTTTACCAGCAACGATTACAACATCGCCTTGCTCTGCAATTTCTATAGCTTTGGCTATTGCCTTTTCTCTATCTGCTTCAACTATTACTTCTGCGCCTTCTACTACACCAGCTTTTACGTCTTCAATAATTGCTAATGGGTCTTCAGTTCTTGGGTTATCGCTTGTGATAATCACAACATCTGAAAGCGAAGTAGCAGCCTTTGCCATGCGTGGGCGTTTAGTTTTATCTCTATCGCCACCTGCACCAAAAACTGTGATAATACGTTTTGTTGCAACCGCTCTAACAGCTTCGATAACGTTTATAAGCGCATCATCTGTGTGTGCATAGTCAACAAATACTGTAACTTTGTCGTTAGCTTGCTTTTCTAGCCTGCCTGGTATATTTTCAAGCTGTGCTATTCCATCTAAACACTCGTCGATATCCATGCCGACTAACATTGCTGCTGATATTGCAGCGAGCATATTTTCAAGATTATGTCTGCCGATTAGCGATGAGCGTAACGGGCGTTTTATCTTTTTGCCAAGTATAGATAGCTCTGCATAAGTGCCAGCTATCGAAAATTCATATTTTGTAGCATGCACGTCTGCTTTCTTGTCGATTGCATAAGTGTATAGCTTGTTTTTATCACGTATTGAGGCTGCAAGTTTTGCGCCGTATTCATCATCAATATTTACTACTTTGTGCTTCGACATGCTGTTTTTAAATAGCATAGATTTTGCTTCAAAGTAGTCTTCGATATCTTTATGATAGTCTAAATGGTCGCCTGATAAGTTTGTAAACACAGCAACATTAAACTTCATGCCAGCTATACGACCTTGCGCAAGCGCATGTGACGATACTTCAATAGATAAAAACTCAGCACCAGCACGTAACCCACCAGCTAACATTTCATTAATATCAAATGATGATGGTGTAGTGTTATCAAGTGGTTTTGACACGCCAGCAACATCTGCGCCTATTGTGCCTATCTTAACAGTGCTTGCGCCATCTGTCTTAAATATTGCATCAAGGATATACGATGTTGTCGTTTTGCCGTTTGTACCTGTTATTGCAACAGATTTATACTTTTTTAAAGGCTCGCCAAAGAACAAATTAGATGCCATTGATAATGCAACACGACCATCTTTTACTACTAAGTGATCTATATCGCTATCGAGTTTATATTCTGCAACAACTAAAGACACTGTACCAGAGCGGAAAAGCGCCATAGCAACATCGTGCGAATCAAAACTCGCACCTTTAAACGCAAAAAACACAGAGCCCTCTGCGACACTGTTGCTATTGAATGATAGTTGCTTTACATCAAGTTTAAATTGTTTAGTGTTTACGGCTAAAACTTCTGAGCCTAAATATTTCACCAATTCACTAACGTTCATAAGCTACCCTCAGTTCTGGTTCAAAGTATTTTCTTTCTGTCGATATATATTCAGCAATTTGTTTAAAAACGCTAGCCGCTGTCGACCCACCATAGATAGAGCTTTTTGGTGATTCATATAATACTATCATCGCTATCTTAGGGTCGCTAGCTGGGAACACGCCTGCAAAACTTGCATAGTAATGTTCCTTCGAGTATGCTTTTGCTTTCGAGTCATATATTGACGCTGTGCCTGTTTTGCCCGCAATCCTTACAAGGCTTGTGCCAGCTTCAACACCTGTGCCTGATTCAACAGTGCGACGCATTAGCTCTAGCATGTAGTTTGCTGTTTCCTCTTTCATAACTCGTACAGTTTCAGATGTAATTTCTTTCTCTGCGCCATGGTCGACTAATTTACTTACAACCCTTGGTGTAACCATTTCGCCATTGTTTGCAATAGCTGCATAAAACCTTGCAATCTGTAATGGTGTAACAAGCACTTCATAGCCTATCGCCATTGATACTGGGCTTGTACGCGACCAGTCTTCAACTGGCTTCAAGCGTCCGCTCTCTTCAGGCACACCGTATATTCCAGTTTTTTTACCAAAGCCTGCTTGCTCTAAAAATGCGTGATAGTCAACGCTTTTTTCATCTTTCATTAAGTGTGCAACGCCTATGTTACTAGACTTTGTAAACACTTCATCTATTTTCAACACGCCATAGTCTTTCGTGTCTGTGTATGTGTATTTGCCTATTTTTACTTTCTTTCTTGTGTCAATCGTTCTGTTTGGGTCAAGTTTGCCGTTTTCATACAAGTAGCTAAACGATACAGTTTTAAACGTTGAACCTGGCTCGTATGACTGGCTAAGTGCAAGGCTTTTCCACGTTGATTGTGGCGATGATGCATAGCTTTCAGGGTCGAATTTATCAACATCTGCTGCAAATACAATATCGCCTGTCTTAATGTCAATCGCTACTGCTGTTCCGTTCTTTGCGCCAAATTTTTTTGCACCATCACGTAGCAGATATTCAGCTGTTGCTTGTATACGATTTGAAATTGTCAAATGAACTTCACTATTTGGGTTTAGTGCACCTGATTTATCTTCAAACAATATTAAGCGCCCGCGTGAGTCCCTAAGTGATGCGATAGTTGCCTCGTCGCCACCTAGCTCATCATCAAGCATATATTCAAGACCAGATCTACCAGCGTTATCAGCACCTGTAAAACCAATGATACTAGCCATTGATGTGCCTTTTGTATAGTCCCTTGCTTCTTCTTTAAATAGCTCTAAACCTGTTATTGTTTTTGTTAAATCACGTGCTTCAACTATATCAATCCTACGTTCAACCCATGTAAAACTATTCTTGTTCTTCAATGAGTTAAGTGTTTTTTTACTTAATTTAATACCATTTGCACTAAGCTGCTGCTTGAACTTGTCAAGGTCAGGTATATTTTTGCCATATGCATAAAGCGATGCTACAGCTTTATTTTTTGCAACTATAGTTCCTGTTGCATCATAAATAACGCCCCTATCTTTTGATACGGTAACGCTTGAGTTGATCTGCGAGTTTACAAACTTTGAATAGCGTTCGCCCTCAATAACTTGCAGATGAAACAACCTAGCAATAACCATAACGAGTGCTAATATTGCGCCACCAGTAAAAAGAATTCTAGTAACTCTATCACTGAACATAGAACACCTTGTCGCCTGTCGGGAACTCGAAGCCCATGTCTAGCGCGCGCTTAATAAGCACTTCGTTACGTAAGTAGTCGTTATATTTTGCTTGCGCTTGCTCTAGCATGATTGTTTTCGCCTCGAGAGTTGCCGCAAGCCTAGATATTTCATAGCCTTCTTGAATGCATTGCTGCCTGATGACGATAAGCGCTGTAACGCCTATCATTAATAACATAAACAACGCCACGGCGATTGGCCTAAGCGTTAGCCCTACGTTTACAATGTGCCCTGTAAGTACTGCTTTCATGTCTACACTCGCTCCGCAACCCTTAATTTTGCGCTTCTTGATAGTGGGTTAGCTGTAACCTCGCTATCAGTAGGGATAATCGGCTTACGTGTGATAAGTTTAAATTCACGACGCTTACCACACACACAAACAGGTATACGTGGTGGGCAAACGCACTCTTTTGCGTATTCTACCAGTGCTTCTTTAACTATCCTATCTTCAAGCGAATGAAACGAGATAGCAAGAAACCTTCCACCTGTTTTTAAAAGTTTATCAATGTTTTTCATAAGGTCAAATATAGCTTCAAGTTCACCGTTTACGTATATACGGATAGCTTGGAAGCTTTGTGTTGCAGGGTGTATGCCTTTCTTGTGGAACTTCTTTGGCACAGCCTGCTTAATAACTTCTGCAAGTTCAAGCGTTGTTGTAAACGGCTTAAGAACTCTGTGTTTAACTATATCATTTGCGATACGCTTAGAGAATTTCTCCTCGCCGTATTTCCATATAATTTGTGCGATGTTGTCAAACGAAAATGTGTTAACAACCTCTGCTGCTGATATACCTTGTGTGGTATCCATGCGCATATCTAGTAGGCCATCACGCCTGAATGAGAACCCTCGCTCACCAATTTGCAACTGGAACGAAGAAACACCAAAGTCAGCATATAGCCCATCAACAAGCCCAACCTCTAAACGCTCTAGCACTTCTGCAACGTCTGAGAAGTTTGCGTGAACAACAGTAACCCTGTTATCAGCTTCAAATTTATCATTTAATCTTTTAACAGCGTCGACATCTCTGTCAAGCACTATCAAGCGACCATTTTCGCCTAATTTTTCAAGCACTGCACTAGCATGACCACCGCCACCACCTGTACAGTCAACATATGTGCCATCGGGAGTGATATTAAGGTTATCAATAATTTCATTTAGCAATACTGGTATATGCATATATAACCAACCTTTTAAAATACACAATTATCCTACATTAGTAGGTTTGCACTCAACACATAAAGTTTGTGTTAAAATATAGTTAAGTCAAGCTCGTTGACATCGACAGATGCAAACTCAGCAAAGTTAGCTTGTTTTTCGCTTTCTCTGTTAGTTTTGCTCCATATTTCGATGTGTTCGCCCATGCCGATGATGTAGCACTCGTCAGTAAGTTCTGCATCATTTCTGTGATCTGGTGATATTGAAATCCTGCCAGAAGCGTTTATTTCAGCCTCTCTAGCAGATGCCGATAGCTCGCGATAAGCTATCATATGCACTGGTGACGTTTTGGCTTTCTCTTTAAGCGTTTTCCCCATTTCAACGTATGCAGATTTTGGAACAATCTTTAAACATTTGGTAGCAAAGGCATAATATATAACAAGTGAGTCATTCAGCCCACTAGCACGCAGCTCGTCCCTCATCTTCGCAGGAAGACTGACACGGCCAGCACTATCAAACTTGTTTAAAAACTCACCCATGAACCACATAAGTAGACCTTTCCTTTGCTCCATATTTTTTGTTCTATTACTATGTGTACAAGTAAAACATATTTTTGAAACTTTTTCAACCATTTTGTGACATTTTATGACAAAATGATACATTTTATGACATCATGATTTAAAATAGTATTACTAGCAATAGATTAGCGATTGTAAAAATTTTAAGAAATTTTAAAAGTGAAATTGGGCGTAAAAAAACTCCCCGTTTTGAGAAAACGAGGAGTGTATATTTTTTTATAAACAACGACGTAGTAGTGCTATTTAGAGTGCAAGCTAAATAAGTTTAGCGACTTCCTTGGCGTGGTACGACAGTATAATATCCGCCCCAGCACGCTTCATGCTCGTCAACGTCTCCATCATCACTCTTTCGCCGTCAATATAGCCATGCTTCGCAGCTAATTTTATCATCGAGTATTCGCCTGATACATTGTATGCTGCAACAGGTAAATCGCAAGCGTCTTTCACTTCACGTATGATATCAAGGTACGATAAAGCTGGCTTAACCATTAAAATATCTGCGCCTTCTTCGATATCTTGCATTGCTTCCTTTATTGCTTCACGTCTGTTTGCTGGGTCCATTTGGTAGCTTCTTCTATCGCCAAATGCTGGTGTCGAATCTGCCGCATCTCTGAACGGCCCATAATAAGCTGATGCATACTTAACTGCATAGCTCATGATTGGAGTGTTTTCAAAACCATTATCATCTAGCGCATCACGTAGCGCGATTATTCTGCCGTCCATCATGTCGCTAGGTGCAACCATGTCTGCGCCTGCTTTTGCGTGTGATACAGCTTCTCTTTGCAGTAGTTCTAGTGTCATATCGTTATGGACGTCACCGTCTACTATAATGCCACAGTGGCCGTGGTCTGTGTATTCGCACATGCAAACATCAGTAATAACATATAGTTTTGTGTTTTGCTTGATTGCTTTTATAGCACGTTGGATAATACCATTATCGTTATATGCTTCTGAGCCTTCTGGGTCTTTATGGTCTGGTATTCCGAACAGGATTACTGATTTGATACCTAGTTTTTCAACTTCGATACATTCTTTAACAAGCATATCTATACTAAAATTGAATACATCTGGCATTGATGAAATTTCACGTTTAATGTTATCGCCTTCGCAAACAAATAGCGGATAGATGAAATCATCAACGCTAAGCTTTGTTTCGCGCACCATGCTTCTGATAGACTCATTAGCTCTTAATCTTCTTGACCTTGTGATTGGAAAACTCATATTGCACCTTTTTATATTATATTAACTATACCTTCAGTTGTGAACTCGTCTGGGAAGCGAGTTAAAATATTTCTGCTACTCAAATACTCAGCTGTTGTAGTGCCGATAGATACGATATCTAGCGTGTTTATATCGCCCCTAAACTGGCTAAGGAACGACTTTGCAGCCGACGGTGAGCACAGCGTAACAACTTCTATCTTATGTTCTTTTATAAACCTATCTACATACCCACGTGGGTATTCTGCAAAATGCGTAACGTAAACTTCTGGTGTGATAACTTGCGCACCTTGAGCGATAAACTCATCTAATTCTAGCGGCAATCGCTCTTTTGCACCTGGTGATAATATCCTTGCACCTTCAAGCTTGATTTTTGAAAGTAGCTTTCTAACATGCTCCATGTTATAGACAGTTGGTGTCATATCGGCAGATACTCCGAGATAGTTCTCCATAGCTTGCGCCGTTTTTGAACCAACTGCTACGTATAAATGCGCACGTACATTATCATGATATGGTGTAAAGTATTTTACAGCATTTGCGCTTGTAAAAAGAAGCACTTCGTATTTACCATACTCTATCTGTGGGCAAAGTTGGCAAACATCTATCATCGGCAGTAAAAATGGCGAATGCCCTGCATGTGATAGTTGGTTGACGAATGAGCCAGATTGCTCATATTGCCTAGTAATAAGTACACGTTTACGTTTTGCTTTTTGAGTCATATTATGCGTAGATTTCCTTTAATAGTTTATCGCCACCGACAGCAAGCACGCTATCTGCTAGCTCATAGCCTAGTTTCTCAGGTTCTGCTTGTGGGCCGACAAGTTCTTTAACGATTTTTTGAGTGCCATCAAGTGAGTAAATTAAACCTTTGATATGCATGTTGCCATCATCTAATAATATCGAGTGGCAAGCGATAGGCACTTGGCAACCGCCTTGCAAACGGCGTAGGAATGCACGCTCTGCAAGCATGCGAGTTTCTGTGTCTTTATGCCTGATGAACTCTAAATATTTTGTGATTTCTGTATCGCCTGTGCGAACTTCGATACCTAAAATACCTTGGCTAGCCGCTGGCAACATAACATCTATCGAGATATCTTCTTTTATGTGGTCAGTAAGCCCTAGGCGAACTAAACCAGCTTTTGCAAGGATGATTGCGTCATACATGCCATCTTCCAGCTTTTTCATGCGTGTTTGCACATTGCCACGTAAATCTAGGATTTCTAGATCTGGGCGTTTTTCCAGTAGTTGCAACTTCCTTCTAAGTGAAGATGTGCCTACTTTTGCGCCTTGTGGTAGCTCATCAATCGAGTTGTAGTTGATTGATAAGAATGCATCGTTAGGAGTTTCGCCGATAGGTGAAACGAATAGCTCAAGCCCTTCTGGAAGCTCCATAGGTACGTCTTTCATGCTGTGTACAGCTATATCTGCTTCGCCTTCTAGCATTGCAGTTTCTATTTCTTTAACGAATAGTCCTTTACCACCAATTTTTGCAAGTGGTACATCAAGGATAATGTCGCCTGTAGTTTTTATAACGTTTAGCTTGCATGTAACTTCGCTAAATTCTGTTTCAATCAAGCTCTTTATATGCTCTGCTTGCCATAGTGCAAGTTTACTTCCTCTTGTTGCGATAACGATCTCTTTCTTCATAAAAATTCCCTCTATTTCGTTTCAAACACGGTACGTATAGCGTCGCTAATAGTATATTGTGTCTGGTCTGCAGCGTGTTTTTTAATATTTGTGAGTGGTGCGTGCAGTATCTTATTTAATGTTGATTGCATAAGATAATTTAAGCGCTCCACTTCTTGTGGGTCTGTAATTTTATACCTGTCACAAAATTTTGCAAGCTCTTGTGCTTGCTTTTCATCAAACGATTGCCTGATTTGCTTAATAACTGGCACAACTTCAAGCATTTTCATAGCGTCGTCAAACTTATCTACATAAGAAGCTACTATTTCTTGAGCTTTTTTCGCTTCTTTTTCACGTTCTTTTTTGTTTGCATCAACTACACTTTTTAAGTCGTCAATATCATACACATATGCATACTCAACATCAGAGCCAGCAGGGTCGATATCACGTGGGACAGCAATGTCAATAAAGAACATCGGCTTGTGTCCACGCTTTTGCATAGCTTTTGATATCATTTCTGCACTAACGACATAATTAGTTGCACCTGTTGATGAAATAATTATATCTGCCTCGTGTAACATTGTTGCAAACCTGTCAAATTCGATAGCTGTGCCACCAAACTCTTCTGCAAGTGTTTGAGCCTTTGCAAATGTTCTGTTTGTAACAGTCATCTTACCAATGCCAGAGCCGACTAAGTGCCTTGCTGCAAGCTCACACATTTCGCCAGCGCCGATAATTAGCGCACTAGCATCGCCTAGGTTGTCAAATATCTTTTTTGCAAGCTCAACTGCTGCATAGCTGACAGATACTGGATTTTCCGATATGCCTGTGTATGTACGCACACGCTTAGCCGCTTTAACAGTATATTCTGCAAGTTTGTTTGCAAAGTTGCCCATCGCTTTATATTGCTTAGCATCTTCAAAAGCTTGCTTTATCTGCCCAAAAATTTGTGGCTCGCCTAGCACAAGGCTATCAAGCCCAGATGCCACTGAAAATATATGCTTCACGGCGTCCATACCGCATGCACAATATATATACTTTTCAAGCTCTCCAATTTCTAGGTTACAGTTTGCAGACACAACCTCTAAAATTGTTTGCTTATGGCATTCTTTTACATCAAGCACGAAGTAATATTCCACCCTGTTACAAGTAGATACGACGATTGCTTCATACACCCTTTCATCTGCTAGTAAACGATTATAGAGCCCTTCTAGCTCTTCGCTTTTTACAGCCATACGTTCACGCACAGTAACTGGTGCGGTATTGTGGTTTAAACCAAGTACTACTAACTGCATCCCCTTCACCCTAATAAAAACGAAATAACGCCAACATATGAAATTAAAATTGTAAGCAACCCTACAATAGTTAAAAACGCTGTCTGGCGTGGTGTTATTCGATTTTTATGTTTTAAAACTAAAATAACCGCAAACACTAACCAAGTGATAAGCGATACACCTATTTTCATTGCACTACTAAAACTATATTCTGATGAAAACACCCAAAAGAAACCTGCAACAGCACCCACTGAAAAGAAGTAGAAGCCGAAACGAAGTGTCATAGCAAGTATTTTATCAATTGTATTTAACGGTGGAAAACGCTTAAACACAAAGCCAAAGCTTTTCAACCTAAGTTGGCGCTCTTGCAACAAGAACATAACCGACGAAATAAACGACGCTATAAAAAAAGTTGAACCTAATATGATAAAAGGCAAGTGAATAAAACGCCATACAGATGATGCAACACTAACGTCAGCAACTGGTGGAGGCGCGAACACAACTATCATCGAGCAAACTAATGGAAACGGCAATAAAAACATGCCTATCATCGGGCGTTGATACTTCGCATAAATAACAAAGTATGTGACTGCAAACGCAAGCGACAACATAATCAAGAAGTCATAAGCTGTAGATGTTTGCACATTTCCTGTTGATATAAAGCGCATAGCGACCTCAACAACATTTGTAACTAGCCCTATGGCGATACTACCGTTTAATAGTGTACGCAAAATCGGAGTACCTGAAAACAGGTACAAGCCAACAAATAAAAATGCTAGGCTGTACGCAATCGGTGGTATATATGCTATCATTTTGCCTCCTGATAAAATTTATCTTTTATAAACATCGAAAGTATGCTATTTCAAATTATGACTTTACATGAATTTTTAACACTTGTTAAGCAAAAACTTTATAAAAAATGTAAAGATAGCGAAATAACTAAGCTATTGCTTGATTCATGGGCTTTAAGTTGGCCTATGTTGCTAATATTATTCTTTGAATTTTTCATGAATTTGACAGATGTTTGGATAGCTGGGCAATATAGTAAGGAAGTTAAAGCCGCCACAGGGCTAGCAAACCAAGTTTATTCATTTTTCATATTCGCTGGGCAAGCGCTCACGGTCGGCGCTGTTTCTGTTATATCTAGGCTATACAATTCGCAAGATAGGGAAAAGTTTCAATCAGCTATCTACACAGTCGTGGTGTCTTCATGCGTGCTTGGTGCTGTGCTTGGTGTACTTGGCATACTTTTCGCACCTGAGATTGTGCAAATGTTAAACGCGCCAGAAGAAGTCACAGACTATTCCATAGCATTGCTTCAAGCATATTCTGTCGGTTTATTCTTCCATATGATACTCATAAATGTAAACGCTGTGCTTCGCTCATGTAGGCTTGTTAAACTCATAATGAAAGTTATGGTTACAGCATCGATCATAAATATCATAACGAATTTATTCTTCCTACACTATACAAACATTGGCTATACTGGTATCGCTTTTTCTACGGCGATAAGCGTTGCTATTGCGTTAATGCTTAATATGCTTCCACTACATAAGCTAATCGGTGGCACATATAAATTTAGCGCAAAGCACTTGAAAAACATGCTATCTATCGGCTGGCCCGGCTCGATTTCTACAGTTAGTTGGCAAGTTGGCGCAACGGCTTTATTTGCTATACTTGCACAACTGCCAAACAGCGTTGAAGCTATGGCAGCGTTTACAACAGGCTATCGTATCGAAGCAGCTATCTTCATGCCTGCATTTGCATTCAACATGGCTAATGCTATCATCGTTGGCAACTTCTTAGGCGAAAAGAAGTATGACTTAGCATATAAGAGCGGGTTTGTAACTTCATTCATATCCGTCGCGGTTGTGAGCTTTATGGCTGTTATAATCATGTTTAACGCTGAAACTTTGGCAACGCTGCTAGACCCTAACCCAGTGATTATTGACGAGGTTGTTAAATACTTATTCATCTGCATGATAATCGAGCCTTTTGTTGCGATGAATATGGCGACTATGGGCGCATTAAATGGCGCAGGCGACACTAAGATGACTATGATATATTCTGTTTCAAACGTATGGTTAATTCGCTTGCCATCGGCATATATATTTGGTATCGTATTAGGGTTTGGAAGTGTTGGCGTATGGTGGGCGTTGAATATTGGGTTCATCGTTCAAACATTTTTCCTAGTCAGGCGCTACATGTCAAAGAAATGGCAAACTATAAATTTAGATTAATCACGAGGCAATTATAAATGCAATTTAAACCACTAGAATATTCTGATAGAGAATCATTAGCGCAGATATTAAGAGCAAGAAACTCTTTTTTATCTGAGTATAGTTTCACAAACGCATATCTTTTTAGAAACCCACATAAATATGAAGTCGCAGTCACTAAGAACTGCACATTTTTACGTGGTGTTACGTATGACGGCACAACTTACTTGATGCCTGTGTGTCCACTTGAAATTATACCACTTGAAGTGCTTATCGAAATGGCTAGCACTGTCGACTGCATATTCCCTGTGCAAGAGGAATGGCTTTCATTTTTCCCAGAAAACTTATTTGAATACAAATACTTAGATGGCGACTCTGACTACATGTACCACACGGAACATTTAGCAACACTCGCTGGCAGAAAGTTATCAAAAAAACGTAACCTATTGAAGCAATATAAAGAATTATACCAACGTGAAGACTTTTGGATAGATGATGCAAGGATTGAAGATTGCTTGAAAATCCTTGACATGTGGTGCCAAGAGCTAGGCGACGAAGCAATATCTACCGATTGTGGTGAAACAAAAGAAGCGTTAGAGAAAATCAACGAATTTAACCTACGTGGCATGATATTCTACGCTGATGGCAAACCATCAGGATTTGTGCTAGGCGAGGAGCTAAATGACGATACATTTGCACTACACTTTGCAAAAGGTAGCCGTGAATATAAAGGCATCTATCAATATATGTACAACACGTTCACGCTTGCGATTAAAGATGAATACAAGTACATCAATTTTGAACAAGACTTAGGAAAAGATAGCCTACGTCAAGCAAAATCAACATATTATCCGAACGAAATGAGGGTAAAATATAGAGTGAGTTTGAAAAAGAAGTAGTGAAATATACATGCTACAGATAGCTACATAGCTATCTGTAGTGATTTTATATACTGCTAAAAAGGTGGATCATAAACACGTTGTGCAAGCACTTTATCTAGCTGATATATTGCACCTATATGGTTTCCAATTCGTTTAAGGTCTGTCACCACTCTCAATGAAGAGCTCTCCTCTTCAACTTGCTCTTTCACATACATCAATATGAATTCATAAAATGCATGGTCTTTGATTTCAACAGCGTATTCTGTGATAGCGTTGATAGCTTTCGTCGTTGCTAGTTCTGCATTGTAAGTATCTTCCATCATTGCAAGCAAACTGCCCCAATTTGTTGGTGGTGCTTGAATTGCTATAAGTTTTGGGTGTTCGCCACGCTCTAACACTTGGTTCACTAGCGTTATTGCATGGTTGTACTCTTCCTTTGCTTGCACTAACATCCAATGTGCGAAACCATCCCAATCTTCAGACTTTGCCCATACACTCATTGACATATACAAATAAGCATTGTATAGCTCTGAGTTAATCTGCTTTTCTACCATTTCCAGCAACTTTACGTTCATAAAATGCACTCCTTGTTTATTTGGTCACATTTCAGTGTAGCTGTAGTTGATAGTTGTTTGTGAATTTAATTATGTAGTTTATAAATTATTACGATATAATAAATGGTTAGGGAAATTTATATGAAATAACTTAGTTTACACATTTTAGTTCCCGAATTGGGAACAATTTATTGACAAATTATACTTTATACTATATATTATACATGTAGTGGGAGAGTACATGCGTATAATTTCAAGAAAAATAATTATTGAATCTGGTATGAAGTACCCCTTGATTAAAGCGCCTTTAGACGCATGGTATCACTTAGTGAAGCGTGCTGATTGGAACAGCTTAGCAGAGTTAAAATGCGACTTTCCCTCTGCTGATTATGTGCAAAATGATAGATATGTGTTCAATATAAAAGGTAACCATTTTCGCATTGTTGCAAAAATAAATTTTACACATAAAATTGTTTATATGCGGTTTATCGGCACACATAAAGAGTATGATAAAATCATTGCTAGTGAGGTTTAGACATGTTTATAAAGCTTATAAAAACAACTGAAGATTATGAAAATGCACTCGAAAGAGTTGACTTGCTCATGCGTGATGACCTATCAGAAATGGAACATAACGAGCTAGAATTATTACTGCACTTAATAGACGTGTATGAAGAAAAACAATTTCCTATAGATTTACCAACGCCGATTGAGGCTATCAAGTTTAAGATGGAACAACTAGGGCTAAAACAACAAGATTTAGTGCAGTATATCGGTAGCAAAAGCAGAGTTTCTGAAGTGTTGAACGGCAAACGAGAACTTACACTTAATATGATACGTGCACTACACAAAGGGCTAAACATTCCAGCAGAAATATTTATGCAAATATGTGAGCAAAAAACAGCATGAAAAAAGGGAGCAACTTATTGCCCCCTTCTAACTTAATTACTTACAATACTTAATCGACTTCGGATGATAATCTAAATCATCTTCGAAA
>CAYJDR010000030.1:0-17724 GCA_964368965.1 uncultured Deferribacteraceae bacterium
GTGATGCGTTATACAAAGTATATAAACAATTAGGCACATTAAAGCAATATGAAGTAGGCGATTTTGTATGCTCGTCATCTGATTCAATAAATAGTGTTTTCCTTATTGTTGATGGCATGTGCAAGTACGAATATATCACTGGTAAAGGGCTAATTTTTACGCTTGGAATATTAGGTAAAGGCTCAACATTTGGCGAGTCGCCTTGTATTTTGGGCACATCACCAGGTTATGATGTTAGAGTTCATGAAGCTGCAAAGATACTTGTGATAGACTTTAACTCACTCGAAAACTTAATATATGCAGATGGCTCACTCGCTAGGAAGTATACTAAATATATTATTACTAAACGTAGTGCCTTAGTACAAGTGGAGCGCTCAATTTCTGAGAATAATTCCATTGAACGCTTTTTTGTGTATTTAGGTTCAATGTGTACGGTGCTGAATATCAAGCCAGTCGATGGTTATTACACTATCCCATTTACAGAAACTCATGAAACTATAGGTGAGATGATTGGTTGCACTCGTGTCACGTTTTCAAGAATATTTAAATACCTTGTTACGAATGAATATTTATCAAAACCTACCAAGTCAACTCTAATGTTTAATAAAAAATTGTTGGACGAGGATTATGTTTCTGAACTATTTCGCAATTTAAGCTGGAAGCAAATTGAGCGAAAGTAAGAGATATAATGCTTAAATCTATGTTAATTAAATCTTTACCAATCTATAAGTTCATATGAAATATGTATAGTGTTTCTTACGAAACATTATTAATAACTATTTTGTGTTATTATGTTTTATAAAAATATAACATGGTGTGATTATGAATAAACATCTTGAAAACCCATGGGTACAACCAGAGCTAGATATTGAACTTAGGGAAATTTATGTTAAATTAGGTTATTTGAAAGAGTTTAAAAAAGGCGATTACATTAATAAGTGTGGAGATTCTGCCAGACATGTATACCTTATAGTTGAAGGGGCTTGTAGTTATGAGTATGTATCATATAATGGTGCAATTCGTCAGCTAGGGATTTTATTTGCAGATGCTTCTTTTGGTGAATACCCAAATATCTTAAAAACCTCTCGTGAACTTAATGTTAAGGTTATTGAGGATTCAAAAATTTTAATTGTTTCATATTCTAATCTTGAAAATGAAGTATATTCGAAACCTGAGCTAGCTATAAAGTTTACTAAACATGTTTGTGATAAAAACAATCATTTTCTTGAAGTTTATCACCATCTTACTGATAGTAATACATTTATGAGATTTTTTGTATATTTACGCTCTATGGTAAAATATTATCATGCACAAACTGATAGTGAAGGGTTCTATACAATTCCATTTAAGGAAACAAAAGAAAGGTTGGCTGAAAGTGTTGGGTGTACTAGGGTTACATTTTCGAGGATGATGAAATATCTTGTAGACCACTGTTATGTTACTATTGTGAAGAAATCACATATAAAGTTTCGTATAGATGTTATTGATGATGATTTTATCGAAGAACATTTTGGCGATGTTAAGTGGAAAGGTTTTTAAATGATAACATCTGCTAACATTTACTTGTGTTAGCAGATGTATTTTATCGTCTAATATAAACATATTTATGTCATAATAAGACAATGATGGGAGGGACTTATATTTAGAAAAAATTCACTTATTATTGTTGAGTGAACTATTTCTTTTCATCTTTTTTTGGCTTATCGTTCTTCTTTTTGTCATCTTCTACTTTTTTCTTGCCAACTTGCTGATACACTTCTTCGGCTTCTAGCCCTGCATTATCTTCATTTTCCCAATCTTCTTCTACTGGAAGTGGTGCTGGTGCAGGTTGTTTATCGTTTGTGTTAGCCCAAACTGTGCATGATAATGCTAAGATCATTGTAATAGTGACTAATATTTTCTTCATTGTAAGCTCCTGTGTCTTATTATAGTTAATTATGGTACATTAATTTCAAATACATGGCACTCGTCGCAGTATAGTTTTGATGGAGCATGTACTTTATGGCAATCCATACAAGGAACTGGTGCTTGGTGTGAATCATGTATATATTCTTTCACCTTATGTTGTGTCATGATGTTTAAAAATTCAATTTGTGGTGCATCTGTCATATCACCATGGCAGTTTTCGCAACTAGCTTGCTCTGGTGGAGCAGTAGGTTTATCAACTCCATGGCAATCCATACATGTAAGTTCGTTTTCAACGTGTGCACCAGGCTTAACTTTCATATCAGCCGCAGCGTATGCCATGACAAAGCATGTAAAAACAAAGAGAAGTATTAAAAAACTCTTTTTCATTTGTAATCCTCAAATAAAGGTATGCATATTGCTATGCATACCAATTGTATCTAAAATTAGATTTCGTCTCTAGTGTAATCTTCAATATTTTCACCAGCCATTTTTAGACCAACAAGTCTACCGAAAGTTACACATCTACCCATGTTTGTACCAGGGATGATTGTTGGGTAGTCGCCATTACCGAAGAAGTCACCAGCAGCAACACCCGCAACATATAGGTTAGGTATAGCTTCATCGTTAGCATCTAAAACATTTAAAGTTTCATTAGTGCGTAGGCCACCTGATAAAACAAGTGAAGTTGCTTTTAAGATACCTGCATAAAAAGGTCCTTTTTCGATCGGCGCCATAAGTTCTGCTCTCTTACCATATTGAGTATCTTTGCCAGCTTTAGCCATTTTATTGTAACGTTTAACTTCTGCTTCAAAGTTTTTGCGTGCTTCAGCATCTAAGCCCATTTTCTTACCAAGCTCTTTAATAGAGTCAGCTTGTATAACTTTACCTTGCTTAATATGAGCTTCTAAAAGCATCTTTTCTGCTTCAACATCGTATGGCTCGTTCATAGCGCCAAACATCTGGCCGTAGAATAAACCGCCAGCGACGTCATTGTCGATTTGCCATTTAACTTGATCTAAACCGTCTGCATCGTAGATTGTCCAGCACTTACCGCCTCTAGGCTGTAGAAGTTTTGCACAGCTTTTTGATTGAGTGTTAATATCTTCATTTTTAAAACGTTTACCATAAGCGTTTACATGTAGGAAGCCATAGCTTACTGCACCAGCTTCAAGGTGGATTGCAACTGCATGTGGCTCAACACGTTGCATAGCAGCGCCTGATTGCATTGCTGCAATATGAACATCACCAGTGTTTAATTTACGTGGAAAGAATACTTGTGCATCAGCAATGGAAGCAATAGGGCAGTATCTTGCAACTAGCTCTTTGTTAGAAGCATAACAGCCAGAGGCTACTGCAAAGTTTTTACCATTATATCTTGTGAAATTGCCTGCTTTACCAGCAATTACAGAGTTAATTACGCCTGATTTGCTATCACGTTCGAACTTAATTACTCTTTGATTAAATTCAAACTGTACACCCAATTCTAACGCTTCTTTTTTTAGTGCTCTAACTAATGGGCCATTGCCACGTTCGCCTGTTTCAAGGTCTTCAAATATGTGAACAGTTGGATATTCTGTACAATCTGGCCCTTTATAGTAGTGACCCCAAAGAATTGTTTTCATGCCATATTTATCATTAACTAAATCTGTCATCCAGTCCATTGCATTGCCACTAGCACGAGCAAATAACCACAATAGGTTTTCGTTAGCACGGCCTTGTGCCCACATGTTCCATTCACGAATAATTTGAGGATAGTCGAGTTTTATACCATATTTTGCTTGAGTTTTTGTATCAAAAGCTGACATATGTCCGCCACGGTAAGTAACATCTTTGTATTTTTCAACAACTACAACTTTTTTAGCACCTGCTTGTTTTGCAGATATTGCACATACTAATCCAGTTAAGCCACCACCAATAACTATCGCATCAGCATTAATTGTACGTTTTATATCACCTTCAGGTATTGCTACAGGTCCCATTTCCCAAGGTTTAACTGGGCAACCACCCATATCAACAGCTTGAGCTTGTGCGTTGTTAGGTAGTACCGCAGTTGCGGCTATACCAGTTGCAGCAATAGCTGTACTTTTGAATAAATCACGTCTTGAAATACCCTTTGAGTTTGAATCAGTTGTTTTCATCCCTCTACTCCATTTTGTAATTATTTGGTTCTTAACCATGACATAGTTTAAGGGAAAAAAGCGTGTGAGTCTGTTTCATGAGAAAAATTTTATTAAAAATTTTTAATAAAATATAATTAATTTTATCAATGAGTTGCGAGTTTATATAGAAAGCTGTAAATGTTAATGCATAAAAAAACTTTTAATTATTAATAACTTATATTAAAAAAACTGAGAGCGTATCTTGCGAAACATTCCTAAAGCAAATTGAGAAAACTAAATAATTAATGAATATTTTTAATTTTTTCTCTGTATTCTAAGCCCCATGCCGCAAGAACTTGTATGATTGGTTTTAGGCTCATGCCTAGTTCCGTAAGTGAATATTCAACCTTTGGTGGAACTTCTGCGTAGACTTTACGATTGATGAGTCCACCTGTTTCCATTTGTCTCAAGTTTGATGTTAAAACTTTTTGAGATATACCTGTGACAGATTTTTTTAACTCCCCAAATCTTTTTGTTCCCTCTGTTAAATCTCTTATTATTAAGATTTTCCACTTGTCACTAATGAGTGTAAGTGTAGTTTCTACAGGGCATGCAGGTGTTTTTTGATCCATTATAAAATATTCTCCTTTTCAATAGTATCTTAAAGGTAACTATGGTACAATAAAGTGTCTACTTTACAAATGTAAAATATAAATATACAATATCAATCTGAATAAAAATGTCAATACTATAAAAGTTTAATAGGGGAAATGAATATGAAAAATATTATAGTTGTTTTAATAGCTGTAGCAGTTGTTGCTATTGGTTTTACAATGTTTTCAGGTGGTGATAAGGCTGAAACAAACGCAGCTAAACCAGAGAAAAAAGTTTTAAGGGTTGGTATGGATTTAAGGTTTCCTCCATATTCTTATATTGACGAAAAAGGCAACCCAGCAGGGTTTGAGCCAGTAATATCTAAAGCATTTGCAGAATATTTAGGCATGGAAGTTGAAATAGTGAATACAAGCTTTTCACTACTTTTGCCAGCACTTGAAACAGGCGATGTTGATATTTTAATCGCAGATATGGCACCTAACCCTGAGAGGATACAAAAAGCTGATTTTTCAAACCCGTATCGTTATTCGCAAACTTTAGTTGTACTTAATAAAGAGTTTGCACTTGCGAACAAGATTACAGATGATACCTCGATTGATGACTTTTTTAAAATACCTGATCTAAAATTTATAGGGCTTACAGGTACATTTGGTGTAACTGTTCCACAAAGCTATGGAGCTGATGTGACTGAAGTTACAGAGAAAGGTTTAGCACTTTTAGAAATATCTACTGGACAATCAAACGCGATGACAGCTTCGAACGAAGCGCATAGCTATCATGCTGCAAATAAGGATACAACAATCGTTTATAGCGGTTTAGACCTTATCTCAGAGTCATGTTTTGTTGTTAGAAAAGGCGACACTGAAATGCTTACAAAATCAAATGAGTTCATCAAAACTATGTATGAAGAGGGTGGACTATACGACCAAATTAGAGATGAGTTTAACGTAATCATAGGCGATTTTCTACAAAATGATGAGCTTGGGTTAGATTACATCATCAATCGTCCTGGTAAATAGCTAAGGTATGAATAAAAGCACAACATCAACAACCTTGCAGTACGCTATTGTAATAGCTTTATTTGTCGTTGCTATTTACTTTGCACTATTTCACTCTAGTGAAGATCCAAAGTATAATTTAGTGTTGCAAAACAAAGATTTGCTTATTGAAGCATTTATAAACACGATATGGATAAGCCTTTTAACGCTTATATTAGCTTTAATTATCGGTTTTATATTATTCGTTATGATGCGTTCAGAGATAGTGTTCATTAGGGCAATATCAGATGTATTCAACGAAATTATCATGGGTACACCATTACTTGTGATGATATTTTTAATAGTGTATGTATTAGGCGCAGTTGCTGAGTATAACAATAAACTTGTGCTAGGTATTATTGCGCTTGTATTATACAATGCACCATATATTGCAAACGCATATCAAACGACCGCAGCAGTGGTTGATAAAGACCAATACATTGTGATGGACTTGTATAAATTTAAATGGTACCAACGCTACATTTACATAATCATACCACAAATGATAAAACCGTTTATACCATCGCTTATAAACAATTTATCTAGCGTTATAAAAGGCTCATCACTTTTAAATGTAATCGCAATCACGGAGATAACCTATATCACCACTGTCATTGCTTCAAGAAACTTTGCATATATTGAGGGCTATTATGTTATGTGGATGATGTATTTAGTTGTAACTATTCCGCTATCGTTGCTTGCAAAATATATCGGGAAAAAGGTGGCATAGTGGATATCGTTATCAATAACTTAACAAAAAAGTACGGTGAGCAAATTATCCTGAATGGTATTAGCATTGAGATAAAAGGCTATGGCTCAGTTGGCATAATTGGTGAGTCTGGCTGTGGTAAGTCTACATTGCTTCGACAGTTAGCGGCAATAGAAACCCCAGAGAGTGGTGAAATTGTTATTAATAATCTATCACCTATTATAGATAGAAGCGAGTTTTTAGAGCGAATAGGGGTTGTGTTTCAGAAGCATAACCTTTTTCCACATTTGACATTAAAAAAGAATATTACACTCATTTTAACTAAACTAAAAGGGTATGAGCAACAACAAGCAGACAATAAAGCTGATGAGTTGCTAAAAAAGCTATTTATAGAAAATGAGGCAGGTAAACAGCCGCACCAAGTATCAGGTGGGCAAGCTCAACGTGGCTCGATAGCTAGAGCATTAGCGACTGACCCTGAATTGATTTTTTTAGATGAACCAACAGCTGCACTTGACCCAATACTAACAGATGAAGTATTGAAAGCTGTCACTCAACTTAAAGACGAAGGTAGGCACTTTATATTTATAACACATGAAATATCTTTCTTAAAAGGTTTTGCAGACTATATCATTTTCATGAAAGATGGCAACGTTTGTGAGCATGGGGAAGTATCATGCCTTAATAACCCAAAAACAAAGGAGCTTGCAGAGTTTTTAAACGTACATTAGGGAGAATTGTATGACGATTAAAGAAATCTATGAAAAGTTTGATAAAATAGGGTGTTTGAGTTTTACGACAATCAATGAAAAGGGTGAGCCTGAATCAAGGATAGCGCACCTTCGAGCATACGACGATAAAGGTATCTACTTTATGACAATGTTTACAAAAGAGTTTTATAAACAAATGAAGGATACTGCTAAAATATCACTTTGTGGGCTTGCTGCAAAAACACAAGTTGAACATGATGATAACGGCTTTCCAATATTTGAAAATGGCTATGCAATGCGTATGACTGGCGATGTTGTGGAAGTATCAATAGATGATATCAAAGCTAAAAACAACCCAATGTTCGATTTCTGCATAAAGGATTATGAGCAATATAATGCAATGGTAGTTATGTGCATAACAGCTGGCAGGGGCGATATTTTTGACTATGATTTTGAGAAAACCAACCGTGAAAACAAGCTAGAGCGAATATACTTTTCATATAACGGTGCCGATATTAAGTACAAAGGTTTGAAGATAAACAATGAAAAATGTATAAGCTGTGGGGCATGTTTAGATAAATGCTCGTTCTTAGCGATAGATGAGGATAGTGGTGTATATACAATAAATAAACACCGCTGCGACGAATGTGGTGACTGCTTCCTAAGTTGCCCTATAAAAGCAATATCATATAAAGGTCAATATTGATTTAAAAATAAAGCCCATAGCTATAGAAAAGTTATGGGCTGTTTTGTTATTACTTTACTTCTACTACTTCAAAGCCTGCATCTGTGATAGCGCTTACTAGCACGTCATCTGATACATTTTCTAAAATATCAGCAGTTGCTAATTTTTCATCTAAGTTTACTTCTGCATTAGATACGCCTTCAAGGTTATTCAATACTTTTTCAACGCTCATTTTACAGTGGTTACAGCTCATGCCGTTTACATAGATTGTTTTTTTCATGATAGATGGTTTCTCCTTTTCAGTATTTATTTCTTCTACTGTAAATAATTTTAATCTTAATGCGTTTGCGACAACTGATACGGAACTTAAGCTCATCGCAGCTGCAGCGAACATTGGGTTTAATTTTATGCCAAATGGATATAGAACACCAGCAGCAACAGGAATAAATGCGATATTATAAAAGAATGCCCAAAACAAGTTTTGTTTGATATTGCGAACTACGGCATAGCTTAAATCTATCGTAGCTACAACATCTTGCAAACTGTTGCGCACAAGCACAATGTCAGCTGATTCAATAGCTACATCTGTGCCAGCGCCAATAGCAATACCAACATCTGCACGAGTGAGTGCAGGGGCATCATTTATACCATCACCAACCATAATGCAACGTTTACCAGCAGCTTGTATTTGTTGTATGACGTCATCTTTATCTTGTGGTAAAACTTCAGCATAGACTTTGCCAATACCTATGCTTTTCGCGATAGCGTTAGCCGTTTCCTTATGGTCACCCGTAAGCATTACAACTTCTAGACCTTTTGACTGTAATTGTTTGATAGCGTTTAAACTTTCTGGTTTTACAGTATCAGCAACTGCAATCACACCGATAACTTCATCATTGCATGCAAAGTATATTGGCGTTTTGCCATCGTTTGCAAGTTGTTCAACTTTTGTAGTAAAGTTTGATATGTTTATGTTGTTATCTGTCATTAGTTTAGCATTACCAGATAAGTATTTTTTATCAGCTATTATGCACTCAATACCTAAGCCTGAAAGTGACTTGAATTCAGATATCTCAAGTTGTGGGATATTGGTGTCATTAGCTTTTTTAATAATAGCCTTAGCTATAGGGTGCTCTGAGCCTTTTTCCATTGATGATGCTATCTGTAATAACTCATTACCATTAGTAGCTATTATATCAGTAACTTGTGGCGTGCCTGATGTTATAGTGCCAGTTTTATCCAATACTACGACAGACGTTTTGCTTGCGAGCTCTAAAGCTTCAGCTGATTTTACTAAAATGCCATGCTCAGCAGATTTACCTGTGCCTATCATAATCGCAAGTGGAGTAGCAAGCCCCAATGCACATGGGCAAGAGATAACAAGCACAGTAATCATCATTGATAGCGCAAACTCAAACCCCATAGTGAAATACCAGTAGCAACCAGTTAATATCGCCAACACGATAACTATTGGAACAAACACGGCACTTATGCTATCTGCTAGCTTTGATATAGGTGCTTTTGAGTTACTTGCGTTGTCAACAAGCTTTATGATTTGTGCAAGTGTTGTATCATCACCCACTTTTTCAGCGCGAAATTTGAAGTAGCCACTTGTGTTGATTGTGGCGCTTGTTACGTTGTCGCCTATTTTCTTTTCAACTGGTATGCTTTCACCTGTGATTGCCGATTGGTCAACATATCCACTACCAAAGGTGACGGTACCATCAACAGCAACTGCCGAACCTGTTTTAACAATGATGATATCGCCTTTGATGATATCGCTTGCATTTACCGAATGTTCAACGCCGTTCCTCTCAACAATAGCTGTTTTTGGTGCGAGGTTTATAAGTTTGTTTATTGATTGACTTGTTTTTTGTTTAGAACGTGCTTCAAAGTATTTACCAAGCGTAATAAGCGTTAATATCGTACCAGCTGACTCAAAATATAAGTGAATTGACTCAAGCGTACCGAGTGATAGCGCATATATTGCATACACTCCGTATACTATCGCTGAGCCAGAACCGATTGCAACGAGTGCGTCCATATTAGGCGCACGCTTAACAAGTGTTTTATAGCCGCTTATGAAATATTTCCTGTTAGTGAACGCAATAGGGATAGTTAGTAAAAACTGAGTGAAAGCAAACGCCACTTGACCTTTAGGTTGCATAAAAATATGTGGAATAGGTAGCATCACCATATGCCCCATACTGATGTACATAAGTGGAATAAAGAATATGAACGAAACAATAAGCCTATTCTTCATGCTTGTTAGTTCATCATCATATGAGTTGCTGTTTTTTGTTGTGCCGTTATTTGTTGGCTTTACACTATTTTCACTTGTGATGCCGAAACCACCTTCGATAACAGTGCTCATAATGACACTAGATGATGTAATTGTTTCATTATAGTCAACAACCATGCTGTTGGATACTAAGTTTACGCTAACGCTAGCTACACCATCAAGTGTGCCAACGTGTCTATCGATATATGCTGAACAAGCTGAACAGCTCATGCCAGTTATTAAAAATTTTTCTTTCATAATCACCCTTTATATGATTGTATCGTAACCCCATATCAGAATGTATGCAACAAAAAAAGACACAACCGAAGTTGTGCCTTTGAAAAATTATTTACTGTTTGTATCTTCAGTAGGTTTTTCACGCCTAAAGTTCATAGCGCCGTAGCATGCTGCTAATATCATTAAGATAGATCCAGCCCAGATCCAGCCAATCAATGGTTGGAAGATACCTTGTATCCTAACTAGGTTTTGGTTAACATCATAACCTGACAGAATGAAGTATAAATCGCCTTTAAACATCGAGTAGTAAGAAACTTCACCGAATGTTTGGTCAGGGCGGTTGTTGTATAAGCGGTTCTCTGGGTAAGCCCAAGAGATTTCTTGCCCATCTTTAGTGACCCTAATTGGCAAGTAGTTAGAGATGTAGTTCGCAACTTTCTCTGTGTGGATTTGGCCAACTTCAAGAGTGTAGTCACCCATAGATGTGTTTAGCGCAACTGTAGTGTTTTGCTCGAGTATTTCGTCAATGCTTTCATTGTAGAAAGCTGAAAGAGTAACACCGAAAGCAATTAATATAACACCTAAGTGGATAAACATAGCACCATAGAAAGTGTTTGCTGTTTTTAAAGATTTTATGCCACCTTTTGCAAGTGTTGTGAAAATCTTGTATAGCACAGCGAATATAGCAAACGATGAAACACCAACTAGTATCAATGGAGATAGAAGCGTGTAGCCAGCCATGAAGAAGCCAACCATAGCAACAATCATAAATATAAAAGCAGGGAGGATCAGTTTTAAAAACTTATTCACACCTTGCTTGCCAAATGATACAAGTGGAGCAATACCACTACCTAGTATAATCAACATAAAGAACGGCATAGATACTCTATTAAAGTATGCTAACTCTACAGTTGTTTTCGTAGCTGAAAATAGCTCCGTAATCCATGGGCGGAAAGTACCAAATAATATAACAAACATAACGCCAACAAATAGCCAGTTTGATATAAATACAAGGCCTTCACGGCTTAGGTAGTAGAAGTCTGATGTATCTTCAAGTTCACGCTTGCTTTTGTACATATAGTAGATGTATATTGCAGCAGTGATAGCTATGAATATCAAGAAATAGTTACCAATAGGGTTTTTACCGAACGTATGTACAGAGTCGATAACACCACTACGAGTGATGAATGTACCTAATACAGTAAGTTCAAAAGTTAATAAGCTGAGTGAAAATGTCCACGCTTTAAGCTTGCCATTACGCATGTATACATGTGCAGAGTGCAATAATGCAGTAGCTGTAAGCCAAGGGAATAGAGAAGCGTTCTCAACAGGATCCCATGCCCAGTAGCCACCCCAGCCAAGCTCAACATAAGCCCACCAGCCACCAATAACGATACCAGCAGTTAGGAATGCCCAAGTGATAAGTGTCCAGCCGCGGCTAAGTTTAATCCACTCAGAAGAGAAGTTTTTGATAAGTAATGCTGCAAATGAGTGTGCAACAACAACGTTAAAGCCAACATAACCAACAAATGTAGCAGGTGGGTGGATAACCATACCTGGGTTTTGCAGCATAGGGTTCATACCATAGCCATCACGTTGGATAAAATCCAACATTTCAAATGGGTTTTGGAAAAAACAAACCAAGAATGCGAAAAATGCTGATGAAACAGATAAAGCTAGATAAACCGCTGCCCTGTAAGACATTGATTGTTTTTTGAGACGGAATATCTCAATTGCAGAAAACAATACAAGCAGAAGTAACCAGAATAATAAAGAACCAGCACGACCAGCCCAAAATGCGCTAATTTTATAAAAAAGCGGCAAGGAAAGGTCTGTGTAGCTTGCAACGTAAGTAAGTGAAAAATCACTTGTAACAAGCGCAACAAGTAGCAAGATAGATGCAACAACTGTCAAACCAACAGATGCTAAGAATACATTGTTTGCAATCTTAAAGTAGCTCTCTGACTTGTTAGATAGTGCAAGCACATAAAGAACAGACGCACCAATGGCGCTCAATAACACGAAAATCTCAATAGCGTAACCTATAGGACCCACATATCACCTCCCAAAAATATTAATAGGAGGATAGTACATAATTGTGTAGTAAATATGTAGATTGAGTCTATAATCGCTATAAATCGCACATATTTAATTGTTTTTCGAGTTTTTCATATTTTTTTCTTGATGTGATATCATCATTATCTAATTCGTATGATTTTTTATACATCGATATTGCGTCTAATATGTTGCCATTTTTTTCATAAGCGCGTGCGAGATTGTAGTAGTTGTAGAAAGCTAGTGGCGCTACTGAAATCGCATTTCTGTAGGCAGTAATGGCATCAGCATTGTTTTTCGTCATCGAATATAGTCTGCCTAAATTGGACCATGCATCAGCATTTTTTGCATCAAGCCCCACATAGTTGACAAATGCTTTTATTGCTTCATCAATATTGCCCAGTTTTTCGTTAGCTTTTGCATAACCTAGCCATGCTGTGTATACATCAATATTTAACTCAATAGCGCTAAGATATAAATCTTTTGCAAGTTCATATTTTCTTAAGTGCATGGCAGAGTTTCCAGCTGCTTCGTAAATTGAATTGATTGAACCTTTAAGTTTGCATGCTTCTAGGTACATCTCAAGTGCTTCTTCATATTTGCCTAAATGTTCATAGGTGTATGCGCTAGCGGCAATGATTATTTGCTTATCAGGTGCAAGCCTTGTGGCAGTAATATATGTATCTAGCGCTAGGTCAAAGTTTTTCATACCTGTATGTGCATTACCTAGTTGGTAGTGGAAATCAGGGTTTAATGGGTTGTTATCAATAGCTAGCGAGAACGCCTCTATCGCATTACCATAGTCAGCTAGTTCATTATATACGCCACCTAATAGCCCATAGTAGTCAGCAATTTTTTCTGTGTCGTTTGGCTCATATTCACTGCAGTATTGTATTGCATTGTTGAAATAGTTTACGGCAGTATCATATTGCTCTACGAGTGCATAAACACAGCCAAGGCACTTATGTATTTCATGGTTGTGGGTGTCAAAACTTAGTGCGT
The DNA here is from genome assembly GCA_964368965.1 of uncultured Deferribacteraceae bacterium. Lineage (GTDB taxonomy): Bacteria > Chrysiogenota > Deferribacteres > Deferribacterales > Mucispirillaceae > CAYJDR01. The sequence goes on from CAYJDR010000030.1 coordinate 13,339, forward strand.
GTTTATATGCCTCAACGGCTTTGCGGTATTGTTTTAAGCTTTCATATGCAATAGCTCTTATTGTAGAGGCTTCGATATTATCTTCACCTAGTTGTATAAACTTATTGATAGCAACTATTGCATTTTCATATTCTCGTGATGATATGTATGCTTTTGCTAAGTTCATGTAAGGCACTGGGTTATTAGGTGTTTTACTAACAGCGTCTAAGTATAGTTTAACGGCTTCTTCTGGTGCTTTTTCATTAATATAGCAAAAAGCTAGATTTGCTGTGATGGTATCATTATCAGGTGCAAGCCTATGTGCTTTTTTCATCTCTAACAATGCTTGTGCTGTTAAGCCTTTGTCACTCAAGGCATTACCAAGAAGTTTATGGTATTCAGAATTTAGAGGAGCTAGTTTAACAGCTGTGCTAAATGCGCTAACAGCTTGTTCGTAAGATTCTGCTTTGCCATATAATTTGCCTAGGTTTGCCCAATTTGTAGCGTCTTGTGGGTTGATTTCACAAACTCGTTTGAAGCATTGGAACGCTTCATCGTTTCTGCCTTGTGTAGCGTGGATATAGCCTTTATTGAACCATGCAATCTCATTGTTTTCATCAACATCAATAACGTTGTTGAATGCAACTATTGCTTTGTCATATTGTTTTACAGAAAGATATGTTAACCCAACAGCAACCAGATATATTGGGTTGTTTGATATGGATATAGTTTTTTCAAACATTTCAAGTGCTTTGTCGATCTTGCCTAGGTGCTTATAGAACAAGCCAAGATTGTACCATACTTCGTCATTATATGGTTCAGCGTCGGTTGCATTAAGGTATGCTTCTTCTGCTTCATCAGGTTTGCCAAGTTTAGTATATGAATATGCTAAGTTACTCCAGCGATATGCTTCAAAGCTATCATTTTCTGCAGCGTTTTTGAACGCATTTACAGATGTATCCATGTCATTTAACATTGCCGATTCAACACCTAACATATGGTGATATTCAGCTGAGCTAGGCGATATATCGACAGCATGCTGGAAAGACTCTTGTGCAAGTTTATGCTGGTTGGCATTTCGGTATGTAAGCCCAAGTTCATACCAAATAGGCGCAAAGGTATCTGTAAATTCAAGTAGGTAGTTGAAAGTGTCGAGTGCTTTGTTGCTTTCGCCAATCTCTCGATATGTAACACCTAAGTGATACATTATTATAAGGTTGTCGGGTTCATGTTTTATGGCTTCTTCAAATGCTCTGTTGGCGTTGTGGTAGTCTTCGCGTTCACTATATTTCACGCCTTCTTGCAGACATTTTATTGCAACTTCATTCGTCGCAGAGATTTTGCCACAGTTATTACAACTAACACTCATATTAGATAAACTGTTTTCACAAGTAATGCATATCATCATTGCCTCCATTGGTGTGCGATATCAATGCAATATAGCAAAATCATTTGTACAACAAGGCTATATACAATTATCATAATATATTATTTATTTAATTGCAAGTAATTATGTATGATTTCTTATTTTAATTATTTACAACGGATTAAAGAAAGGGTAGTATCAAATTTTATATCTAAGAATTATTAAGGTGAAGCATGAATGTATTAGCAATCAATTGTGGTAGTTCGTCAGTAAAGTATATGTTGTACTCTTGGGAGAGCAAATGTGTGCTTGCAAAAGGAATGGCAGAAAGGATAGGGCTTGATGGTGCTTATATTACTCATAAAATTGGGGAAAAATCATACCCATATGAGTTAACTCTTGAAACACACGGTCAGGCGCTAGAGTTCGTATTTAAGTTGTTGCATGATGAAGAAATTGGTGTAGTTAAATCGTTAGATGAAATTAGTGTTGTAGGGCACAGGGTTACTCACGGTGGTGAGGATTTTAAAAACAGCGTACTTATAGATGAGGAAGTTGTTAAAATTATTGAGAAATTATCACTACTAGCTCCGTTGCATAATCCACCTAATTTAGCTGGCATCAACTTCGCAACAGAAGCATTGCCAAATGCTAAACAAGTTGCGATATTCGACACAGCATTTCACCAAACAATACCTGACTATGCATTTATGTATGCGTTGCCATACAACTTGTACTGTGATATGTCTATCAGGCGTTACGGCTTTCATGGCACTAGTCACTTATATATTTCAAAACGTGCTGCAGCAATGTTAAATAAAGCTAGTGACAAGTGTAATATAATCAGCTTGCACATTGGTAATGGCGCTAGCGCGACAGCTATAAAGGGCGGTAAATCGGTTGATACATCTATGGGGTTCACTCCTCTTGAAGGTTTAATGATGGGCACACGTGCTGGTGATATTGACCCAGCTATTCCGCAATACCTAGAGCAAACGCTAGGTATAGATTGGCACGGCATTAGTAACATATTAAATAAGCAATCGGGCATACTTGGCATAACGGGCAAATATGCTGATAGGCGTGATGTTATGCGTGAGGCCGAAAACGGTAATGAGCGAGCACAACTAGCTATTGAAATGGAGTGCTACCGAATTAAAAAGTATGTCGGCATGTATTATGCAACTTTAGGCAGGGTTGATGCTATTGTATTCACTGCTGGCGTTGGTGAAAATGCACCATTAATCAGAGAAAAAGCTCTTGAAGGCTTGGAAGATATGGGCATCATCTTAGATAAAGAGAAAAACAACAAAGCATATTCATCAGGTGGCGAATGTGTTATTTCAACTGCTGAATCTAAGGTTAAAGTTATGGTTATACCAACAGATGAAGAGCAAGTATTTATCGAAGATTCAGTTGCGCTTATCCAACATGGTAGCTTGAAAAAATATAAATATACATTCGAACAATAAAAATTTCAATAAAACTGTAACCAAATGGTTGCATTGTGCTACATAGTGTATATGAGGCAAGTGTAGATGATATTATCTGATGAACAGATTATAGAAAAAGTGTTGGCAGGCGATGTCAACCTTTTCGAACAACTTATTGATAAATATAAAGATACTGTTTATAAGATAACATCTACGCATGTGCCTTATGAGTATGTAGATGAAGTGGCTAATGACATTTTCTTTAAATGTTACAAGTCGCTTTCTTCATACAGGGGCGATGCGCAATTTGTAAATTGGTTATCAGTCATATCTGTGCGTACTTGTAAAAGTTTCTGGCGTGATAAATATAAAGATGTTGTCACACCTATATCATCTTTTGATGTTGATATAGACTATCTAGTTGATAGGGTGGAGCATGAGGCCTCGCCAGAGTTCCACATGCTAACACAAGAACTAGGCACACAATTATCAAAGGCGCTCGATCAGCTAAAGCCTAGTGAGCGGATGATTATTAACATGCTATATTCCGAAGGGCAGAGCATTGCCGAAACCGCCTCTTTAATGGAATTAACAGAGGCAAACGTAAAAGTGATTGCACACAGGGCAAAGAAAAAACTAGCAGATATGTTGAAAGATACAAGGGGGAGCTTATGAAACGCGAAATAAACGAGCAATATATAGAAAAATTATTGCAATATTTACCTTTTGCTAAAAGAGAGCAGAAAGTTGCTCCTAATGATTTTGCATCGTCTGTTATGGCTAGGATAAAGCTTGAGGAAACACGCAATCGCACGCTACAAAACAATGAAATGTCACTATATTATAAATTGATTGCATTTTCAACGACTGCAGCAGCAGCATCTTTTGCAATTGTATTAATGAATTTAGATAAAGTGGCTACAAATTATAGTGAATATACAGCAGAGTTTTTTACTATGGGTATATTTTAAGGGTAGGTTATGTCAAAAGTTATGAAAACAGTATGTGTTTGGTTTGTTATATTTATACTAGGTATGGCAACAGGTAGCATGGCTACACCGTTTGTTATGAGCGTGATATTAGGCAACCCATACGGGCGCGAACACCTTGCAAATAAAATGCTTTATATAAACTTGTTAGATAAAGACTCGTTATCAGAAGAACAGGTTGAACAAGTTGATTTATTAGTTGGTGAATATGTAGCATGGTTCGATGATAATAAGAAAGAATGGTATGAAGAGCGTAACAAAGTAATCGCAAACTTTATGCAGGAGATGCAACTTATCTTAACACCAGCTCAATATCAACATTTCTACACTGAGTTGAATGATACACGTAAGCGACACCGTTCATGGCACAAAAAGAAGCAAGATGTTGTTGCCGAAGCTGAACGTGAACAACGAGCGCATGATAATGAAGTCTATAGCCAATACCAAAAGTATGACCCTGAGTTCAAAAAACAATACGGTGATATGATCGAGGATTAATACCTTGCTTTTGCAGTGCAGGTTGCGACGATAATTTTTATAATTGATACACCATCAAGCCTGGCGTCACTATATTCCCATGTAGGGTTGCCAGTTGCTTGGTTCATTATCAAGTTGAGTG
>CAYJDR010000030.1:17824-25055 GCA_964368965.1 uncultured Deferribacteraceae bacterium
TCACTATATTCCCATGTAGGGTTGCCAGTTGCTTGGTTCATTATCAAGTTGAGTGCATGACGTTTCACACTGTTATCATCTGTGATGATGGTGGCAGTACCTTGGCATATCACCGATTCGTACTTCATGGAATGGTTACATGCGGTTGGACCCGTTATGAGTTCAGTCATACCTTCGATTTCTATGCATACCTTATTATTTTGTTCGATTAAGTCGAGCTTTCTGCCAGCAGTGGCAACATGCATGTAGAATATGCGTGCGCTGTCAACAACTTCAAACCCATAATTTAATGGCACAATATATACACCATCACCATCAACAAGCCCAAGCCTACAATGGCTGCTAGAGTTAATTATTTTATCAATAGCTATATTATCTGTGATTTCTCTTTCTGCTCTTCTCATGCGGGGTATCTCTGTTAAAATTTGTTTATGATTGCTGATTCTAAAATGTTTATGCGTTCTTGCACAATTTTTGTATCAATATCCATTAGCTTATAGGCTTCTAAAAGTAGGCGCTCATTATCTAACAGGTTACTTGTCCATGCGTAGCGACTATCAATTTCTTTTGCATATTCTATATTGCTTACAGCGTCTAAGTATTCACCTTTTTCGATCAATATGCTTGCAATCATTCGGTAAGCTATGCTCTTTGTACGCTCAGACGAGTTACTACTTTTTGCAAGCGATTGTAAGTCAGATATGTTATTATCTAGTTTTGCAGTAGCGTAGGTGTAGTACGGTTCTTTTAGTGTGCTGTAGTTATATTTTTCATCTGTTAGGTAGTTGATAATATTCCACTCATCGCTACATTCGCCAAGTGTAGCAAATGCTTTGGCATCACCAATTGTGTTGAATTGGATATTGTGCGAAACCGAGTGCATCACAATAGATACACGTGCCATGTCACAAAAGCTGCCCATATTGCGGAACTGCTCGATAGCTTCATCATAAGTGAACTCAGCCATGCCACGTCTGCCTTGCATGGCGTAGTCATAAGCCATTTCTGTAAGTGTCATACCTATAGATTGTTGGCGTGTTTCAATAACTTGTTCCTTGCTAGAGCATGCCGCAAGTAGAGTGCTTAACGCTAATATAGTTGTAATATAAAGTGGTTTTTTCATCATTGTAGAGGCACCTGTGTTGGTGGCATTTCTTCAACGAATGGCCACACTGTTTGTAGTTCAAGCATTAGCCTGTTGCCTGTATGTATAATGCTTTGTATCTCAGCTCTAAGTTCATCAAGGTCTTTTGTGCCGTCAGCAGAGTTCTTAGCTGCAACTACTAGGTCATCAACTGCGATATCAAGCTGAGTGACAACGCTATCAATATCGTCAACAACACTTTGAATATCGTCGACAACTGGTATAAGTGTAGCAAGGAACTCTTCAGCGTTGCCTGTAATGCCTTCAACATTGTTCATGATATCGTCTGATGTATCTTCAACAGCTTCTAGTGCAACTTTTAACGAGTTGCTACTCTCTACAACATTGCCAGAAACTTTAAGAGCGTCACTGCGGAACTTTTCAACATCTTTTAATAGGTTTTTTACTTCATTCGCAATCTCAGGTGAGCGAGCAAGATAGCCGATAGAGCCTTTGCCGTAGGTTAAGTCGTCGCCAAGTTCACCAACACCACGTAGAAGTTTGCTGATGTCGCCTTCCTCGTCTGCTACTCTGCCCATAATCACGTTGACGTTGCTAACAATCTCGCTCAAGTCTTCGATAACAGGTGTAGCTTGCTCGATTAATGCTTGTATGTCTTGGTCACGTACCAGTTCAAAATTTGCACCGTTTTTGATGTGCGGTGCAGTGCTATCAAGGTCGGTTTCGATAGAAATATTACCACTACCGATAATACTAAGTGCAGATAGTTTGAAAACAGAGTCTTCCTTTATCCACTTTGTATATTTTTGAGGTATGCCAATTGTAACAACAACTCTGCCATCGTCTTGCAGTGTGACATCATCAACACGTGATATAGTGAAGCCAGAATATTTGACAGTCATGCCTTTGCTGACGCCTTCACCTGTTTTTGTAAATACATTGATGTGTACTTTTGGTACAAATAAATCACGGTTTATGCCGATTGCAATAATAGTCAATACGATTACTGCCACAGCAATAATGATAAATAAACCAACTTTAGTTTCTATATTTTTAAAACGTGGGTCGCCCATTGTTCGTATGTTATCTCCGTATAGTTTGTTTCTTTATAATACATTGGTAAAAAGCTTTCATGCTCTACAATTACAATATCAAAGTTTGTAATAGAGTCAACAAATGTGATAAATATTTCATAAACCTCAACCGACATCATATCGTGTGGAAGTATGAATACAACAACATCTGGATAAGATATAATAGCACGTAAAAATTTAACAATCAAGAGTTGATGCTCATTTAAATCTTTACCTCTTAAGTGAGCTATGTGTAGTATTCCAAATTTTTCTAATAGTTCAGATGTTAGTGCTTCTGCACCAGCTCTATTTATACGCTTGTGGTAGTTTATTGGCAACATGATGTTTTCAACTGCCGATAGTGTAGATATAAGCGGTAAATTATATGAAATAATCCCAATATCATTCCATGCGCTATTATCCATTATGCTTTGTTGGATATAGTCTGCCTCAGAACGTCCTTCAACTTTTATAAGTATTTTTTCATTCATGGTAGCATTCCAATTATTATGTCACTTAGGATTACGATTAACATAAATGCAATAAATATTCTTATCATACCTTGTTGGAAGCTTTTGATAGAGTCAATAGTGCCACCTTGCGAAATATTTAATGCTGTATAAATTGGTATAGATGCAATCGTGTAGCCAATAAGCACAGTTTTAAGTCCAAATGAGAAAAGGTCAACAAGGCGGATATCATACATGATTTGCCCTAAGATACTATCAAGTGTAGTGTCAACTTGGAAGCTGATTAGGGTGTAGCCACCAACGATGGATAGCACTGCGAAATAAGTTGATAGTGCGATCATTGAAATCATAGAAGCAAGCACACGAGGGGTGTATATATAGTCGTATACGTTGATATCCATAGCTTCAAGTGAATATAATTCACCACGTGACTTCATTTGGCCGATTTCGATAATGAATGCAGTAGATGAGCGCAATGTCAGCAACAAGCCAACGATGATAGGTGCTCCTGTACGGATAATAACCATTGTGAGCATAAAGCCAATAGATTCTTTAATGTTTAAGAAAATGAGCAGTTGCCCCAAGCCACCAACAGCAAGCACCCCAACAATGAGCGCAAATATAGTGACAAGCCCAACAAGCTCAACACCTGCGAAGTATGTTTGCCTAACAACTGTCATGCTGATAGCAGGGTTAAGCAGCAAACGGATATTGGCAAATCGCTTTAAAATCTTAAAACTGAAGGTAAGGTAACCTATTATATATTTAATTTTACCAATGGCGCTGTTGCCAATGGCGTTAAAAGTTTCATTCATAAGCACATCTTACAGTAAATGGTTAAGTTTTTCAACAAAACTTTTTAATATCTATAGTATAAATTTTAAAAAATATTTAACAATTATTTTTTCTGTATTTGTAAGGTTTTAGCAAAGTTTTCTTTGAAAAAATATAATAATTGTTCTATTTTTGTTTGACTGTATCATCTCTAACTGTTATACTACCCCTCATGTATTAATATAATGTATTTTTTTGTGCTTTATTATTATCTAAGGGAGTAAAAAGAAAATGAAATCAAACAACAGGAAGCGTGTTATTATTGATGGTAACACTGCAGCAGCACATGTTGCTCATGCTACGAATGAAGTAATCGCTATTTATCCAATTACGCCATCATCTGTAATGGGTGAGATTTCTGATGAAAAAAGCGCCGCAGGCGTTAAAAACATATGGGGAAATATTCCGTTAGTATCAGAGTTACAATCTGAGGCTGGTGCAGCTGGTGCTGTTCATGGTGCTTTAAGCGCTGGCGCAATCACTACAACTTTCACTGCATCTCAAGGTTTACTACTTATGATTCCTAACATGTACAAAATCGCTGGTGAGCTTACACCTACAGTTTTCCATGTTAGTGCTAGGGCGCTTGCAGCTCAAGGTTTATCAATCTTCGGTGACCACTCAGACGTTATGTCTTGCCGTGGTGCTGGCTGGGCAATGCTTGCTTCTAACAACCCTCAAGAAGTTATGGATATGGCACTTGTTTCTCAAAGTTCTACTCTAAGAAGCAGAATTCCTTTTCTACACTTTTTCGACGGTTTCAGAACATCACACGAAATGAATGTCGCAGAAGAGTTAACATATGATGATATGCGCCACATGCTTGACGATAAACTTATTCAAGAGCATAGAGCAAGAAGCTTATCTCCTGATAATCCAACTATTAAAGGTACTGCTCAAAACCCTGACGTTTATTTCCAAGGGCGTGAGACAGTTAACAAATATATGGACTCTGTTCCATCAATCATAAAAGAAGAGTTCAAAAAGTTTGAAGAACTTACTGGCAGATCATATGGCTTAGTTGAATATGTTGGTGCTAAAGATGCTGAAAACGTTATCGTTATCATGGGCTCAGGTGCTGATATTGCAGAAGAAACAGCTCTATTCTTAAACTCTGCAGAAGGTTATAAAACAGGCGTACTAAAAATTAGATTATTCCAACCGTTCCCAGCGGCTGAATTTATTGCAGCTCTACCAGCAACGGTTAAAAATATTGCTGTACTTGACAGAACTAAAGAGCCAGGCGCACTTGGTGAGCCATTATACTTACTAGTTGCTGCAACTCTATCTGAAGCGTTCCACAAAGGTGAAACAGCATTCAAAGCATATCCAAACCTACTTGCAGGCAGATATGGCTTAGGCTCTAAAGACTTTACACCAGCAATGGTTAAAGCAGTTTATGACAACATGACATCTGCTGATAGCAAACAAAAGTTTACTGTTGGTATCAACGATGATGTTACAAACACATCTATCACTTTTGATGCATCATGGACTCTACAAAACAACACATACAACGCATTATTCTACGGCCTAGGTTCAGATGGTACAGTTGGTGCAAACAAAAATACTGCAAAAATCTTATTCAGCGAAGCTAATAAGGAAGTTCAAGCGTATTTTGTTTACGACTCTAAAAAATCTGGCTCTATGACTACTTCTCACGTACGTTTTGGCGATGAAAGTATCAAAAGTTCATACTTAATCCAAAAAGCAGATTTCATTGCATGCCACAACTTTAGCTTCTTAGAGCGTTATGACATGCTTGATAGATTAAAACAAGGTGGCGTATTCTTATTAAATAGCTTATACGGCGCTGATGAAGTTTGGGAAAAAATTCCTGAGCGTGTAAAAATCCAAATCATTGAAAAAGAAGCAAAATTCTACGTTGTTGACGCTGTAACAATTGCAGAAGATTTAGGTTTAGGTTCAAGAATTAACGTAATCCTACAAACTGCATTCTTCGCAATCTCTAACGTTATTCCTTTAGAGCAAGCACTTGCTTCTATCAAAGGCGCTATCAAGAAAACTTATGGCAAATATGGCGACAACGTTGTTGAGATGAACTCTAACGCTGCAGATAGTGGCGCTAAAATGGTTGCAGAAGTTAAATACACTAAAGAAAGCTTTGATAAATCTAAAGTTTGCGATTTAATTAACGGTTGCTTAACTGACCCAACTGCTACACCATTTGTTAAAGACGTTATCTCTAAACTAGTTGTAGATAAAGGTGAAACTGTTTCAGTTTCTGAAATGCCTGTTGATGGCGTATGGCCAGTAGGTACTGCTAAGTTTGAAAAGCGTAACATCGCTGTAAACATTCCAGTTTGGGACGAACATATTTGTATCCAATGTGGTTTCTGCTCATTCATGTGTCCACATGCTGCTATCCGTATGAAGTTCTACGATAAAGCTGAGCTTAAAGATGCACCTGAAGCATTTAAACACGCAGCAGCAAGAGGTAAAGAGTTTGACGGTCTAGAGGCAACTATCCAAGTCGCTCCTGAAGATTGTACTGGTTGTGGCGTTTGCGTACAAAACTGCCCTGTGAAAAACAAAGAAGTTGAAGGCAAAAAAGCTATTAACATGACTCCACAAGCTGATTTACGTGACCAAGAAGCGAAAAACTTCGACTTCTTCTTAAACATCTCAGAACTTGCAGTTGATAAATATAACAAAGCTAACATTAAAGGTAGCCAGCTTGCTCCTCACCATTTTGAATTCTCTGGTGCTTGTGCAGGTTGTGGTGAAACTCCATATGTAAGATTATTAGGCCAACTATTTGGCGATAGAACTTACATTGCAAACGCAACTGGTTGTTCATCTATTTATGGTGGTAACTTACCAACTACTCCATATTGCACACGTGCAGATGGTAAAGGTATCGCATGGGCGAACTCGTTGTTTGAAGATAACGCTGAGTTTGGTTACGGTATGCGTTTAGCTGTTGAATACTTCGTTAAGAAAGCAGCAAGCTACGTTGAAGACTACAGAGATGAACTAGGCGCATTAGCTGATGAATTACTTGCTAATACAGAAGTTAAAGGCCAAGTTGAAATTGAAGCACAACGTGGAAGAGTTACAAAACTAAAAGATATCGTTAAAAACAGCTCAAAAGCTACTAAAGAAGATTTCTTAAGTATTGCTGATTACTTAACTCCTAAATCTGTATGGATTTTAGGTGGTGACGGTTGGGCATACGATATTGGTTACGGCGGTTTAGACCACGTAATCGCTAGTGGCGAAAATGTAAACATATTAGTGCTAGATACAGAAGTGTACTCTAACACTGGTGGCCAAGCATCTAAATCTACTCCGATTGGTGCATCTGCTAAGTTTGCTACAAGCGGTAAAACTATGGAGAAGAAAGACTTAGGCATGATTGCTATGACTTATGGTAGCTTATATGTTGCTAAGGTTTCTCTATCGAACCCAACGCAGTGTATTAAAGCATTCATTGAAGCAGAAAACTTTGATGGCCCATCATTAATCATTGCATACTCACACTGTATCGCTCATGGTATCAACATGGTTACAGGCGTTGAAGAGCAAAAGAAAGCAGTTGAAGCTGGTTACTGGCACTTATACCGTTACAACCCTGCATTATTAGATGAAGGCAAAAACCCATTAGTAATTGACAGCAAAGCCCCAGTAGGCGACTTGAAAGAGTTTATGGCTGGCGAAAACAGGTTCAGAATTACTAAGAAAATGGACGCTGAAAGATATGCTGAAATGGTTGATAACTCTAAAGT
>CAYJDR010000031.1:0-8900 GCA_964368965.1 uncultured Deferribacteraceae bacterium
TACTTGAATTTTATAATGCCTCGATATATATTGTATTATAATAATATATACACTATTGGTGCAAAAGAGGTTTATGATGAGTGCGAGCAAAATATCTTGGAGGGTATTGAATAGTATTGTTGTCAACATTTTTATAATATTGTTGTTTAATACTATAGCGCTTGCATACGATAAAGTTTCTGAAAAAATCACAGTCAAGGTAGGCTATATACATGGTTATGGTATAGTCGAGAATATTGAATCACTAGACCGTAAAGGCTTTGGCTATGAAGTGCTTGCAAGGGCTGAGCACTATTCTAACTATCGCTTTGAGTATATCGAATACGACCAGCACAATATTATGGATGCATTAATTGCAGGCGAAATTGATATGGCTGGACTTGTGCTCGATAGTGAGATCCGCAACAATGACGAATTTGTCTACATACCTAAACCAATAGGTCAAACCCAAATTATATTAGCTTCAAAAGAAGAAAATGCCTTTTTTCACAACGACTATGCAGAAATAGACGGCAAAACAGTTGCGACATTCTACAATAATCCATATGAGAAGTACCTTGATAAATATTGTGAGGAGCATGGGATATCCGTCAATTATATATATGGCGAGCTGGAAGAGTTTCTCGACATGGAAGCTGACTTATACCTAACAACAATATTAAACTATAAAGCAAAAGATCTTAAGATGGTTGTCACGCTTGAAACATACAACATGTATTATTTCACAAGGCCAGGCAATAAAGAGTTTGCAGACTCTATTGCAGCAGCTATTGATGTGTCTATAGCAACCGATGGTATGTTTTTAGGTGATTTACAACTTAAATATTACGGAATTAAAAACCTTACAAGGCGTAACCTTACGAAAGAAGAGGTGGCACTATTAAGAAGCAGAACACTTAACGCTGGCTTTATATCAACGCATGAGCCTATCCAGTTTGTTAACGAGCAAGGGCAAGCAGATGGCATGAGTATAGAAATCATGAAGATACTTGCAGAAAAATATGGCTTCAGTATTAATTTTGTGCCGTATACACATGACCTGCCAAACGAATATCACGAAAACTTTGACATAATCGTATCTGCTACTGGTGACTTCCAGCATGAAATGGCGCACTATATTCCTACAACTCCGTTTATGGAATTGCCGTTGATGTTGTTTAGCGAAAAAACTGAACTAGAAAATATTGTGTCAGCAGAAAAATCAAGTATACTTGGAATGTTGAATTACATCACAGTTGATTTAGAAGAAATTTCAATGAGGTATCCGCACAACACAATCAAGCTATATACATCATTTGATGAAATCATGGCTGACTTTGTGGCAGGCGAGCTTGATGGAATGTTATCAACAATCATAGGCGCAGAGTTCGCACAAGCACAACTAGGGGCAGAGATGTACTCTATGGCGAGCACAGGGCTAAACCTACCGTTACGTGTGTTTGTGTCGAGAGATTCAAACCACCTAACAGAATATATAGGCGCATTCAATATTATGTTTGAGCATATCGCACAAACAACGATAGATGAAGTGATGTCGACAGAGTCGATACGATTTCTTCCAGAATATTCTGCAACTGTATTTGTAGAGGAAAATGTTGAAGTGATCATAGCTATTATGTTCGGCATTATGGTTGCCATTATTTTCATTGTTATATACTTACAGTCTAAGCGAAGAGATGCAATACTTAAAGTCATAAACTACGACGAAATGACAGGCCTAATATCCCTCTACTACTTTAAAAAACTTGCACATGACGTGTTAAGCCAAGCGAAAGAAAATGAATATGAAGCAATATCAATCGATGTTGATAGCTTCCACACCATTAACGCTATCTTTACGAAAGAGAAAGGCAATAAAGTTATCAAAGCAATAGCCGATGCGTTAGCAAAAGCATATAGCGGTACTGACACTTTAATAACTCGCGTTATTGCAGACCAGTTCATGATATTGCTCAAACGTGGGAAAGGTATGCCTATTAGTACCATATGTGAAAAGTACATATCCACTGCTGTGAAAGAAGTGATGGGTGAAAAATATCACTTTAGCATGTCTGTTGGCACGTATGTTGTTGAAGATTATACACAGCAGATTGAAGATGTTATTGATTGTGCAGCTGTCGCACGTATGAAAGGTAAGCAAAAATATAAGTTTACATATTACAATTACGACGCAAGCACGAAAAAAGAGCAAGAGTCTAAAACAAATATCGTACTGCGCATGAAAGATGCACTCAGCAACGGCGAATTTAAGATAGTATTTCAACCAAAAATAAGGTTTAGCACATTAAGAGTTGGTGGCGCAGAAGCGCTTGTGCGTTGGTTTCCTCCAACCGATCAGGGTATGATATCGCCTAACGAGTTTATAAGCGTTTTTGAGTCAAACGGATTTATTGCAAACTTAGATTTGTTTGTGTTTGATGAAGTGTGTAAGTTCATTGCTGAAAACAATGATTCGCTTGATATCCCTGTGATTTCTGTAAATATTTCAATGGTGACGCTATTTGACGAGCGCTTTCCAGATGCATACTTAGGGATATTGTCAAAATATGACCTGCTCGCAAGCAAGCTAGAGATGGAGATTACAGAAAGCGCAATGGCAATGGAAGAAAAATTGCTAATATCGAAAGTTGAGGAAATTAAAAAGCTAGGCTTATCGCTATCCATTGACGACTTCGGTGCTGGTGAGTCTTCTCTCAATAGGTTGGGTATTATTGCTGCTGATACGTTAAAGCTTGATAAAGCATTTTTCGATACGACTTTGGTTGACGAAAAAGGCGCTGTTGTTGTTGATAATGTAATTAAAATGGCAAAGCAATTAAAGATGAAAGTTGTATCTGAAGGCGTAGAAACATTAGAGCAAGCAAAATGGCTGAGAAGCCTAGGTTGCGATTACGCACAAGGCTATTTCTTCGAAAGACCAATGAGCATAGATGACTTTGCTGCCTTATTGCGCGTGAATAAGGTTTACAATCTATAGGTTAGATTGTGGTATAGCACTTAATAATCAAAATGCTTTTCGTATAAGTCTAAAATATAGTTTTCGTTAAACAATAGCTTACGCTCTTTTGCGATGTTGCAAAGTTGCTCTATTGCGCCGACAATTTCTTCTGCTTCGATGGTTTCGATAAATTGTTTCTTTTTATCAAGTTCGTTCATCGCCTCTAAAAATGCGATAACTATTTCTTCAAGCTCTTGCGTGTTGTCGTCATATTTTATCACAGATATCAACGCCCTTAATGCTTCTTTATAAATTGTGCCAGCTTTTTTTGCTTTCGATTGTGGTATGCCTTCTCTGCCGTCCCAATCACGAAATGGGTTATCACGGTTTTCGCTTATCCACTCTTGAGTGCGTAGCTGTTTGATATACATGCCTTTGCCTTTATACTTTTTCTTGATTATGTCGCCAGCATCTTTCGGTATATCGTACACTTCAAAGTAGATATTTTCATGCAATTCATCAGCATTTGGGAACTCTTCGCCACTCCAACCATATAGGCCAGAAATTGTAAGCCTTCTGAGTTGTTTTAATTGTTTCAAGTATGCAACATTTTTAAGCGTGCCGAACTTGCCACGTATGTGAAGTATTTGTACATTTGGGTATATTTCAGCAATTTGTTTAACATCTATCTCTTTGATATCAAACGAGTTTATATGTAAATCCTCGTAATGCTTCAGCTCTGGAATGTTAATAAAATGTTCCTTGAAAACAACTGAAAATTCATCGTCAAATACTTTTTCGTTTTGCTCGATATGCACGGTTTGGTTAGGCGCTGATTTATGAAAAATTATGTAATTAACGTATTTGTTTGCAATGATTTTCTCTAGCCCGGTTGGGTCCATGATGATTTGTTGCAATTTTGTTTTAGTGAAATCCCAGACAGGTTTATCATTTTTCAATAACCGAAACTCATTTACGATAGGCATATTTTCAATATATTCAAGCGTGCCATCGACATATTCATTCAGCCCAACAGTTGAAATGTTTGGGAACATTGCTAGATGCTCAACACCGCCAATTTCAGCTATTAGCGAGTTTGTTGCTGAGCGCGTTCTGTTAGCGAAATATTCTTTGCCGTTTACACTCACTTTTGCATTATCATCTTTCATGCTAGCTTTATATCTATCACGCATATCTTGCGGTATTGTTTGCCAACGTCTATGGCGGAAGATTATGTTTTGAATGTTTAGGTGCTGGTATAGTTCCGCAGTATATGTGCCAATGTCATCGGGGTTTTCAATTTGACTAACATCTATATTAAAATTGCCAACGAATTGGGTTTTATCTTTTATTTCATCGAAATTATTAAATCTAAAGGTAGCTTTTTTATTGTCAAACCCGTAGTAGTCGATATGAAAGAATTTTGAATTTTTAGCTTCATCTATCGTGTGGATATTTTTTGAAAGACAATCTAGCATTACAAAATAGATTTTATCATCTTCAATTTTATAATGCTGGATTAGGTAATATTCGTTAAGCTTAGGCATGTAAACGGCGAACACGTCGCCGATGTTTAGCTCATGCGCCATATTATTTAGCTTTGCAAACGACATAGTCGCCATCTTGTATGCGACGTTTGATGTGCTTTTTGATAGTTTCACGCTTCATCATAGATAGTTTATCTATGAACAGTTTTCCATCAAGGTGATCAATCTCATGTTGTAAAATGCGTGAGAGAAAATCTTCGCCTTCGATAATTGCTTCTTCGTTATCGAGTGTTAGGTATTTCACTTTAACTTTTTGGTAGCGCTTAACATATGCATATTCACCAGGTAATGATAAGCAGCCCTCTTCTTCATGCAGTTCGCCCTCGCCTTCGATTATCTCAGGGTTTATTAAAACTATTGGGTTGCGCCCATCATCTCTTGGGTATTGTTCTGCTACGATCATGCGTATGCTTTTGCCGATTTGTGGTGCAGCAAGCCCAACTCCTGGGGCGTCATACATTGTTTCAATCATATTTTTTGCAAGCTCTTTCAGCTCGTCGTTTATTTCTGTAATTGGTTGAGCTTTTTTCCTTAAAAACTCTTCTGGAAATGTTACAATTTCAAGTACCATGTTATTTACCACCGTGCTTAAATTCTTCTATTGTGTGTGTTTTAAAATAGCCTGTTAGTGCGTTCCTGAGTGTTGAGGCGAGTTCACTATCTTCTATTCCATCTGTTATGCTTTCAATAAAATATAGCTGCGCCTCATCAATCTTGTAGAAATCTCTCTTTGGCTTATCTGCTTTAATATATGTAGGGCTATACTTGAAAGTGAGCTTCTTTACAGGGAAATCTCTGTCATTTAACCTGTCACGCAGGTCGTCTTTCATGTAGTTTAACTCTGTCAGCCATATATTGTCATGCACTAGCACAGTTAATTCGCCCTTTTCATTTATTCTTGTAGGGGTAGTGTTTTTAGCCACTAAGGGTGGAACAAGTGCGTTCCATATCTTACATAGCGATACAAAGCTAATTAAAGATGTATTGTTATTCAGTACCCCTAATATTGTTTGCATTAGTCTTCTATTGTTGTGTTATCTAATGTTTCTTTAATAGTTGCCATGATATCTTTAATACCGCTGTGTGTAGCAGACGATATTGCAAATACTTGCACATTTTTATCTTTAGCGAACTCTAGGAACTCGTTATAGTTATCTTCGTTTACTGAGTCAAACTTAGTAGCAGCAAGTATCTCAGGCCTATCGGCTAAATGTGCAGCGTATAGTTGTAGCTCATTTCTAATAATTTTATAGCGCTCCACCATAGACTCTTCAGCAGAACAGTCAACAAAGTGTAGCAATATTTTAGTACGCTCGATATGGCGAAGGAACTGTTGCCCAAGTCCAGCACCGCTGTGTGCGTTTTCAATAAGTCCTGGCATATCTGCGATAACGTAGCTACCGCCATGTCCATCTTGTACAACGCCTAAGTTAGGCGTAAGTGTTGTGAACGGATAGTCTGCGATTTTTGGTTTAGCCGCAGATACAACAGAAATAAATGTAGACTTACCAGCATTAGGGAAGCCAATAATACCGACATCTGCAAGCAGTTTAAGTTCAAGCGATACTTCGACGTATTCGCCCTCTTTCCCCTCTTCTGCGACACGTGGTGCACGTTGTTCTGGTGTAGCGAAACATGCGTTACCTTTACCGCCACGCCCGCCTTTTGCAACTAGCACTTGCATGCCATCTTCGGTGATATCTGCGAGTATATCTTCTGTGTTTATGTCACGTACTATTGTGCCAAGAGGAACAGGGATAATTAAGTCTTCTCCGCCTCTGCCGTTTCTGTCACGTACGCCGCCTTTTTCGCCGTTTTCTGCTTTGTATATTTTTTTGTAGCGAAAGTCCATAAGCGTGTGCTTAGTTTTGTCGCCAACAAATATTACATCGCCACCACGTCCGCCGTTGCCACCATCTGGGCCACCTTTAGGGACGAATTTTTCTCTTCTGAATGATACTGAGCCGTTACCGCCTGTACCTGCTGAGAGGTGTAGCGTGGCTGTGTCTATAAATTTCATTATACTACCTTATTGTTTATTTTTGTTCATATAGTTTAATTATAGCTGTTTTTGCTATTTCTGTAAAGGGGGAATTGTTGAACGTGTTCTATAGGTCTTTGAGTGGCAGGTAATGCTTTAACTCAGCATCAGTCATTGCTTTGTACTTGTTCTTATATTGCTCTGTGAATTTATCTGCATGTGTGTCGCCTGTTGTTGCCCTAATCGAGCGCTCTAAAACATTGTAAGCCATAGCTTTATAGTTAGCATTGAAGCTTTCATCTTCAAACTTTACTTGAGTGTTTGGCAATCGTTCAACAATGTTTTCAACTGTGTTATCAAGCCCTAGTAGCCATGCTAAGTCGTAAATTGATACTAATAAAAAGTTTGCCCAATCATTGCTTGATATATCGCTATTGGGCATTAGCGTAGCGATATTTAAATATGTGTGCATTGCTGCTGCTCGATATCGGAGCGACTCGCTGAGTGTTAATTTGTCTTGTTCTCTACTGTAGCTATCAAGTGCGTGGTATAACGTAATGCTATTGAAGTATAGTGCAATATTGCGGAAATATGCATGCTCTGCCTTATAGCTATATCGCCTGTTGATGCTGTCAGCTTTATTGCTAACATCTGGCATATAGTTATTAGCAACGTATACGGCACTAGCGATATAGTGGCTTGCAAGTGAAATACTTTCATCAACACTAAAGTCGTGTTGCCTTTGCGTAAAATATTTTGCTATGCCATGATACATCATGCTTGTGCGCATTGCTATTTCATATTGTAGAGCGCTATCGCCATTAAGTGCAGGTAAAATACGATCTTTAACGCGGTCAAGCGCATGTGGGTATGTAGTGTGTAATGTAAACGTGCTAATATAGTAGTCGGAATACGTTGCTATTTTCTTGTAGTCATTATCGCTTACGCTTTCAAAAGCACTATCAATTAATGCGGTTATTTTATCAATATCATTGGTTGTTGTGTCACTTTTCAGCTTGCTATTACGTGCTACTGTTTCGATCAGAATGTTTGCTCTTTGAAGGTCAGACATATCCGATGAGATCGTTATATTATAAAGCGTTGTGAAGTTATCACTTGTTGCGTATGAGTACGTTGTGAAAAGCGCAAGTGCTAGGAATATAACAAGTTTTACGTGTTTCATAGCGATATCCTATTGCATTAAATCTTTAGGTGTAACGCTATCAAGCTTATAGTGTTCCTTAAATTTGTTTGCAGTTTCTGCACCGTGTTTTTTCTGAATGTCAGCAATAATTTGGTTGTATGCTATAAATTTTAGGCCTGATGGTTTAAGGTAGTTATTTTCGCCTGTGTATGTTAAATCATTTATCAAGTTATTTTGCGTGTATTTCATACCTTTTGTCCACACGAGAGCTGGTGCAACCCATGTGTATGAAATATCCCATGGTTTCGATTCAGCACCACTAATTAGCGCTTCAATTTCTAACACTTTAGACTTTACAAATAATGTAACAATCATGTGTTTGAAATATAGAGTGTCGTGCCTCGTCATTATGTCGTTATCGAGGTAATATTTAACGACGTCGTAGTATACCGCTATCATGAAGTTATGAGTAACAATTTTAGATTGGTAAGGGCTCTCTATTAAGTTGCCATCTTTATCATGAGATATTATGGGAATTTCATCAACGATGCTTGCATAGTTGCTCATTTGTATTTTTAGTGTATCTGGTACGTTCTCAATAGATGTGGCAGCATATTCAGTTAACATTAGGGGCAATACTGAATATTTTTTTGCTAGCGTTGATGTGTATTTATATTTTTCGACCCCGTCATACTTCAATAGCGGTATGATTTTGTATTGAATTTTATTAAGTATGGCTATATATGTTTCAGGTTCATTAAGTGTTGCGAACGAGTAGAAGTTAGCTAGTTTATTGTATGCCTCAGCATAGAGTATTGCTTGGCTTGTGCTAGAGCGGTCCATGTTTGGAAATGAGTTATCGAGCAGTGCTTTTACATTATCGATATATGCCTTGAGTGCAATTTCATCAGCTTCTATTTTATATTCTTTTTTAAAGTTTTCATATGTGTAGAGTTGTATAAGTGCTTTATCAACTGGCTGGATATCTTCAGCAATGATTAGATTGTATGCTTCGCCAAATTTGTTTTCATTATAGAGTGAGTAGAGCTTGTTGATATCATAAGCATATGTAGGTGTTGTAAACGCCAGGCATAATAAAGCCATGATGATTTTGAAATATATTTTAAGCATAAATGCACTCCTGAAAATTACGGTACTTGTATAAGTTAAATATATGCTCATGTTTTGACATTGTCAATGATATTGATAGCAAGTAAAAAGCCACCAACACAGGGTGAAAGTGGCCGTTAATTAACTAGTGCTGTTACATTAAATACAAATTGAGAACGT
>CAYJDR010000031.1:9000-24707 GCA_964368965.1 uncultured Deferribacteraceae bacterium
TTAATTTTGGATATGAAAAAAGCCGCCTAACGCAAATTTGTAAGCGGCTGATTTCAGCATAAGATGATAAGTTATCTTAGGCAGTGATAGGTTCAATTGCTACGAATTTACCTAAACGACCTCTGTCGATGAACTTAACATGGCCAGGGATAAGAGCGAATAGAGTATCGTCTCTACCGATGCCCATGCCTTCGCCTGGTTTGAATTTAGTGCCGCGTTGGCGAACGATGATGTTGCCTGCTTTCACTAATTCACCGCCGAAACGCTTAACGCCAAGACGTTTCGAGTGACTGTCACGTCCGTTTCTCGAGCTACCGCCCGCTTTCTTATGAGCCATTTCTTTCTCCTAAAATTATCCTGCGATAATTTTTGTTACTTTCACTCTTGTGTAGTTTTGGCGATGACCTTGACGTTTGCGATAGTCTTTTCTTCTCTTCTTTTTGAAGATGTAAACACGATCAGCTTTACCATGGTCAACAATTTCAACTTCTACAGAAGCGCCTTTGATGAATGGGTTGCCAACTACAACTTTGTCTCCAGAAATAAATAATACTTCTTCAAAGTTATATTTGCTACCAGTTTCTACTTCTAGCTTTTCAATATTAAATGAATCGCCTTCTTTTACGGTGTATTGTTTACCGCCTGTTTTAATCACTGCGAACATTGCAGATACCTCCGCTTACTAAGTAAGGATTGATAGGCTATACCAAAAGGTACAACTAGTCAACACTTTTTTATGATTTTTTTAAAATAATTTGTAATTTACTTCTTATTTACCTTGTATAACCGTGCAAATGGGTACATATCTAACGCTGGTGTAAACAGCTCCGGACTATATTTATCTAGTGCGTATAGCTGCATTAATGCTGAATTGAACGCTTCTTTCCCCATTAAGTACGATAACCCGATATTATCTTGTATAATATATAGCCCGTCTGAGTAGCCAAAATCTGTATCAGTGATAATTTTACCCATGTTTGTGTTTATATAGCGTTTGATAGGTGCTTGGTTGTTTAAAAGTCCTGATGCTGTGTTTATCTTATATTTTCCACAATCAATATTATACTTATCAACTATTGTGCACCTTAGTTGCTCTACGCCATATGGTGTGCTTTCGTTGCTGCTCATATCCCAGTTTGCAAGGTAGCTTATTGGGTATAACTTCGATGGCATATCGAGTGTAACAAGCACATATGTGGCATCGTTCGTTGGTCCACCGCTATAGTTTTCTATGCGTTGCTCAAACTCTGTAAGCGAAAAGCTATCATCAAGGTTATCAAGTTCTGATACGCCGAACGTGTCGATATATGATGTAATATTATACAGTGTTTGCTCATCAGATGTTAGTGCTTTCGCAATCATCCACGTCTTAGGTGTTTCTTGTGTCATGCCACTATGGAAAACTTTTAAGCCTGATGCTTCTGTTATTGCAAGCCCATAGTCCCACCAGGTTAGTATTGCCGAGTTTTTCGGTAATACCTCTTTCATAGCTTGGAACGCCCTGAAAGTTTGTGGCTGAATAGATGGGCCTGGCACAAACGAAAACGCATTCTTGCCCGTAATTGTTAGCGATGCAAACAGTAGAATAACTACACCATAAGTTAAGGCGTTGCGTAACATTTCTGTTTTTTCATTTTTATTCGTATGTAATGCTAGTGTTATCAAGTAACCTATACCAACGCCAACAATAGGCGCTAGAAATACTGTAAACCTATTTGCACTAATGAACGCCATAAGTCCTAAACCAACTATGGCAACAAGTGGCACTAAGTTTTTTATATGTGCAATAGCTAGCAAGCCAGCACCAGCTAAGCCAATAACAACAATCGCTGGGCTACCTGATACATATTGCATAACCTCAAGTGGCGACGCACTTTGAGCCTCACTAATAGTGTTATATACATTAGGGAAGTATGCAACAGCATCTTTGATTGGAAACAAGTAAATATTAATCGCATGAATAAGTTGCGATATCCCTTTATAAGTAAATAGTGGGTTCGACAATATCACTAATATAGCTGTAGCAATGGCAATATCTTTCCATTTAGCTTTTGCAAAATATAACGAAACTGCAAGTGCAACAGGGAAAAACAAGTTGAACATACCATGGTGATACCACCAGTAAAATAGCATAACTGTTAAGCCACTAAGCCCAGCATATATGTAAGTAATATGTTGTTTTTTAGCTCTTGATGCAAGCAATATAAATAGCGACGCAGTAAAAAGGAAAAATAAGTTCATGCCATCTGTGTCGAAACGGCCAATACTTGTTCTGCCGTAAAACATTGGTGCAAATGTGGTTATGAGTCCGCCAAGTATGCCTGCTGCTGGCAACCCAAGCATAAAGAAGTATATGCCTAGCGGTATAATAAATAAGCTGGACATGAATGGTATCATATACAGTGCCGTCATGTAATAGCTGCCACCAAATGTTTGCACAAGTCCGTTTAATACCACGCTTAACAATGGCACAGGGTCTGGAAATCGTGCGCCATCAGGGTAGAATATCATCTCGTCATCTACATCAGGGTTGTAAACGCCAGAGTCGATTTCTTGTGCGTGTCTTAAAAATTTATATGCGTCTAACGTCGTCATCATTGGCGAGCCTTCAGCAAAATATCGCTCAGAGTTTTGCTCCCATATGCTTAGTTGGTTATATCTAGCATAGACAGATAACGCAAATGTTGCAGTAAGTATCACGATAAATACAATCGTTGTGATTTTGTTGCGTGGTTGTGTGTTTCTGATTATTTCTAGAAACTTATGCATTCTTTTTTGCTCCAGTGTAGTGAGCTTTAATAAACGATACTAATAATCTTACACCAAACCCAGAAGCATTTTTGCCAAAGATTGGGTGGTTAGTTTCAAGATATCCAGGGCCAGCGATATCTAAGTGAATCCAAGGGTAGTTATCAACAAATTCTTTGAGGAATATTGCGGCATGGATAGCGCCACCCTCACGCCTGAATGTTGACATGTTTTGGATATCAGCTACAGGGCTTTGTATTCCCTTTTCGTAGCCTTCATATATTGGTAGTTCCCAAATATCTTCTGATACATTATATGATATGTCAGATAGTTGCTTACTTAAGAAACGCCTGTTTGAGAATAAGCCAGCACAGAACGGGCCAAGCGCAACAACGCATGCGCCAGTAAGCGTTGCAACATCAACGATAACTTCTGGGTCAGTTTTTGTAGCTATGTGTAGTGCATCGGCTAAAATCAATCTGCCTTCTGCATCTGTGTTCATTATCTCAACTGTTTTGCCTGATGCTGATGTTATAACATCACCAGGAAGTATAGCGTCTGCACCTATAGTGTTTTCAGCTAGTGGGATATATGCATTGATGTTTACTTTCAAGCCAAGCATTGCTGCAAGTTTAGTTGCACCGTACACTGTTGCAGCGCCAGCCATGTCTGTTTTCATAGCTTCGATTGAGCCAGATGGTTTTAAGTTAGTGCCACCTGTGTCAAACGTGATACCTTTGCCAACAAGTGCGATGTTTGTATCAACTTCAGGGTCGCCTTTGTATGATAGCTGAATAAAGCGTGGTGGGTTTTTGCTTGCTGCGCCAACGCTATGCACTAGGTTTAGCCCTTGTGCTTTTATTTCACTTTCATCAAGTATGGTCGCTTCTAGGTTTTCTGGTAATGTTTCTTTAACTGTGTCTGCGAAAATTTCAGGAGTCATAAAGTTCGCAGGTGTGTTCACCATATCTTTAACAAGGTTTATACACTCAAATGTAGCGTTCCACTCGTCACTTGTTTCATCAATAAAGCGCTTTAGCTTAGTTTGTGCCGTGATGATTTCAACTTCAGATATTTGATCCGTAGATTTTTTTGTTTTAAATTTATCAAAAGAGTATAGCCCAAACATAAGCCCTTCGATAAAGCCTTGTGTGCTAGAGAAGTCTTTCTTTTCATCATAGATGTCTTCAAAAGCAACAAGTGAGAACGAAGATATTTTATCAGCCATAAGCGTTTTTGCAAACCTTGCGCCAAGCTCCATGTATTCTTTGTTGTACTCTTGCTCTTTTGGTATATGCATTACGTATACTTTTTTAAGCTTGCCGTCTATTTCAGCATAAATGCTTTTTATCTCTTTATCTTCAAAATTGAAGTAATCTGATTGCAATAAAAGTTGCAACTCATCGTTTATTTCATCGCCAGTAATTGCGCTTAGTGAGTCGATATTTTTATGTATAGGGATAAGTATTGCATCTTTTCTAGAGTGGATAGCAATCTTTTTTCTGCATGATATTTTCATAATTTCACCATATGATTTAATTTTCGTCGTCAAACATGATAATGGATTTATTAAATCAATGTCAAACATTTATTTATATCTTATGAGATAAAATATATGCCAAATGATTGATATATCGTCCTTTGTGATGATTTCATATAGCATTATTGCTACAAATAAATTTTTCATACGGTTTGTTGTTGCTAAATTTAAAATATTTTTGTAGAATATGAAGCTTATAGATAATGGAGAGCAGATAGCATGGCAAAAATTATTGCGATAGCTAACCAGAAAGGTGGGGTTGGCAAAACTACAACAGCAGTGAATGTGGCTGCATCGTTAGCACTTGCAGAGGCACGTGTGCTACTTGTCGACTTTGACCCACAAGGTAACGCCTCTAGCGGTTTAGGTTTTTCGTCAGATATGTTTGATAAAGATATCTATGATGTGCTAGTGTCTGATGTTGCAATAAGTGATGCGACCATCAAGAACACAGAAATTGAGGGCCTCCACCTTATACCAACGCGTGTGGAACTTAGCGCTGCAGAAGTTGAGCTTATCAACGAGATGTCGCGTGAAAAAAAGCTTAAAAAAGCATTAAGTTCTGTGGCTGATGATTATGACTTTATCATAATTGATTGCCCGCCGTCACTTGGCTTGTTGACAATCAACGCATTAACAGCTGCTCACTCTGTTTTAATTCCGTTGCAGTGTGAATATTATGCTATGGAAGGCTTAGGCCAGTTGATAAAAACAATTTATTTAATACAAGAAGACTTAAACGAAAACTTAAAAATAGAAGGCATATTGCTTACTATGTTTGATAAGCGCAACAACTTATCACGTGGCGTCATGAAAGAGGTTCAAGAGCATTTTCCTGAAGAAGTGTTTAACACGGTTGTGCCAAGGGCTGTTGCACTTAGTGAAGCGCCTAGTTATGGCAAACCTATTATATTATACCAAGCAAAATCGAAAGGTTCTGAATGTTATATAGAGCTAGCAAAAGAAATATTGGAGCGAAATAAATAGATGAAGAAACCATTAGGACGTGGGTTAGACTCTCTAATTCCTAGAAAAAATACTGTTGAACGTAGCGAAAGTAGCGCCAACAATGGCTTGCTGGAGCTTGATATCACATCTGTAATACCTAACGAAAACCAACCTCGTAAAATGTTTGATGACGTTTTACTAAATGAGTTGGCTGAATCTATCAAGCTGAAAGGCGTTATCCTTCCTATCGTTGTTACGAAGGTTGATGATAAATATATGATCATCGAGGGTGAGCGCAGGTGGCGTGCATCTGGCCTTGCTGAGAAGAAGACTATACCAGCAGTGGTTAAAAGCGTTGATACCGATAAAGAGCGCCTTGAGCTAGCACTTATCACAAATGCTCAGCGTGAAGATTTAAACGCTATAGAGCTCGCAAGCGCATATAAAGAGTTGATAGAAACACACAACTACCGCCAAGAAGATTTAGGCAAGATTGTGGGCAAAAGCCGTGCGGCAGTTGCTAACCGTTTACGTTTATTGACGCTACCAAAAGAGGCTTGCAAAGCTATCGAGAGGAAGCAAATTTCAGAAGGCCATGCAAGGGCGTTATTGTCGCTAGATAAGCAAGGCGATATGATTACGCTTATGAACTTGATTATTGATAAATCACTTACAGTGCGTGATGCTGAAAAACTTGCAAAGAAAATGAACGAAGGCGAGCAAATAAAAGTTGAGAAACAACCAGCCGTTGAAAATCCTGATATGAAAAACGTAACATCAGAGTTTGAGTCATTTTTCAACTCAAAAGTAAATATTAAAGCAAAGAAAAAAGGCGGAGTTATTGAAATCAAATATAGCTCCGATGATGAATTAGATGTAATAATTAAAAAAATCAGAGGGGAAGTATGTTAAAGAACAATAAAGATGCAGGCGGAATGGACGCTTTCTTAGGACAAAATACGTCATTTAACGGTACTTTAGTGTTTGATGGCCTAGTTAGATTAGACGGCAATTTTGAAGGAAACGTTAAAACTAACGACACACTAATCATTGCAGAGTCGGGCAACATTAAAGCTGAAATTGAAGCTGGCGTTGTTAAAATATCTGGTACTTTCGATGGTACAATAGTTGCAAAAAACAAAGTTGAGCTATACAAGCCAGCATTTGTTACAGGCGTTATAAGGACACCTGTTATACGTGTTGAAGAAGGCGTTGTATTCAACGGCTCTACTGAGATGGAAAAAGGTAGAATTAACACTACTGAAGATAAGCTGTAAAAATTTTTAATATACTGGAGGGTTACAATGGCTAGGAAACCTTTAATAGCAGGTAACTGGAAGATGAACCAAGATGTAGTTACAGGTGTCGCATTAGCTAAAGAGCTACAAGCAAGCGATGTTGACTATAGCACAAGAGATGTATTAGTTGCACCAAGTTATGCCGTTTTATACGCTGTTGCTGAGGCGACAAAAGGCTCGAACTTATTAGTATCTGCGCAAAATATGTATTTTGAAAACAGTGGCGCATACACTGGCGAAGTTTCTGCAAGCATGATAAAATCGTGCGGTGTTGAGTGGGTTATTTTAGGTCACTCAGAGCGTCGTGCAATATTCATGGAAAGCGACGAAGTTATAAATAAAAAAGTTTTAAAAGCTCTAAGCGAAGATATGAAAGTTATATTATGTGTTGGCGAAACGCTTGAAGAGCGCGAAGCAGGCAAAGAGTATGACACAGTTCTAGCTCAAGTTACTGCTGGCATTAAAGATGTTAGTGATATGGCTAACGTTGTGATAGCTTACGAGCCTGTATGGGCGATAGGCACTGGCAAAACAGCGTCATCTGCTGATGCAGAGATGATGCACAAAGCTATACGCGAACATTTAGTAAAAATTTGTAACTCAGATGTTGCAAATTCTACACGTATACTATATGGTGGTAGCGTTAAAGGCGATAACGCAGCTGAATTAATGTCACAAGAGAATATCGACGGTGCATTAGTTGGTGGCGCAAGCTTAAAAGCTGAAGAGTTTTTGAAAATAATTAATTTTGATAAATAAAGTGTAGCTAATATAGCTACTAGAGGGATTGATGTATAATATAGTATTATCGTTACACGTGTTTGTTTGTTTTTTATTAATCATTGCTGTACTTATCCAAGGTGGTAAAGGTACTGATTTAGGTTCTGCGCTTGGTGGCGGTTCTGGCGAAATGTTCGGACCAAAAGCGCCAGCTAATGTTATGAATAAAATTACAACAGTTATTGCTACGTGCTTTTTGACTTTGTCATTAATCTTAGCAATCATGTCTGGCTTAGGTAGCCAAAGTATCATGAGGAACGCGCCAGCTCTTGACGGCTCACTTATGAACACAGCACCTGTTACTACGACTGCACCTGCTACAGAGGCAGCACCAGTTGAGCAACCAGCTACAGCAGGACAATAATTTTACAAAATTCAAAAAATTTGATTAAGGTGGTTCGCTTTGTTTAAGAAATCTATACTTTTAACAGTATTAATGCTTGCGTTTTTAGTAGGCTGCAAAAAAGAAAGTACAAAAACAGAGGCAGAGCCACCACAATCTGCTCCTATAGAGAAGGTTGAAGAAGAAGTTCAAGGCGGAGCTATTGTCCAAGCGACAATCGGTGAGCCTATCAACCTTATTCCTGCAATCTCGTCTGACTCGGCATCACATGCTATTGCTGCATACGTTTATAACGGCTTAGTTGAATATGATAAAAACTTACAACTAAAAGGCGACTTAGCTGAAAGTTGGGAAATCTCATCAGATAATTTATCTATAACTTTTTACCTTAGAAAAGGTGTAAAATGGCATGACGGCGAAGAATTTAACGCTGATGATGTTCGTTTTACATACGAGTTTATGATATCAGATGACACGCCAACATCTTACGATGCAGACTTTAGAAAAGTTGAAAAGTTTGAAGTTATCGACAATTATACGGTAAAGGTTACATACCCAGAGCCTTATGCACCAGCGCTAAATAGTTGGGGTATGTGGGTTATGCCACAACATCTGCTTGAGGGTGTGCAAGTTTCAAAATCACCATTGCAACGCATGCCAATCGGCACAGGCGCGTACATGCTTGAAAAATGGGATACTGGCAAAACTTTAACACTTAAAGCATTTGATGGCTACTTTGAAGGTAGAGCAAACTTAGAGAAAATCATTTTGCGCATAATTCCTGACCAAGCAACACAGTTCTTAGAGTTGCTGAACGGCTCAATCGATATTATGGCGCTAACGCCTGTGCAAGCAAATAAGCAATCGGCTAATGAGCGCTACAAGTCGCAGTATACTACATACTCATACCTTGCAGACTCTTATAACTACATTGGCTATAACTTAAAGAAAGCGCCGTTTAATGATAAACGTGTTCGCCAAGCATTAACTTATGCAACACCAAAAGATGAAATCATCACAGGTCTTTTATTTGGTGAAGGCAAACCTGCGACAGGTCCATATAAACCTGGCACATATTGGTATAACGAAAACGTTAAACAATATACTTATGATATTGAAAAAGCTCGTGCTTTATTATTAGAAGCTGGATTTACAGATAAAGATAATGACAGCATGTTAGAATATAATGGTAAACCGTTCACAATAGAGATAATGACGAACCAAGGCAACGCAGTTCGTGCACAAACAGCTGAAATTATCCAAAAAAGCTGGAGCCAGCTGGGCATAAAAGTAGAGATACGCATTATCGAGTGGGCAGCGTTCATTAATGAGTACATAAATAAGCAAAACTTTAGCGTTATCGTGATGGGTTGGAACATAGTTGTTGACCCAGACGCATATGATGTATGGCACTCGAGTCGTTGCGGTGGCAGCGGGCTAAACTTTATTTGCTTTGAAAATGAGGAAGTCGATGCGTTATTAGAAGCAGGGCAAAAAACATACAACAGAGAAGAACGCAAAGTTATTTATGATAAATTTCAAGAAGTGTTAGCTGAAGAACAGCCATACACATTCTTATATGTTCCAAATGCAAACATGGCTATCAGTAGCCGTTTCAAAAATATTGAGCCTGCACCAAGTGGCTTAATGCATAACTTCAACGATTGGTATGTTCCTACAGCGGAGCAAAAGTACCACTTCGAAAAATAGCCTATGCTAAAATATATACTAGGGCGATTACTTGCGATGATACCTCTATTGATAGGTATCACGCTTATTTGCTTCTTTGTTATACATCTTGCACCAGGTAACGCTGCTGATGTTCAAGTTTCTATGAATCCTAGAGCGTCTGATACGGCACGTGAAAAATTTGTGCAAATGTATGGGCTTGATAAACCTGTCTACGAGCAATATATTTCATGGTTATCAAAATTTGTTCGCTTAGATTTTGGCGACTCATTCGCTACAGACGGCAAAAAAGTTACTGAAAAAATCGCAGAGCGCCTACCAATTACACTAGGGCTAAATGTGCTTAGTATGTTCTTTATATTTTTAATTGGCTTGCCTCTTGGTATTGCATCAGCATATTATAAAGATTCCGTCTTTGACAAATCCGTCACGGTATTCGTGTTTATATGGTTCGCTGTGCCAACATTTTGGATAGCGCTACTTTGCATGTATTACTTTGGCGTGCAGCTAGGGTGGCTACCTGTATCAGGTTTGACATCATATAACTATGACCAGTTAAGCTTCTTCGGCAAAGCCGCAGACCTCGCAAAGCACCTAGTGTTACCAGTATCAATATCTGTGTTTGGAGCATTGGCAGGCATATCTCGCTTTGCAAGAAGTTCGACGTTAGAGGTGCTAAACGAAGAATATATCCAAGCGGCTAGGTCACGTGGCATATCGGAAAAAACTATTTTATTTAAGCATGCGTTACGTAACTCGTTATTGCCTGTTATCACTATATTAGGGCTTTCCATTCCTGGTTTGATAGGCTCAAGTGTTATATTTGAGTCGGTGTTCAGTATACCTGGCATGGGGCAACTATTTTACCAATCAGTAATGATGCGTGACTACCCTACAATCATGGGCATACTCGTTATCGGCGCATTGTTGACGCTAATTGGTAACTTCTTAGCTGATATCGCTTACGCATTCGCGGACCCAAGGATACGTTATGGCAAAAAATAAACTAGCACGCAAAGCGTGGCGAAATATAATATTAATTCTAGGCTTAATAATCGTAGGCTTTTTCATATTGGTCGCAATATTTGCACCATTAATCGCTAGCCATGACCCAACAGCCATAGACGTTACAAAAACTTTTCTTGCACCGTCAAGTGTACATCTTTTCGGCACTGATGAGCTAGGGCGTGATGTTTTCTCTCGTGTTGTTTATGGCTCAAGGATATCACTATTTGTCGGTATTGTTGCTGTTGGAATATCAGTCGTCATTGGTGTGATTTTAGGTTTGATATCTGGCTACTATGGCAAGTGGGCTGATAGTTTAATAATGCGCTTTACGGATATTATGTTGTGTTTTCCAACATTTTTTTTGATACTTGCGGTAATTGCGTTCTTAAGCCCTTCAATTACTAATGTTATGATTGTTATAGGCTTAACAGGTTGGACAGGTGTCGCAAGGCTTGTACGTGCAGAAACATTGAGTGTAAAAAGTAGAGAATATATTGTAGCAGCACAACTAGCAGGCTTACCACAAGCGAAGATACTGTTTAAACACATATTGCCGAATGTTATTACACCTGTATTTGTAACGGCGGCGCTAGGTATATCAGGTGCGGTATTGCTTGAGTCGTCATTGAGCTTCTTAGGGCTTGGTGTACAACCGCCAACACCATCGTGGGGCAATATCTTAACGGCTGGTAAAGATAATATCATGTTTGCGTGGTGGTTATCACTCTTCCCAGGGCTTGCGATATTGTTCACAGCGCTTGGCTATAACATGCTAGGCGAAGGGTTAAGAGATTACTTAGACCCGAAGAATTAGAAATAAAAAACTTTACATATCATTATAAAAATTATACTATTGTTATATATTAAACGAAATTGGGGGCAAAATTATGTCAAAAGTTAGAGTATTAATAGCAAAACCAGGCTTAGATGGTCATGATAGAGGCGCAAAAGTTGTTGCACGTTCACTACGTGATGCTGGTTATGAGGTAATATACACAGGTTTAAGGCAAACTCCTGAAGCCATCGTTGCAACAGCAATCCAAGAAGATGTTGATGCAATTGGTTTAAGCATTCTATCAGGTGCTCATGGGACAGTTTTCCCAAGAGTTATTGAATTGCTAAAAGAAAAAGGCGCTGGCGATATAGTTGTTTTTGGCGGTGGAGTTATCCCTGAAGAAGATATCCCAGCATTATATGAAGCTGGCGTTGCAAGGATATTCACACCTGGCACACCAACTGATGAAACGGCTGACTTTATCAAGCAAAACGTCACACCTAAAAACGTAGCGTAATATTGATAAAAGAATTTTGTGAACGTATTTTTCAAGGCGAGGTTCGTGCAGCGGCTAGACTAATGAGACTAGTTGATGATAGGGCTGAAGGTTATGAAGAATACATGAAGCACATATGGAAGCACACTGGTAATGCTCATTTAATTGGCATTACTGGTGCACCTGGTGCGGGGAAGTCTACCCTCACCGATAAATTGATTGGCGAATATCGCAAACTCGGTAAGACAGTTGGCGTTGTTGCTATCGACCCTACAAGTCCGTTTTCAGGCGGAGCAATCCTAGGCGACAGAATACGCATGGCTGAACACGCAACCGACGAAGGCGTTTTTATACGTAGTGTTGGCACACGTGGCCACTTAGGCGGATTATCTGTATCAGCTATTGACATTGTCGCAATCATGGATGCTATGGGCAAAGATGTTATCATAGTCGAAACAGTAGGCGTGGGACAAGATGAAGTTGAAATAGCAATGGTCGCAGATACTTGCATCGTTGTAACGCTTCCTGGCATGGGTGACGATATCCAAGCGATCAAAGCAGGCATTTTTGAAATTGCTGATATATTCGTTGTAAACAAGGCTGATAGAGACGGCGTTGAACGCACTATCCGTGATTTATCAATGATGATAGATATGATACCATATCAATCTGACTGGAAAGTAGAAGTTCTAAAAACTGTTGCTGTAAAAGGCGAAGGGTTATCAGAGCTTGTTGAAACAGTTGGTAAGCATAAAGAGTGCTACGAAAAAGACGGAAAACACTCGAAGCAGTTAAATCGTTTAGTACATGTTGCAGAAGGTGCTGTTAAAGAGCGCCTTTATAAAAAAATATTTACAGAAGATAAAATCAAATCACTTGTTGAAAGTGGGCTAGATCCATATAGCGTTGTTGACGACATATGGGCGAAGAATATAAAATAATAGGTACAATATGCTGCCAGTAATATCAGTGGTTGTTACATCATACAACCATGAACAATATATTTCACAATGCCTAGATGGCATACTAATGCAAGAGGGTTGCCCTGATTATGAAATAATCATTGGTGACGATTGCTCAACAGATAATACTCGTCAAATAATTCAAAAATATGCGAGCGAACACCAAGGCAAGATAATTGTTGTAGACATCAATAATAACCTAGGCATGTACCAAAACATGAAGCGCTGTTTTGAGCTAGCAAAAGGCAAATATATTGCCATGTGCGAAGGCGATGACTTTTGGATAAATAAACATAAACTAAAAATGCAATATGAATACCTTGAAGAAAACCAACATTTATCTATGTGTGCGAATAAGGTTATAATAACGGATAAGTGTGAAAATATCCCAGAAAATACAGATTATGACATGTCGGCACTAAGTAAGAGGGTCGTTAATGAGCATATCTATATTAGTGAGATGGATCCTACCTATAACTTTTCTTGCTGTATGTATCGCATGGAGGCTGTAAAGAAAATTCCTGAAAGTTACTATGAGGGTACTTTTGGAAATGATTGGCTGTTCAATATATATGTTACAAAGCTGTATGGCGATGGTGTTATTTATAGTTCATATAGCTCAGTCTATAGAAAGCATAGTGCGGCGCAGTGGTCATCGCTGAGTGATGTTGAGCAAAGGTTCCAAAAAATAGATTGCCTATATAAGATGAATGACTTGTTAGGTATAGGCTATGAAGATGACATCTTTGAGGCCTTAGATTCAATTGTCAGAGAGCATAAAAAAAAGAAAAATGTTTTTAGTATAAATTTGTTTACAGTTATGAAGAGTCGGTTTGTACTAGAGCTTAATAAATTTAAGGTAACAAAATGACAGCATCCCCAAAAGTAAGTGTAATTATCCCTGCACATAACATTGAACAATATATTCCAGAATGCTTAGAAAGCTTAATAAACCAAACATATGCAAACTATGAAGTGTTAGTTGTCGAGAACGGCTCAAAAGATAACACTTATAGTATTGCCAAGGGTTATGTAGAGAAAGATAGCCGTATAAAAGTTTTTAAGGAAACAATAAAAGGTGTAATGAACGCTAGAAATAAAGGGCTAGCTGAAGCCGAAGGCGACTTTATAATGTTTATTGATGGTGATGATTTTATTGCTAATGATTACTTGGAAGTTGCGGTAGCGTCAATGAAAGATGGAATAGATTTAGCCATCCTCCCATATGCACTATATACAAACGGACATGTCGAAAAATATGAATACCTTGCTCCATCAGGAGTATATGAAGGCAGTAAAGGCCTTAGGTTTTTTGCACTGCCATACGTATGGGGTAAAGTTTTTCGCAAAGAAATTATCGAAAAACATAACCTTAAATATGATACGTCACTAGCACATGTTGAAGACCTATTGTTCTCGATAGAATACTTGCTTGTATCTGATAGCGTGTATCTGTCAAGCGCTGACTCTTGCTATTTTTATAGGCAGGCTAGAGAGGGGCAGACGACATCAACTATTGACGACTACATAAATGCTGAATGTTTCTTAAAGGTTGCATCTATTTCAAGAAAGCTTGCAAAAGACCACAAGTATGAGGATATGGCGATGGCATATGCTAATAAAGAGTTCGCCATACCAATCTTGGGCAGAGTGTTTGGTGCAAGCCCATTAAAACGTATGTCGACAGCACAAGTAAAACAATTGCTTGAACCTTATAAAGATGAGATATTATCAATCGAACTAGATGAAAGAGTATGTGCAAAATGGTTAATAGTCTGGTGGAACAGGTTTAGATATTTTGTACGCAAAGGTAAGTATGGTAGCTTTTTCAAATTCGTGCGCCACTATAGAAACTTTATACTGCAACCGTTAGGAATAAAATATGTAGAAGAGCGTTTATAAATAACAATGATAAGAAAAGCAAATAGAGCAATAAAAAGTATACTAAGGCCAATTCGTCTATCAATAGGCAAGCTTATATGGGATAGAAAGCCAAAAGCACAGAGCGAAAATTATATCATTGATGGCAAGCTTGATATGGGTAGCGTTAAGTCAGTGCTAATCATGCGTTATGATGGCAAGATTGGCGATATGATTATTACCTCGCTATTGTTCAGAGAGATAAAGAAAGCATATCCACATATAAAAATAGGTGTTGTCACTAAAGGTGCAGCAGTTGATATAATTAAGTCGAATAAAAATGTTGATCGCATTTACCTGTACGATAAAAAGAATATAGAAAATGTAGCAAAGCAAATCGCAGATGAAAAGTATGATGTTTTGCTAGACTTTACAAATGTTTTAAAAGTCACAGAGATGAAGTTTATAAATCTATGTAAAGCAGCGGTTAATATTGGGTTAAACAAAGATGGTTGGAAGATGTTTACTTTATCTGTTCGCCCAAGTGTCGACTTTGGGTGGAACGACCATATCACGCAAAGATATAAAGCATATCTCACAAAATTGAATATTACAAACCCTTCATTATTATATGATATAGTCATACCAGAGGATATTCGACAAGAGATTAAGGACTATATCTCGACATTACCAAGTGATCAGTATATTGTGCTTAACCCTTTTGGTGCGAGCAAACATCGTACATTCAATATAGACACAATAGATAAAATTATAAATCTCTATAGCGATAAAACTATAGTGATGATTTATTCTCCAGACAAAATAGAAACAGTCGATTATTATACGAGGAAGTATGAAAATGTTTTTGCATACTCATCATTGCAGAATATTTTGCAAAGTGCAGAGCTTATAAGGCATTCGGAATTGCTTTTGACGCCAGATACAGCAGTTGTGCATGTTGCAGTTGCGTTTAACGTGCCTTTGCTTGCTGTGTATACGCTTACAATAGGCAAACATGAAACGGAACACGTTATATGGAGCCCATTATCTAGCAATGCAAAGGTGGTGCTAAGCAAAGAAAAGGCGTCTAAATATGATGTCGCAGATGTTAACACTTTTGATTTTGACGAGTTAAAACAATTAATACAAATTCAAGGCGACTTATAAGGTCGCCTTTTATAATATCTATTTCCCCTCTAACAATTTTCTTTTCTTATTGCTATCTGCAAAAATGAACCCAATTTGGTGGTGAGCAAGCAA
>CAYJDR010000032.1:0-24244 GCA_964368965.1 uncultured Deferribacteraceae bacterium
TATCCACGCAAAAGAAAGTATTAGTTCACTATTCAACGGTGAGTAATATTTAATGATAAAATTAGTCGTAGGGTTAGGTAACCCTGGTGCAAAGTATGACATGACACGCCACAATATTGGCTTCATGGTTATTGATAAACTAGCAGAGGCTATCCAGCTTGACTTTCGCAATAGCGACAAGTTCAGCGGGCTTGTTGCCACGCATGAGGGGGAAGAGCGCATATACTTCCTGAAGCCGACAACTTATATGAACTTGTCGGGCAATTCGGTGTATAGTTTAGCATCATACTTTAAGGTATCGCCTAGTGAAATAATGGTGATACACGACGAAATGAATATAGACTACGGCAGAGTTAAGCTTAAAGTTGGCGGCTCTGCTGGTGGTCATAATGGTATATCGTCTATGATACAGCAGTTGAGTGCGAGCGATTTTTTACGCTTGAAGATGGGTATCGGTAGGCGCTCTGACGGTGGCGACGTTACAGGCCATGTGCTTGGCAAGTTCGCACCAGAGGAGAAAAAGCACTTAGATGAGTTCCTTGAGCTAGGTGCTAAAGCAGTTATGCAAGTTTTTGAGAAGGGCGTGTTAAAAGCGATGAATGATATAAACCGTTTATAACTACCCTTTTTAATATGATATCAAAAAGCGACACGCTTTAAAGATATATATAAGGAGGTTGTCATGGAAATGACTCAGTTAATGTACCTAGCACCTGTTTTAGGGTTGGTGGGTATTTGTACGGCGTTTTTTATCTACAGCTCAATGAAGAAAGAGCCTGTTGGTAACGAAACGATGAAAGAACTATCTACAGCGATAAACGAAGGCGCAATGGCGTTTTTGTTTAGAGAGTACAGAGTTCTTGCAATATTCGTAGCAGTAGTTATGGTGTTGATGCTACTCGCTCCTGATTTAGGCTTCAAAACAATGCTTGCATTCTTATTTGGTGCGGTTTGTTCTGTTGCTGCTGGTTATTTTGGTATGCAATCTGCTACTAACGCAAACGTTAGAACATCAGAAGCAGCACGCTCTAGCGGTATCGCTAAGGCGTTAATGGTTTCTTTCAATGGTGGGGCAGTTATGGGTCTTGCTGTTGCATCACTAGGCTTACTTGGTGTAAGTATTCTTTATTTATTATTAGGCGATCTTGAAAACGTTAAATATATCAACGGGTTTGCAATGGGCGCTTCAAGCTCTGCATTGTTTTCACGTGTTGGTGGCGGTATTTACACAAAAGCTGCTGACGTTGGTGCTGACCTTGTTGGTAAAGTAGAAGCTGGTATCCCTGAGGATGACCCTCGCAACCCTGGCGTTATCGCTGATAACGTGGGCGACAACGTGGGTGATATCGCAGGTATGGGCGCTGATATTTTCGAGTCATACGCTGGCTCTATCATCGCAACAATCGCTATCGCTGCAACTGCTAGCGCTTCACTTATCGGCATGATCGGTATCGAAGGTGCAACTACTGAAGTTTCACGCTCTACATTAATGTTCGTTCCACTATTGCTTGCTATGCTTGGTTTAGTGGCTTCTATCATCGGTGTTTTATCTATCCGTGTTCTTAAAAATATCGACCCAGCAGCAGCGTTGCGTTATGCTACGTTTATCGGTGCTGGCTTATTCTTAGTGTTCGCATATGTTGTTACATCTTTAATGATGGGCATTTCTATAAACGTATTCCTAGCAGTATTAATCGGTACTGTTGCTGGTACATTAATCGGCTTAGTTACAGAGTATTACACATCTAGCAAACCTATGATGCGCATCTCTAACGCATCAAAAACTGGCCCAGCTACAAACGTTATCCAAGGTATCGCTGTTGGTTTAGAGTCAACTATTTGGCCTATCTTAATCATCTGTGTTGCTATCTTCGTTGGTAACGAGGTTGCTGGCTTATACGGTATCGGTATCGCTGCTGTTGGTATGCTTGCGACAGTTGGTGTAACTATGACAGTTGACGCATACGGCCCTATCGCAGATAACGCTGGCGGTATCTCTGAAATGGCAGGCTTAGGACCTGATGTTCGTAAAATCACAGACAGCCTTGACGCACTAGGTAACACTACTGCTGCAATGGGTAAAGGGTTTGCGATCGGTTCTGCTGCATTAACTGCACTAGCACTATTCTCTGCTTACGCATCTACAGCACAAGTTGCTACAATAGATTTAATGAAACCTGAAGTTATCATCGGCGCGTTCATCGGTGGTTTACTACCGTTCGTAGTTGGCGCAATGACAATGACATCAGTTGGTAAAGCGGCACAAAGCATGGTTGACGAAATCCGTCGCCAGTTCCGTGAAATCCCTGGCTTGTTAGAGGGTAAACCAGGCGTTAAACCTGACTCTAAAACTTGTATCGACATTTCAACAAAAGCAGCACTACGTGAAATGATCCTACCAGGTATCTTAGCAGCTGTTGCTCCTGTTTTAGTGGGCTTTATCTTAGGTAAAGAAGCACTAGGCGGTATGCTAGGTGGCGCTACTATCACAGGCGTGTTGCTTGCACTACTAATGGCTAACGCTGGTGGCGCATGGGATAACGCTAAAAAAGCTATCGAAAAAGGCGACGTAGAAGGCGAGTCTAAAGGTGGCGAAGCTCACAAAGCAGCTGTAGTTGGTGACACTATCGGTGACCCATTCAAAGATACGTCTGGGCCGGCGATGAATATTCTCATAAAGCTTATGAGTATTGTTGCGTTAGTCATAGCTCCTTTATTAATTTAAGGTTCTTTTTCCGCAATACGTTGTTATTTAAAAAACCTCTAGGTCATTTACGCTAAGCTTGTGTAAACTCCCGTCGAGGTTTTTTAAGCCGCCTAGTCTTGCGAAAAAATCTTCCTTAAATTGTATGTTTGGTGGTTATCGCATTAAATCACGCATTTAAGGTTTTTACGTTACTACACATAAATCAAGCCCGTTCGCAAGGACGGGCTTTTACTATTGACAAACACACTGTCGAAACATAAATTAAAGGTATATAGTTTAGTTATGATAAGTAAAAATCCTTTGCTTTCATAAGCATCACACCCTTTCTATTTTGGATAAAGCTCACTTTGAATAGGTGGGCTTTTTTATGTTGCCCATAACGAGTGGAGCGGTGCTATTTAGCATAATTTTAAGCTACTTCCCTCTGATTTCCCTCAAGCCTTGGTTGATATAGCCAGCGTTGCAACACATTTGCTTTTCTTGCTTTGTTTCGTGTTCGCATGGCTCTGGGTGTATGATGATGTCGGCGTTCGGCACTTCTTTCTTGATAGCTTCTTCGATGTTGTCGATCAAGTCATGCACGCTTTTTAGTGATAAGTCACGGCAGAGTGTCATGTGCATGTCGATAAAAACGCCGTTACCTGATGAGCGTGTACGGATATCGTGGAACTCGCAATGCATCTTCTCTGAAAACGAGTTTAGCACGTCATTTATTTTCTCAAAGTCTTCGTCGTCAATCTTGTTATCTAACAATATCTTACTGACGTCTAACCCTAGCTTTAATGCTGAATACATAATATATATACCGATCAAGCCAGCTATGATAGGGTCGATAAATGTCCACCCTGAGAACTTCATCACGACAAGTGCAATCAAAATTCCTGCGTTCGTATATAAGTCAATCGCATAGTGCATTGCGTCGGCTTCAAGCACGGTTGAGTTGGTTGCCTTTGCGACACGCTTCATGTAGATGGTTAAAAACGCGGTTGCAACTATTGATATAACCATGACGTATATCGCAACTGATGGGATATCCTCATATGTGTTCGCTTGCAGCTTATTCCACGCTGATACCACGAGGAAAACGCCAGTACCTAGTATGATGATTGATTGCATTAACGCTGCGAGTGCCTCAAACTTGCCATGCCCGAAGTTGTGCATGTCGTCTGCTGGCGAGTCCGACTTTTTCAACGCAACAAAGTTGAACGCTGATGTAAGCATATCTAACACAGAGTCGATAGCAGAAGATATAACGGCAAGCGAGCCTGTCATTATGCCAACTGTAATCTTCATCACGGCTAGCGACAGCGCAACCGACATAGCAATAAGTGGCGTTTTAGATTTCGAGTTATTATCTATCATGCTTTATCCTGTGTTAGCCATTTCGGTTTATACCATATGCTGAACAGCCCCATCATTGCCACCGTTACTAACATCATCGGCTCGATTAGCACAAATAGTGCTATAGCTGTCCTAAACAGCCTTGATAAGTTGAAGCGATCGCAAATTTGTGTAACTAGTTGCACACCTTGGTATAGGTATAATAGTGTGAATATTATCAACGTGTTATACGATATGTATTTAGTGACTTCCGTATCAATCAATATGCAAAATCCGCCGACGATTAAGCCCCACACGAGCATTTCAGGCAGTTTAAATTCACGCTTGATAGGCATGTTGTTTGCATCGAGTAGTGGTGTGGATTTATCGGCTACAAACACGGATAAGCTAATAAGTATGTAGCTTATCGCAGGTGTGATGAGCGCCATAGAGCGTGCGACTTTTTCGCCGTTGTCACGCAGGTATTCAACGCTTTCGTAGTTTGGTGCGTCTATTGCTACATCTTTGAACGGTTCAAGTAGTATGTTTATGCTATCAAGCATGTGTGATTGCACGGCAGCGAGCCATTCAGGCGACACGAGTAGTAGTGTAGCTGTGATAGCTGTGATTGGTAGCGGTGCGAACACGGCTGGCACGTATGCTGGAGCATTTGCACGCGCTCTAAAATGTATGAGGAACAGTACCGGCACAAGCACGATGATAGCGAACCAGAGTGTTTGCATAGGTTCGAAAACGCTAGTGATGACGAGCAACCCAAGCGATATCATATCGGTTTGTTTAGTTCTGTCTGTGCTAACGAGGTAGCGTGCGAGGAAAATCGGTGCGATAATTACTGATGCAAGCGCCATTTGTGGAAATATGAACATGCAGTAAAACAATAAAAGACTAGTAGCTGGTTGTAATAATATAAAGTAATTCATGCACGGATTATACAACAAAATATTTGCACTCGTAAATAGAAATGTTACGCTGTGAAAGAAAATGTTGCAAAGTGTAAGCGAAACTACGCAAGTGTTGCTAGTGTATAGGAAAATAAATAGAGTATAACTCATAATTGCACTAAAGCCGTTCGTAAAATATAATGAAGAGCAGACAAAATTGTCTGTACGGATAAATATATCCATAATTGATTTTAATTTAATTTAGGAGTATTGTTCCGTTATCAGCTGAAAACACTAAAACCACAGAAGAAAAAAAGGAGATTAAGACTATGAAAAATTTATCATTAGTAGCTATTGTGAAAGCTAAACCAGAGCAAAAGGAATTTATTAAAAACGAAATTTTTAAACTAATCCCTATTACACGTGAAGAGAAAGGGTGTATCAACTACAATCTTTTTGAAGATGATAGAGATAGCTCTCGCTTTGTATTACAGGAAAACTGGGCAAGCTATGAAGATTGGCAAGCACATATGAACAACGACCATATGGTTAACTATATCGAGGTCACAAAAGATGCAGTTGAAAACTGGGAACTTATTGAGCTAACTCAGCTAGACTAATTTATAGAGATGCATCCTTATATTTTAAGGGTGCTTTTTTTATTTTTTTGAGTGGCATTGAAAAAGGCAAACACCACCAATACGGAAACTAACATAAGATTTTCTAGCTTCTGCTAGGCAACCGAACGATAGCCGACGCAGTGTACAGGAAACGTACATGAGGAGGCTATTGCGAGGGTAACACCGCAGAAGCTAAAAAGATATGTTAGTTTTGGTAGCCTAGACGTTTTGAGATTTCTCGGGCATATTTCCTTACCACAGGTAGTATCTCTTCCAAGATCCTCTCTTCGTCCATGCGATAAACAGGCCCAGCCACACTAACAGCAGCAACAGGCACACCTAAGTAGTCTTTGATAGGCACGGCAACGCAACGCACGTCGCTTTCGTACTCTTGGTTGTCGATAGCGTAGTCTTTCGAGTAGACGTCTTTAAGGTGGCGTTTAAGCTCTGGTAGCGATGTGATAGTGTAGTCAGTATATTTCTTGAGCCTAGCGCCCACGAATAGTTTGTTTGCTTCTTCTTCTGAAGAGTATGCGAGTTGCACTTTGCCGATAGATGTGCAATATGCAGGCACGTCTTTACCAACGCGTGAAACTATCCTAACAGGGTGAGTAGCCTCTACCATGTCGAGATAAACGACGTTGCCTTCACGCAATAGTCCGATGTATACGGCTTCGTTCACTTCGTTGTTGATTTTTTCAAGGAACGGCCTAGCGAGCTTTAAGAAGCCAAGTTTGTTGATAAACTTTTGCCCTAGGTTGAATATGCCGATGCCTAGGCGATAGTTCTCTGTGACAGGGTTTTGCTCGATATAGCCACAAGCAGACAATGTAGCTAACAGCCTGAAAACATTGTTTTTGTGCAGTCCTAACATTCTTGATAATTCTGTAACACCGAACTCTTCTTGTTTGTTACTTGTGCGAAAAACTTCGAACAACTGGAGTGCGTGCTCCACAGAATGTATTG
This sequence comes from uncultured Deferribacteraceae bacterium, assembly GCA_964368965.1. Taxonomy (GTDB): domain Bacteria; phylum Chrysiogenota; class Deferribacteres; order Deferribacterales; family Mucispirillaceae; genus CAYJDR01. Next base: position 6,516 of record CAYJDR010000032.1, read on the forward strand.
CTTTAGCGTCTGGTTTGTATACCATAATTAACCCTCGTTTCTAAGTAAAATAACATTTATTCAGCATAGAATATTGTTATAAATTTATCAAGTATTTTTTCACTAACTCTCTACATTTTCTTCTTTTTCTTTGAAGAAGTATCTGTTTAGCATGCTTTTTAAGAACGCCGTGACAGGTAGCGCAATCAACATACCTACGAAGCCAAACAAAGCGCCACCGATCATCAAGCCAACGATTACTAGTGGAGGGCTTAAGCCTAGCGACTCGCCAACGATTTTTGGTGTGATAACCATGCTCTCGAGGAACTGCACAACCATGTAGCCAGCGATAACGTAAAGCGGGTGTATAAAGTCTTGGAACTGAACAAGCGTAACGATAACCGCTGTGATAAGCCCTATAGTGAAGCCAACGTATGGAATCATAGCGCCTAAGCCAGTCATTATGCCTATGCCTAATGCGCCGTTCACGCCGACAGCTATCAGCACGCCAGTGTATAGCACGCTAAGTATGATGCCCACAACGAGCATACCGCGGTAGTATTTGCCGACGAAGCGTTCAAACTCTGAGAGTCTGTCAACGACTGATTCAAACTTCATCCTAGCTACGAATTTTTTAATAAAATCTCTCACGTCTGGAAAATCCTTTAATAGAAAAAACACAAGCACCGGCACAATAAACAGGTTTAGCAACACATTAACAATGCTGGAGACTGATGCAGCAGCAGTCATTAAAGTGTTGAAAGCATACTGTGATATAATGCCCAAACGCTCAACAACAAGCGCCTGAATGTGCGCAAGTGAAACGTCTACGCCGAAGTGTTGCATAGTGCGCTCAGCCAAGCCGAAGAGGTATTTTGCATACTCTGGTATATTTTTCGAGATGAGTATAGCGTCTTCGATAACGATAGGTAGCGCTATTGCAAGCGAAATCAGCACAATGACGGATAAAATCGCCGTCATAATGATTACACTCACCGTTCTAGACATGCCTAAGCGCATGAACGGCCTAACGAGTGGGTTTAAGATATATGCTATCAAAACTGACACAAACAACATAATCAAAATGCTGCTAACTTTATATAGCAATATGAGTGCGAACAGGGTCACACCTGCGATAACTAAGTTCTTAACGCTAAAGTTTAGCTCTGTAATTCTCATTTACTCACACCTTTTGATAAGTTCTTCAATATCAATATTGTTAGGGTACATCAATAGCGCCTCAGTAGCGACGTCGTGCGCTTTCAGCTTTTCGCCAGCTAGTAGTAGCGCTTCGATATATGTTTTAATGAATAGGTATTCCCTAAAGCCGTATTCATACATTATGTTGAAGTTGTCGATAGCGCGCTTGAGTTGCTTTGAGTGTAGGTAGTGCCTAGCTAGGCTAAGCCTTGCCGAGTTATACTCTGGGTTAAGTTCAAGCGCTTTTTGTATATCTACTTCGTATGCTTTTTCGTCGCCCATGTGGTATAGGCATTGTGCGCGGTTGTAATATGCGTCTGCAAAGTCAGGGCTAGTTTTAATAAGCTCTGTGAAGCAGTTGTAAGCATCTTGCATAAGCCCACGTTGGAAATATACAGTGCCAAGTATGAACCTAGAGCGTTGGTGCTCGGGGTTAAGCTCTATTGCACGTTTGAGGTGTTCTATAGCTTTGTCAAGCACCATTAGCCTAGAGTAGATTATACCTATCTTATAATGATAGGTAGATTTTTCAGGCTCAAGTTCGATAGCTTTCGCAAGGTATTGCCCAGCGAGTGCAAGTTTTTGCATGTCGCTATATACTAGCCCTATGTGGTAGTAGGCTTGGCCGACTAGTTCGCCGTTTTCGTCGATGTACTCTGTGAGCACTTTAATTGCGGCGTTGTGGTCGCCTGCTAAGTATAGGTCGATACCTTCTCTAAATTTGTCCATACTATTATGCACCGTTTTTTATTTAGTTTTGTTTCTTAACTTTTCTGCTAATTCTAACATATCATCAGGCATTTGTGAAGTAACTTCTACTCGTTCATCAGTAAATGGGTCTGTGAATGATAGGTAAGATGAGTGCAACGCTTGGCGTGTGAAGCCGTGCAGCACTTTGTTACCGTAGACAGGGTCGCCAATGAGTGGGTGGCCGATAGAGGCCGCATGCACGCGTATTTGGTGTGTTCTGCCTGTGAATATTCTAACTTCTGCGATGAACGTATTTTTGAACGCTTCAATCATGTTGAATTCGCTTTTAGCGTATCTGCCGTTATCTTCGTCGGTGATGCACATGCGTTGCCTGTTGTGTTTATCTCTGCCGAGGTAGTTTTCAATGGTTTTTGTTTGAAAGCGTGGCGCACCGAAGCATATCGCAGTGTACTTTTTAACGATTCTGCGGCTGCTGAAAAGTTCAGCAAGTTGTGACCTAGCATCAGCATTTTTAGCGATAATCATAAGTCCAGATGTATCTTTATCGAGCCTATGTACGATGCCTGGCCTGAAGCCGTTATCTTCATCTTCGATTGTGAACTGGTACAAAAGCGCATTAACAAGTGTGTTATCGAGGTTGCCTGGTGCTGGGTGCACGGTTAAACCTGCTGGTTTGTTGATGATTGCGTAATGTTCGCAGTCTTTCACTATCTCAAATGGGATTTCCTTAGGCGTGAGGTCTGGCATAGGTTCTTCCATGAAGTGTATGCTGATGACGTCGCCTTCTTTGAGTTTAGCGGATTTCTTGATAGGTGCACCGTTGACAAGAACGCAATCGTTTGCCAAGAGTTCGCCTATTTTTGCACGAGTTTTACCTGTAAGTCTAGCTATGCCTGCGTCGGCACGTTCGCCTGAAATGTCAGACACATAAGTTTCATAATTCTTTTCCATACACAATTAATGCAACATAATTAATAAATTTGCAATGATTTTTCTTGACTTTGGCGATATAAACTGTTAAAAAAATCTTCTACCTTGCTTTGCGTACATGTAAACACAAGGCTAATTAATCCAAAAGGGAGATCCAATGAGGACTTACGAAACGGTATTTATTTTAAAGCCGAACCTATCGGCTGACGAGCACACGAAGCACATCGACTTCTACAAAGAGAACATCACTAACCATGGTGGCGAAATTTTAGATGTGCAAATCTGGGGCAAACAAGCACTTGCCTACCCTATCGAGAACGAAACTGATGGTTTCTACGTTCTAATCCAGTTTAAAGCAGAAGAAGGCTACAGCCACGCTGAGCTAGAAAAACGCTTTAAGTTCAACGAAGACGTTCTACGTTATGTTGTAGTTATGATCGACGAGAAAAAGTTCAAACTTAAACCTCGTAAAGAAGCTCCACGTAAAGAGCGCCCAGCAAAAGAAGCTGACGAAGTTGTAGCTGGCGACGTTGCTGTTGAAGACGTAACTGAAGAAATCGTTGCTACTGAAGAAACAGTTGCTACTGAAGAAAATAACTAATCACTAAACCACAGGATTTGACACTATGGCATCATTTAACAAAGTAGTACTTATGGGCAACATCACACGCCAACCAGAGTTAAGGAACATACCAGGCTCTAACACAGCAGTCGCTAGGACTGGCATCGCAGTTAACCGCAGATACAAAGATAAAGACGAAACTATGTTCGTTGATATCGTTGCTTTCGGCAGGCAAGCTGAAATCATGGGCGAGTATGTTACAAAAGGCACGCCATTGTTAATAGACGGTCGCTTATCTATGAACACTTGGGAACAAGAAGGTCAGCGCAGAACTAAACACGAGATCATAGTTGAATCATTCCAAATGGTCGGCAGGAAGGAAGACAATTATAGCAACAATAGCTATAACAGCGACTCTACTGTTAGTGAAAGTAATTTTAAACAAACAGATTCGATCGATGAGGACGACGTCCCATTTTAATCATTTAATTAGGAGACTACAACATGGCAGTTGTTAAAAAAAGATTTCAAAGAAAAAAAGTTTGCCGTTTTTGCGTAGACAAAATTGATATAGACTACAAAGACGCAAAACTACTTAGACACTTCATCACTGAGCGTGGCAAAATCATGCCAAGAAGGCTCACTGGTACTTGTGCTAAGCACCAACGTTCATTAGCAATAGCTATCAAAACAGCACGTATCATTGCTATTGTTCCATTTACATTAAACAAGTAATTTCTATGTTATAGAGCTTCGTGAAAACGAGGCTCTTTTTTTTGTCTAAAAATTCGTTGCTATATGATGACCGCCGAAGCAATCTAAAGAAAATCATAATGCATTATTGCATATAAAAAAAGGGCAACCAAACGATTGCCCTTGTAAGTGTAACTTAATTATTGTTTATGGTATCACGAATTTGTATATATCAGTTGTGTCAAAGCGATAGTTTGTTGTGCTACTGTCGATTGCACCGTTTAAAACAGATGCAAGAATATCACTAACACTAGCTACACCAGAAACACTAGTTATATTAGCACCTGATGTAGTGTCAGTGCCAATGCCAACATTTCCACCCTCAACTTTGCCATTTATAAAATATGCAGTGTTAACGGTGCCACCTTCATTCCAACCAGCAATTCCACCACTAGTTTCGCCACTAACATTGCCTGTGTTATAGCTTGCAGTAACTGAGCCTTCACTAAAGCCAACAACCCCGCCAACATTTCTTATACCAGTAACATCACCTGTGTTATAGCATGCAATATGCAAGCCATCACTAAGCCCAATGATACCGCCTATATTATTTTCGCCATTAACTTTACTTGTGTTATAGCTTGCTATAATTGTACCACGGCCAATACCAACAATACCGCCGACAGAGTCTTCACCGGTAATTGTGCCACCAATTACAGCTACATTTTCATTTTTGCTAGATATGTGATTATAACCAACTACACCGCCAACATTGCGTCTCGCTGTTATAGTTGGGTTGCTTATTATTAAGTTTTTGATAGAGCCACTGCTAGCACCAAACAAACCTTGATGGTTGGCGGTTGGTTTATTAATATATAATCCGCTAATTGTTTTGTTATCGCCGTCGAATACGCCTGTGTAACTGTTTGGCTCTGTGCCTATCGGTGTCCACTCGCTAGCGCTACCACCTAAGTTTATGTTACACATTAGTTTAGCATCTTGTGATAAATTGCTACGCAACGCAATCAAACCATCTGCTGTATATATCTCCCAAGTGCCGTTGTTGTCAGCATGGTCATTAGTAGGGTTTATACAATCTGCACTATTTGCTTGCAAAGTAGGGCCGTTTGCACCTGCTACAAATATATGCGTTGCATTGCCTATTACACCATTTAAAACAGATGCAAGAATATCACTATCACTAGCTACACCAGAAACATTAGTTACTTTAACACCTGATGTAGTGTCAGCGCCAATGCCATTAATACCACTATTATTACTTGTTGTATAATATGCAGTATCTACAGAGCCAGTATTCCAACCAACGACCCCGCCGATATAGCTACTACCACTTGTGTTAGTAACTGAACCTGTATTGTAAACAGCTGTAACGGTGCCACCTTCATTCCGACCAACAATTCCACCGCTAGATTCACCGCTAACATTGCCTGTGTTATAGCTTGCAGTAACTTTGCCTTCATTAATGCCAACGACTCCGCCAATTTCGCTTGTGCCACTAACCTTGCCTGTATTATAGCTTGCAGTAACTGTGCCGCCAGTATCGTTGCCAACAATACCACCGACATTGGTTCTGCCATTGACTTCGCCTGTGTTATAAACAGCAGTAACTGTGCCACCATTATTCCAGCCAACAACGCCACCTGTATAGTTGGTGCCACTAACTGCGCCTGTGTTGTGACTTGCAGTAACTGTGCCACCTGTGCTATTGACTCCAACGACACCGCCGACGTCGTTATTACCTTTTATTGTGCCACCGATTACAGTTATATTCTCAACTGTACCACCATTCCAGCCAGCAGCACTGCCGACATCGTTTTGTCCTGTTATAGTTGGGCTGCTTATTTTTACGTTTTTGATTGTGCTACTGCTAAAGCCAAACAAGCCTTGGCTATCTACAGTTGGTTTATCAATATACAATCCACTAATTGTTTTGTTGTTGCCGTCAAATACGCCTGTGTATTTGTTTGAATTTGTGCCTATTGCTTCCCATTGGTTGTTAGCGTTGCCCTCTAAATTGATATCGTTCATCAATTTTGCATTTGTGGCATTGTCCGTTTTAACTTGCGTTGCGAAGTCTTTTAACCCTTGCGCCGTGAGGATTAGCCATGTGCCGTTATCAATAGTGTAGTTTGTAACGCTTGTGCTACCGCCGTTGCTGTCGCCACTATCGCCACAGCCTACCACTAGCAACATAGCCGTTGCTATCGTTAATAAATATTTTCTCATAGGTTTTTACCTCTCATCATTGGATAAGTATATGCGAAGTTGAATAAAATGGCAATAAAAAAGGGTTGTGACTCATGAACGACGGTAACCACTACTTGTTAAAGTTATTAAATAATATTAACCTTTGTTTATGTGTTGCCAACTATTCAATCAATTATCAATTCTTATCATTTTGTACTTGCAAAACGCTCATAAAAAGAATATATTTTTAACAACTATTAATAAAAATAAGGAAAAGTGAAACATGGGATTTAGTTGTGGTATAGTTGGGCTTCCAAATGTTGGGAAATCAACGATTTTTAATGCGTTATCAAAGGCTCAAAATGCGGAGAGTGCTAACTATCCATTTTGTACGATAGACCCAAACAGAGGCATAGTTCCTGTGCCTGACGAGCGCATGGTGTTCATCACTCAATATGTTAAGCCGAAATCTATCGTGCCTACTACTGTTGAGTTTGTCGACATCGCAGGCCTTGTTAAAGGCGCTAGCAAAGGCGAGGGCAGGGGTAACCAATTCTTAACGCACATCAGGCAAGTTGATGCTATCGTTCACGTCGTTAGGTGCTTCGAAAGCACTGATATCGTACACGTTGAAAACAGCGTCGACGCTAAAAGAGATATAGAAATAATCAATATGGAGCTTTTAATATCCGACCTTGAGATATTAGAAAAAGCCCAACAAAAATACGCTAAAGGCGCTAAAAGTGGCGACAAAACCCTAAAGCGCAAAGCTGACGTTATCGAAGCTATCATTAACGAAATTAACGATGGCAAACCTATCCGTTCTGTACTTGCAGAACACCCAGACTATGAAGAAGAAATCAGAGAATATTCACTTATCACTGCAAAGCCAGTTCTATACGCCGTGAACGTAGACGAAGACGGCATAGCAGAAGATAACGAACACGTTAAAGCTGTCCGTGAAATCGCAGCTGCTGAAGGCGCTGGCGTTGTTAAAATATGTGGCAAAACAGAGTGCGAACTACTAGACCTATCTGAGGAAGATGCTAAAGAATACCTCGATGCACTTGGCATGGAATGTTCTGGCCTAGAGTCGCTTATCAAGAGCGGTTACGATTTGCTTGGCTTAATCACATATTTCACAGCTGGCGAAAAAGAAGTGCGCGCATGGACTATCACAAGCGGTATGAACGCTCAAAAATCTGCTGGTAAAATCCACTCAGATATCGAGCGTGGCTTTATCCGTGCTGAAGTTTGCTCGTTTGCCGACTTTGAGGAACTAAAATCACTCACCGTCGCAAAAGAAAAAGGCAAACTAAGGCTCGAGGGTAAAGAGTACATCGTCAAAGATGGCGACATAATCTACTTTAGGTTTAATGTTTAAAAAGCTTTTATTTACTATTGTTTTAAGCTCGCTATCTTTCTGTGCGTTTGCACAAGAGGCAACAACAGAGCAAGAAACAGAGATAGAGATAGTTGAAAACCCCGATGAAGCAGGCGCTGCTATGCCAAACGTAGGCATATTGGAGCATACGCCGATTGTTGACGTTGTTGAAGGCGTCGGCACGGTGCGTTATGCTAACATTGCGTTTCGTGAGGGGCCTTCCACTTCTCATAAGCTTATTAGGTATTCTACTCGCTCAGAAAAGGTGCTGATTATCGGCGAAAGTGGCGACTGGATGAAAGTGCGCATGTATAACAATGCTGAGGCGTACATCTCAAAACAGTATGTCAGGACAGAGAAAATATTCTCGAACGAGCGCACAACAACAAACCAAATGGATAAAAAAGCGTCGTACGAAATCAACGACATATTGAATAAGTTTAACGGCACATTGCGTGAGTCTGCCTATGCTGAGCGCTACAAAGTTGTGCCATCGTTAACAATCACAGACGCTAGGAAAAGCAAAAAGCGTGTCACTATCACACTTTTATATTCGTCGCTGGATATGGCTGGCAACATGGTTCCATCATTGAAAGAGAACTCGCTAGCACCTGAAATGCGCGACTTAGTATGCTTAATATTCTCAAGGCTGTTCCTAACAAAGAACGAAGCCTATGAAATAGTTGTAAAAGCGCCAACATTTTCTGATAACGGCACAGTTACAAGCACTAGCAAAAACTATGCAACTATCAGCATAAATACTGACAAAATCGACATGTCTGCAGTATCAGACGACATGCAAAATATATGGAACTTTGCAGAAACAAATATCCCAAAGGATACTATATTTGTAACGTTCCCTTAAGGGTGGAGAGCAAATGAGTGGATTTACACATTTCGACGAAAAAGGCGCAAGCCGCATGGTTGATGTTACAGAGAAAAACGTTACCGACAGGGTAGCGCTAGCGATGGGCACAGTACGCATGAAGCCTGAAACGCTAAAGCTAATCACAGAGCAAGGCATTAAGAAAGGCAACGTGTTTGAAGTTGCTAGGCTTGCAGGCATTATGGCTGTTAAGCAAACTCCACATTTGATACCGCTATGCCATCCACTTATGGTTAGTGGCGTCACGGTTGACTTTGAAACAGATTTCGAAAAATCGGAAGTGGAAATCGCTGTTGAAGTGCGTGTTGGTGGGCAAACAGGCGTTGAGATGGAGGCGCTCACAGGCGTATCTGTCACGGCGCTCACAATATATGATATGTGCAAAGCTGTTGATAAGGAAATGGAAATCACAAACATTCGCCTCATGCGTAAAAGCGGCGGCAAGAGTGGGCTTTTTGTGAGGGGCGAATAATATGAGCGCTACAACACTTGAAGCATCATTAAAAGAATACCTCCAATCAGCTGGCACAAACAAAATTGTTGTAGGTTTATCAGGTGGTATTGATAGTGCAGTTGCGGCGGCGATAGCTGTCCACGCTGTTGGTGCAGAGAATGTGCAAGCGTTTTTCATGCCTTACAAAACGTCGAACCCTATCTCTAAAACAATCGCAGAGGAAGTTGCAAACAACCTCTCTATAAACTTGCAAACTATAGATATCAGCGAAGTTGTTGACACGTTTTGCAAAATAGATAGCGACATCACACCGCTTAGGAAAGGCAACGTCATGGCACGTGTTAGAATGACGACACTTTTTGACATGTCGCAAAAACTAGGCGCACTAGTTGCTGGAACTTCTAACAAAACAGAATGTCTATTAGGCTATGGCACTTGGTATGGCGACACGGCATCATCTGTCAACTTACTAGGCACGCTATATAAGCAACAAGTTTATGCACTTGCGAACCATTACGGGTTGCCAAAGTCTGTAATAGAGCGTGCACCTAGCGCAGACCTATGGGAAGGGCAAACAGACGAGCAAGAAATGGGGCTAACTTATGCCGATGTTGATAGCTTGCTTATGGATATATTTGAGCATAAACTATCAGCCGCAGAAGTAGCTGGAAAATATGATAGAGAGTTTATCGAAAAGGTAGCTCAAAAGGTTGAATTTAGTGCATTCAAGCGCCATACAGCATATGTATGTGGCACAGAGAAAGCACAAGACGTATACGCAGAGATTATTAAAAACTATTAAAATAGATCAATTGTAACTAGGAGAAGATTTATGAACTATAATGGTAGCCACGATAACAAAATTACAGGCGAAGCATTGACATTTGATGATGTGTTGGTTATTCCAGCCCATTCGGAAGTTTTACCGTCAGAAGTTGACACAACAACTAACTTAACTAAGAAAATCAAGCTGAACATTCCACTCGTATCTGCAGCTATGGATACAGTTACAGAAGCTAGGCTTGCGATAGCTATCGCTCAAGAGGGTGGCTTAGGTTTCATACACAAGAACATGTCAATAGAGCGCCAAGCTGATGAAGTTGATAAAGTTAAACGTTCAGAAAGCGGCATGATTGTTGACCCTATTACAATTGACCAAGATAGAACAGTTTCAGACGCATTAGAGCTGATGACTAAATATAAAATCTCTGGTATCCCTGTTACAAAAGGTAGCCTTTTAACAGGTATCCTCACTAACCGTGACTTACGCTTTGTTAAGAATAACGAAGGCAAAGTATCGGAATATATGACAAGCGAAAACTTAGTGACTGTGCCAGTTGGTACATCATTTGAGAACGCTATCGAAGAGCTACACAAATATAGAATTGAGAAACTTTTAGTAGTTGACGACGCTTATAACTTAAAAGGCTTAATCACTATCAAAGATATCAACAAGCGTTTACGCTACCCACTAGCATCTAAGGACGCAATGGGCAGGTTGCTTGCTGGTGCTGCTGTTGGTACATCGCCAGATACTTTAGAGCGTGTGGAAGAGCTAGTGCGCAAGCATGTTGACGTTATCACAGTTGATACTGCTCACGGCCACTCGTCAAGGGTTCTTGAGATGGTTAAAACTATCAAGGCTAAGTTCCCAGAGTTACAAATCGTAGCTGGTAACGTAGCAACTGCTGAGGCTGTTAAGGCGTTGGCTGCTGCTGGTGCTGATTGTGTTAAGGTTGGTATCGGGCCTGGTTCTATCTGTACTACTCGTGTTGTTGCGGGTGTTGGTGTTCCACAAATTAGTGCTGTGCTTGATTGTGCTGCTGCTGCAAAAGAGTGTGGCATATCTATCATCGCTGATGGTGGTATCAAATACTCTGGCGATATCGTAAAAGCTATCGCAGCTGGTGCTAACGTGGTTATGTTAGGCTCATTATTAGCTGGTACTGCTGAGGCACCTGGCGAAATCGAGCTATACCAAGGCAGAAGCTACAAAGTATATCGTGGCATGGGCTCAGTAGGCGCTATGAAAGACGGCAGTAAAGATAGATACTTCCAAGATGGCACAGTATCTGATGCTAAGTTCGTTCCAGAAGGTATCGAAGGCCGTGTTCACTACCGTGGTGAAGTTATGCAATCTATCTATCAATTAATGGGTGGTTTACGTTCTGGTATGGGTTATGCTGGTGCAAACTCTATCGACACACTACGTGAGATTGGCAAGTTCGTGCGCATCACAAACTCTGGCTTAGTTGAGAGCCACGTACATGATGTACAAATCACAAAAGAAGCTCCGAACTACAGAGCTAAATAGTAAACTTAATGTACGGTTGTTGCCGTTCATCATACAATTTTAACTAACATACTTTTGCCGTTGTATTTCTGTATAACGGCAAACTTTATTATATGGGGGTTGTGCTTTGGATCCTAAAAATATGCTAGCGTTTCGCTATATCAAAAGCCGTAAGCGTAACAGGTTGATGTCGTTTTTATCTATCACATCTGTTATCGGTATTATGCTTGGTGTTGCCACTTTGATTATTGTTGTCAATGTCATGTCAGGCTTTATGGATAACTTGCGTGACAAGTTGCTTGGCACAAACTCCGATATTACTATCACCCGTTTCGACGTTAAACCGATAGCAGAATACGCTGAAATCATGGACAATGTAAGCATGGTCGATGGCGTTGGTGCTGTTGCGCCGTTCACTTATTCGCAAGTGATGCTATCATCAGAGCGTACTGTTTCAGGCGCTATCGTTCGCGGTATCGACCCAGCACTTGAAAAGCACGTATCAAAACTAGAAAGCTTTGTAACACAAGGCTCTATGGACAATATATCCACAACACATAACGGCATGCCTACAATATTGCTAGGGCGTGAGCTTGCGCTATCGCTCAATGTGTTCGTTGGCGATGTCGTCACAATCATCAGCCCGCAAGGTGCAAAAGGTCCGTTCGGTACGGTACCTAAGATGAAGAAATTCGCAGTAGCAGGCTATTTCGATACAGGCATAGCAGAGTATAACTCGTCGTTTGCATACATCTCTATCGAGTCGGCGCAGAGCTTCTTTAAACTTGGCGACACAGTATCTGGCTTAAATGTAGCCGTAGCAGATGATGCAGATATCGAAGATGTTTCTTTAGCGTTGTCGGAGTCGCTCCCTTATCCTTATTGGGCTAGGGACTGGATGAGCATGAACAAAGGACTATTCAGCGCACTACAGCTAGAGAGGCTTGCGCTATTCATCATACTTACGCTTATTATCGTTGTTGCTTCGTTCAACATCATCAGCATGATATCTATCACCGTTAAGGATAAGCAAAAAGATATCGCAATCTTGCGTGCATACGGCGCTAGTAGCAAGTTCGTTATGAGCGTGTTCGTCAGGCAAGGCTTGCTTGTGGGGCTTGCTGGCACAATACTTGGCAACGTGTTCGCACTTGCAATAACGCTATTGTTGCGCCATACAAGCATAATAAAAATACCAGAAAACATCTATTTCACAGATAGAGTACCGATAGATTTAGACTTTGGGGTTTATATACTCGTTACAGTGTGTGCGTTGCTGATAACTTTTTTAGCTTCCATATTCCCAAGTCGCCAAGCGTCGAAAATGCCACCAATAGTGGCGTTGCGTAACGATTAAGGGGGCAGATATGGCGTTGATACAACTTGAAGGCATATCGAAGGAATACATCATGGGCGACTCGTCCGTAGTGGTGCTTGCAAACGTACATGAAACTTTTGAAGCTGGCGAACTAGTGGCGCTAACTGGCGCATCTGGTGCTGGTAAATCTACACTTATGAACATCATAGGCGGGCTAGACCTACCAACAGGTGGCAAAGTGTTTTTCGAAGGCGCAGACATATATAGCATGAGCGAAAACGAACTCAACAAATACAGGGGCAACGAAATCGGCTTCGTGTTCCAGCACAACTATTTGCTAGACGAGTTCAGCGCAGTTGAGAATGTTATGTTGCCTATGCTAATAGCTGGCGGAAGCGAGACAGAAGCACTATCAAAGGCATCAAACTTGCTTACAGAGGTTGGGCTTTCGCATAGGTTGTCGCATTTCCCATCAGAGCTTTCAGGTGGCGAGCAACAACGTGTAGCTGTCGCAAGGGCGCTCATTAACTCGCCTAAGATGATACTAGCAGATGAACCAACAGGAAACCTCGATAAAGCAAACACAGATGCAGTTATGGAGATATTATCATCACTATCGCAAAAAGGTGTATTAGTTGTGATAGTCACACACGATGAAGACGTTGCAAGCCGTTGCACACGTCGCATAAGGTTAGTAAAACAGTAGAAGCAGTAGGGTACAGAAATGATTGATATTATAGACATGGATACAAACTTTTTATATTTCTTCGATATCGCAGGTACGTTTGCGTTCGCGATATCTGGTGCGCTAGTAGGCGTGAAAAAAGATATGGACATCTACGGCATGTTCGTGCTTGCGTTCGTTACAGCCGTTGGTGGTGGCACGATACGTGATACTATGATAGGCAGAGTGCCTCCGTTCATCTTCAACGATGGGCTATATGTCGTGATGGTTATACTTGCCACGCTTGTTGTGTTCTTCATGACTAAGCACGTTGAGCGCAACATGATGCTACTAAACGTGAGCGATGCTATCGGGCTTGGCGTGTTCACGTGTATCGGTGTCACTATTGCAGAGTCGCAAGGCATAGTGTGGTACGGCATGATATTGCTAGGCGTTATGACAGCTACTTTCGGCGGCATGATAAGGGACGTACTCGCAAAGGAAGTTCCATTCGTGCTACGTAAAGATATCTACGCATCAGCAAGCATATTAGGTGGCTTCATGTTCCTAGGGCTTGATAAACTAGGGCTAAACATAGATATAAATATCCTCATAACATCTATATCAATAACAACACTAAGGCTTTACTGCATGTACTACAACGTGCAACTACCAAAAATGATTGGTAAGGAGTAAATCAATGTTAAAAATAGGCATAATAGGCGGCAGCGGTCTTGAAGACGTCGCAGGCATCGAATACATCGGCGAAATATCGCTAGAAACAAGCTATGGCAAACCGTCATCACCGTTCAAACACTTCAAGTCTGATAACGCCGAATTTTTCGTGCTAAGCAGGCACGGCATAAAACACGAACTCTCACCAGCGCACGTAAACTATCGTGCAAACGTCATGGGCTTCAAGCAACTTAATGTAGATGCTGTTTATGCGTTCTCATCTGTAGGTGGTATCAACTCGGCACTAAAGGCTGGCTCACTCGTGTTGCTCGATAACGCAGTCGACTACACCGCTGGGCGCATACGCTCGCTATTCACCATGATACACCAAGGCGTTTACCATGTCGACTTAACGTTCCCATTCTGTGGCGACCTACGCAACAGCATGTCGAAAGCTGCAAAATCTATCGGCGTGGCACTCGTCGAAAATGGCACATACATCTGCACAAGCGGACCAAGGCTAGAAACAGCAGCCGAGATAAAACTATACGACCGCTGGGGCATGGACGTCGTAGGCATGACGCTTTTCCCAGAGGTTACAATGTTCCGTGAAGCTGAGATTTGCTATTGCTGTGTTGCAGTTGTCGCAAACGTCGCAGCAGGGCTATCAGGCGATAAACTACTCAAGCCAGAAGAGATTATTGCAGAAGGCAAAAAGGCGATGTATAGCGTATCTCGCTTGATTGCAGAAGTTCCAAGGCACATAACAACTTGCACATGCGGTTGCCAAAACGCACTAGACGGAGCAAAGATGTGATATCCGAAAACGTATCACTCAAACCATACACAACATATAAAACAGGTGGCAACGCACGCTATTTTGCTAAACCTACCAACATTATAGAACTGCTAGATGCGCTCTCGTTTGCAAATGATAACGCCATTCCATACGAAATTCTAGGCGGTGGCGCAAACGTGCTAATAAGCGACGATGGCTACAATGGGCTTATCATATCGACGTTAGAACTCGATAACTCGCTAACACATAAAGATAATTTAATATCAGTAGGCGCAAGCAAGCCGTTATCTGCGCTTGTTATGTATGCTATAAACAATTCGCTCTCGGGCATTGAAAAGTTAATCGGCATACCAGGCTCAGTCGGTGGCGCTATCATGATGAACGCTGGCGCTTACGGCGTGGAAGTGAAAGACGTGCTTGAAAGCGTGCTAGTATTGGGCGCAAATGGCGAAGTTACGAAACTGTCAAACACTGAATGTTTGTTCGGCTATCGCAAGTCAGAGGGGCTTGATGGTTGCATAGTGTTGAACGCTACATTCAAGCTAGAACACGGCGATAAAGCATTGCTAGAGCAAACAAAATCAGAGATATTAAAAACACGTGCAGAAAAACAACCACTCGATAAACCATCATGTGGCTCTGTCTTCAAGCGCCCTGAGGGTAACTACGCTGGCACATTAATCGAACAAGCTGGCTTGAAAGGTAAACGCATCGGTGGCGCTATGATATCAGACAAACACGCAAACTTCATATTGAACGTCGACAACGCAACATCTAGCGACATACTCGCATTGATAGAGCTTGCAAAGGCGGAAGTGATGAGGGGGAGTGGGGTAGCTCTTGAATGCGAAGTGAGGATTTTAAACCCTAAATAGCACTATTGCGTTGTTATACTTCACTTGTTATTCAGTCATGTACCGTCGGAGTACACTCCTTTCATAACTCGCTTGCATGCCTAGCACTAGCACCATTTATGCTTTAAAATGTGCATACCCTAAATAGCACTATTGCGTCGTTACGCTACGTTTATAGCTGATTGATTTTATTAAAAAATGTTTCCACTTGAGAAAAGCTGTTTATATGTCCTGTTGTGGCAATTCTGTTTTGCAATTGCCTATAGTAGTGTAATTCATAAACACTGTTAGGTATTGTTTTACTATAAGATATATTGTTGTGTTTGAGCAAGCATTTTAAATATTGATAGTGATAGTTTGCAAAAGAGCCTATAAAATTTTCAGGTTTTTTCATGAGTTCAGGGTCATTTTCTCTTACGTTGTAAAATGAGATATGGCTACACGCCTCACTATCTGTTGGTTGTGCAGGTACAGCTTTTACATTTCCTAAAAACCAAGTTTCAATACAAATGTTTTGAACAATAATATCAAAATCAATACTTGCAAGGATATGTTCATCAGCTAGTGTTTTAAACTCTGTATATTTGTCATGAAAAGGCTCACCATCACTATCAACTATTACAAGTAGTTGTTGATATGTTCCTAGTTCTTTCATTGTTTTAATAGCATTGGTTACTTCTTTTTTTATATTAGGGTAACCAATACCCGAGATTATATAGTAGCAATTATCGGTAGCTTGTTCAGGCATGCTGACAAGTTTATAGTTTGGCAAAAAATGTTCAAACCACTTTTTATAAACATATCTCTCTGTTTTACCTTCTGCGACTACATATATGTTCATTTAGTTGTGTTCATCCTTCAAGTCTTCGAGCAAGTTTGAAAGTAACATAAATTTATCATGCTTTGATACTTTTGAAATTCTATCTTCAACTTTACTAGTTTTGATAACATCGGCATGCTTTTCAACAAGCATCCAATTCTCTGGCTCAATGTTATTGATGATATACGGATGATGGCTTGTTATAATGAACTGTGCATTACTTCGTGACATGATAAGTTCTACCACAGGCTCTAAACAGTTTACACCGAAACTATTTTCAATTTCATCTATTAGGAAAACAGAGTTTTCAGAAGATAGGTAGATGGATGATAGATATTGTAGTGCTTTGACCATGCCTGATGACACAGAGTGGATATTTATCCACTTACCACATCCATATTCCTTTATTTCAAGAGTATACAACATACCGCCAGGAATTTTTTGTTGTTCAACGAATCTTATATCTTCAACGTATGGAAAAATTTCTTGATAGGTACTTTTAATGTCGTTAAATAATTGCTTATCAAGATAAAAAACGTGGAGTAACATGTTTAGAGGTGTAACACCAAATAATCTGATTATTTGCATGTCGAATGCTTCATCATTTATAGCAAAATGTTCTTTATCTAACAAAACATTAGCAATGCGAGTATGATAAAAGCTAGTATAGAAATAAACTAAATCGTTCACTTCTCTTAATAAGTATAGTACACTTTGAGTATTAGGGAGTTTTGGTGTTTCTTCACCATTGAGATGTATTGAGCCATTTTCACGTTTTACAACGTCTTGACCATCAATGATGACTATTTCATTTATAAAGTTATTAACAGCCCTTTTATCAGCATCTGTTGTAAAAGCTTGATAAATCGGATCTAGAAAAGAGCTACGTTCACTATCATGATTTTTGCTATTAAACGCAGTTTCACCATTCCAAATAACATCTCTATTTTCATTGTCAGTAAAGTGAATTTCCCATTTTAAGCCTTGATAAGACGCACCAAACAACGCGATTTCAACTAAGCTTTTTATCGCATTCAATATCCTAGTTTTGCCTGCACCTGATAAACCTACAAGTAATGACAATCGGTCAAACTCGACTTTCTCAAGTTTCCATCCTGCTGCTTTGTCTTCAAATGTAAGGCTTTTAATGTACATCTAACTTTTCCTTTGATTTATATTTATATACTAAATAGGATAATTCGATACTTTGTTGCTGTCAAGATATATTTACCCCCCCCACCTCCCCACCCCAAACTAATAAGTTGCATATTTATCACAACTAGTATATATTGTTATAGA
>CAYJDR010000033.1:0-11099 GCA_964368965.1 uncultured Deferribacteraceae bacterium
TAACAGAACTGGTGGCGGATACCAAGGTAATCGTGATGGCAATAGAACAGGTGGCGGATACCAAGGTAACCGTGAAGGTGGCAACAGAGATGGACGCCCACCGTTTAATAAAGATAGAAACCAAAGCGGAGGAAGTAGGTTCGGTACAGACAATGGCTCACTGACACTTACTCAAGAAGAAGAACGTAAACGTATCGTCAAGAAAAAAGAGGACGATAACAAAGATAAAGATAAAAAGGCTGTTAAACCTAAAAAAGATGTTAAAAAGACAACTAAAAGTTGGGCTAAGACTATCAATGAGGGTATGGACGAGCTAAATATTGAAAAAGAGATCGAAAAACAACCAGTTATTAATCCGAACATTGATATTTCGGACTTAATAAGTGTTGACCAACCTCGCCCTAACCAACGTAACAACCGTCGTGGAAACTTCGACAAGCGTAACAGAAGGAAAGGCGGCGGTGGCGATAAGTCACAACAAAATGTTTTCGTACGTCCTGAAAGGGTTGAAATTGGCGAGCGTATCGTTTTATCTGAATTTAGTGCGATGATTGGTGTTAAAGCTACTGAGCTTATCAAAAAACTTTTTGGCATGGGCTTAATGGCTACTGTAAACCAATCTATCGACGCTGACACTGCTCAACTTATCGGTATGGACTATGGTATCGAAGTTGTTATGAAAACTATCACAGAAGACGATCTACTTCCAACATATGTTGATAAAGATGAAGACCTTAGCAAACGTCCACCTATCGTTACAGTTATGGGGCACGTTGACCATGGTAAAACATCTCTACTTGATGCTATCCGTTCAACAAGCGTTGCAAGTGGCGAAGCTGGTGGTATCACTCAGCATATCGGTGCATACGAAGTTGAAAGCACAAGCGGCAAAATCATCTTCTTAGATACTCCAGGTCACGAAGCGTTCACAACTCTGCGTGCTAGGGGTGCATTACTCACAGATATCGTTATCCTAGTTGTTGCAGCTGATGACGGTGTTAAACCACAAACAAAAGAAGCTATCGACCACGCAAAAGCTGCTGGTGTTAAGATAGTTGTAGCGATAAACAAAATGGATAAAGAGGGTGCAAACCCAGAACATGTTAAAGCTCAGTTAGCTGAACATGAAATTATTTCAGAAGAATGGGGCGGTGAATACCAGTTCCAAGAAATCTCTGCAAAACAACGTACAGGTATCGACGATTTACTCGAGCGTGTACTACTTGAAGCAGAAGTTTTAGACCTTAAAGGTAACGCAAGACGTGAAGCTGAAGGTATCGTTATCGAGTCAAGGCTTGATAAACAAAAAGGTCCTGTTGCAACTGTACTTGTGAAAAACGGTACACTGAAACGTGGCGATACATTTATCTCTGGTAGCCAGTTTGGTAAAGTTAGGGCAATGTTCAACTATAAAGGGCAAGCTGTTAAAGAAGGCTCATTTATGCCTGTTGAAATCATGGGCTTCTCTGAAGTTCCTGAAGCGGGCGAAAAGTTCATCGTTGTTGAAGAAAAAACAGCTAAACAAGTTGCAGAACTACGTGAGAAAATCGCTAAAGAAAAACAACAAGCAAGCCACGGTAAACTTTCACTTGCAGACTTATTCGGCAAGATTAAAGAAGGCGAGCTAAAAGAACTTAACATAGTATTGAAAGCCGATGCTCAAGGCTCACTTGAAGCACTTTCTGCATCATTATTGAAGTTGACTAACCAAGAAGTTAAAGTAAACATCATACACAGTGCTATCGGTGCTATCACAGAGAGTGACGTTTCACTTGCTAGCGCGTCAAAAGCTATTATGATAGGCTTTAACGTTCGTCCTGATAACAATGCTAAACAAGTGGCAGATAGAGAAAATATTGACATCGAACTATACTCTGTAATCTATAAAGCGATAGATGATGTTAAAATGGCTCTTGAGGGCTTACTATCTCCAGAAGTTGTTGAGCAAGTTGTTGGTAAGGTTGAAATCCGCCAAGTGTTCTCTGTACCTAAAGTCGGCAAAATTGCTGGTTGTTACGTACTTGAGGGTAAAATTAACCGTAACTCTACTATCAGGGTTATTCGTGACTCTATCGTTATTTACGATGGTAAAATCGGCACACTTAAACGTTTCACAGACGATGCTAAAGAAGTTGTTGCTGGTTACGAGTGTGGTTTATCTATCGATAGATACCAAGATATTAAAGAAGGCGATATCCTAGAAGTTTACGAGCTTACAGAAGAAAAACGTACACTTGAGGACGTAGCAAAAGCTGAAAAAGCAGAGAAAGCAAAAGAGAATAACTAGGCTTAGAATATGCAAGAATCATTAAGAACAAGACGAGTTGCAGAACTCATGAAAAAAGAACTAGCACGTGTCATCTCACAAGAGGTAAACGACCCGAAAGTGAAAGATGTGATAATTATTGAAGTGAGAGTCACTAAAGATTTATCATTAGCACGTGTTATGTTCACATGTTACGATAGAGAGCGAGTTGAAGCTGTACAAAAAGGTTTACAGCGTTCAGCTTCGTTCATCAGGCGTGAGCTTACAAAAGCATTACACTTGAAAAAGACACCAAACTTAGAGTTTGTTATAGATGACGCTGATAATAAAGTATCAAAACTAGATGAACTCTTTAGCCAAATCAATAGAGAGCCAGTATCAGAATGAACGGAGTAATTAACGTTTATAAAGCGACAGGTGTGACATCGTTTGCAGTTGTCGCTATGGTTCGTAAATTGACAGGCATTAAGAAAGTAGGACACTTAGGCACGCTTGACCCTATGGCAGAAGGCGTGCTTCCTGTGTGTGTTGGGCCTGCAACACGCTTTGCAGACTATCTATCATCAGTCGATAAAGAATACGTTGCGGAAATGCAACTAGGCATATCAACCGATAGCTATGACACTACAGGCACAATACTTTCAGAAAATTCTGACATCACACCAACTCGTGAAGAGCTTGAGCAAGTTCTAGCCACATTTCAAGGCGATATGGAGCTTGTTGTCCCTGCGTTTTCAGCAAAAAAGATAGATGGCGTAAGGGCATATAAACTTGCTCGTGAAGGCAAACTTGAAGATGCTGGCACAAGTGTTATGCACATTGAGAGCGTTCAGCTACTTCACTATGAGTATCCTCATGCGATTATAAAAGTTGCTTGTGGTAAAGGTACTTATATACGTAGCATTATCGAAGAAACTGGCAAAAAGCTAGGCACAGGTGCTGCAATGAGTGGCTTAATTCGCTCAAAAAATGGTGTGTTCACATCACAAACAGCTTACAAGGAAGAACAACTCAAAACCATGAAAGAAGAAGGCACACTCGAAAGTGCCGTTGTTTCGGTTGATAAGTTGCTGAACTTCCCAAAGGCTATCGTAAAACAAGAAGTTGTAAAATCTGTGTTGAATGGAAAGTCGCCAGAGCGTAGCGGATATGTGACGCTACCTATCGAAGAAGAGGGCGATAACTTCTTCATACTAGACACAAATCAGAACTTACTTGGTATGGCAGAGCGTGTAGAAGGCTCACCAACGCCACTAAAACTTAAAATGGTATTTAATTAAATATTGCAAGTGTTGAAATAATAACGTATTATCGTTAATAATGCTTGTAATATGTAAACATTTCTGTTATAAATACAGGCTTAATATTTTTATGTCAATGGAGGTGCTAAAAAATGGCAATGGACAAAGAAAAGAAGCAAGAACTCATCAGTAACTTTAAACAACACGATACTGATACTGGTTCTCCTGAAGTACAAATCGCTTTATTAACTGAGCGTATCACGTACTTAACTGAGCATTTTAAGACTCACAAAAAAGACCACCACTCTCGTCGTGGATTGTTGATGTTGGTTAGTAAACGTCGTAAGTTGTTAAACTACATCAAGCGTAAGGATTTCCAAGGCTACCGTACGTTAATCGCTACGTTAGGAATAAGGAAGTAATTAAATGAATAAACAGGTACATAAATATGAGGTTAGCCTTCCAGGTTGTGCCGACCCTATCATTTTTGAAACGGGTTGGGTAGCTAAACAAGCTAACGGTAGTATCTGGGTAAAGCAAGGCGGCACGGTTGTATTATTGACAGCTGTTGCTGGTAGAGCTCCTGAAAAGTATCAGGATTTTTTCCCGCTCACGGTAAACTATTCCGAAAAGATGTATTCTATCGGTAAAATACCTGGCGGTTACGTAAAACGAGAAACAAAGCCTAGCGACAAGGAAACATTAACTTCAAGGTTAATCGACCGTCCGCTACGTCCTCTTTTTGACGATGGCTTTCGTAATGAGACTCAGGTGGTTGCCACGGTTTTGTCGGCCGATGGAATTAATCTGCCTGATATTCTGGCTTTAAATGCATCTAGTGCTGCATTGATGATTTCCGACATACCTTTTACAATCGCTGTTGGCGGTGTGAGAATTGGTAAGCTTAACGGCGAACTTGTTGTCAACCCACCATTAGAAGTACACGGCGATCTTACTATGAACATAGTTGTTGCAGGTACAAAAGACGCTATCGCAATGGTTGAAGCAGGCATGGAGTTTGCAAGCGAAGCGGAAGTTGTAGAAGCACTTGAATATGCTCACGAGCAAATCAAGAAACTTGTTGATATTCAAGAAAAGATGGCAGCGGAAATTGGCAAGCCAAAGATGGAATACATCGACTTCTCATTACCAAAAGACAAAGTGTCAGAAGCATACGATAAATTTAACGTAGCTTTCAGAGAGGCGTTTTCTATCAAAGGTAAGCTTGAACTATACTCTGCTATTGATCAAGTTAAAAATGATTACCTTACTTTTGTTTCTGAAACGTACGGCGAAGACGAACTTTCAGCTAACAAAGGGCTATATAAAGATATCGCTGGCGAAGTAGAAAAACTCGTTTTCCGTGAGATACTTGTTAAGACTCACAGAAGACTTGACGGCAGGGCTTTAAACGAAGTTAGACCTATTGATATCGAGTGTGGCGTTCTTCCAAGCGCTCATGGTTCAGCTCTATTTACTAGGGGTGAAACTCAAGCACTCGTTGTTGCAACACTTGGCTCTAAAATGGATAGCCAAACTGTTGACACTATCGAAGGACTTACTAACAAGCAATTCATGCTACAATATAACTTCCCACCATACTCTGTTGGTGAAGTTGGTAGAATGGGCGCTCCAGGCAGACGTGAAATCGGCCACGGTGCGTTAGCTGAGCGTGCTATTTGCGATATCGCTCCATCAAACGAAGATTTCCCATACACTATCCGTATAGTGTCAGAGATTTTAGAATCTAACGGTTCATCATCTATGGCATCGGTTTGTGGTGGTACACTTGCAATGATGGACGCTGGTTTGCAAATCAAAGCTCCTGTTTCAGGCGTTGCGATGGGCTTAGTGATGGAAGAAGACGGCGACTACGTTATCTTAACTGACATCATGGGCTTAGAAGACCACTTAGGCGATATGGACTTCAAAGTAGCTGGCTCGAAAGACGGTATCACAGCTTTACAAATGGATATCAAAATCAAAGGACTTTCTAAAGAAGTTCTTACTAAATCATTAGCTCAAGCGTTAGAAGGCAGAACGCACATTTTAGGCGAAATGTTGAAAGCTTTACCTGAGCCAAGACCTGAACTTGCAGCAAACGCTCCACGCGTTCATGCAATGAAAATCAACCCAGAAAAAACTGGTGCATTGATCGGTCCTCAAGGTAAAAACGTTAAAGCTATTATCGAAGCTACTGGTGCTACTATCGACATCCTAGATGGCGGTGTGGTAAACATCTTCGGTAAAAACAAAGAAGTTATCGACTTAGCTATCGATATGGTTGAAGCATCTGTTGCAGAAGCTACTCCTGGTAAAACATACAAAGCAACTGTTAAGAAAGTTATGGACTACGGTGCTTTTGTTGAAATTCTACCTGGTATAGAGGGCTTGTTGCACGTATCACAGTATGCTCACGAGCGTATCCCTAGCATTGCTGACCACGTAAAAGTGGGCGACAAGGTTGAGGTTATGTTCTTAGGTAAAGATAGAAACGGCAGAATGGAATTGTCCAGAAAGGCGTTATTACCTAACCCAAAAGAAGATTAGCATATCTTTTTGCCCAATACGTCGTTGTTTAAAAAAAAGCAATGCTCATGTACCTTCGTTTGTGTACACTCCGCTTGCTTTTTTTAAGCCGCCTAGTCTTGAGCAAAAAATCTTATGCAAATCAAAAAAATGAGATATGAAGTATGAGGGCTATCCACAAGGATAGCCCTTTTTTCATGCACGCTTTCATACACCATAAAATAAATCTCAATTTACAAAATCATATGCTACAATATGATATCAAATAAAGTAGGTGACATCATGGCAAATAAGTGTGTTTTTGTTATAGGTGCAACAGGGTTTGTTGGCTCAAATGTAGTATCAGCATTAATCAAAAATGGATATACTATCAAAGCTTTAGTTAGAAATATGGGCAGAGGTTATATCACTGAAAATATTGAATTTGTTACGGGCGATATAAATGATAACTCCACTTGGGTTGAAAACCTATCAGATGCCCATGCTGTTATAAACCTTGTTGGCATTATCCGTGAAGATAAGCGAGCTGGTGCAACTTTTAAACGATTGCATGTCGAAGCTGTCAAATCGGTTGTAGATGCCTGTAAAAAAGCTAATGTGAAACGCATAATACATATGTCTGCAAACGGTGCAAATGAAAATGGTATTGCAAAATACCAACGCACAAAAGCAGAAGGCGAAGAAATTATCAAAAACTCTGGGCTAGATTATACTATTTTTCGCCCGTCATTAATATATGGTGAAAAAGACCAATTCTTCAACATGTTACACGCTCAAATGGCGAAATTTAGATTGCTACCAATATTTGGTGATGGTAAGTATATGCTACAGCCGATTAGTGTAATTGATGTCGCTGAATGTTTTGTAAAATCAATAGATAATATAGAATGTATTGATAAAACTTTTCACCTATGCGGCGAACAAGCTTATTATTATGAGCGTATTATACATATGCTTGCAGAAACTATTGATAATAATGTTTACACGCCACACATAACGTTGTCAGTCGTGAAGCCAGTCGCTAGGTTTATGGGGTTTGCAAAGTCTTTTCCGATAACTATAGGGCAACTAAACATGCTTATTGAAGGCAATGTTTGTCCCGAATCTGAAGTATTTAAAATATTAGATATTGACCGCCACGACATGCAAGAGTATATTACAAATAAGTTTGTAAAATAGTTTTTAATGCTAATAAGGATATTAAGTTATTGATGTTGTTTTAAGGGGGTATTTATGCGAGAATTTTTAATCACTATTTCCGTTGGGATTGTAGTTGGAATTATAGACATTATACCAATGATTAAAATGAAAATAAATAAACATGATATTCTTTCTGCGTTTACATTTTACCTGATTATTCCATTTATTATATTCAATACAAATATTGAGGGAATGGCATGGTATCTTAAAGGTGGTATAATTACTTTTTTACTTAGTTTGCCAATTCAAATTATGGTTTATCAAAATGATAAAAAAGCAGTATTGATAATGTCAACATCGTCAATTGTTCTAGGTACATTGGTTGGAGTTGCAGGACATATTTTATTATAAGTAATTCAATATTGCTACCATTATATTTTCATAAAAACGCACGGCTTGAAACCTTGCGTTATGAATGATTTAGTTCATCATGTCGCTCATCATCATATTTTTGTTATCTTCCAAATGTTTATGCTTAAATGATTATGTAAATAATGTGTAGGCGATATATTTTTTTCTTGCTTTTTTCTGAAAATATGCAAAAGTGTAAACCATTGAATTATGAAATGAGAGGGATTTATGATGAAAAAAGTTTTATTGATTATGTCTGCTGTGATTTTGCTGGCTGCATGTTCGCAAAACGCTAAGAAAGAAGGCGGCACAGTCGTACAGCCAGCTGCAAGCACTGGCGCTGGTGCTGAACAAATGGAAACAACTCCAATGCCTGAGAAACTGATGCCTGTGGATACTACAAAAGTTATACCAGCTATCGCTGAAAAATATAGTGGTGCCGTTATAGACGTGTTACATTTAGGTAGCGAAAAGATTGAATCGTTTGATGTTCCATTTTCTACAAAAGTACCTTTAACTGGTACTCCATATTCTATTGAGGTGATGACACTTTTCACTGATTTTACAATGGTTGATGGTGGCGAAGCTAATAAATCGTTAGATGAAAGCAACCCTGGTGTTAAGGTTAACATCTATAGAGATGGCAAAGTAGTGTTTAACAAATGGTTGTTCCAAAACTTCCCAACAATGCATGGTTTTGTTGATCCAGATGGTAAAGTAGGCATCATCATGAAAGCTACTAAACTAAAGTAAACATTTAAGATTATAAATACTTTAAGCAGGCTGTTAAGGCCTGTTTTTTTGTTTAATTAGTTGACATAATAAAATATTAAGCTATATTTAGAATATGGGCTGATATGTCTTAATAAATGTTTAACTATACCTATAGAGATTAAAATGAAAAAAATAAGGTTATTTATTGCGCTAGTTGCTATAGTTTTATTAGCGTTTCTTAGTGGTGCTGTTTTTTTATCATACAAGGTTGCAAATGATATTACGAATGTCATTTCATCAAATGTAATTGCAATTGCTGATGAGTCTACATCTAAAATTATTCGTCAGTTATTTTCATCATATAATCAAAGTATTGACAGCATAGCTAATAATCCCCAAACAATTAAATTACTTAAAGGCGAAACACTCACAGAAAAAGATAAAGAGAGTATGGATATACTCCTTTCACATGCTAAACGGATATCTTTATATGGTAGTTCGATTCTTGTGTTTGATAAAGATGGAAACTTTTTAGCATCGTCTGATAATGACTATGCAGAGTATTATGGCTCAGGGTATGTGAGCTCAGACGAAATCTTCACTGGTAGTAATCCTCTTGAAGTTAAACTTACACGCCAAGGTAGAGACGCTGAAGACTATAGTGGAAAATATGCCTATGCTAGACAGATCGTAAGCAATGGGAAAGCTATTGGCGTCGTCTATATGCTTGTTGATCAAAAAGAATTAGTTAATACGATCGAAAGTGTTGGTATAGTATCGTCATTTGTGACATCAATAATAGTAAATGAAGCTGGTGAAGTGCTTATCCAGCCGAAAAACTTCAACCTTGATATTCTTTCTATTAAAGATATCAAGACAGTTAAAAACTCTACGTCTAATTTTTCATTTGGATTAGGCAACATTTTTAATAATAAAGATGACAATAAAACAAAAATGACAGATAGTACCTATACTATTGATAATAAAAACTATTATATCCATTGGCAAAAAATTGAAGGTTCTAACTTATCTATCGTCACACTTACGCCACACTCTACATATGCTGAAATGTTTGCAGATTTAATTAAGGGTGTCTCAATCATGATAGCCCTAGTAGCAATATTCATGATTGTTGGTTTTATATATGCTATATACTTATTATATGTTCAATTAGAAAAAACGCGAAAAGATTTTTTAGCAGAGCAAGACGCATTACATGCACTATTAAATTCATTCCCAGACCCTATCGCATGGCTAGATTCTGATTATAAGTACCTAGGAGTAAATTCATTATTTTCTAAGTTTGCATTGAATGACTCAACAATACCACCAGAATTTATCATTGGTAAAACAGATGTTGAGTTAAACAGGCCTGCTGAGATAAGCAATGCTTTGATAGAATTATATAAGCGTGTAGATAATGGCGAGTTTGTGAAGGAAGAGTTTTGTGTGCCAATCACACAGGATGATGGCAGCGTGATGGATAGCTATGTTGAAGTATTATTCAAGCCGTTTGTTATTGAGTCGAAAAACTTTAAAGGCATAATAGGCATGGGGCGTGATGTTACTGTGCGTAAGCAGATGGAACTTCAGCTCATTAAAGCACGTAACGATGCTACAGCAGCAAGCAAAGCTAAGAGTGAGTTCTTAGCACGCATGAGCCATGAGATTAGAACACCTCTAAATGGTGTTATTGGTATGACAAATATCGCAATTAATGAAAACACATCTCAAAGTGTTGGGCAGTATTTGCAAGTTATATCGCTTTCGGCTAATAATTTACTAAATATTATTAATGATTTACTAGACTTCTCTAAAATTGAAGCTGGTAAAATGACTATAGAAAAAGTTCCATTTGCAGTTCATGACTCAATGAATAGTATTAAAGACCTTATGGACGTCAACGCTAAGCGTAACAACGTCGAGCTTATATTTGAGATTGCTGAAGATGTTCCAGAAGTGCTTGTTGGTGATGCGCTACGTACTGGTCAGGTTATAATAAATGTAATGTCTAATGCTATCAAGTTCTCAAAAGATGGGAAAGTTAAAGTTAGCATAAAACTAGATATGAGAAACGATAATGATGTTGTGCTGTTCTTTACGGTGCAAGATACTGGCGTTGGTATTCCACCAGAGCAAGTGCAAAAATTATTCACGGCATTTACTCAAGCAGATGAATCTGTATCAAGAAATTTTGGTGGCACTGGTCTCGGGCTTGCTATATGTAAATCGCTTGTAGAGATGATGGGTGGTAAAATTTGGCTTGAGAGTGAAGTAGGCGTTGGAACTACTGTATTTTTCACTATTATTTATGGTGTTGATGAGTCATGCACTGTTGAAGAGTTGGCGCAAGATAGTTCCAAGTCGAACAGTCTAGATGATGATATAGAACTTGTAAACTTAACAAAAGGTAAGCGCATGCTGATCGTTGATGATAACGCAATCAATCGCCAGATACTTGAGCTTATGCTTGCACCTCTTAAGTGCCATATTGACAAGGCTGATGACGGTGTTCACGCTGTTGAAGCTATCAGAAATAATGATGAATACGATATAGTGTTTATGGATATCCAAATGCCACGCATGAACGGACTAGATGCAACTAGAGAAGTTAGAAAAATCGAGAATTGGTCAAAGAAAACAACACCAATCATCGCTGTTACAGCTAATGCAATGTCAGACGATATCGCAGAGTGCTTGAGTGCGGGTATGGACTTCCATGTCGGCAAGCCGTTCCAAATTAATGCTATCAAGAAGGTTATAAAAGAATTTATTCGCCAGTGATTTATGTGTCTTTT
>CAYJDR010000033.1:11199-23026 GCA_964368965.1 uncultured Deferribacteraceae bacterium
TGCGTCTTTGCGAGCGGTAGCGTGGCAAACCAGCATAAAATATAATTTGAAAAAATAATGTTGAAGGGCGATATATTCGCCCTTGTGTTACGGGCAAGATGTAATATCTATGCGTGGTGATTCTTCACCATTCCTGATTGATGATAGCTGAAAATCTATGCATCTGTTAAGGTCGTCACTTTTATATGATTCCACCGTAATGTTTGTTTTTCTAAGTAGTGTAGTTGTTTCATTATCAACGATATACAGTGCATATTCTGCATCATTTGAGAGCGACGCATCCCACGAAAAAACAATCCTATCATTATGTCTAATCAGCTTAACATTCTGCGGTGGTAGCAATATCTTGCCTGTGTCACGCACATACGTTTCTTTATGTGGCGTGCCTTGTAAGCCTAGCTTATCATAAGGTATTATAAGTAGCTCAATAGTAGCCACATTTGGTAGCGCCACACATTGTTCACGGCCTTCTAGCAACCCAACATCTTTACCGTTCATGTTTAAAACTGCAAATTCTGTTTGATCGTTTAGTTCAGCAGTTATGCATAAGTTATAATCATGCTCGAAAAACGATAAACTACGTAGTTGAACAGGCGCTTTATAAGTGATAGTCTTTGTCGCTGGATATGAGTAGGTGTCATATTCAGTATAATAGTTAGAAAAACGATACGAATATGAACCTCCGTCAGTAACATCTTTATCAATAAATGTTTGTGATGGCGATACTAATGTAAGGCGTGTAAATTTATCTTGATTTGTCATGTTTTCTGTGTTTTTACGCACTTCTACTAGTATAGGGAAAGTATCGCTACCGTTGCTAATAAGCACGCCACCATCGGCAGATGATAATGAAACTTCCTTAGGGTATGGTATAAAGAACGCTTCGCTAGGTGCAGGGTCTGCTTTAACCCCGCAACCAGCTAGTAACGCTATAAAAGTTAATATTATTAAAAGCTTACATGTTTTCATTTAAGAAAGTTTGCGCAAGTTTAATTTGTGTCATTACAGAGTTTGCAGAAGTTCCACCGTATGAGTTTCTGTTGTTTACTGACGCTTCAAGTGTGATAGAGCCGTAAACATCATCAGTAATCATTTCTGAGAAGCTCGCAAATTCTTCGATTGTGAGTTCGTCGATATTTTTATCGTTCTCCACACAATAGCCAACAGTTTTGCCAACAACATGATGAGCCTCACGGAACGGCATACCTTTGCGAACTAAGTAATCTGCTAAATCTGTAGCTGTTGAAAATCCTTTTGATGCAACTTTCTTGATAGTTTCTTCATGGATAGTCATTTTCTCAATCATTGGTGCGAACACTTTTAGTGATGCAAGCACAGTGTCGATAGAGTCGAAAAGTGGCTCTTTATCTTCTTGCAAGTCTTTGTTGTATGCAAGCGGTAAGCCTTTCATAACAGTCAGTATGTTCATTAAGTTGCCATAAGTTCTGCCAGTTTTACCACGTATAAGCTCAGGTATATCAGGGTTTTTCTTTTGTGGCATGATTGATGAGCCTGTGCAGTAGTCATCTGATAGTGTCACGAACGAAAATTCTGATGTAGAGAATATGATAAGCTCTTCAGAAAACCTTGATAAGTGCATCATGATTATGCTGATAGCGCTAAGCAGTTCGATAGTGTAATCTCTGTCAGATACTGCATCTAAGCTGTTTTCAGCAGGGCCATAGAAACCTAGTTCCTTTGCTGTATATGCTCTGTCGATAGGGAACGTTGTGCCAGCAAGCGCACCTGCACCAAGTGGGCAATAGTTCATGCGCATAACTAGGTCGTTAATGCGTCCAAAGTCGCGTTTGAACATTTGGAAGTATGCCATTAAATATTGTGAAAATAGGATAGGTTGCCCAATTTGTAAATGAGTGTAACCTGGCATAACTATGCCGATGTTATTTATCGCTTTTTCTACTAAAACTGTTTGTAGGTTTAGTAGGTATGCTTTAATTGTTTCGGCTTCTTCACGGATATACATTCTAACGTCGAGTGCAACTTGGTCGTTTCTGCTGCGTGCAGTGTGCAGTTTTCCACCGACAGGGCCAACTATTTCAGTCATACGTTTTTCAACAGCCATGTGGATATCTTCGTCAGCAGTTGAGAATTTGAACTCTCCGTTTTCGATTTCTTGAAGCACTTGCTCAAGTCCAGCTGTGATTGTTCTTGCTTCATCTTCTGTGATGATGCCTTGGCGCGATAACATTTGTGCATGTATCATGCTGCCTTTGATATCTTGTTTATATAATCGTTTGTCAAAATAGATTGACGCTTGAAATTCTTCAACAAATTTGTTTGTTGGCATGCTAAATCTGCCAGCCCATGGTTTTTCGCTCATTACTTTTCCTCTTTCTTTGCTAGGTGACGGTTTTCAAGTTCCGCCATTACGTATTTAAAATCAATATCTTTATAGCGTAGCGCTACGATTAGATGATATATGTAATCTGCTGCTTCTGCAACAACATCTTTATCATCTTGCACTAAAAATGCTCGTATAAATTCAGCATTTTCTTCGCCTAGTTTTTTTACAAGTTTGTTTTCGCCTGCGTCTAATAGTTTGCAAGTGTATGATTCGCTATCAGGGTTGAGTTTTCTATCTGCAACGATATCGTTTAGTTTTAATATTATATCAGTCATGTTTGCTCCTAAATTCTAATTGGTATTTCGCGATCTTTTAGATATTGCTTAACTTGTGGTATAGTCATCTCACCAAAGTGAAACACGCCAGCAGCAAGCACAGCATCTGCTTTGCCTTCGACAATTCCATCATAAAAATGCTCTAGCTTGCCAATGCCACCAGATGCTATAATTGGTATAGAAACAGCTTCTGCAATCGCACGTGTGAGTTCAAGGTCATAGCCTATGCCAGTGCCGTCCCTATCCATGCTGGTTAATAAAATCTCGCCAGCGCCGAACTGCTCCATAGTTTTTGCCCATGAAATAGCGTCAAGCCCAGTTTCTTTCTTGCCACCAGATACCATAACGCGCCATGTGCCATCACCGTTTGATTTTGCATCAATAGCGGCAACGATAGCTTGTGAGCCAAACTTGTTTGCAGCATCTTTTATTAAATCTGGGTTGCGCACGCTTTCAGAGTTGATTGAAACTTTATCAGCACCAGCGTTTAACAGTTCTCTAATATCTGCAACAGTTTTAACACCACCACCAACAGTGATAGGCATAAAAATATTTGCGGCAGTGCGTTCGATAAGTTCAACAATAGTGCGTCTTTTTTCTTCTGTAGCTGTGATGTCAAGGAACGCAATTTCGTCTGCGCCTTGGCGTTCATATTCTATGGCTACTTGTACTGGGTCGCCCGCATCACGCAGGTTGACAAAGTTAGTGCCCTTAACAACTCGCCCATCTTTTAGGTCTAGGCAAGGAATAATTCGTTTTGAAAGCATATAAACCTCGAAAAAAATTAACAACTTTTATAAAATTTTATTTTATATCTTAAATAAATATGTTACAAGATAAGATGATGAAAAACAATACACAAATCTTTTTAACTATATTATTACTTTTACATTTTTTCAATCACTTTGCAATAGCTAGTGAAATTTCACACGTAAAAGATGTATTTCCTAAAGTTGAGCAACTGAGGGGTGGCGCTTCGTCATGGATAATTAGCGGTGTTACAGAGGAACAACGTGAAGAATGCACCATGTATGAAAATACCTACACGTATTACTCTACACGTGGCGAAACTATCATGGATATCAAACGCAACAACAGCTATATGGTTAGCGTTAGGATATATTCATGCGGAAACTTTATGTCGGCGTTCAACCTGTATGAAGAACTATCTCAAGTAGAGAAAGACTATGAAGGTTCTAAGCAAACTGCTCCAGCACCGTTTGGCGAAATGGGTAGCTTCTTTGCAATACCTACCGAAAAGGGTGCTGACTACATGGCTGATTTCTACCTTACATACATCATGCGTACGTTTGTTGTGCAAGTCTATTCTGATGACGGGTTTGCACAGATGGATACTGCTGGCGTTGTTGAACAAGGGCTATACCAACTTGTGCAACAGTATGGAAACTCTTACTATATCAACAAAATCAACCTTGAAGCCAATTATAACGGCGAAAAATACAACACGCCAATAACATTCACTGGCGATAACATAACTACAGTTATGCTTGACGGCATTGTTTATGATAAAGAAAATAAACCTATGCCAAACATAACCTTAACAGTGAAAGAAACAGGGCAAACAACTAAAACCGATAGTGAAGGCTATTATAATTTAGAAGTAACTGCTGGCAACAAAGACGCAATCTCGTTGACGAAAGTTGTGTTTTTACCTGTCAATACTGATGACTCAACAAAACCTATTCGTACGGGTGTTTATGAGGTTGCAACAAATAAATCACCTTATGTTATAAATGTCATTGAAACGAATGATACACTCGTTGGTAAAATGTATGACTCTGCACGAAAACTTACCTACGACTTCACAGGTACAGTTAAAGACAACAACGCTATAAGGCTTGTTGCAAACTGTGCTAAGCCTGGCTCTACTTTAAAATGCGCAATTATATTTTCAGGCAATGTTGATGATAATGGCACAATATCAGGCCAGTATAGAGGCTCAGACAAAGGCGAGTGGAGTATTGATAAAACAAAATATGTGCCAATGAAAGAACAAAAGTATCTGCAAGATACCAATTTATTTATAACTGGTTCAGTGTTTGAAGGCGGAAGGTTTACAACCGTAAATTCTAGTAGCTTTAAACTTGAAAGTGGCGAGAATAACTCTTTTATAAGGGTGCTTACAAATGCTGATAAAGCTGATTTATTCTACTTCAAGAGTGCTAAGTTATTGTTTGATGTTTTGTCAGTTGTTGGCGAAGGGAAAGTTTCACTTTATGAAATAGTTGAAAGTGCAGATGGTGCAATAGCATTGAAAAAAGTGCGTGATATAGCATCTATTAGCAGCAATGATGTTAGAAAAACTTTTAAAGTTGACGTTACTGCCGAGTATCGATTGCCGACAAAATATGGCTACCTTATTGCAGTTGAAGGTGCAGAGGTTGTGTTGAAACCTAAGACTGTGCCTGTCGAATTAGAATACTATAGGGATGCTAAAAACTATACACCGAAAGAGCTAATGACAGGTAAACTTGTTACGTTCAAAGGTGCCGATTTAGCTTCAAATACAAATGCCGTTAAAGGCGATAAGGCAGAAGATGTTGAGCTAAGCATATCTGTTGCTGCAAAAGGGCGCACGCTTGAATATGTTGAAGTGGCAACGCTGGAAGCACCTTTAATGCGCTGGAACACAAATAGGTTTGATATCTATCCGCTAGTGGTAGTCAGCCATGATGGAAAAATTATAAACGACCAAAATGGCGATATAAAAACAAAGCTTGCAAAAGATGTAGACGAATTTACTTTATCATTGTATAAAGGAGCGTTAAACGAGCTTGAAGTGAAGCAGTTCCTAGTGAAAATTATACTCGATGGTAAAGTGTATGAAACTATCGTCGATGTATCAAAAAAGTAGAGGTTACCGAATGTCAAATTTATATAAAACATTGCAAGAGAAACCATTTTTAATGGCGGGTACTTGCGTTATTGAGAGCCTGGATATATGCAGGCAAGTTGCAGAAGAATGCGTCAAAATTGCTGAAAAGCACGATATCACATATATATTTAAAGCATCATTTGATAAAGCTAACAGAACGTCTGTAACATCTTTTAGAGGCGCTGGGCTTGATGAAGGGTTGAAAGTTTTAGACACTATCAAGAAAGAGTTTAATGTGCCTGTTGTTACGGATATCCACGAAAGCTACCAAGCACAACCTGTTGCAGAAGTGTGCGATGTGTTGCAGATACCTGCGTTCTTATGTCGCCAAACTGATTTACTCGTAGAGGCTGGCAAAACCGATAAGATTGTTAATATTAAAAAAGCACAGTTCCTAAGTGCTGATGATATGCTATACCCTGTCGAAAAAGTGCGCTCAACTGGTAACGAACAAGTTCTGCTGACTGAACGTGGCACAATGTTCGGCTATAACAATCTAGTTGTAGATTTCAGAAACTTAATTGACATGCAAAAGTTCGGTGTGCCAGTTGTTATGGATGTTACACACTCTACACAACGCCCTGGTGGCTTGGGTGGCAAAAGTGGTGGCAATCCAGAATATGCGCCTTATATGGCTATGTGTGCAAGTGTATGCGGAGTTAGGGGATATTTTATAGAAACACACCCAGACCCAATAAAAGCCTTGTCAGATGGGCCAAACATGGTTAAACTATCAGAGCTTGATAATTTAATTACAAAAGTCATAAAACATTTCGACTAATAGGACGGTAATATATGAAAAAATTTACACAATTCTTCGGCGGAGCATATCAAAAATATTGGTACATGGCAAGTGGTGTTGTCTTAATAATCATGGCGCTATCTATGTATAATAACAGAAGCGTAGATACTTTTGAGCTAACAGTCTATAATGCAGATGGAAGCGTTGAATCAACACAAACGGTTGATAAATTGTTCATCTCTATGGAGAATGATAAAATGGGAGTTTCTAAGAAGTATGTCCCAATCAAACAGTTCTAACATTATTTATAAATAATTCATATCAAAGCACATTAATTAATTTAGTGTGCTTTCTTATTGTCAGGAGTTGTGGATATGGCGCTAAATATTGAGCATAAAGGTGCTACTTGGGAATGTCTAACGGAAATATCAGGCAAAGTGCTTGAAAATTATGATTTTTCAGAAACAGACTTTAATAATGCACGTTTTATTGATGTGAAATTTATTAACTGCCTTTTTAATAAGTCAAATATATCAGACTCAAGGATTTACCGCGACTCAAGCTTTGAGTGTTGTAGATTTGTCAATGTCGATTTCTCTAGCACAACTATAGGTAGCCACAAGGGTGATTACATCGGTTGTTTGTTTGAAAAATGCAAATTTCAAGGTGTTTTGTTCTCTTCAACAAGATTTAGAAGATGCCACTTCATGAAAACAAAGTTTAAAACAGTCAATTTTAATGGTAGCACATTTCACGACTGTATATTTAGTGGAAAGTTTGATGATGTTTCCTTTAACGGCTTATACGATACAAACTCAGATCGCAAAGCATGTCTTAATAATGTTGATTTTTCAGAAGCCTCCTTTGGTGAGTATGTAAGTTTTTATAACTGCGATTTGTCTACTTGTATCCCTCCAAAAAACCACTCATTTGATGAATTACTCTATCACTGCGACTTAAGTGAGCCGACACTGCTAAGTACCGGCTCGAAAGATAGGGTGGTAATAGGCGATTTTTCCTGATAGCTTCACTTTGTAAATAGGCTAAATTTTCAATTTTAATGTTCGTTTTTTTAATCTTTTTCATTAGTGTTTTCTTATAATTATCATAATATAGCATATTGTTATAATTTTTTTTTCATGCATAACTTATTGTAAACAAAGAATAAATAATTTTAATTCAAATTATGTCAATATTTTTGCTTGACAAAATTTAGAACTTAATTATAAAATACACTCAGTTAAAAAAATAAGTAGATTGACTGGAAACATTTAAAAAAATTATGTAATACGCATTTAAAAGGGGGAATTACAATGAGTAGTGAAATGAAGATGGCTAACCCAGCACCACTAGGTTTAATTAGCTTTGGTATGACAACGGTACTATTGAATGTGCACAATGCAGGCATTATGCCGCTATCTATCGTTATTGTAGCGATGGGACTTATGATTGGTGGACTTGCACAAATTATTGCAGGTATTATGGAATTTAAAACAGGTAACACGTTTGGCGCAACAGCGTTTACTGTTTATGGTTGTTTTTGGTGGTCGCTTGTAGCGATATGGGTATTTCCACAGCCAGCACCTGCTGACTTGTTCTCTATGGGTGTTTATTTAACTGTTTGGGGTATTTTCTCATTCTTTATGTTTATAGGTGCATTAACTCATGCAAATATCACAAAGGTTGTGTTTGGTTCACTTGTTTTATTGTTTGCATCACTTGCTATTGCTGACTTTACAGGCAGTGGCGTTATTAAAACAATTGCAGGGTATATCGGTATCTTCTGTGGTGGCTCTGCTATGTACAACGCTATCGGTCTTATCTTAAATAACGAATATGGTCGTGAAGTAGTTAAATTATAGTAAAATAAATAAGGGTTTAAGTAAAACTTAAACCCTTTGTTTTTTATAAAATTGTTTTATCTGGCGCAACTACTGCGTTTAACGGTGTTATATCATCTCTTATTACACTCAAAACACTTTCAGCACAAATTTTTGCCATCTCCATGCGTGTATCTTGTGTTGCACTTCCTATGTGTGGCGTTAGCACTACATTGTCAAGCCTTGTTAATATATGGTTTACTTCTGGCTCAAACTCATAAACATCTAACCCAGCACCAAAGATAACATTGCTTTGCAAAGCGTTTGCTAAATCGAGTTCGCGCACGATAGGGCCTCTGCCGATGTTGATTAATATAGCATTTTTCTTCATCTTAGAAAATTCTTTCATAGAAAATCTATGTCTAGTTTCCTCTGTTAGTGGTGCAACAATCACGATAAAATCTGACCACTCTAAAAGTTCATCAAATGAAGCATATGTTGCACCAAGTAGTAATTCTGCTTGTTGGTTTCTTGTGCGATTATGATAAATTATGTCCATTGAAAAACCTGAAACAAGTTTCGCAAATGCTTGCCCAATCTTACCCATGCCATATATGCCAAGTGTCTTTTTATATAATGGTAGCCCCATCATAAGTGTAGGGGTAGCACCAGTAAAGCGCCCAGCACGTACAAATTTATCAGACTCAGCAATCCTTCTGCTTGTTGCAAGCAATAATGCAAGCCCAAGTTCAGCAGTGCTTTGCGTCAACACATCCGGAGTGTTGCAAACAGTAATACCTTTATGTTTTGCATATTCGATATCAATATTATCATAACCAGTTGCATAGTTTGCAATCACTTTCAACTTTGGTGCAGCGTCGATAAATGTTCTATCAATTTTGTCTGCTAGTGTGCATATCAAAGCGTCTGCATCTGTGCACATTTGGCGTAGCCTAATAGTTGGCAGTGTTTCATCAAGCGTGTTTATCTCAACGCGGTGCCCCTCAAAAATATCAGTAAAATCATAAGGTAACGCTCTGGTAATAACAATTTTCATAGTTTTCCCCTATAGTTAAAATTTCTTTCTCTTAAACAAGTCAGTACGCTTAGAAATTACTCTATCTATAAACAACGTACCATCTAAATGGTCTGTCTCATGCTGTATTAATACCGCTTCAAAGCCTTCTGCTTCAAGTGTTTGCGGTTGCATGTTCATGTCATTATATTGCACTGTTATCTTCATCGCTCTGTTCACGTTGCCAGTAAATTCAGGGATGCTCATACACCCCTCACGAAACACAAGCATTCCCTCATGTTTTGTAATCTCTGGGTTGATAAGCACCATATGTCCGTGACTATCTGTACATTTTTTATTGCGTGAAGCGTCAATGACTACAACACGGTAAGGCTCACCAATCTGCGTGGCTGCAATACCTGTTGAGTGACCGCTTGCAATCATTGTTTCTTCTAAGTCTTTAATAACATTTAAAACTTTTTCATCAATTACTGTTATGTCGTCTGCCATTTCTTTCAAGCGTGGGTCTGGGTATGTTAAAACTTCTCTAATAGCCATATTGTCGCCTAAAACTCATAGCTATCAATTTTATTGATAGTTATATCTGTGCCAATAGATGTTGCTTTTTCCGTTAGTTCTTTTTGCCACGTTGCTTCATCGATGTTTTCTGGTGTTAATATCTCAAGTATCATTATGTAGATATCAGTTTCTGACTTCGTGATAACCTTTGTTTGCAAGTCAGTTATGTTGATGCTGTATTGCGATAAAACAGATGTAATATCATGCACGATGCCTGCTTTATCGGCACCATATACAGAAAGGGTGTATGGGAGCCCATCGGCAGATGTTGGAACTGTGTCATATTTGTAAACAGATAGCTTGTATCCAAAATCTGCAAACATGCGTTCAATTTCAGCAGTATCGTAATTGTTTTCACTGTTGACTATCAATATCATTGAGAAAACACCGTAGAGCAGTGTTGAGCTAGAGTCGTCTATGCTGAACCCTTCGTCAAATAGTTTCTTTGTAACGTTTGCAACAATGCCTGTAGAGTCGACTGTCATAAACGTGAGTGCATAATAATTTTTATTCGCCATGTTATCACCTGAGCTATGTTTTATATATATATTAAAGTGCTCATTTTTACTAATGTCAATAAAAAAGATTTAATTTTTCATAAAAATCAGTATTATAGTTAAATAAAAAGTAAAAGAGGGCTAGCATGGAATATAATAAAAATACTAAAATAGCTATATATGGTGCAGGAGCTGTCGGTGCATATTTCGGCATGTGTATGCTTGAAGCTGGTTACGATGTTGAGTTTATCGCACGTGGTGAACACCTTAAAGCTATGCAAACAAATGGATTGATTGTTGAAGATGTTAGTAATAATGTTGTTATACATAAACAAGTTAAAGCAAATAACTTGCTAAATGGTGAGTATGATATTATTTTCATAGCCGTAAAGTCAGGGCAAACAGATGATGTCGCAAAACTATGTGCTAACCATTTGTCAAAATCAGGGGCGATTGTATCTCTGCAAAACGGTATAGAAAATGGAAAGATAATCGCAAAATATATCCCTGAAGAATGTGTCATTCCGTCAGCAGTTTATATCACTGCGAATATTAAATGTGCAGGGCATATGCAGTTTATCACAGCTGGTAGAATGGCTTATAACTCATATGCTGAAAGTGGAAACGAACGTGCATTAGCTCTTAAAGCGTTATTGGATAATACTAAAATCTCTCATAAATTAGTTGATGATATTAAATATACTCAATGGCAAAAGTTGATGCTGAACGTCATATTTAATCCATTGACGGCATTATTTGGGTTTGTGAATAGAGATTTTCTTGCCAATAATGAAGCGTTGTCATTAGCGAAGCAATTATTTGATGAAGCAAGACTTGCAGCAGCTTTTGAAGGCGTCGATTTACCAGAGGAACTTTTCGAAAAGACTATTGAGGATAGTAAAGCATATTCAGGGTTTAAGTCTAGCATGTTGCAAGATATTGAGGCGAATAGATGTCCTGAAGTTGATGGTATTTTAGGGGCGGTTGCAAGGGTGCATAGGGCGAATAACTCTGTTGCCGTGCATACGGAAATGCTCATTAAGATAATGGATGTTAAGTATGGTGGCTGGTTTCATACATCATCTATCGTGGCAGCTGATGTGTTGGTTGCAGCAGGGCGTAAAGTTCTGTTGATAGAGCGAAAGAATGAACCACATGGCTATGCAATCCCTGGTGGATTTGTAAATAAGTTTGAACGTGTAGAAGATGCAGCAGTGAGAGAGCTATGTGAGGAAACAGGCATAAAAGCAGACGTCGCAGATATTGAGTTGCTAGGTGTATATTCAGACAGAGATAGGGACCCGCGAGGGCATACGATAGGTGTTGTTTATCTTTACAGGGCAGATTATGAACTTGAGGCAGTTGCAATGGACGATGCAAAAGGGGTAGAGTATTTTGATGTTGATAACTTGCCAGATGAGATTGCTTTCGACCATAGGGAAATTATAAAGGACTTTGTAAGCAAGTATTTATAAGGGTTTGAAAATTATTTTCATTTTTTTGAAAAAAATGCTTGCATTTTAAATAAAAATACCATATAACATAAATCCGACAGGGAAGAGTGGCCGAGTGGTTTAAGGCAGCGGTCTTGAAAACCGCCGTGGGTTAGTAGCTCACCGTGGGTTCAAATCCTACCTC
>CAYJDR010000034.1:0-22998 GCA_964368965.1 uncultured Deferribacteraceae bacterium
TACGGAGAAAGAGGGATTCGAACCCTCGGTGGTGTTACCCACACACGCGTTCCAGGCGTGCTCCTTAAGCCGGACTCGGACATCTCTCCATTAAAAAAACATATTCAAAAAAACTAACTATAACTTGAGTAATAAACCTTTGATGATATTTGCTCTAGCCTGTCAAGCGCGCCTTGTAGTTGCTCATATAAGCCTTGGAAGTCGCAATCCTCAGCCAATATGCCGACTGATACAAACGCATCGCCCAGTGACTCAAGCTCCTTTATCTCGCTTTGTGGCAACATGACGAAACTGTCGTTGATTATTTTATACATCATCTTCGCATCTCGTAAGCGATGTAATACATAACCCATTTTTTCAGAATCGTCAAGTAGATAGAATGTATTTGCGTCAACTTTTGAAAAATCTATTGACATTATCTAGACTTACCTTGCCCTGAATTTTCAAGCTTTTGCAATGCGCCAACTTTCTCCATCATTGCTGATAAGTCGCCCTCGTCATCTTGCATGAGTGACGCTACCTTGTTTTGTTTTTTCTTCGATTCAGCGTTAAGTTTAGCTAGCTCTGCCTTGTGGCGATCAGCCATGATTTGTGCGTATAGGCGGCGTTTTTCTTGGATTGCTTCAAATTGTGCAATCTTGTTTTCATAACGATATAAGTCAAACATAATTGCTAAATATGACGCAATACCTAGCATAGTGATCAAAATGTCAATTTTTTGCATAACGCACCTCGAGATAGCTTAAAATACACTTGTACTCATCGTCTACTATTAAAATAACTTTAATACTTTATTATTCAATATAAAAATTCTTGCTTATTTTGTATTTATTGTAATATAATGTATCTAAGTTATTAAATACACAAATACTATTATACGGAGGGTGATTATGACAAAGAAGACGTTAATCGTTATCGCAGTTATGATGTTTGCACTTAGTGTGCTTACTGCGTGTGACAGCCTTGGTATCTCATATTCAGACGAAGAAGCAACGAAAGAACCAGTTAAAAAAGAAACATCTATCCTTCAATCTGAAAAAGAAGATAGACCAACTAAGGAAGAACTAAACTCGCTAAACGAGGAAGTAGGGCACCTGAAATCAACTATCCAAGCACACAGTGACACTATCAACCAGCTTAACGACAACATAGCTAAACTTAATGTTGAGCTAACTAGCAAAGACGCTACTATCCAAAACCTAACGGTTGAGAAAACAAAGGATATGAACGTCACTAAAGCAATCATTGCGCTACTTATCATCTCGCTTGTGCTGAACGCTATTTTTATTAAAATCAAATTCTTCAACAAACCAAAAAAAGAAGTGCTAGCACTACCAGAAGCAAAACTAGGCGAAGAAGCTGATGAACCTACACCAACAGCAACTATCGAAAAGCTAGATGATGCACCAACACCTAAAAAAGCTAGCAAACCAAAAAAACCAGCAGTGAAGAAAGTTGTTAAACCTAAGGTGGAAAAAGTCGATAGCCTAGAACCTAGAAGACGTGGCAGACCTAAAAAAGTAGCCGAAACGCCAGCCACAGAGCAAGCAAGTGAAGGCGTAGAAGCACCAGAAAATAAAGAAAATCAGTAAAAGTTTTTAAAAAGGATAATTTTTGTATAAATTATCCTTTCTTTTTATCCATAAATGTTGTAGCATGTAAATATACAGTAATACGCGTATGCAAATCTCATAATGTTATAATTAAGGAGGAGCTTTATGAAGGTATTAATTTGTGCTATATTTTTACTGGCGTCGGTGCCTGCGTTTGCGCAAGAGGGTGCTATGGACGCGAGTGAGAAGGCAACAGCAATGCAGTTAGCAACATTTTGTTCGGCATGTCATGGCCAAGGTGGCTTCAGTGATGCAAGCCATATGGCAACAATCAAAGGGCAAAATATGGAATACTTAGCGAACACGTTAAACGAGTTTGCTAGTGGTGAGCGTTATTCTACGCTTATGGGGATAGTATCTAAGGGTTATGACCCAGAAGAGCGCATGTTGATTGCGAAGCATTATGCAAGCACGGCGTGGAAAGCTAGCGCAGTTGAGGTTGATGCAAAACTTGCGATGAGTGCTGAAGCTTTAGCTGAGGAGAACTGCTCATCTTGCCATAATGCCGACCAATCTGACTATGTCCCAAGGATTGAAGGCCAACAAGCAGCCGTATTATACAGAGCGTTATTGCAGTATAAAGGCGAGCAACGCAACGGTGAGAACTCTGGCGAGATGTCACTCGTGATGGACTTTACAGATGCACAACTTAAAGCTCTTGCAGAGTTTTATGCTGGCATGGAATAGGGGGCGATGTTATGGTTAAGTTAAATAGACGTAATTTTTTAAAATCGCTTGCAGTTACAGGTTTATCGGCATCTACACTAGGTGTTGCGGCGAGTGCTGAGGCGATGAGCGGTGGCGCTAGTGCGAAGCGTACAAAGATAGTTGTGCTAGGTGGCGGCTATGGTGGCTCTACATTTGCGAAGTATGTTAAATTAAACGACCCGAACTTAGATGTCACATTGGTTGATAGAAAAGATGCACATGTTTCTTGTGCAGTTAGTAACGAAGTCGTTTTCGGGTTTTCTCCGATTTCAAAAATCACATTCCCACACAGTATGTTAGTTGATCGCTACGATATCAACTTTGTTAAGGCTGAAGTTCAAGGGCTAGATGCTGAAAATAAAACTGTGAAAACATCAGCAGGCGATATCAAGTATGATAAGCTTGTTGTTGCACCAGGTATCGGCTATCAATATGATGAAAAGATAAACTACACACCAGAAACGCAAAAAGTTATCCCAGCGGCGTGGATAGGTGGCGATGAAACTGTCATATTGCGTGATAAAATAGCACAAATCAAGAAAGGCGACACTGTGATAATCAGAACACCTAAGGCAATTTATCGTTGCCCTCCAGGACCTTATGAAAGGTGTTGCCTATTTGCAGACAAG
Source organism: uncultured Deferribacteraceae bacterium (assembly GCA_964368965.1). GTDB lineage: Bacteria > Chrysiogenota > Deferribacteres > Deferribacterales > Mucispirillaceae > CAYJDR01. The sequence goes on from CAYJDR010000034.1 coordinate 2,951, forward strand.
GCGAAAAAAGTTGGCGCAAAAGTTATAGTGCTTGACCCTAACCCAAAAGTTGTGTCGAAAGCGCCACTGTTTACGGCAGCGTTTAACGACCTATATAAAGATGTGCTTACGTATGTCCCAAATACAGATGTTCAATATATTGACCCTAAAAACATGACTATCAAAACAAATAATGGCACGTTTAAAGGCGACTTGATAAACTATATCCCTAACCAGCAAGCAGCGCCTATGGCGTTTGATTTAGGGCTTGTGCCAGAGGGGTTGCAATGGGCGCCTATCGAAGCTAGGACGTTTGAAAGCACGGTTATAAAAGATGTGCATGTTATTGGTGATGCTATCTATACTCAGCCTGTTACGGTGCACCCAAAGTCTGGGCTTATGGCAAACGCTATGGGGCAAACATTGGCATTAAACATGGTGCGTATGTTGAGGGGCGAAGAGCCTGTTGACCCAATCATGGGTAATGCGTGCTATTCGCTAGTGTCTGATAGCGAGGCTATCTGGATAGCTACTGTTTATAAATATAACCCTGAAACGAAGCGTATCGAGGTTAAGAACGGAGCGAATGGGATACCGAAAGCAGCATCAGTTGAGAACTTTAACAACCTACATAGTTGGGTTAAAAACTTTTTCCAAGATTCGTTTATGTAATTGTATGGCCCTTCTTCCGAGAGGGGCTTTAATATTTTGAACTAAAATGTATTGTTTTAATCTTTAATCTATGTATAATGGGTGCATGTCTAGCAAAGGGTGCAACCAAGGTTGTATACACAGAAAAGAAATCAAGGTAGAGCAGATGAAAAGCGTATACGTTTTTCGTTGTGGAGCTCATAAGAAATATTTCACAAAAGAGGATATCAAGTCTAGGTGTAGCCAGTATGAAGGCGTCATCAAGATCAAGGAACACACTCTCGACGAATTTCTAAAAGGATAATTATATATGTCACGTCCATTTACTTATGTAAAAAAGCATGAGGTTTTTAGCGCCATCACTCACGGTGTTGGTATCGGTTTCGGTATAGTAGGTTTAGCGATATTGGTTGCGTTTTCAGCAGTCACTGGCGACGTATGGAAGATTGTTGCATCAAGCATATTTGGTGTGTCGATGATCGTTCTATACTCAGCATCAACACTATATCACGCACTTTCACACACATATTTACGCAAAGCGATGAATATGTTTGACCATATCTCAATTTACTACCTAATTGCAGGCTCATACACTCCGTTTGTGCTTGTTAGTTTGCGTGGTGTTTGGGGTTGGACAATCTTTGGCATTGTTTGGGGCTGTGCGATTGTTGGTACAGTTTTAAAAGCTATCTACGGCGATAAGTTTCGCAAGATTTCAACAACATTATATTTAGTGATGGGTTGGGTGATCGTTATCGCTGCTGGCGAACTAGCTGATAAGATTGATACTGGCGGTATCATACTTTTAGTTGCTGGTGGGCTATCTTATACGTTTGGCGTAATATTTTATAAGTGGAGGTCGTTGCCGTTTAACCATGGTATCTGGCATTTGTTTGTGCTAGCTGGTACGGTTTGCCACTTTTTCGCGATATTACTCTACGTGATTATCCCTTAGCCGTGTCGCATTTTAATTGAACAAAATTGATAAGTAACTATCTATAATATATATGTAGCAAGCTGTAAAAATAGCTTGCTATTTTATTATGCGTGTGGTAGTTTAGCTATCCTTATGTCCATAGAGGCAGACGGTCGGAACCGTCATTAATAATTACGAGGTTTATAATGAGAGAAGGAATTCACCCAAAGTACGAAGAAGTAGTTTTTAAATGTGCATGTGGCGCTGAGCACAAAACTCGCTCAACTACTACAAAAAACGCAATTGCTATTTGTTCGAACTGTCACCCGTTTTACACTGGTAAACAAAAGTTTATTGATACTGCTGGCCGCGTTGAGAAATTCATGAAGAAATACGCTACGCTTGACAAAAACAAAAAGTAAAGCAGTAATAGGTTACTCTACTAATGCCTATTAATTCAAAAATACGAGTAGATGTATTGCAACATAGTGCTGAGCCTGAAAAGGTTGCGGCACTTGCTGCAAAGCTTTGTTACTCGTCAGCAGATTTATCTGGGTTACAAGAAAACGTTTCTAATAACGACCAAGCAGACTTCATCGACAAGATAGCAAGCATGGGGCATTACTCTGTGTTTGAGCATGTCAGCTTTACTTTTGGCGTTGAAGGTGTGTCAAGAACGCTTACACACCAACTAGTTAGGCACAGGGTTGCTAGCTACTCGCAAAAGTCGCAAAGGTATGTTAAGGTCGGTGGCGAGCTTGAAGTCATCACGCCTGAAAGTGTGCGCGAAAACAGCGATGCACTCACCACATACAACGAAACACTTGAAACTATTGAAAAAGCTTATGCAAAACTTATCGACTTAGGTATAAAAGCCGAAGATGCTAGGTATTTGCTTCCTAATGCTACTGAAACAAAAATCATAATCACTATGAATGCTAGAGAGCTGATCCACTTTTTCGCTATACGCTCGTGCAATAGGGCACAGTGGGAAATACGCGAACTATCAGACCTAATGCTAAAAGAGTGCTACCGACTTGCACCCGCTATCTTTAAAAAAGCTGGCCCATCTTGCTGCTTTGGCAAGTGCGCTGAAGGTGTGTTCACTTGCGGACAAGCGAGCGAAGTTAAACAACGTATCCAATCATTAAAATCTGGCGAACAGTAGCTAACCTTAAAATAATCTTAAACTTAAAACAATCACATTTGTCACATAAATAATATTCTATTTAATTTTAAGGAGGTTACGAAAATGTCTGAAAAGAAATCAATCGGCGGGCAAGCAGTTATCGAAGGCGTTATGATGCGCGCACCGAATAAGCTAGTTATCGCCGTACGTAAACCAGATGGAAACATCATCGTAAAAAAAGACGATATCAAAATAGACTCAAATAAATTCTTCAAAAAACCAATCATCAGGGGACTCATAGGGCTATATGATGCACTTGTGCTAGGCGTAAAAGCGTTAAACTTTTCTGCTGAACACGGCATGCCAGACGAGTTTGAAAAAGAACAAGAAGCAAACGATAAAAAAGGCAACTTTCGCAAAAAGGCGGAATCGTTCCTAAGCATAGCACTCGGGCTAGGGCTTGGGATATTGTTGTTTGTATACCTGCCACTTTTATTAACAGATTTACTCAAAGCTGTTGTGCCTGCTATCGAGCAGTCGTTTTTGCTATACAACCTTGTTGATGGCATAATTCGTGTTATTTTCTTTGTGCTTTATATTGTTGCGATATCGCAGTTTAAGGATATCCAGCGTGTGTTCTCATACCACGGTGCAGAGCATAAGGCGATATACACATATGAGCAAGGGCTTGACCTAACTGTAGAGAACGCTAGAAACATGACACGCCTACACCCTAGGTGTGGTACTAGCTTTTTATTAATCGTTATGATTATTGCTACGTTCGTGTTTACGATGATTCCTGAGGATTCGCACTTCGTTATAAAGTTTGGCTCACGTATCGTGCTTATGCCGTTGATTGCTGGCATATCGTATGAGGTGCTGAAACTAAGTGGCAAATACCATGAAAATGCTATTGTGAAAACATTGATAGCACCAGGATTATGGCTACAAAGGCTCACAACTAGAGAGCCAGACGATAAGATGATTGAAGTTGCATTAATATCAATCAAAGAGGCACTAAAGGCCGATGACGAGCCTAACGACCCAAATATAGAATACGCAAACTAAGATAAGGAACATAAACATGTATGATAAGTTAGATGAAGTAGTCGAGCGCTACGAAGTATTAAACGGGCTGTTGTCAGACCCAGAAGTTATTAAAGACCAAGCAGTGTTTACGAAATACTCAAAAGAACACGCTGAAAAACGCCCAGTTGTTGAGGTGTATGTTCAGTTGAAAGAGCTACAACAAGCGCTTAAAGATGCAGAAGAAATCATAGCATCAGGCGATAAAGAGCTGAAAGAACTAGCTGAAATGGAAATAGAAGAAGCGAAAGATAAAATACCAACAATCGAAAATGAATTGAAATTGTTGTTACTTCCAAAAAATCCATATGATGATAAAAACATCTATCTTGAGGTACGTGCTGGTACTGGTGGCGATGAGGCATCATTATTCGCAGCAAACCTATTTAGGATGTACACAAGATATGCAGAGCTTAACCGTTGGAAATTTGAAATAGTTGAAATGAACGAAACAGGCGTAGGTGGCTACAAAGAGGTTGTTATCTCTATACGTGGTAACGGCGTTTATAGCAAACTAAAATACGAGAGTGGCGGGCATAGGGTTCAGCGTATCCCTGATACTGAATCATCTGGCAGGATCCACACATCAGCATGCACAGTTGCAGTTTTACCTGAGGCAGACGATGTCGATGTTCAAATAGAGGCGAAAGATTTACGTATCGACGTTTATCGTGCAGGTGGCGCTGGTGGACAGCACGTCAACACGACTGACTCGGCTGTACGTATTACGCATATACCTACTAACGTTGTCGTAACTTGCCAAGATGAGCGTAGCCAAATCAAAAACAAAGAAAAAGCTATGAAACTCTTGAAATCTAAGATATTAGAGGAACAAATCAGGAAAGCTGAGAGCGAGCGTTCAGAAGAGCGTAAATCGCAAGTTGGCTCTGGTGACCGTTCGGAGCGTATCCGTACATACAACTTCCCACAAAACAGGATGACTGACCACAGGATCAACTTAACTGTTTACTCACTTGATAGAGTTATGGAAGGCGAGATAGACGAAATCTTAGGCGCATTAGCAGCTTACGACCAAGCAGAACGCTTGAAACAAGCTGGTTTATAGCATAGATGAAGTCTGATAAGTTTATAGCGCAACTATCACAGTTTGCGCTTAACCGCTCAGATGTGCTGGAATTGATATCGTACATTGCATGTATCGAATATAGCGAAGTTCGTAGCGATGAAGTTTATGAGCTTGACGACGTTAAATGTGGCGATGTATTATCGCAGTTGGAGCGCTTTGTTCCGATAGCATACATTACAAAAAGGCGTGAGTTTTACGGGCGAGAATTATATGTTGATGAGCGGGTGCTTATACCAAGGTTTGAAACAGAAATCCTCGTTGAAAACGTACTGAAACACGCTAAAGATAACATGTCTGTGCTTGATTTATGCACAGGTAGTGGCGCTATATTGCTATCAATATTAGCAGAAAACAAAACTTTGACAGGCGTCGGTGTCGATATATCGCAAGATGCATTAGACGTCGCAGAAAAAAATAAAATAAAATTATTGTTAAATGATAGGTGTAAGCTTATCTTAAACGATGTTTTACATATTGACATACATGAAACATTTGATATAATCACTTGTAACCCACCGTACATAAGCGATAGCGACTATGAAACACTTGAGCCACAAGTGAAGCATGAGCCTCGCATTGCGTTAACGTGTGGTGATAATGGGCTATTGTTCTACAAAAAGTTATTGAGTAATATTTCTAGATTATGTACAAACAATAGTGTGATTTTTTTTGAAATAGGTATTAATCAATCTGAACCATTGATAAACTATGCTGTAGCTTTAGGATATAAGTGTGAAATCGTAAAGGATTATGCAGGCATAGACAGGGTTTTGGTTGTTAAGATATAAGCTGGAGAAATATGGAAAAACTTATAATACATGGTGGCACAAAGCTAAACGGTAGTGTGCAGATTAGTGGTGCAAAGAATGCAGCGCTACCGCTTATGGCAGCAACTCTACTCGCAAAGGGTAGCTTTAATATAAAGAATGTTCCGCACCTTAGGGACATTATCACGATGACTAAATTGTTATCTTCACTCGGCATGGAAACAAGCTTCGAGAATAATGAGCTGCACCTTGACAACCCAGCACCTTGCAACAGTGTTGAGGCTAACTACGACTTAGTTAAAACTATGCGTGCATCTATCCTTGTTTTAGGGCCGTTGCTTGCTAGGTGTGGGCATGCGAAAGTGTCGCTACCTGGTGGCTGTGCTATTGGTGCTAGGCCAGTTGATTTGCACATCTCAGCGCTTGAGAAAATGGGCGCAGATATACGTGTTGACCATGGCTATATCGAGGCAACTTGTGAGCGACTACAAGGCGCAGAAATCGAGTTTGAAAAAATCACTGTAACAGGTACTGAAAACTTATTGATGGCAGCAACGCTTGCAAAAGGCACAACTGTGTTGAAAAACGCAGCGCTTGAGCCAGAGATTGTTGACCTTGCAAACTTCTTGCGCGCGATGGGTGCAAACATTAAAGGTGACGGCACAAGCACTATTACAATCGAAGGTGTTGACGAGTTACACGGCGCAACACATAGCGTCATGCCTGATAGGATAGAAGCTGGTACATTTTTATGCGCAGTGTGTGCGACAGGTGGCAAACTTACGCTAAACGACGCATGCGCAAACGATATGATGGATTTAATTGGTAAACTTAGGGAAGCTGGGCTTACTATAAATATAATTGACGATAGAACGATTGAAGCAGAAATGACAGGCGACATCATGCCAGTTAGCATATCTACAGAGCCATACCCTGGTTTCCCTACGGATATGCAAGCGCAGTTTATGGCTGTTATGTTGAAAGCATGTGGTAAATCTTATGTAAACGAATCAATATTCGAGAACAGATTTATGCATGTTTCAGAGTTTATGCGTATGGGTGGTGACTTAGTTATCAACCATGACGGTGTTGAAGTGAACGGTGTTGAAAACTTTAGTGGCTCACCTGTTATGGCATCAGACTTGCGTGCGAGCGCTGGGCTTGTTATCGCGGCTTTAATGGCTGATAACACTAGCGAAGTTAGGCGCATATATCACCTTGATAGAGGCTATGACGCTTTTGAGAAAAAGCTAGCATCTGTCGGTGCAAATATTACAAGAGTAAAAGACGATGAGTAAAATTTCCATAGCATTGCCGAAAGGTAGGCTCGCAGAAGATACAATCGAGTTGCTACACTCAAAAGGCATTGCAGATAAAAACGCAGTTGACTTCAACTCACGCAAATTAATATTTGACGATGAGAAAAACGGTATAAGCTTTCTGCTTATCCGCAATACTGATATCCCGACTTATGTTGAGTATGGCGCGGCTGATTTAGGTGTTGTTGGTAAAGATGTGCTTGCTGAGGCTGGCGCAAATGTTTATGAGTTTTTAGACCTAGGGTTTGGATATTGCAGGCTATGCAGTGCAACGCTAGCGAAAGATAACAACGGCTACAAACAAGATATGAAAGTTGCTTCGAAATACCCTAACTTAACAAAGGAATACTTTGCAAGGTTGGGGATACCTGTTGAGGTTATCAAACTTTATGGCTCTATAGAGATTGCCCCTATTGTAGGGCTTGCAGACTATATTGTTGACCTTGTATCAACAGGCGAAACAATGCGCAAGAACGGACTTGTGGAAGTTGAAACCATAATGGAATCAACAGCAAGGCTAATAGCTAACAAAAGTTTAGCACGCGCAAAATATGACAAGATTAAAGAAATTATTAAAGGTTTGGATTTATAAATGATATTAAGAAATACCTATAAGTTTTTGTTCGTATTATTAGTTTTTGTATGTTCAGTTTCAGATGTGTTTGCGCAAGCTGCCACATTTCAGGTTGATGAAATCGTTACTGAAGGCAACAGGCGTATACCTGTCAGCCGTGTTGAGAGCCACATTGTGCAACCAAACACACCACTAACAATGCAAGACATTAACGACAGTATCAAAGCGATTACTGAAACAGGTTTATTTCTTAACGTCGACACAGACTTATATGTTGAAGGCGACAAGTTCATTCTAAAATATATATTCAAAGAGATGCCACTTGTTGGTGCTGTTGAGTTCTCTGGCAACGATGAATTATCATCAGATACATTGCGTGAAGAACTCGCACTAAAAGTCGGCAAAGCGCTTAGCATATCGCAAATCGAAACAGCGCTATATATCATACGTGCAAAGTATGAAGATAAAAAAATGTACGGCACAAAAGTATCGTTCCGTATGGAGCCTCGCACAGTAAATAGTGTTACTGTTTACTTTGATATCGAAGAAAATTCAAAAGCACAAATATACAACATCTGGATTTATGGCAACGAGAACATCTCTCGTGATGAAATCCTAAAAACTATACCAGTGAAAGAGCGTGGCTTCTGGAGCTTGATTTCTGGTAGTGGTAAGATGGTTGACGAAATGATGCAAGCAAGCCGTGAGATGCTGAGGTTTATGTATCTCGAGCGTGGTTATGCTAAGGCAAACATTGGTGATATTGAGCTTGTGCATGACGAAGTTCACCCAGAGCGTGTTACGTTAATCTTTAGGGTTGACGAGGGCGAAGAATATACAATGCGCTCTATTGATGTCGCAGGGTTTGAGAATATACCACTCGACGAAATTAATAAAACTATCAAACTGGAAGTTGGCTCAGTATTTAATGTTAATAACTACCAAGCTGACTTAGCTAATATTACATCGCTATATACTTCACGTGGTTATGCTTATGCAAACGTTGAGCCTATACTTATGCTTGATGATGAAACGCATGAAGTTGACATAACTTATAAAATCGAAGAAGGTCCGCTTGTTACAGTTGAGCGTATCAATATTTCTGGTAACGCTGGCACTAACGATAACGTTATCCGTAGGCAAATCGACCAGATGGAAGGCGCACTATATAACAGCACATTCATTCAAGAAGCTAGGGCAAACACAATGGCTACAGGCTATTTTGAAAATGTGGAAGTTATCGAGCGCAACATCGGCGATAATAAAGTAGAAATCGACGTAAACGTAAAAGAGCAATCAACAGGCTCGTTCACTGTTGGTGTTGCATATTCAACGCTTGATGGTATACTTGGTATGGTGCAGTTCTCTCGTAACAACTTCCTAGGCTTAGGGCATAACATGTCTGCACAAGGTGAGTTATCGGCAGAGCGACTAGACCTATCGTTAAGCTACACTGACCCATGGTTTATGGATTGGCCAGTTAGCGTTGGTGGTGATGTGTTCAGCCTTGAGCGTGAATGGTATGAATATACAAGGAGCTCACTAGGCGCTAGCTTGCGTGTCGGGCATTCGCTTATTAAACGTAAACTATACATGAACTATAGATACTCATGGTTCATCGTTGACATATATGAAATCGATGATGACGCATCGCAATATGTGAAAGACCAAGCAGGTAACTTAACAACAAGCAGCTTCTCGCCGTCGCTAGTGTGGAACACTATTGACAACCCAACGTTCCCAACACGTGGTAACAAAAGTGAACTATACTTTGACTACGCTGGTGGCTTCTTAGGTGGTGAGGCGCAGTTCTATAAAGTTGGTGTTGAGACTACTCAATACTTCCCAATTTTGTTTGATGGTGATATAGTGTTGATGTTGCATGCTGAAACGGCTTATATCAAGTCTACTGATGGTTCTGCTATCCCTATTGACGAGCGCTTTAGGTTGGGTGGTATCAATAGTTTACGTGGCTTTGATTATGGCGAAGTTAGCCCAGTTGACTCAACAGGTGCTGAATATGGCGGCGATAAATATTACCAAGGTAACGTTGAGCTGATATTCCCATTGAAGAAAGATATCAACCTAAACGGTGTAACATTCTTTGACATTGGTAACGCACTTGCAGAAGGTGTTGGCATGTTTGATGAAGACCCACGCATGAGCGCTGGTGTTGGTTTAAGGTGGCTTACGCCGATGGGGCCGTTCCGTTTAGAGTGGGGCTATAAGTTGAATAAAAGAACTGGCGAATCGCCTTATAAGTTCGAGTTCTCGATCGGTGGCTCGTTCTAGAATATGTTTTCATCACGAGCGATCGTGTTGATATATTAATAAGTGTTTTATTGAAAAGGAGATAAAAACATGAAGAAAGTTTTAAGTTTTGCATTAGTAGCTATGTTAGCTATGACAACAAGTGCGTTTGCACAAACAAAAATCGCAGTAGTTGACTTAGAAGTTGCTATGGCAGGTTCTGTAGCTGGTAAAAAAGCTACTGCTGAAATCACTGCTGAGTTTGAAAAAGCTCAAGCTAAAGCTCAAAAAATCGCTTCAGAAATCGAAGCAATCAGCAAAGAAGTTGAAGCACAAAGAAGCGTTTTATCTCAAGATGCTATCCAAAAGAAAATGGCTGACGCTCAAAGAAAATCAACTGAGCTAGAAAGGCTAGAAAAAGACACTCAAGAAGACCTACAACGTCGCCAAATGCTTGCTGTAAACTCAATCATTCCTGGCATGCGTGAAGTTATCAAAGAGTACTCTGAGAAAAACAAAATCGACTTAGTTATCGAAGCTAAAGAAGCTGGCACATTATACGCTAACCCTAGCTTAGATATCACAAACGATATCATTAAACTATACGATACTAAACAAAAGTAATCGAATATAATATTTGGTGACGCATGAAAAATACAACACTACAACTATCGGCTGTTGCACAAAGTATCAACGGTAATATGCATGGCGCAGATATCCAAGTTAACGGATTGTCAGTACCTGAAGCACAACAAGAAGGCTCTATCTGCATAATATCTAACGAGAAAAACATACCACTTATGAACGGTATCGCAGCAGCATACATTGTTGATGAAAAGTTTAAAGTGAATACTGATAAGCCGTACATCACAGTGAAAAACACAAGGGTTGCACTAGTGCATATATTATCTGCGCTTGCTGAAAAAACTACTATCGTTCGCAATATCGCAAAGTTCACAGCTATAGACGAAAGTGCTACAGTTGCAGAAGTTGTTGATATTGCAAACTTTGTTGAGATCGGTGCAAAGTCGGTTATCGCTGGCAACACTCGCATACATGCTAATGTTACTATCGGCAAAAATGTGCAAATAGGCGAAAATTGCATTATCTATCCTAATGTTACAATCTATGACAACTGCGTGATAGGCAACAATGTAATACTACAAGCTGGTGTTGTTATTGGTGGTGATGGGTTCGGGTTTATACCTGGTGAAAATCCAACTAAAATTCCACACATTGGTAGGGTTGTTATTGAAGATTTCGTTGAGATTGGCGCAAACACAACTATTGATAGGGCAACGATTGGCGACACGGTTATATCGTTCGGCACTAAGCTAGATAACTTGATTGCAATAGGCCATAACGTTACAGTTGGCAAGGCTTGCTTGTTCGCATCGCAAGTGGGCATCAGTGGCAGCTCAAAAGTTGAGGATAATGTTATCCTAGCTGGGCAAGTTGGCATATCAGATCACGTAACAATATCTAGTGGCGTTGTTTTAGGCGGCCAATCGGGCGTATCGAACGATGTGAAAGAGAAAGGCTTATATATGGGCTCACCATGTATGCCGTTTATGAAGTTTGCAAAATCTCAAGCAGTTTTTGCAGAATTACCAGAACTAAAAAAGAGGGTAAGAGAAATTGAAAAGCAGAGTAATTGAATTTGAAGAAATAAAATCAATACTACCTCATAGGTATCCATTCCTATTGGTAGATAGAGTGCTTGGGTTTGATGAAACATCAATCAAAGCAATTAAAAATGTTACAGCAAACGAAGAGTTCTTCCAAGGGCACTTCCCTAACTATGCTGTTATGCCTGGCGTGTTAATTATTGAAGCGCTTGCACAAGTTGGCGCGATATATGTTGTTGAGCGCTTAAGGAGCGAAGGCAAAGACGTATCTAACGCACTTGCATTGTTCGCAGGTATCGAGAACGCTAAGTTTAAACGTAGCGTACACCCTGGCGACCAATTAGTGTTAGAAGCATCATATGTAAAAGATAAAATGGGAATATGGTGGCTAGAATGTAAAGCATCTGTCGACGGCAAAGTCGTTTGTAGTGCACTTGCATCTGCTACTGTTAGAATATAATATAACTACTAAATTCTGGAGGTTGCTATGCCTATAGATCCATCAGCTTATGTTGATAAAACTGCGATAATTGCCGATAGTGCGATTATTGGCCCACGTGCATATATTGGTAAAAACTGTATCATTGGTGAAAATGTAGAAGTCGGCTACCAAGCTGTTGTCGAGTGCCATACTGAAATTGGCGAAGGCACAATAGTGACAGCAAACGCACATATAGGTGGCGCACCTCAAGATTTAGGTTTCAAAAACGAAGATACAAAAATTAAAATCGGTAAAAATTGTACGATACGCGAGTTCTCAACTATCCACCGTGCAACAACTAAAGAAGACTGGGTCACTGAAATCGGCGACGATTGCTTAATCATGGCACAAGCTCACGTTGCACATGATTGTAAAATCGCTAACGGCGTTATCGTTGGTAACTTTGCCGTATTAGCTGGCCATGTGCATATTGATGATAATGCATTTGTATCAGGCCTTTCGGGTATTCACCAATTCTCACGTGTTGGTAAGATGGTTATGGTTGCTGGTATGTCGCGCATCACAAAAGATGTGCCTCCATATTGCACCGTTAGTGGCCATGAAGACGTGAAACTTAGCGGCTTAAACGCTGTTGGGCTTCGTAGGCGCGGCATGTCATCAGAAACGATGAAAGAGCTTAAACGCGCGTTGCATATCTATCTTGATAGGTCGTTACTTTTCAAAGATATGCTAGAAGAACTAAAACAACTAAAACAATTAGACGAAATAATCGAGTTTAGAGAGTTTATCGAACACGACTCTAAACGTGGTTACGTAAGGATATAATATTATGGTTAATGTAGGTTTAATCGGGCTTGGTAAAATGGGTAGGTATCACCTAAACATGTACTCTAGCCTTGATACTGTTAAATTTATCGGCGTATGCGATGCTGATGCTAACGTAGTTGCAGAAGTGTCTAAAAACACAGGCATACAAGGCTTTACAGATTATAAAGAAATGTTACCGTTTGTTGATGCTGTGACGATCGCAGCACCTACACGTTTTCACTATGAGATTGCAAAAACTTGCTTGCTAGCTGGCAAACATGTGCTTGTTGAAAAGCCTATCACTACTAACTTAGATGAAGCTAGGGAGCTTTTCGACCTTGCTGCTAAAAGTGGCTTAGTGTTACATATCGGACATGTAGAGCGTTTTAACGGCGCTGTGCAAGAGGTTCAAAAAATCACTGATGAGCCGATATATATCGATGCAAAACGTATCGGGCACTATAACAAAAACTTTAAAGCAGATAGCATCGTGCTTGATTTAATGATACACGATATAGACATTATAATGAACATGGTTGGTAGCAAAATTAAATCTATCCAAGCATCTGGTTCACCTGTTTATACTGAGCTTGCTGACTTCGCATCAGTAAACTTAGTGTTTGAAAACAACGCAGTTGCACACCTTTTCGTTAGCCGTATGAGCCAAACAAAAGAGCGCACAATGACTGTGCACCAAAAAGATGCACTAATCATGCTTGACTTCACAACGCAAGATATCAATATTTACAGACAAGGGCAAACATCTTCACAAGTTATTGGTGATAAAGAACTTCACTATAAAAACGAGTTCATACAAGAGCGCCTATTCGTCTATAAAGATAATCCATTGAAGCTTGAAGTTGCACACTTTATTGATTGCGTTGCAAACAATGTTGAGCGTGTTGTTACAATAGAGCATGACCTCCATTCATTGCAAGTTGCACTGAAAACTGATGAACTCATCAGAAACGGCATCTTCGGACAAGTAGAACTGTAACAAAAGGTACAATATTTTGTTGACATATTACACAAAGCGCAAACCATCTTCAAAAGAAGTGGAAGATATAATGTATGGCGATAACATCATCACAGGTTATGGCGATATAAATACTTGCTCATCTGCCGTTATCAAGAAAAAGTGTATAATGGCAGTTGGCGCAATCGAGGGGCTTGCAAACGTTATCGAACGTGGTGCAGGGCTTACTCGTGGCAAAGCTACAGCTATACACAAAGGTAGCGAAACGATTACAGAGGATATTATCGACACTATGATTGCTAGCGGTGCAAATGTGATAGCATTTGAAAAAGACACAGCAACATTAGCAGACGGCGTAGCGCAATATGCCAATAGCAAAAAGATTGCGATAGTATCATATAAGAAGTAGGGCGAATGGATTTATTTATTATTGCAGCATTGGTTGCTTTCGGACTAATTACAGGTAGCTTCATGAACATGCTAGTTTACCGTGTTCCACTTGGGTTAAACATTGCAAAACCATCATCAAGGTGTGATAATTGCGGGCATGTGCTAAAGTTTTATGAAAACATACCAGTAATTAGCTACATATTCTTAGGCGCAAAATGCAGCAGTTGTAAGCAACATATATCAATCATATATCCACTATGCGAAGTGACTACAGCAATCATGTTTGTGTGCGTATACTTGAAATTTGGCTTAACAGCTGAGTTTTATATGTATGCATTCTTTTGCTACATGGCACTTTTGATATCATATACAGATATCGCAACAGCTCTTGATAAGAAAAACTTTGAAACTGGCGTAATACCAGATATTTACGTTTTTTTAGGCGTTTGTGTTGGGCTTGGCTTTGCATTTTATAACGGCACATTCACCCAGTCACTCGCTGGCGCTGCTGCTGGTTATTTAGTGCTGATGATTCCAGCGTCAATCTATAAGTGGTTGCGTAACTTAGAGGGGATAGGCGAGGGCGACTTCGGCTTGCTAGCAATGATTGGCATATACACAGGCGTTGCATCTATACCATTTATATTGACGTTTGCAGCATTAATGGGTATATTGATAGGCATCGTTGTTATAGCGATCACTAAGGATAAAAGATACGCAATGCCTTTTGCACCAATGCTTTCAGCAGGTGGTGTTGTGTATGTGTTTTTTGCAGAGTATATTCAGAAATTTATATAGATATTGGAGTTTAACGTGGTAGACATTAACGAACAAATGGAGCTGATACGTAGAGGTACAGCTGAAATCATTTCAGAAGCAGACTTAATCGAAAAGCTGAAAGAGGATAGACCGCTTACAATCAAAGCTGGTTTCGACCCTACAGCACCAGATTTACACCTTGGGCATACAGTTGTATTGCAAAAGATGAAGCATTTTCAACAACTTGGCCACAATGTTACGTTTTTGATTGGCGACTTCACAGGCATGATTGGCGACCCGTCAGGCAAGTCTGAAACTCGCAAACCACTCACTCGTGAACAAGTGCTTGCAAACGCAGAAACTTACAAAGAGCAAGTGTTCAAAATATTAGACCCTGAAAAAACAAAAATCCAGTTCAATAGCGAATGGCTAGCTCAGTTTAGCATGGCTGACGTTCTTGGCTTAATGGGCAAATATACAGTTGCAAGAATTTTAGAGCGTGACGACTTCAGCAAACGCTATAAAGAAAACCAACCAATCGGCGTGCATGAGTTCATGTACCCATTGATGCAAGGTTATGACTCTGTAGCAATGAAAGCCGACGTTGAACTTGGCGGCACAGACCAAAAATTCAACTTACTTGTTGGCCGTGACTTATTAAAACAATACGGACAAAAACCACAAATCGCAATCACTATGCCTATCATTGAGGGCTTAGACGGCGTACAAAAAATGAGTAAATCATTAAACAACTACGTAGGCATATCAGAAGCGCCTGAGCAAATGTTTGGCAAGCTTATGTCTATCACAGATGTGCTAATGTTCAGATACTACGAACTATTGAGTGATAAATCACTTGCAGAAATCGCAGCAATGAAAGCAGAGATCGAAGCAGGCACATATCACCCAATGGATGCTAAAAAAGCACTTGCGTTTGAAATCGTGGAGAGATACCACTCAACAGCAGCCGCTGAACATGCTTTAAATGAGTTCGTAAACGTATTCACTAAAAAAGAACTACCAGATGACATGCCAGAAATTTCTGCAAACGGTAGACAACTTATAGATATCGTGCTAGAATTACGCTTCGCTCAAACAAAATCTGAAGCTAGAAGATTGGCAGAGCAAGGCGGAATTTATATTGACGGTGAAAGAGTTAGCGATTTAACAGTAGTGCTAACAAGCGAAAGTATTTTAAAAGTTGGCAAGCGTAAGTTTGCAAAAGTCTTGATATAGATTTTTAATTGTGATATATTGCTTAGATAAGAGTCAGGAGGAATCATGTCTATCATAAAGCCATTTAAGGCGGTTATGTATAACCCAGAAAAAGTATTGCTGAGGCAGGCTATTACGCCACCTTACGATGTAATATCACCAGCAATGCGTGAAAAATTTGTTGCACGTTCGCCTTATAATGTCGTCAATATTGATTTACCAGTTGGCGATGAAAACAGATATGAAATCGCAGGTAATTTATACAACCAGTGGAAAACGGAAGGCATTCTCGTTCAAAGCGAAGAGCCAGCATTTTACCTATACGAGCAAGTGTACGACTACGACAACAGGCAGTACGTACGCACAGGCTTCGTAGGCGCACTTAGGTTATCAGAGTTCGGTGAGGGGCAAGTATTCCCGCATGAGCGCACATTAGCAGGCCCAAAAGTTGACCGCTATGAGCTTATGAAAGCATCTAAATCTAACTTTTCACAAATCTTCGGTTTATACCAAGATGCTGAAAACAGACTTGGCGCGCTATTCTCAGAGATCAAGAAAACTATGCCTACATCTTCGGCTATCGACGATGACGGCGTTAAACACTCTCTATGGGAAATCGACGACGCAGATGCTATCGACCGTATCCAAACATTCATGGAAAACAAACCGATATACATCGCCGACGGCCACCATAGGTACGAAACAGCTATCAAATATCGCAACGATATGCGTGCTGCAGAGGGCGTTCCAGCTGATGAAACGCGCGCGTACGACTACGTTATGATGATGCTTGTTAACTTCATGGACGAGGGCTTAAAAGTATTCCCTACGCACAGAGTTGTTGACGTTGCTGGCGACTATAAAGATGAAGACTTCGTTACATCTTCATACATCAACGACTATTTCCATGTTAAACCACTTGCTGACATCAACGCAGCTAAAGAATACATGCAAGAAACAGCTGCAGAGCGTGGCGCATGGGTATACATGGGGCGCACTAGCTTCTATGGCATGAAAATCAAATCAGAAGCTATGGATAGCCTACACGCTGTCTACCGCGAGATTGATACATACTTGCTAGAAGAACTTGTTTTAAAAGGCTACTACGAATTCACTATGGAAAAACTGCTAGCTAAGCAAGATATCCACTTCATACAAACTTATGAAGAGATCGCTGAATACCAAGCAGAATGCCCATCAGTAGGCTTCGTATTACACTCAGAGGGTGTAGAAAGCTTGAAAAACGTATCAGAAGCAGGGCTAGTAATGCCACAAAAGTCAACTTACTTCTATCCGAAGTTAGCGACAGGGCTAGTATTTAAAGATTTATAATTCTAATAGCATTTAGCTTATAGCAGTCACGATTGTGGCTGCTTTTTTTTGTGCCTTTTTGCCCAATACATCGTTACTCTTCCACAATCTATTCAGTGCTATCTATCAATCACAGCTAGTTCGTGTGTTTTCAATTAAAAAAATATTCAAATATTAACGTTAAATTAATATATTAACATGTTACGATAAAAATAACTGAATATTGCAAAAAGTAGTTGCATGTTTAATAAAACATATATATAATACAATATAAATCCACAGGAGGTGTTTTATGGAGAATTATACTTTACAAACTAAAGTATTCAAGGCACTAGCAGATGAAAACAGAGTTAGAATCGTTAGGCTACTTTCCCAAGGTGAGCGTTGTGCGTATCAACTTTTAGAAGATTTTGATATCACGCAGCCAACACTGTCGCACCACATGAAGATTTTGACTTCTAGTGGTCTTGTAGACTGCAGAAAAAGTGGTAAATGGGCATATTACACTATCAACGCTTCAAAAGTAGGCGAAGTTAGTGATTTTCTTGCTAGTTTACCTGCTCAACCATAATAGGGGTTGAGTGTGTATTAAAGTAACATATGTTACCTTTCTTTAGTTTTTTCAAAGTTATCCGCGATATATATGCAGTTATCGTTCACAATCTTGCGTGCTAAAAAACAGTCGTTTTTGCTATCCACAGTAACTTCAAAATTTTTTTCGTCCAAATGTCAATATGTGCTTGTATAATGCACATAAAATATTCTATTATATTCTTTTAAGTAAAGAGGTATTACATGCATAAATATTTTATCAAGATATCAGCTATATGTTTGCTATCATTTTCCTTTGTTGCATGTGCATCAAAAGCAGAAGTTACTGAACAAGCAATTAATCACTATAATCTTGGTGTTGCATATTATGAGGGGCGCAACTATGCCGATGCTTTGCAAGCGTTCCAAACATCTGCTAAGGAAGGCAACGCAGCTGCTGAGTATGCGCTTGGTTTAATGTATGAAAATGGGCAAGGCGTTTCACAAAACTACACAGAAGCACTCGCTTGGTATATCAAATCTGGCGAAAAAGGTAACGGTGATGCATTATACAACATAGGCGTTATGTACTTTGAAGGCATTGGTGTTGCCCAAAACTATGGCAACGCAATAGAATATTTTGAAATGGCAGCAAAGTTCAATAACATATATGCTATGAACAACTTAGGTAACATCTACGAATTAGGGCTAGGTGTTGAGCCTAGCGACAAACTTGCTGCCGAGTGGTATGGAAAGGCCGCAAACGGTGGGCATATCGGTGCTGCCACAAATTTAGGCTCTATGTTTTATGAAGGCAGAGGTGTTGACCGAAACTATGAATACGCTGCCAACTGGTATAAATATGCAGCCGATAGAGGTTATGCAAAAGCGCAATACAATTATGCAATATTGCTATACGAAGGCAAAGGCGTATTGCAGAGCTTAAGTGGTGCTGCATACTATTTCAAGCTTGCTGCTGATAGTGGCGTTTCTGCTGCTATGTATAACTTAGGCGTGATGTATTTCAACGGCGTAGGCGTTGACCAAGATATGAATTTAGGTTGCAAATGGATTGTAGAATCAGCATACCAAGGCTACAACGACGCAGTAAAAGCTGCTGAGAAACTATGCATTATTGAGGAAGTAAAGGAGTAATATAAATATATGTCAGATTTATCGATACACAGAGAGCGCATTGACGCCATAGATGATGAAATCTTACGACTGCTAAACGAGCGTGCGAAACACGTTATTGAAGTAGGTGAGGTGAAGAAAGCAAACAACGCACCAGTATGGGTGCCATCACGCGAGAACTCGATTTATGAGCGACTAGTTGCGAACAATACAGGTCCGTTCCCAACGGCTTCTATTAGGCCAGTTTTTCGTGAAATTATTTCAGCGTCATTATCGCTTGAGGAAGTTTTGCGCATTGGTTATTTCGGCATGGAGGGTTCGTTCTCGAACCTTGCTGGTATAAAATATTTTGGGCTATCATCAAAGCTTATCCCAGCTGGCGCATTGCCAGATGTGTTCGGTGGTGTTGAGAAAGGGCGCTTGCAGTACGGCGTTATCCCTATTGAAAACTCGATAGAAGGCATAGTAAACCATACACTCGATATGTTTATGGATACGACAGCTGTTATCGTTGGTGAAATATACATCAGCATATCTCAAAACTTATTGAGCCGTACGGGCGTGTTTGAAGATATCAAAGGCATCTATTCGCACCCACACGCACTAGCGCAATGTAGGGAGTGGCTAGCGAAGAATGCGCCACATATACCAATTTACGAAACTAGCTCAACATCAAGTGCGGCAGAGCGTGCACAGAACGATGAAACAGTCGCTGCGATAGGCTCTGAGCTATCAGAAGCTGTATATAACTTGAAAACAGTTGAGAAAAATATCGAAGATTCAGCACTAAACTATACTCGTTTCTTAATCATAGGTAGTGAGCCACGTGAGGCAACAGGTAACGATAAAACATCGCTAATGTTCGGTGTAAAGCATGAGCCAGGCACACTGTGCAGAGTGCTTGAGGTGTTTGATAGGCGTGGTGTGAACTTATCTAAGCTTGAGTCTAGGCCGTCGAAGCGTATCGCTTGGGAATACTTATTCTACATAGATATCGAAGGACATAGAGATGATGAAGCAATCATTGGCGCACTAGATGAAATCAAGGAGTATACATCACTCATCAAAGTGCTAGGCTCATACCCTCGCAACCAAGA
>CAYJDR010000035.1:0-22551 GCA_964368965.1 uncultured Deferribacteraceae bacterium
GAGCAAAGCTATGAACCCATAACCTTTTACTCCGTGCGGCTTTGCCGTACTCGTGAAACACTTCCCACATTTCTAATGCTTGCGATAACAAAGTATCATCTGTACACAAGCAAAGAACTGTTGTTCGTGTTTTGCATCCGTAGTCAAATGCTCTATCCAACCCTGCTACGAGCGCTTTTAATATTTCTACTGTCAAACTGTGACTCTAAGTCAGTTGCTCTCAAGTAGGATAGATTATATAACCGACTTTTTAAGAAAAAGCAAGAACTTTTTTTAAAAAATTTAACATTTTAAAATCTTAATAAATATCTTGACTTTAAATGGTGTTATCAAGTATTTTCAAATTTAACATCTTATTAGTAAAAAATGAATAGCAGGTTATTATGTCAAAAGGTTTTTATCTAGGTAACGAACTAATCGCCCTTGCAGCAAAAAATGCTGGTGTCACATCAGCTTATGCATACCCAGGCACCCCATCTAGTGAAATATTATCAGCATTTCAAACATATTCACCAGAGGCCTACTCACAATGGGCATTAAATGAAAAGTTAGCACTCGAACTAGCATCAGCCGCAGCAATATCTGGCTCAATCGCACTATGCTGTATGAAGCAAGTCGGGCTTAATGTAGCTGCTGACCCATTATTTTCTGTTGCATATACTGGCGTGAATGGAGCATTAGTGCTTGTGTCTGCTGACGACCCTGGCCCGCATAGCTCACAAACAGAGCAAGATAGCAGGCTTTACGCATACTCAGCTAAGATACCTGTGCTAGACTTAGCAACACCTGAAGACGCATACCACCTTACACTTAAAGCGTTTGAGATATCTCATAAATTTTCTATACCTGTAATCATTAGACCAGTTATGAGGGTTTGTCACTCTAGGCGCTCTTTCGATGTGCCTGACGAAACACTTGATATCCCTGTGACAAAGTTTACAAAAGATCCATCTAGGTTTGCAGCTACGCCAAAGTTTAGAGCAGAGCTTCATAGAGTGCTTATTAAAAAACTTGATGAAATCGCTGAGCAATATGCGCCAACAATTAATAAGAAAAATAAATACGCTATCGTAGCTAGTGGCTATCCTTATGCTGCTGCTTATGATATCAAACATACTTTTGAAGGCAAAGCTGATCTTATAAAGATTGACATGCCACATCCTATATCAAAAGACTTCATACGCCAACTTGAAGAAAGCTATGAAAAAATATTAGTGCTCGAAGAAACATTCCCAATGCTTGAAAACGAATTTAACGAAAGCAATAAAGTATATGGCAAACGTAACAATACTGTTATTTCCGCTGGTGAGTTTACTATCGACGAGTGTAAAAAATCAATCGCTATTTTCCTAGGTGAACAACCAGAAGTGACAGAAGTATATGCAGTAAACAATATTAAGCCACCGGCAAAGCCACGTTTATGCGCTGGTTGCGGGCATAGGCCTGCTTTTTATGCTATCAAGCGTGCTGCACCTCGTGGGATATATGCCGGTGACATAGGGTGCTACACTTTAGGCACAAATTTAAAAGCTGTCGATACATGTATATGTATGGGTGCGTCTATCACGTTTGCAGAAAGTTTGAAGCGTGAAAACCCTGATAAACATGTCGTATGTACGATAGGCGATTCGACATTCTTCCATACAGGTGTGCCAGCGCTCATTAATGCAAAATTGTATGATGCGCCGATAGTAGTTGCGCTACTCGATAATGCTACAACTGCGATGACAGGCTTCCAACCTGTGCCGCATGAAATGGGTAAAATAACCCTTGAAAATGTAATCAAAGGCATAGGCGTTGATTTTGTTAAGATAATCAACCCATACAATGTTAAAGAATCAGTTGTGTTGCTAAAAGAAGCTATCGCATATGCTGAGGAAAATAATACTCCAGCAGTTGTAATCTTTAGGCAACCTTGCATAACAAAAACTAAACAACGTGCAGATAAGATTGTTACAATCAATGAAAAGTGTACTGCATGCGGCATCTGCTTCGAAATGTTTGAGTGCCCAGCACTATCTGAGGAAAATGGAAAAGTTATTGTGAACGAAGTCGCATGTATAGGGTGTATGGCATGCATCGAAATTTGCCCATGTAACGCTATAGAGGAGAGCAAATAATGCAAGCAATTATATGTGGATTAGGTGGCCAAGGCGTCATAACTATAAACGCAATCATTGGTACACTAGCAACTAAACTAGGGCTTGAAGTTACATCGGCTGAAACTCATGGCATGGCGATGCGTGGTGGTAGTGTTTATACATCGTTGAAGATAGGCGACAACCTTTGTCCAACAGTTGCAGAAGGTTGTGCTGATGTTATACTTAGCACTAATGTTGACGAAGCTAAGCGTAATATGCGTTACTTGAAACAAGGTGGCGCAATTATTACTGACGGTGAGCTTAAGTTAGATGTTGCATGTAAAGTCGTTTGTGTAAATGCAAACGATATTGCTGTAGAACGTTTTGGTGGCGCTGTTCATGCTGGCACAA
The DNA here is from genome assembly GCA_964368965.1 of uncultured Deferribacteraceae bacterium. Taxonomy (GTDB): domain Bacteria; phylum Chrysiogenota; class Deferribacteres; order Deferribacterales; family Mucispirillaceae; genus CAYJDR01. The sequence goes on from CAYJDR010000035.1 coordinate 2,493, forward strand.
TTTTGCTAGGTGCGTTTATTGCAGAGTTTAGCGATGTGTTCCCAGTGGAGCAATCAGTGGATATATTAAAACAAAATAAAAAAATAAATATAGAAGCCTTGCAATATGGCTTAAGTTTGAAGGCGTAGTTAATGGCGATTATTAAGGAATTACAAAAAGAATTACTAGAAAAAACACTGTGGCGTATCAAAAAATATAACCCAGAATACGCAAAAAGTTTTAATCTGCCTGATAAGATCGAAACATATGAAGAACTTGCGGAGTTGCCGTTTCTGGATAAGGGTATGCTAAGGGACGGATATCCATTCAAATATTTATGTGCAGATAAGAAAGAATTAGCACGCATGCATATGTCAAGTGGCTCAACAGGTACACCTATTATAAACCCAATGACAGCAAACGATGTTAAAAATTGGGGCGATATTGTTGGTAGATGCATGAAGACTGTTGGTATGACTAGTGAAGACACTATACAAATTACTCCAACTTTTGGCTTATTTAACGGTGGTTTCGGGTTTCACTATGGCGCTGAAAATGTTGGTGCATTTATAGTGCCTGCAAGTGCTGGGCGTAGTAGTTTGCAGTTATCGCTTATGAAAGATATGGGTGTTACCGTGCTTGGTGCGATTGCTTCATACCCACTTAGGCTTATCGAAATTGCACGTGAAAAAGGGTTCGATTTTTCTGAAACAAGTTTAAGATTGGGCATATTTGGTGCAGAAGTGTGGAGCTCTGAAATGCGTGACCGTATCGAAAAAGCTATGGGGATTAAAGCATATGACATTATTGGTATGACGGAAACTGGTGGCGTAGGCATGGGGATAGATTGCCCTCACCAAACAGGCATACACGTATGGGACGACTACCTTTTTGAAATCATTGACCCAGTAACATTAAAGCCAGTTGAAGACGGTGTAGAGGGTGAACTTGTAGTGACTACACTTAATCGTGAGGGGTTGCCATTAATCAGGTATAGAACAAGCGATATTACTACAATCGTAGGCAGAGATAAATGCGCATGTGGGCATGAAACGGCACGCATTGCAAAGATTAAAGGGCGCACTGATGACATGCTGAAGCTAAAAGGCATCAACTTCTATCCAACGCAGGTTGAGTCGGTTTTAATGAACTTCAAAGAAGCGTCAGATAACTACCTAATAGTGCTTGAAGACGATAGTGGAAAAAATGCCGTGACTATTGTTGTAGAATCTGATACAAAAGAAAAAGAAAAACTCAGTAAAAAAATCACTGAGGCGATATATGATATGTTAGCGTTTAAAGCAGTTATCGAACTTGTGCCACTAGGTGCACTAGAGCGTAAAGACGGTAAAGCTAAACGTGTAATAGATAAGCGTTAATTTAAGGAGAAAATATGAAAAAGTTATTAATCACACTGATGATGATGTTTGTTGCATCATTCGCATTCGCGCAAGCGCCTGTAAAAGTGCTTATGGAAACTACAATGGGTAATATCGAGCTAGAACTATACCCAGATAAAGCACCAGCAACTGTCGAAAACTTTGTAAAGTATGCTAATGATGGCTATTATAACGGTTTGATTTTTCACCGCGTTATCAATAAATTTATGGTGCAAGGTGGCGGCATGGATAAAGATATGAAGCCGAAAGCAACATATGCTCCTGTTAAAATTGAATCAGCAAATGGTTTGAAAAATAACAGAGGCACTATCGCCATGGCACGTACATCTGACCCTAACTCAGCAACAAGTCAGTTCTTTATTAACCACCAAGATAACCCATTTTTAAACTACAAAGCGCCAACTACTCAAGGTTATGGCTATGCGGTTTTTGGTAAAGTTACTAAAGGTATGGATGTTGTTGATAAAATGGCAGCAGTAAAAACTGGCAGCAGACTTGGGCATGGTGATGTTCCTATTGCTCCAATTACAATAAATTCTGTAAAAATTATTAAATAATTTAGGTGACATAACATGAGCGAAACAGAGAAAAAAGCAACTAAAAAAACTGCAACAAAAAAAGCAACAACTACTAAAAAAACAACAACTGCTAAAAAGGCAACGACTACTAAAAAAGCACCAGCTAAAAAACCTGCTGCAAAAGCTGCTCCTAAAAAGACAGCCGCAAAGAAAGATGCAAACCCAGTAGTTCAGCTAGAAACAAACTTTGGTAACATAACTATCGAGTTATACCCTAAAGAGGCTCCGATAACAGTTAAAAACTTCATCGACTATGTTGAAGCAAAACATTATGACGAATTAATTTTCCACCGTGTTATTGCAAACTTTATGGTGCAAGGTGGCGGGTTTGATAATGGGTTTGAAGAGCGTGATGGCAAAAGAGCACCTATTCAAAATGAGGCAAATAACGGCTTAAAGAACGACAGAGGCACTATCGCCATGGCTCGTACTCAAGACCCACACTCAGCTACAAGCCAGTTTTTCATCAACCATAAAGATAATGACTTCTTAAACTTCACAGAAGAAAGCATTCGTGGTTGGGGTTATGCAGTATTCGGTAAAGTGACTGATGGTATGGATGTTGTAGATAAAATCGCATCAGTAAAAACTACAAGAATGGGCTATTATGATGACGTTCCAGAAATGGTTGTTATGATAATGAAAGCTACTTTAGTTTAATTTATAAATAACTGATATATAAAGCGATCGCCCTACAAAATAGGGCGATTTTTTATTTGCTTGATTTTAAGGCGATAATTTCTTTCTCTGCTTTCTTCAACACATCATATATTTCATCATGTTGCTTTTTCATAAGGGTTAGCATGTCGTATGCTTCGTTAATGCATTCATTAAATTCAGCCATAAGAAGTGCTAAATTATCATAGTTTGCTTTTGGCAATATTTTTAATTCGCTGTAGCAAGCAGTATATCTTTTTTCGATGGTATTTGTGATATGGTTACATGTTTTGAGCAGTTGTGATAAACTGTCGTTAAGTGCAACATATATAGCGATTATGTGTTGTGCATTATCACGTGTTACTAACAGCTGGCTTACGAGCTCATAATAATGTGCACATGCAACTTTTAAGTTATTTGCGTTAAGCGCATGCTTATGTAGCCCAGTTTCACTTGCTTTTTCAATAAGTTGTGGTAACTCAGTTGTGACAAGCATATCATGTTTGTTTATGCCAGCGTAGCAAAATACAGAAACTTCTTTCAAGTGTAGTTGAATTTTTATGTAGATTTTACCAAAGTCAGCAAGTTTTTTTACTGTGCTTTGCTCTGTAGTAGCTACATATTCAAGTAAGTCTGCAAGTGTAATGTCTATGGCTTTTGCATGTTTATTAACATCTTCAATTTTCCCTTGTTTAGATTGGAAAAAAGCGGATATACCTGTATTTTGAGTTAAGTGGTAGTTGTTTATGTCTGCTGTGATAAATGTATTCACATGCTCTATATTAGTGTCATTATTTATCTTATATAAAAAGTCGTAAACTATTTTTAGAGTTTCATTTATAGTTGCAGCAGTTTTCATATTATAATTTGCTACTGTTTCAAAATCATTGATATCGATTTGCCCGATAAACTCCGTAGCTAACTCTATTTCTTCTGTTGTAAATTTGTGTTGTTTTATTATTTGCTTCATAATTTTAAGATAGTATATAAAGCTTTTAAAAAATAATTGCAATAAGTAATAATTTTTTAATGACAAATGGTAGGTAAAATTTCATGACAAGTTTTGTGACAGTTTGAAAATTATAACAAAGTTCTAAAGTGTATTGCAAGTTAAAATAGTGTAAAATATTGATAATAAATAATATTTTTTTAAAGTGATGTAAGTTGTATAATGAAAAGCAATTTCGGACAGTTAGGTTATGTATATATTGTTTATGCTATGTAATGTCTAAATGCATGAAAAATATATGAAATTATAACATGCTTATGCTTGACATTCTCTATACAGTTGTATATTATATGAAAAGCTTAATGTGGAGCATATATCAGTTGTGCTTGTGTAACATGGTAGAAAAAATGTATCATTGTGCTATTGTGTAGCAAGTATTACCGGTGTAAAAAATGACGGAGGGATATTAATGAGAAAAATCTTATTAATAGTAATGGCAGCGTTACTTAGTTTACCTGCCTATGCTTATGACGGCGCGGCATATGTTACGCCAGATAGCTGGAGCAAGCATGTCACAGCAAATGGTGTGAAAGCTTCTGCTAATGGTATCGAGTTGGAGAACGGTACACTTAAACTAGGTTTAACTACTCGTGGTTATTTCGGCCTATTTGACAGCGAAAGCAATGCCAATGTATATCAGTACCTAAGAGCTAGGCTAGCTGATATGACTCTTGGTAATGGTACTGTTTACGCAAATGTTTACGTTCGTGGTGCTTATAATGGTAATGCAAACCCTTATGACAAGAACGGCAACAACAATCATGTTTTTTATCCATTCTACGAAGGTATTGACCAAGACCAATGGAAAAGCAGCGACTTATCTGCTAGGTTATACCAAGCAAGCATCGTTTTAGACGATGTAGTTCCAATGACTGATATAGCTTTAGGAAGGATATATCTTGACACTTTAAATCCATATAAAGTTGACGGTATCAAATTCGCAGCTACACCTATGGAATCACTACAAGTTGGTGCTTACTACGGTTTACCAGTTAGTTTTTATTCAAACCTAGAAACTCACGTGTTAGGTGCATTTGCGGTACTACCTATCGAAGCTACAGACACTAAAGTTCGTGCTGAGTATTCTTATGCAATGACTACTACTAGCAACGACGATCTAAACACTCATGTTATCAAAGCTAGAGTTGACCAATATGCTAGCCTAGGCGATATCGCTTATGGTAATGCTTATCTTGAAGCTGCAATTGTTAATGAAGCAATGATATTCGACTTAGCATTTAATGCAAATATCGATGCTACACAAACAGGCGTTAACGCATACATCATGGGCCAAACAGGCACTAACGAAGCTGGCAAAGTTAACCCATATGTATCAGCTTTTGAAAGCGTATTAGGTGACGAAAGTGAATTTGTTATGCTTGGTGCATTATTGAGCCAAGGTTTAACTGAAAACTTCATGATAAGTGCTGGTATTGAGAGCCGCATTAATGGCAGCCGCTCATACAGCAACATGGATTACACTAGATTTTTCGGTACTGTAGATATCATCGGTTTAGTTCACTACAATAACTTTATTTCTGTTATTGGTGACTACTACATCGCACCAAGAACTAAGCATGCTCAGGAAGAGTCTCAACTATTAGTTGGCTTACGTATGACTCAAATAGTTAATGATTCTTTAGACCTATACCTAGGTTCTAACGTAATGAACTATCGTTTCCATGCTAACCCGATCAAATACATAACTGGCGACCCATTTAACACTGGCTTACTGCAACAATCACTTGTGACAGAAAGCGAAAACAATGCTATAGCTTATGTTGGTGGTATGTGGAAAGCTAATGAGTGGTGTGTTGTTCAACTAGACTACACATATGAGTACTCAAGCATTTTCTCTGACTATGGCAAAGACACAAATGCTCACACTTTAGAAGCATGGGTTAACTTTTTATTTTAGCACAAGGGATAGGAGCATATAAATGAAAAAAATATTAATTTTCGCTGGTTTAATTGTGTTCGCAATGGCTGCAGCATCTTTCGCAGTTGATAACACAAAGCCAGAAACACACAACTCACTATGGACTATGAAACATGGTGATGCAGCAAACGCAAACATTGAAGATTGCTTAACTTGTCATGAAGAGCGCCTTGAATGTATTGCTTGTCATGAAGATGTTAAACCTCGCAACCATACTTTAACATGGACAAATAAAGTACATGGTATGGAAAGCAGATTAAACAGGATGGATTGCTCAACTTGCCACCAACAAGATTTTTGTGTTGAGTGTCATGAAACAGCAGTACCACTAAGCCACTCTAGAGCAGGCTTCGCTGATGGCGTTGGTTCTACAGCTAGCTGGCACTGTCAAACTGGTTGCTACCTAACAACAGGTGCGCCATGGCAATCAGCAGCTCAGAAAAACTGTATAACTTGCCACCAAACTAGACCAATGCTAGATAGTGGTGGAGTACACGTTCCTTAGAAACTTGTTACACTACTGTAACTTCATATAAAAGCCGCTCCTTTTGGGGCGGTTTTTTTGTGGGCGTTAGAGTCTGTGAGCAGATGCAAAAAATGCGTGAGATAGCTCCCACGCATTGATGTATTGAATAAAGTATGAAATGTTAGATAATATATTTGCTTTTTAGCAGTGCGATTTCTTCGCCGTATCCATCTAGTTCGTTAGGTGTTTCTAAGTAGAATGGTAAATGCTTTAAGCTTGGGTGGTTAATTACATTTACAATTGTGTCAAGCCCCAGTGTACCGTTGCCTATTTTTTCGTGCCTATCTTTGTTGCTTGCAAAGTCCATCATGCTATCATTTAAGTGGATAGCTTTTAGATATTTTAGCCCAATAGTTTTATCAAACTCTTCTATCACGCCGTCTAAATTGTTTTTGATATCATAACCAGCTGAGTATACGTGGCATGTATCAAGGCATACGCCTACTTTTTCTTTTAAGTTAGTATTGTTGATGAGTGTCGCAATTTCCTCAAACTTTGAGCCCACTTCGCTACCTTTGCCAGACATTAGCTCGTATAATACAGTTGTTTTCATCTCAGGGTATAATATTTCATTAATGCCGTAGATGATTTGTTCAAGTCCAACTTCGATGCCTTGCCCCGTATGGCTACCAGGGTGGAATGTATACAAGTTATTAGGTAGGTTATCTAACACGTTTAAGTCTTCTTTCATAACCCTTATCGCAAACTCGCGCAAACCTGCATCGTGTGAGCATAGGTTTAGTGTATATGGTGCATGTGCAAGTAGTTGGGCGAAGTTGTTTTCATCCATTATTGCAAGTAGTTTATCAGCATCAGCTTTGTCAAACGCTTTTGCTTTGCTACCACGTGGGTTACGTGAGAAAAATTGGAACGTATTTGCACCGATAGATAATGCTTGCTTACCCATAGCGTTGTAGCCTTTAGATGCAGATAAATGACAGCCTATATTTAACATAATTTACCTCGTTATTAGTAATTAAGTTAAATTTTATCTGATTACTCAAGTATGTCAACTGTTTTTAGCAATTATTACACAATCAATGGCTGAGATAGTCTAAGCGTTGTAGCCATATCATATATTCTTCACTAGTTACGTTTGATGTTGTTAAGCCAAGTATTGAGGCTATGGCATAAATTCCTACATAAAATGAAACGGCGACGAGTGCATATATGTACGGTTTATTCGTTATTGAGCTACTTGTTAAACATTTGTCGTTAGCTTTTACATTAAGGCATTGTAAGCAAGTCATACAATCAGGCGAGTACACTGTGCTACGCTTATGTACAGGAATATCCATAGGGCATGCTTTTGAACAAGCTTTGCAGTTTATGCAGTGGTTATTATCACGTTTAATCTTAACAGGTGAAAAGAGCGAAACGACGCCAAGTAATGCACCATATGGGCATAAATATTTACAAAAGAAACCTTTGAACAAGAATGTCAGTAACACTAGTGCGCTAACAACTATCATCGTAGTTGTGCTAGGTTTTAGGAATAGGTCTAGCATTTTTGCATCGGCTACTTTGTTATATGGTGCGTTCATGAATGATTGTATTGAAGCTAAATCCATAGTGTAGAAAACTGTATAGATGAAAAAACCCAATAATATAAACTTTATAGCAGATAGTGGATAATGTATGAATGGGTGTATTTTAAGCTTCAAGCCAAAGCTAGATATTTTTTCAGATACGAAGCCAATAGGGCAAATGTATGCACAGAAGCTTTTTTTAAGCAATGTGCTCATTATAACAATAGCTAAAAAGATTGTAAGTCCAGCAGGGTGGATAGGGTCATATATGCCTGTGAGAATAAGCTGTTTAAATCCAAGCAATGCACTAATTGGTAGAAAAGCTTCAACACCGAACGGTTTCACAACTTCAGCATTGCCAGCTAGTAGTGACGTATAAAAGTAATAAAACCTAAGCCCTATACCTATTGTATATAAGAAAAATAGTGTTTGTATAATATTTCTAGCATTTCTTTTGATGTATAACATATGGCGCTCCCTCTTGTTGAGGTGCTATAATAAGATATTTTAAGTATTATTGAAAGGGAAAGAATGTAAAACTTGTAAAGAAAAAAAGGGCTTGTTTAAGCCCTTAGTTGTTCAAGTTTCTATGGAGATAAGCTGAGTAGTTTACGATAGTCGGCTTATATTTATCATCAAATAGTGGTGATGTGATAACAAAATCTGCAGTAGACCTTGTAGAAGCTATCACGACGTTGTAAACGACACATAAGCGTTCAAGTGCTTTCACGTCAACGTCGTGTGGTTGTGGCGATAGCGGGTCAACAAAGAATATTAGTATATCAATTTTGCCTTCTGCAATTAGTGCACCCATTTGTTGGTCGCCACCTAGTGGGCCAGACTTTAGCTTGATGATTTCAGTCATTAATGTATGGTCGCCATCATTGTATAATTCTTCAATAAGTCTGCCAGTAGTGCCAGTGCATATAAGCCTGTGTTTACAAAGCTTTGCTTCGTTATGCTTGACCCACTCAACTAAGTCCTTTTTGCGAGCGTCGTGAGCGACTAGTCCAATGTTTTTAATTTTTTTCATGTTTACTCCAATTCTATGACGCATAATAGCTTAAGTTGTTCACTAATTATTCAAGCGAATGTAAAATTATTGTAAATCTAATGTATGTTTAATCTAACTATTTGTCAACTAGCAACTTATTATAACCCACCATAGCTATGTAGCCCAGATAGTAGCAAGTTAACGCCTAGGAATGTAAATATTGTGACAGCGAACCCAATTAGCGCCAGTGTATTTGTGGCTGATTTATTGCTGCTATATATTCCGCGGTGTAAGTAGATTGCATAAACAGCCCAAGTGATTAGTGCCCAGGTTTCTTTTGGGTCCCAGCTCCAATATCTGCCCCATGCTTGCTCTGCCCAAATAGCGCCGAAAACTAAGCCACCTAGTGTAAAGATGATAAACCCTATTATCGCTAGTTTATATGTATATGTATCAAAGGTGTTTATTGATTTTATAGAGCTTGATAATGCCGTGGCGATGCTTGCCCCGATAACTCTGAATAGAACAAGGCTTGCGATAAAGAACACTATAAATAATAATCCAACACTAATCGTTATCCCTGATGCGAATTTAAATATAGCTGATATAACAACTGAAACAGCCGTAGCTGTGGAAATGCTCGCAACGGTTGTCCATATCGTGAAATATTTGCCACGCGAGCCAGATGAACCAGCAAGATAGATGAATGCGCAAATTGCTGATAATGCGAAGCATACGTAAGCAATAAAGCTTAATATTACGTGTGCTAATAGCCAGTTGCTTTGCAATGCAGGCACTAGTGGTTCGATTTTATCAGATGCGCCAATAACGCTTGCAAATAAAACAAATGTACCAGCAATTCCTGTAACTATTGCGCCAAGTATTTGTGTTTTAGTTTTATATTCATAAACAAGGTAGCACAGAGCTAACACAAGCGAGAAAAACTGTAGCGACTCATAAAGGTTAGTAACAGGTAGTGCAAACGTGAATACGCCAGCGTTCGCTTTATAGAACTCTACGGCACGCACTATAAACGATACAACATGCAAAAGCACACCGATAGTTACTGCGCCAGTTGCTAAATATTTATAATATTTTGTCTCGAAAAACATAGACACTACGTAAAACAGCATTGCTATTAAGTATAAGAATGCTGCAAATGTTGCTAGTGTTGTTGTAATCATTTATCGCCACCTTCAAAAAGTTTTATATCACTGTTAAGTAATGATATTTTACGTTGCTTAAATATATTGTATGAAATATTTGTGCCGTTGATACTTGCTGATAGCCTAAATATGATTGCAGTATAGCTAAATAAGTAAACTATCAATAGCCCGATAGATATAATCAAGAAACCAACGTAAACAATAGGTGTGCCAACATCGTTTTTAACTGATAGTGTGCTATATGTAACACCATATAATTTATTAAAAGTGATGTTGAGTGTGCCATCTAAAAAATTAATGCCTTCAGGTCTTTTGCTAATTATCCAGCCGCTATCAACGAGTATGTTGTTTTTATATATTTCTAAGAACACTGCAGGGTTATCAAGGTTATCTGAGTATGAATATACTTGTCCGTCTTTATCAACGGAGTATGCAGATACGAAATCAGTAAACGTTCCAGAATAGCCGTTATCTAGATTAAATGGTTTATTGAAGTGGGTAATAATCCCGATGTTTGCACCGTTGCTAGCAATCGCTGTTGCTCGCACTTGTGCATTGTTGTTTGGATACACTCCAAAGCTTGTTTGGTAGAACGATATGCCGTTGTATGTGAGCGGGTGATTTACATCTATAACACGCTCTGCAACGCCTTTGCCATCTTTCACGACGCGAACTTCACTAATGTATGATTTCGCACGTGTTGAATTGTCGTAGTATAATACTCTGAACTCATCAAGGTATAGCTCAAACCCAAGTGGTACAAGTGTGCCATCTTTTAGAACTGCAACATCGTCGAAGTCGCCCTCCATTATGTTCATAACGGCTTTATAGCCAAAAGCGTGTGAAATGAAGCCGCCAAGCAGTAATATGATTATGCCTAAGTGGAGTATGATAACACCAAAGCGACCGATAGCGTGTTTTGATGCTGTGTATGTGCCATCATCTTGCTCGTTTATAGTAAACCCATCAGACTTAATGCTATCAATTATGTCTGTAGGTGAGATATCTAGTTCAAGTTTGTTGTTTAATTTGTTGCTGTTGTATGTATATCCTTTTTTTGCAAATGGAATGAGTTTTAAGGTACATAGTATAAGATTTATCGCAAATAGGAATAATAAGAACACAAATAGTGGCGATGAATAAACATTTAATAACCCAAGGTTATCAAGTGAAAAGTGGATACTTTCAGCAGTGCTAGAGCTGTTTAGTATGCGTGTGTAAGTGTCAATAAACTGTTGCCTATCTTGCGGAATGAAACTTCCAATAATAACAAGTAGAATTATAGGGATAGTGATAATTAGTGTAAATTTAGTTGAGCTTAGGAACGATGTAATTTTATTCATAGTATATTGATATATATTTCTCCATTGATGTCAATAAAAAAATAGTGGAGGTTTTACCCTCCACCATTAATTTAGAGTTATTACTTTTTCGCAGTCATTTTTTTGATTGCAGCGTCAACTAATTTGTAGCCAGCCATAGACTCGTCGATAGACTTAGTTAATGACTCTCTAGCAAGTTCTGGGTTGTGGAAACCGTCAGAGTTTTCTGCAGTCCAGTATTCCCAAAGTATGTCAGCTTTAGTGTGGTGTAATCTAGCTGCATCTAGTGTAGCTTTAGAAACGCCCATACGTTCGCCAACTTGGATAATGTCGATTAGTTCAACTAACCAGAATTCAGCTTTTCTCATACGACCTTTAGTGTAGCTTTTGATAGAGTCGATAGAGTAGATAGCCATTTCTTCTGTCCAGTTTGTAGAAAGCTTGATGTACTCAGCAGAGTATTTAGTTTTATCCCAGTTTTCATCAGCGTCTTCACCGTGGCAGTTAGAAGTTAAGCAAGTAGCTTTAAGTTCAAACCTTGGAGAAGTTGCAAAGTGAGAAGTGTACTCTAGCTCATCATCGTCCATAACAGGTGCATAGTGACAGTTTGCGCAAGTTACGCCAGCCATAGCATGTTTAGATTCATAATGTGTTTCAAACTCAGGGTGTTGGCCTTTCCATAAAGCAGCACCAGAGAAAGCATTTTTGTAATCTTGGAAGTTGATTTGCTCATAGTAGTGCTCATAAAGATGTAATGCATCTTTCAATGGGAAGTGGTTAGCTAAGCGGCTAGCCATAGTGAATTTACCATTGCCATCAGCTGCAACGCCAGGGTTACAGTTGTACTCAACGTGACATTGTGCACATTGTAAGCTAGTGTAGCGTGGGTCGTTTTTGTCTAAGATACCGATTTTACGTACGAAGCCTCTTTCGCCAAGTTCAACAACTTCCATCTTAACTTTATTAGGGTCAGATTGGTATAGGTTGTCTTTTTGTGCTGGGTTAGTCATAGCGTCGATTAATGCATCACGAACGATACGTGGCTCAGCAGAGTGAGGGTCGTGGCAGAAGAAACAGTTTAAGCTGTGGTTCATAGCTTGTGCCATTTCAACTGATGAAGAAGTTCTAGACCATTTTGGCTCAGTTTCGCCAGCTGGTGCTGGGTCGCCCATGTAAGACCAATCTAAGATGTGGTCCATAGTTTTACAGTTCATACAAACTGGGTTGTTTGCAGTAGCTGTTTGGCGCATGAACGCTTTTTGGTTAGATGTTTCAGGCTCTACATTATAAAGGATATCCCATACTGGACCAGTTTGGAAAATGTAGTTCCAACCGTTGATAGGTTGAAATCTGCCACCGAATGCACGGTCAACGATGAATTGGTCAAGCATCATAACTGAGTGACTTCTTGTAACAGCGTGCTCTTTTGTGAAGCCATGAGGTGCCATAACTTTATCCCATGCTGGGTTTGGTGAACGGCCACCTGCGTTTGACTTGTCATTACGCGCTGGTCTGTGTAAGTCAAGTGTCATGAATGTTTCATACTGGTTAGTGTGACATGTGCCACAAGCTTCCCAATCCATTCTAGTAGTTGGTCTGTTAGAGATGTTAGCATCTTCAACGTGTCCAGCTGGAATTTCATGACAAGCAACACAGTTAACATTCTCGTGCATACTTCCACTATGCATTTCTGAGATTGTAGTGTGACACTCATAACAAGTTTCAACATCAACTGCGTTAGGCAGCTTTTTCTTAGCCATTTTGATAGCTTCTTTGTTAGATGTAGCCGTGCCAGGCATAGCGCTAGCATCAGTAGCTACAAATAATGAAACTGCCATAACAGCAAACAAAGCAATGAATACTGAATTGATAGTTTTGTTCATATAGTTCTCCTCCTATAAATATTTTCGTAACTCCAATTACGAACTATCAGGGTTTATTATATAGGTAATTAAAGTAAATGTGGTGTAAAAGTTGTAAAGATAGTTATATTTATAAATACATATTTTTCAAGCTGTTTAAATAAGCCTTGTTATAGCATGATTAGAGCTTACTAATTCTTTACATACGTTCAAAAAGAATTATAAAATAAAGTTTTTTTGAGCCATATATTGATAGATGCTTGCAAAGAATGTAAAGAAAAACGTGTAGAAATATAACAATATTCGGTGATACTTTTACAACATCTTTACATTTTTGTTGTTATACTGATAGTAGAAAACTCGTGTTTGAGTAAATGATATTGGGAGGCAGATTTATGAGTAAGAAATTAGTTATGTTAATTGGTGTAGCATTGTTGACAGTTTTTGCAACTGCATGTGCAACGATGTCTAGTCAGCCGGTTGTAGAACCTATGGCACAAGAAGTGGCAGAGCATCCTGTTGAAATGGAAGGTAAACTTTGCGCAACTTGTCATGCTCCTGAAAGCACTGATGAAAACGCAGCAGATCCAACAGCTTATACAGAATGGTATGATAGCTTGCACGGTATTAATATGGTAACATGTACAACATGTCATGGCGGTGAAGAAAACTTCATGCCAGTATCTAGCTTGACAACTTGTCAAACATGCCATGATGGTACTGAAACTGCTGAAAACCTCGTTAAACAAATGGGCGACGCTCATACGTTTATACCTGTAAAATCATCTAAGTAATTGCATTGCAAAGGAGAACATAAATGGAACTATCAAGAAGATCACTTATAAAATCATCACTTGCAGCTAGTGCAGCTATAGCAGCAGGTTTTTCAATCACAAAAGATGCGAACGCTCAACTCACACCACAACCTGTTGATAAATGGGTAAAAGGCGTTTGTCGTATGTGTGGTACAGGCTGTAGCTTGTACACAGGCGTAAAAGATGGTAAACTAGTTGCCATTAAAGGTAATAAAGACTCTAAAACAAATATAAACGGTATATTATGTGTAAAAGGCGCAAACATCTGGAAAGTGGCAAGCCACCCAGACCGTTTAACTACTCCATTAATCAGGGGTAAAGATGGCAAGTTCCAAAAAGCGACTTGGGACGAAGCATTCGACTTAATCGAAATGAAGTTCAAAGAATATCACAAAAAATTTGGTTACGATTCAGTTGCATACTATGGCTCAGGCCAATGTACTACTGAGGAGAGCTACACTTTCAACAAAATATGGAAAGGCGGCTTCGGCTCGAACATGATGGACGGTAACCCTCGTCTATGTATGGCATCTGCAGTTGGTGCGTTCATTGGTTCGCTTGGTTCTGATGAGCCAGCTGGTACTTATGCAGATATCGAAGCTTCAAAATGTTTCTTCCTAACAGGTTCAAACACAGCAGACGCTCACCCGATTTTATTCAACAGGATATCTCGCCACAAGCGTAACAACCCTGATGTTAAAATCATTGTTTGCGAACCTCGTAAAACTCTAACTTCTAGGATTGCTGATTTATGGATGCCGTTCCGCCCTGGTACAGATTTATATGTATTCAACGGTATGGCACGTGAAATCATCAAAAAAGGCATGGTTGATAAAAACTTTATGAAACTTCTACGTTTCACAAAAGGGCCAGGTACTGAAGAAATCACTTATGAAGCATATGTTCAATCACTAGAGAAATACACTCCTGAATACGTTGAAAAAATGAGTGGCTGTCCAGCTGAAAGTGTTGTTGAAGCTGCTGAAATGTTCGCTAAGAGTGGCGCTACAATGTCACTATGGTGCATGGGCTTAAACCAACGCTCAAACGGCGTATGGGCAAACAACCTAATCCATAACCTACATGGCTTAACGGGTAACTATGGTAAACCTGGTGCAGATGCGTTCTCATTAACAGGTCAACCAAACGCTTGTGGTGGTGTACGTGAAACAGGTTCATTATCACACTTATTGCCAGCTGCTAGGCCAGTTGCTAACGCTAAATGGCGTGGCTACATGGAAAACTTCTGGAAAGTTAAAGAACACAGCATTAACCCTACAAAAGCAATCAACCCTAAACCTGGCTTCCACGCTGTTAAGATGTTTGATAGCTTAGGTGCAGAAGATGATGCAACTAAACCACTAAAAGCGGTTATTATTTCAACAACTAACCCTGCACAAACACTACCGCACCTTAACAAGTGTTTACCAAACTTTAAGAACGCGTTTACAGTTGTTATTGATATATTCCCAACACGTACTGCACAACTTGCTAGCGTTATATTGCCAGCAGCGTTCATCTATGAAAAAGGTGGCGTATATGGTTGTTCAGAGCGTCGTAGCTTCTTAACTGAAAAAGCTGTTGATGCTCCTGGTCAAGCGATGCCTGATTTATGGATAGCTTGCCAAATCGCTAAGCGTATGGGCTTAGAGAAATACATTGGCTGGTCTAACGAAGAAGATATCATGAAAATGAATGAAATGGCGTGGACTGACTACATCACATGTACAGCAAATACTGAAAAAACATTAAAAGGCGCTACATATGACAGAATGAAGAAGTCTACAGAGGGCGTTCAGTGGCCATGTCCTGATGTTAACCACCCAGGTACTTACAAGCGTTATGTAAGAGGTATGGACCCTATATTTGACGACCCAAAACGCTATGGTTATACAATCCCAGCTGATGCGAAGATGTACTTCTATGCGAAACCAGATGGCCGTATGAACGTATTTGTACGTGATGCTGAGCCTAAGTTGTCAGAAGCTATTACGAAAGAGTATCCGTTCTTCTTAACTACTGGCCGTATCCTTGAGCAGTGGCATAGTGGCTCTATGACTATGCGCATACCTGAAACAGCTCAAGCGCATCCGAACGACTATGTAATGATACACAAAAATGACGCTAAAAAGTTGCAAATCAACGAAGGCGATATGGTTAAAGTTGAAAGCGTACGTGGCGAAGGAACATTCCCTGCAAGGCTTGTTGATATGAGCTTAGAAGGTATAGTATATATCCCAATGCACGACCAACGTGCAGCAAGGATGGTAAACTTCATCACTAATGACGTTGTTGACCCAGGCTCATTTGAACCTGATTACAAAGTAGCAGCTGTTAAGCTCACAAGAGTATCAGGCCCTAAAAACGTTGCTGAGAAATATGTTGTAACTATGGAAGAATTAAATAACCCTACGTTCAGCTAATATGATTGAGTCGGCTATACTGTTCGTGGTATAGCCGATATACTTTTTAGGAGAGAGCATGTTTGTATCAAGCATAGTACACTTTGCCCCTAACAGTGGGGATAAGTTTGTGGATAAAATCAAAAGCATAGATTGTGTTGATCTGCACCAAGTTGACGATGAAACGGGTAAAGCTATCATTGTTATTGAATGCGAAGGCGATGAGCAACTAGGCGAAATCAAAAAAGAAATACTAGAAGGTGAGTGTGTTCATGATGTGGCATACCATGCATTCTATTTTGAAGATGAAGTAAACGAAGCACTAGAAAATGGCAAATTCAGTGAGTTTGACATAAATGAGTTATTAAAAGATAGACAGTAATAAAAATGAGCTTATTTGATAGCATAAAATATGCTTTTAACAATAATCCTTTTTCTGCAAGGTATAAGATAAACCGTATGCGCCCACCAGGAGCAGTGGAAGAAGAACGGTTTATAAAACTGTGCATACGCTGTTCAAGGTGTGTGGAAGTTTGTCCATATCGCTCGCTTAAGCGCTCGGGTAGTGCTGATATTGGGGATATTGGTACGCCTTTCATTTATGCAGAGGAAAACGCATGTAAGTTGTGCACATTATGCACAAGTGTATGCCCTACTGGTGCGCTTGACCCAAGGGTTAAAGAACGTGAGCAAGTAAACATAGGTAAAGCACGCATAGATGAAGACAGGTGCTATAACTATAGGGCATTGAACTATAAAGATGGCGACCCAGAACCTATCATGTGCAACACATGCTTTAATGTGTGTCCGCTTAGGCACGATGCAATTTATTTAGACGGTGGACTTGTCCCCGTTATTACAGAAGAATGCACAGGGTGTGGCATATGTGTTGAGCGTTGCCCAAATTTACCAAAATCAATAGCTATTATCCCAAAAGATATGCCTGATGCTGATAGTGCTGGCTATCTCGAATATTTAAAACGGTCGAGTAAGAAGTAATGCGTAAATATAGACGTTTAATCCAATCATTTTTTTTCCTAGCGATGTTCATTGTGCCGGTGTTAAACATACTGGAGATATATTTCATCAAAGGTACGTACATTTCACTTGATGTTGGTTTACTTTCCATATCTGACCCGCTTGCGATTATCCAGGCTATTTTAGCCTCGCATGAGTTAGTGGCGATTATGCTCGTATCAGCGTTCATACCGCTTGTTATCGCTATGTTTTTCGGTAGTGTGTGGTGTTCGTGGGCGTGTCCATATAATTTTATATTAGATGGGTTTGATTGGCTCAAAAAGAAACTGAAACTAAAATCTAAAAAACCAAAATATAGGGCTTCAATATCATCTAAAACTAATGCTGTGCGATATCTGTTTTTAATAGTAGGGCTTAGTTTAGTTAGCATTACAGGTGTTCCGTTTTTATATTTATTTTCCCCCCCGTCGTTGATATCGACGCAAACACTTTTATTAATAAAGTACTTTACACTGACGTTTGAAATAGTGTTTATTGTTGCATGGCTAGTGATGGACTTCTTCCTAGGCTACCGAGTATGGTGCAGATACTTCTGCCCAACTGGCACAGTGCTATGCATTGCAAGAACTAAGAAAAGTTTACACATCGACTATGCAGGTGCATGCTCAGACTGCTTAGCATGTGTGAAAGTTTGCCCAATGGTGCTAGACCCAAGGCACATTGAAAATGAAAACCTTTGCAACAACTGTGGCGAATGCGTTGATACATGCAACGCAAGAACAGATAAAGCGCTAAAATTCAGACTCAAGTAATTTTGCATATGTCATCAATAACACATTAATCAGGTGTATAACTATCACATCGGTGGCTTCGCATGTGCTAATGTTGTAACAAGCCGCTCATCGTTGATTTTTTTTACATTTTGAAAATAATCATTGACAAACAACAAAAAGTTGATTAATATACATTTATCAAGGTTAACATAAGGTGTATTGCAGGTAAGTAATATTCCAAATGTGAAGCTTCATAACATTTGCTACCCTTACCACAGTAAATGTTGCAAAGAACGATCCTCTATGCTATTAATAGCGTAGAGGATTTGTTTTATATCATGAAAAGTACAAAAACTAACGCAACTGATTTACAAAACGCACCGGTTATTCAATCTTTTAAAGCTTATTTATTGCCAGCAATGTTCGCTATGGTGATCAAGGCTTTATATATCCTTATTGATACGATATTTGTTGGTCGTGGTGTAGGCCCGCTGGGTATAGGTGCAATGGCGATGACTGTGCCATTCTTTTCTGTGTTCACAGCTGTGGCGCTCACTGTTGGGCTTGGTGGTGCAACGCTGATGTCTATGGCGCTCGGTAGGGGCGATAAAGCTTCAGCGCAAGACTATTTCAACCAATCACTTTTATTCTTAACTATTGTCGAGTTTATACTTATCGCTATCGGTATGTATTATCTACCAGAGATACTTAACATGATGGGCGCAAAAGATGAGCTTGCGACACTTACTTATGATTATGTCATAGTTATGTTACCGTTCTTTTTTGCGCAGGGTGTAGGGCATGTGTTGTTATCGTTTATACGTAATGATGGCAACCCAAAGCTTGTGATGTACGCGATATTGGTGAGTGCTGTATTAAATACGGTACTTGATTATATATTCATTTTCCCACTTGATATGGGTATAAAGGGTGCCGCGTGGGCAACTGCGATAGCGCAAGTGTCTATCGTTGTGTTTGCACTATATCACTTCAAGTTGAAGCGTGGTGTGCTTAAGATTGAGCGCGTTAAGCTTCAATTATCGCACGTGCCAATGATATTAAAGATCGGCTTACCAACATTATTTATCGAGTCAACTACAGCTGTAACTGTGATAGTGTTTAACAAAGTGTTGCTAACCAACTATACAGATATGCACGTGTCGGTTTACGGCATAATAAATAATGTCGGGTTAGTAATACTATTTTTACTTATTGGTGTTGGGCAAGCGTGCCAGCCTATTATGAGCTATAACCACGGCGCAAACCGTAAGGAACGCATTATTGAAGCATTCAAACTAGGCACTAAAACAGCGCTAGGCATAGGCGTTGCGACTGTGTTGATAATGGTGTTTGGGTCTTCTTTAGTGGCTGGTTTATTCGTTGTAGATAACGAAGTGCTTGTTGAATTGTCATCAAGTGCTTTGATTATATATTTTCTATCAACGCCGTTAATGGGTGTTAACGCGATGGTTGCATCACTTTTTCAATCTATTGGAAGTTCGTGGAACTCGACAGTTATATCGTTGTTGCGCGGTTTTTTATTTGTGGTTGTCGGCATTTTATTCTTACCAAGCATTTTTGGTGAGGCGGGGATTTGGGCTAGTGTATTATTTGCAGAGGCTTTAACGTTTATATTAAGTGCGATTATGTTTAGGAAATATACAAACGGCTAGGTTATTTTTTCTGACAGAATATCGAGTTTAACAATTTACTAGCTTCTTGTACTTTATGGTCATCTTGCATTTTTTTCAGCTCTGAAGTTCTTTCTTTGTTTATATCTTTTTTATTTTGTTCGTCAAGAATATCGTGTGGCTTATTGTTATTAGTGTTATCAGTCATTTAAATTCCTATAAAGCATGTAGTAAATATGTATAAACTATAAAGATAATTTATTTGTATCATCGTACAATGAACATTAATACAATGTCAAGTATAATGTATTTATGAACGTTGGCAAAGTAATCAAGCAGTTGAGGGTTGAGCGAGGTCTTAGCCAGTTATCATTAGGTTTATCAATAGGTAACGATGCTGCATACATCTCACGCATTGAAAACAACAGGAAAGAACCAAGCTTGAAAATATTGTTGCGCCTAGCGGAAGTGCTAGAAGTTGAGCCGATAGAGCTTTTCA
>CAYJDR010000036.1:0-18550 GCA_964368965.1 uncultured Deferribacteraceae bacterium
GTGACCCTGTTGCTGGTTATCCAACGCTTATTTGTATTGTCACATTTATTGGTGGCATACAGCTGTTTTGTGTTGGAATATTGAGTGAGTATGTATCAAAAATATATTCAGAAGTGAAAAAAAGACCAGTCTATATTGTGCATAGAACGAATATTGATAGCAAATAAGGCGGTTGAAATGTTAGGATTTTTAAAGTTGAAAAAAAATCAAAATTATTTATTCGTGTCGGTGTATTTATTGACTGTTATTTATGTTTCGTATAACATACTTTATGAAGCAAATTGGACATTTGGTGATAACCTTGAATTATGGAGAACGACAGCAGGTGGAAAATGGAAGGAATTATCTGCTCAGATTATACCTCATTTAACACGCTTTAATCCTTTGGCATTTTATGACTATAATCTACTACTTTTTACACCGTATTATGCAAATGCACTAGCATATTATATATATGTAACATTAACTTTTTTGCTTTTTTCAATATGTTTTATAATATTGTTAAAAAAAATCGCAGATAGTTTTACATATGCTTGGTCATTATTAATTGGAATCCTTTATTTTATTATTTTTATTTTTAATTATGGAAGTCTAGTGCTTTTTCTTGATATTATATATCCTGATAGAATGGTATTAGTTGCACTTTCATTTTTTGCTCTATGTTATTATAATGCAATAAAATCAGATTCTACAATTTATTATATATGTGCGCTTTTTTGTGCAGTTATAGCTACATATAACAAAGAACCAGTTTTTGGCATTTTTGTTGTGATTGCATTGACGAATATTAGTTTTTATCTTAAAGTTCTTTCAAGGAAGCATATTTTATTTAATATCGCACTTATAATCAACGGCTTAATTTTTACGGGTTTGTTTTATGTGTTCGTATATTCAATAAAAACAGGAAGTTATTTAGAACTAAATAATGAAGTTAGTTATTTTTCTATTTTTTTTATGCAAGTAAATACAAATAGAATTATTGCATGTGCAACCATTTTATCATGTTTTCGTATGTATTCACTTTTATTTAAAACAAAAAACATAAAAAATTTATTTTATGATGTTACCTTGCTGGCTGGATTAGCATATGCAATTGCTTTTGTTATATTAAAGTTACCAACATTTTATTATACTATACCTGCTTATTTTTTAATGCTTCCGTCTCTTATGTATTGGACATTGAAAAGCTATGTTGTCAAAAAAACATTACCATTACTCATTACAATAGGATTGATTGTATTTTGTAATGTAAGTTGGCTAGAGCTAAAACAAATATTTGATATGGTGCATTACAGACGTCAGAATGAATTTATTTACCTTGAGAAACTTGCGCAAAAATATAAAGAAGGATATCAATTTGTTTTTATAGAAGAGTTTTTAAATGACGAAGACGGTTCAAGGAATATACAACTAAGAAATTATCATAGGGATATAGCTGTACTTGCTTTTAACTTTATACTAGGTGAAGAGAATTCGAGTAATGATTATTTCGTGTATGATGATGATTTAGATGAATATGAACTAGATGATAAAATTGTTGTTTTTTATTCGGATTTTAATTTGTCAGGTAGTAAAAAGCAAATGGATAGTGCAACTGAAAAGAAACTTACAAACTTTAGCCATACAACTAAGCTACTCTCACTTTCAGTCTTTTATCCAAAAGTTGAGACATTAAAAGAACTTATTAGTAATAATTATTCTTTAAATACGGGAAATTATTTCCATGAAATAGTTTTGTTTGATGCTGGTTGGTCGGCACAAGAAGATTGGGGACGCTGGACAGATAGCGCAAATGCAAGTTTAGTTATGAAGGTTGCACCAGGTGTTAAAGGTGTTAAACTTGTTGTATCACACATGTTTATTCCAGCGAATGAGACCTTAGATATGACTATCTTAGTTAATGGTATTGAAGTGTTATCAGAAAGCTATACACAACCAATATCTGAAATTGATATTCCGTTGCCTCAAGAAGTTGTTAATAACCTTGCAAACGACAACATAATTAATATTGAACTACAAATGCCAAATGTTAAATCACCTAAAGAGCTTGGTTTAAGCGATGATAGCCGTAAGTTAGGTGTTGGATTAAAAGAAGTTAAAATATATTGAGGTTTAAAATGGTTTTTAGTTCGATTGAATTTATATTGTTATTTTTACCAATTACAATATTGGTTTATTATGCATGTAGGAAATACTTTTCTGCACGCGTTGCATTGTCATTTTTATTTTTGTCATCACTATTTTATTATGCGTATTGGAATCCAAAATATTTATACATAATTTTAGTGTCAATAATATTTAACTATTCAATTGGTTATGCGATAGAACAAACTAAAAAATATAAAAAACTAGTATTTTTATTTGGTATAATAGCGAATATTAGCGTTTTAATTTATTTTAAATATACAAATTTCTTGTTGTCAAATTTTTATAACTTTAGCGGTAGCGAATTTACTGCGTTAGATATCGTTATGCCTATTGGTATAAGCTTTTTTACTTTTCAGCAAATTGCATATTTATCTGATTTATACAAAGGTGTTGCGACTCAGTCTGGCAAAGGTTTTCTAGATTATTGTTTATTTGTGTGCTTTTTTCCTCAACTTGTTGCAGGCCCGATTGTGCACCACAAAGAGATGATGCCACAATTTGCAATGCCAGAAAATACAAAAATCAAATGGGAAAATATATATTGGGGGCTTGTGCTATTCGCAATAGGTTTAACAAAAAAGGTCGTAATAGCTGATACACTTAGCCCATTTGTTCACCATTCTTTTGATGTTGTTGAAAAGTTATCATTTCTTGGCGCGTTAGTTGGTAGCCTAGCTTATACATTTCAGCTGTATTTTGACTTTTCTGGTTATAGTGATATGGCGATTGGTGCAGCGTTATTTTTCAATATAAAATTACCGTTCAATTTCAATTCGCCGTACAAAGCAACTAATATTCAAGATTTTTGGAAAAGGTGGCACATCACATTATCAAGGTGGTTGCGAGAATACGTTTATATTCCATTAGGTGGTAATAGGCGTGGTAATGGGATGACATTAGTAAACTTGTTTCTCACATTCTTAATTGGTGGTATATGGCATGGTGCTGCATGGACTTTTGTTGTATGGGGTGTATTGCACGGCATTGCGATTGCTGCACATAGGGTTTGGAATAAAGCAGGCTTAGTAATGTTTAAAAGCGTTGCGATTATACTTACATTTATTTTTGTAAATTTTGCTTGGATATTTTTTAGGGCAATAAATTTTGACCGTGTTCAGTTATTTCTTGATGGTTTCATGATGAAAAACGGATTTTATTTTATTGATGGTTTTACTGAATCAATCAGTGAATTACAAATAATCATATTTGTAATCGCAATAGTTATTGTTTTTCTTATGAAAAATAGTAAAGAAATATACGATAAGGGAAAACCAAGTGCATTACTGTCAGTGTTTTCAGTTATTAGTTTCTTAGTGATTATGTTTACCCTAGCTATTAAAGCATTAGATCCAAGCTTGCCACAAGGTGAGTTTATTTATTTTCAATTTTAGGTGTAGTTATGTTTGATTATAAAAAGCATTCAAGAAATATTATATTGGGCTTTATTTTTAGTACTATTATAATATTTGGTATTTATTTAGCATTAATTTATTTATATCGTCCATTATATATTCCTGCTGAGTATGGTGTGCAAAGCACTGTAGATATCAAATTAGATTTATATGGGCAACGTGATAAAAGTAAGAATACTATTTTTATTACAGCTGGTTCTAATGGAATTTATGGCATCAATACACCTGTAATTAATGAAGCTATTAACTATGAATATAATGTATTAAATTTTGCAATTCATGCAGGAATGCCAATTCAGTTTTACTATAATTTGGTCGGTGAAATTGCTCAAAAAGGTGATGTTATACTTTTGCCTATTGAGCATCACTATATAATGCATTCAAACGAGTTAACAGATTGGCATTACAAGCAGTTCTCAACATGGGCTAGAGATAGGCGCTATATTCTTCCTAGTAATATGCGTTATGACTTATTAATAAAAAATATTACAAGTTATTGGACACGTTTTAAAAATATAAATAAACAACTTCCGTTGCTTGATAAGGTAGAACTATATAGTCATATCGGAGATGATGTTTTATCGACGTTAACTTATGGTCCATTTGGTTATGATTTATTAAGTAGTGGTGATTATCTTATTGATTTGCCTAATAATAAGCAAAAAGATGGTTCGTATTTAAATGTGGATGCTGTATCCGAGGATTTTATAACTGATTTTAAAGCGTTTAAATCGGAGATGGACTCCAAAGGTGTGCAAGTATATATAGCGTATGCAGTTAGCCAAAGGCATGATAAGTTTGATTATGCTAATAGAGACGTTGAAGAACAGTTTATAAAGTTTAAAGAGCTATTTGCAAATATGGGTGTTGATGTAATTGGTAATCCAGAATTTTACAATATGGATGTTAAATACTTTTTTGATACAGAGTATCATTTAAATGCTACAGGTTCGATATTGCGTTCACTAATTCTAGCTGATGAAATCAACACATTTGTCTTAAATAATCCACCAGCATATAAGCAAGGTGAAGAAGCTGAATACTTTAAAAATAAAGAAGTTGAAGCGGAGCAATATGTTCAGATGTTGCGTGAAAAACAAGCCCTAGTAGATGCTGGCCGTAGAGAAAAAGAAAGATCTATTAAAATAGATAAACTTATAATAATGTCAGTAAATAATAAGCTATTTGTTGGTGAACTAGTTGATAACTATGCTTTATTTGAGTCTGGCTGGTCTGGTCAAGAAGACTGGGGACGTTGGACTGACGGTACAAACGCAGAACTAACAATAAAAGTTACTTCGGATGTCAAAGGTGTGAAATTAAGAAGTAATATGTTTATGCCAGGTGATAGCACATTTGATTTAAATATTTTAGTCAATGGCACTCAAGTTCTGTCTGAAAGCTATACACAACCTGTATCAGAAATTAATATTCCGTTGCCTCAAGAAGTTATTAATAACCTTGCAAACAACAATATAATCAATATTGAGCTGCAAATGCCAAACGTAGCATCGCCAAAAGAGCTAGGTTTAAGCGAAGATAGCCGTAAGTTAGGTATTGGGTTGAAAGAGTTTGAGATTTATTAATAGGGTACTGCTGAAAAACATAAACTCTACATAGCCCATTAACAGCCATTCTAACGAGAGATTTGAATGTGTCGAGGGGGATTAGAGTTATTGGGTAAAAAACAGGGCTAAATCAAATTTCATGAATATATTGTGCTAAGTTTTGCTTATGTTATGAAACGATATTATCATGCTGACAACCTGTCATAATCGTCCTGATTACTGTTCCTTCGCTATTCGTTCGTCGGTTGGTAGCTTCAATTTCCATATTTATGGGCAACAAAAAACCCTACTCGAAAGTAGGGTGCAATAATTTAAAATGGTGGCGGTACAGGCTATAGAAGTGAGTATTTAAATTATTGATATTAAATAAAAAATATTTTAACTGTTTCTACAATGCCCCCTAAAATACCCCCAAAAATAAAAGTGTATCATATTAGCCACAGTCTAAAATAAGTCTAGAAAAAGGCTAAATTAAGGCTTGCACAATCAACGAACGCAATTTATCGTTGGTTGTTAAGAGTAGTATATATTTTTGATTTATGCAAGTGGTTTGTATGCTAGGCTGTCGCTCTTTTTTGGGCGATAGTTCTTTGTAGGCTGTAAAGTTTTTAACGCCCTATTTTAATCAATCTCGCAATATTTTGTGACATTTAAAATTTCTTTAACCTTGTAAGGTGTACCAAAAATGTGACGCCCTTGTTTTAGAGCGTCATCTGGATAACGTTTCGTTATTGAGTGGTATTCTTTGCCAGCAACTCAATAGCAAAATGCTATTAAGTTTTGGTTTCTCTTTTTTGAGTACCCAATACCAAAACGGTATCAAGTTATTATGCCTCATCTGCTCAATATTGCATATTTTACCCTTTTTATATATTCCGCAAAAATCAAATAACACATCAATCGAAAGTAATTTTTGTCACTTTATAGTCTACATTCTTTTCTTGCCACTCATCAGGTACATTATTAAAACTCATAAAAAGTCCTTTAGCAATTTGATATATATAGTTTGGTTTAAGAGGCTTGTCATTATCAATAAAATGCATTTTTTCCTCATAGATTGTCGTGTTATTTTTATCCTTAAAGTAAAATGTAATTTCAACGTTTGCAACTGTTCTATTACCGATATTTTTGATTTTAACATTATTCGTACCAATATATGTTTTATCATTAAAAAATTTAACTTCTATAGGGCTTATCTCTAAGTTATTGATATAGTCAAGATTGTTATTTTTGTTATCGTTAGATAACTTAGAGTTGTTCATAGCTGGATATGCTTTTAGTTCCTCCATGCTCTTGTATAGTTCTTGTAATTTTTCATCTGGAGAGTTTTTAAGAACATCATTAACTTTTTCATCAGTTGCACCCATTCTTTTTAGCATTTGAGCAATTTCCTGTTTTTGTTTATCTGTGAGTTTTTCAACTGCATAAGAATTACTTACAGAAAATAAAAGACATAACATAACTAATAATAACTTGAAATACATATAGCACCCCTTGTAATTTAACGTTAAGTAATATTACAATACATTACTTAGTATTAGTTATTATAGATTGATTTACGATAAATGCAAGTGTAAACGCATTTACGCTTGTTATAATGCGTTATTAGCCAAATGTGCTACATGAATTTTGAATATTTGATTGTTTAGCTTTATTTGTTATATGCGTCATCGTAAACTTGAATAGTATTCAACATTATCATTTAAAAAATCATCTGCTATTTGCTGGAAGTGTTCAATAGCTATATTGCTGTATTTATTGTTTGCACATAGTCTAAAATAATCTTGAAACGATATAGCAATATCCTTGCTAGCGTGATTTAATAAGTAGCTATACATGTCTGCTTTTAGTGTTTTCTTACTTTGTTTTAGCTCTTGAGCTTTCTGTTTTAGATAGCTTTTTGCTTGCTCTGTCATTTTCATTGCGTCAACCTCTTGTGTTATTTTGTCGCTTTCGTATGTTTAAAATCAATTCTAAGCAATTATTTTTTGCTTTTGGTGTAATTGGGCTTTTGCATATGCTTTTGTGCTTAGGATAAGTTTTACTAGTTCTTTTTTTATAGTCTGTTTTAATTCATTGTTTTTCTTTTTTATATATTCCGCAAAATTCCCGTAAATGTTACTAAATGCTTGCCCTTTGTTTCTGTCTTACTGTTGTGCCATTCTTCTGCTGTCATGTTGTTTAACTTGGTTACATAGCTAACAAAGCGTGTTGTGTTTACTTTGTTACTAGGCGGACTAAGAAATATTTCCTTGTCGTCAAATTCCTTTCGTATGTAACTGCTCACAGTATCTAAACTATTGCCATTGCAAACAATTAGTAAGTGCATATGTATGTGATATAGCCCCGTGTCTGCAATGCTTGTTTCTATAGCTCTTATTGAGCCAACAACATGCTTTTTATAGCTCTTTCTATTAAACAACTTTGTACATCGCTTTGTTAGTTCATTGTGTCGCTGTTCAATATAGTCGCATGCAACGTCCTTGTATGGCGTTATTGTTATCATTTGCGTTGTATATCCTTGCTTAGCTAGTTTATTATCTATTTTTCTAGTTTTGTTTAGCTTATTTTTAGCCCTTATTTGTGTGCATATAGGGCAGATATGTAATTTACAATAATTGTAATATATTCTACCTGTGAAGATGTTTATATGCTTAATAGTCTTGCATTCCCTCAATTTATTAAGTTTTGATATACTTACTATAGGTTGTTGCTCATAATAAATTACTAACTCATCATGCAACTTTTTAGCATTAAAACGAGGTAGTTTAGGGGGTGTATCAAATAGGGTGTTAATTATATATTGTACATCACGCACAACAATAACCAATAAGCCACTATTTAGAACTTAAAAATAAATCTAAGTCGCAAATTTTCCATACTGTACATCTATTGCTTAATCTTGTGCCTTTTGGAAGTGTGCCAGCTTGTACCCAACGCCAAAAAGTCGGTACTGATATACCTAAATACTTGCTTGCGTCTTTTGCTCTTAAAACTTTAGGTGTGATATTAGTCATATTCTTTCCTTGCTCGTATATACGAGGCTTTATGGTATGACTTAATATTAACGTGAATAGGGTGTACAGAAAAAGTACAAACTTATTAAAGATAAATGAATTTCATTTTTATTATTAAAGAGTTAGCTGGTTGATGTGTGTACAAGTTTGTACACGTT
This sequence comes from uncultured Deferribacteraceae bacterium, assembly GCA_964368965.1. GTDB lineage: Bacteria > Chrysiogenota > Deferribacteres > Deferribacterales > Mucispirillaceae > CAYJDR01. Next base: position 8,304 of record CAYJDR010000036.1, read on the forward strand.
GTCATTCAGGTAGGTTTGGTAAGTGGGGATATTGTTTTTTTAAGGTATCTATTTTCTTTTTTCTTTGTCCTTTGTCACGCCTCATATTATCTATTATTTCATATGGTATATTACATTGTGTAGCTGTTTTGTTGTCTATGTCATGAAGATAGTTACATATTAAGCGTTTTGTAGTGTCATTACTTCTTATATGTGGCAATTTTTCAAACTCAAGACATGCCCTGTACCATGCAATAAATATATCTTTTAATGGATATTCTATGCTTGTTTCTCTTGCCTGTTTCGCCTCAGCTAGCACATCATCTACTAAGCCTTGAGTAATGCCATTGACAAGATGAATAGGGGTATAGCCCATTATGTCAGCATTTTTAATAAACAGCCTTTTATCAACAACTATGTTAAACAAATATTCATTGCTAAATAAAATAGCCATAACTTGCATTGCAAAATTTTCTTCTGTTTCGTTTAGGTCAACATTTTGTGTCCAAGTTGCATACGCTCTTTCAACTGATTGTGCATTAAAGTCATATGTTTCAACCGCATATAAATTTGCTCTGTATAAATAGTCGATTGTGTTGTCTATTTCTGATGTGTTACCTTTCTTTACATTTTCAAGCACTCGTTGTGCTTTTTTGTTCATGCGTTCAGTATAGTTTCTTAATAACTCAACTGTTAATTCTTTACCTAAATTAAGGCTTTTAGGGTCAGATTTTAAAGCTAATTCAACAATTATACTTGTGTCTTGTATCCTGTATGTACGTGCTATGTGCATTAAATTAATAGTATGCCCCATCATGCCCCCTCTTTTAAGCTGTCTAAATAGTTAGCCCATTCAATCATCATCTTTCGGCGGTCGGGTAGGTACTGTGCATAGTTATAGCTTGCTCTTACTTTGTTGCGTTCGCCGTGTGCCAGCTGTCGTTCTATCCAATCACGGTTATAGCCTTGTTCGTTTAATAACGTGCTTGCCATGCTTCTAAATCCATGTACTACAATTTCATCTTTGCTATATCCCATTGAACGCAAAGCAACAAGCAACGCATTTTCAGCAATAGGGCGTGTTATACTTCTTGTACTAGGGAATAAATATTTGCTATGCCCTGTAAACACGTGTAATGCTTTTAATTTACTTATTACTTGAGGGGCAAGCGGTACAATATGTGTTTCGCCCATTTTCATGCGTTCAGCTGGTATTCGCCATTCTGCATTGTCAAAGTCAAACTCGCTCCACTCTGCACATCTTAGCTCACTAGGTCTAACAAATACGTATGGTGCAACTTGTAGGGCTGTTTTAACAACTATCCCGCTTGTGCATTCGTCAATATTGATTAATAGTAAGCCTATCTGTTTAGGGTCTGTGATTGTTGGGAAGTGCCTCTCTGTTGGTGTCGATAATGCCCCCTTTAAGTCGGCGGTTATATCTCGCTCCGCTCTGCCTGTAGCAATAGCATATCTAAACACTTGTCCAACTATATTTTTTGTTCGGTGTGCTGTTTCTGTAGCCCCTCTTTCTTCTATCTTTCTAAGGGCTTCTAATAGCTGAGGCGGTGTGATTGTGTGTACTGGAGTGTTAGCAAAGTAAGGGAATATGTTATTTTTTAAGCGTTTGATTAAGTTTTGTTTGTGTGAGGGTTTCCACTTGTTAGCGTGTGTTTCTAAGTATTCAAGTGCGATTATTTCAAAGGCGTTTTCGGTTTCTGCTCGTACTGCTTGCTTTATAGCCTTTTTATGCTCCATAGGGTTAATGTTTTGTGCTAACTGTTCTTTAGCCCTTAATAGCTCTTTGCGTGCGTCTGCAAGCGATATATTAGGATATAGCCCGATAGTGTATGTTTGTTCTTTTTGATTAAAGCGGTACTTAATACGCCATGACTTATTGCCAGCTTTTGTTATGAGTAAAAACAGTCCGCCACCGTCATAATATTTCTTGTCTTTGTCTGCTGGTTTAAGACTTCTAATAAGCGTATCATTTAATTTGCCCATATTATACCCACATTGGATTGTAGCGTCTTTTTTGTTGGTTTCGGGGGTACCGATTTTTGACGTCTAACTATACCCCATAGAATACCCCCATAGTAGCAATATGTCAAGATAATATATGATATTACATGATAACAACGGAAGTATTGATTTTATTGAGGTTTTAGGCTTTTTCGAGTGTTTGTGAGATGTTGTGAAATGATGGAAATATGGCGGTACAGGGAATTGAACCCCGGACACCACGGATATGAGCCGTGTGCTCTAACCATCTGAGCTATACCGCCTTAATGAAGTTGCGGGGGCCGGATTTGAACCGACGGCCTCCGGGTTATGAGCCCGACGAGCTACCAAGCTGCTCTACCCCGCGTCATAAAGGAATACTTTTATAACCAATATCGAAGCATTAGTCAAGAACTTTTTTACATTTTTTTAAAATTTATTTTCTAAGCTCTTGAAACCCAGTAACCATAGGAAAATATTTATCTCCCTTATTTTGAATTTATCATACAAGTTATACAAATTTACTAAATTATCAATTACTCCAATATATTCTATATAGCCGTTTAGCTTTTTCGGTTTGAATTTGAAGTCTGTGTCTTTTGCACTCATAAATAATTTTAATGCTTCAAGCACATATTTATCATAAAACGGGAACACTTCTTGATGATGGTAGTTGCAGTAATACGTGATGAACGAGTAATGTTTGTGATTGTCAATAAAGTTGATCAAATGCTCATAATCATCTCTTTTGCCTGCAACTTGCACCCATTTATCAATATTAGCTTTTCTAATCTTTTTTGCAGATTTTAAAAGTTCTTCTTGTGTTAAGCCGGTGTTGCAGAATGTATTTACAGTAGCTGCTTTTATTAATATATCAGTTATGTTGTCGTTATTTGGGAGTGTTGATTGAAAAAGTTTGATAAGGCTATTTTCACGCTCTAGGTATAATTCGCTATTGCTATATTCTGCAACCGCATGTTCGACTGCATCATAAACATCATCTGTATTGATGAATGTGCCGTTTGTGATAAACTTATGCAACATTTGTAAAGCATCCATATTATACCTCCGTCTGAAATAATTATACACTATATGGATATATTGTCACGTATTATTGTGTTTGAAGTTTTGAGTGCATCATGCTAGATTACCTTATGCAAACACTACTTACAGAAATCGAAAACTTTAAAACATGGGCGAATTCGAAAAAAATTCGCAAAGATAGGTCATACGGCTGGGAGTGCTGTTACTTAGAATGGGATGCAATATACGGTGCGTTTAAAAACATGTTAAACCAGCCACTAGCGCATGAGCAAGTACCAGAACTACTATATATAATCGCACGTGATGAAGAGAGCGAATATATAATGGAGGAACTTGCACACCACAAAGAGTGGTTTGAGCTACTTTGTAGCTATGCTATTAATAGTTGTGAAACAAATGCCCGCTGGCTATTTGCAAAACACCTTGCAGAGTTTAGTGATGAAGAATTTGCAAAAGATTTAATAATATCGTTCCTTAATGATGATGACGAATACACGACACGTATGGCTATTGTATCGCTTGCAAAGATATCGCCAGAACTTGTTGAAGAATATGCTGAAAAAGCATGGTGCACTAACCATGAATATCAACGCATAGCCGCTATCCATGCGTTAGACGCTGTCAACTCGCCACTTTTGCAAAGCTATATTGAAAAAGCAAAAACTGATGGCAGAAAATATGTTGTTGAAAACGCAAACCGTGCGACTGATTTATATAAATCGCTTTTCGAAGCGTGTGAAAAAGCGTTCCTTGATTTATTTGAAAATGATGAAACATATTACTATTGCTCGATTGTTGTTTTTAATGAGCCTTTATCGCCTGTCATATCGGCGTGGAGCTATGAAGCTTTAGAGCGTGCAGATGATAGCGATATGAAATGGTCGCTGGCAGATTCACCATATTATGCACATGGTTATGATGACTATTTTTCAAAAGTTACTGATATCGTTCAAGAATATGAAGTTGATGATATAAAAGAGATTGCTGATTTAGTGTTGCAAGAGTTGTATAGCTCTATGATTTTTCATAAAAATCAATCTCGTAGCTCAGTTGCTGTCACTATCGAAACTTTGCCACCGCATTATGATGACACAATTCGCTCGATTAAGATAAATGTGCCTGATAACAAAACATTTAACGAGTGGTTAGATAATGCCGAAATGGAGATTGTAGCAAACAGTTTGCAAAGCATATTAGCACGCTATGAGAGGCAAGATATCAGCTATGATTTGCCGAATGATATTATGGAAATTTTACAATATTTACAGAATGTTATGCTATCTGATGATATAGTTTTTGGATATGGTGCTGAAAGTTCTATTTCAGAACACAATGAATGCGATAACTATATTTTGATTGCGACGAGTGGAACGGGCGATGAGTGGATATATCGCAAGAGTGATGGTGTAGTATGTTTCTTGGACCATGACAAGCTGGAAGAAGATGACGCAATCACACCACTTAATTTAACGCTTGAGCAGTTTGTAGTGTTGGCTGATTTGATGTACCAGTTCGATGTGCTATATGACGCACATGAAAGTGTAATTGAGTCATTGAAAGGGGAAATGTCAAAGCTAAGCTGTGACTTGCCTGACATATACCCATATGATTTATAAAAGGGCTATCTTATGCATACGGCATATTCAGTATTGTGCACATCGTTGCCACCTGAGCCGTGCCTTGCACCGTTTTCGAGGTTGATGTGACTTGCTCGCCTTGTCATAACGGCTCTGCTGTTCCAATACCAACCTATTTTCCAGCCAGCAGCAATTGCTGCGCCCATTGCGTGTTTTGCTTCATTTTTATCACTGGGCATAGCGATAGCCTGTAGTTGAGCCATAGTAGGCATTTGTTCTCCACCGACAATCCCAATACCTATAAACCAGTCGTTTGGATCGCCCTTATATCCTACACCGTTGCACATTTTATATGCATCTAGCCATGTTATTTCTATATCGGTAGGCTTATCAAAGGGCGCTAGTAGTCCATCGCCAAATGTAATAGTGATAGGCAAAGTTATTGTTTTGTCGCGAGTTTTGATATTTGCTACTATATTGACATCTCTGTTGCCTATTATATCAAAAAGTGTAACACTTTGCCCATTGTGTGTGGATATTATGGACATGCCCGCGATAGGTTTATCCCATGAAAGCCCTGTTATTTTATTACCTATGTTTACTTTTACATTATCAAGTTTATTATCCACAGCTACAATGCTCCATGTTATATCGTCGCCAGCGTTTATGCCATGCATGGTTAATGTCGTTGACGCAAATCCATGTGTATTATATTGCTCAACGTGAGAATCTATGTTGATATTTTGTGCATATGTAGTGCCACATAAGAGGAGTATTGATAAGAATAATAAAATTGTTTTCACATATCACCTTGTAAAATAGCCCCCTTGCTTAATTGGCAACAAGAGGGCTTTAAAATCAGCTATAACCAGCGTTTAAATCTTATTGATGGTTGTGTTGGTTCATCGAGTTTAGTTTTGCCGTCTGATTCATATTTATCAGAAGGGAATCCTTCAACACTAGCCACGCTATCAGGGTACTTATTTTTGATATACTTTTCAGTTCCTGCGTCTAATGCTCTAACAAGGCAAGCACCAACACATATTGGTTGTTTACCTTCGGCAAGGCGGCTTGCGCAGAAATCACATTTTTGCATAGGGTGTGGGTCTTGCCAGGTATCCTTGCTGACTGGCTCGGTGTTGCTATCGCCATAGTGAGGTGCACCAAATGGGCATGCATCAAGGCATGAACCACATGCGATGCACATGTCACGGTCAACTGTTACTATACCAGTTTTTGAGTTTTTACTCAGTGCTTGAACAGGGCAAATAGGCACACAAGCTGGCTTTGCACAGTGGTTGCATGAAAATACTGTATTTGCCACTTTGATATTAGGATATTCGTCGCCTTGTTCTATAGTATTAATTGTTCTATAGCTGAGGTTGCCAGCCTTTACGTTGTTCCAGTCTTTACAAGCGATTATACATGTGGAGCATCCAGTACAACGGCTTTGGTCGAAATAAAATGTGTATTGTGACATGGTTACCCCCTATACTTTTCAATTTTCACTCTATTGTCAGTGCCAAGCGCCATGCCTTGACATATCCTAGTAGGACGTGCTGAAGTTAGAGTGTTTACATTTCCACCGAGGTCGATTGCATCATCATGTTTTAGCGGGTCTTTGTTAAAGGTAGTAGAGCCACCTTGGCTAATCATGATGTTGCCATAGTTCACACGTTTAGATGCTTGTAGTGATGCTCTAATGCGGCCCCTATCATTTGAGATAAGCACAATGTCACCAACTTTTAAGCCAGCTTTTTCGATATCAGCAGGGTTCATGATAACTGGCATGATGATATCTTGCGATGGTGCATAGAGTCCATTTTTCAGGGCTTTGTTTTCGTACAAGTCTTCGTTTGTTAGTTCGTTTTCCGTATCTCTCATGTACATGTTTTGCAGCATAGTATTGTTAAACAATGTAGAGTGTGAGCGATACATCATGTGATATGAATGCAATGTGTAAACATATCCTTTATCACCACGTTTAGTAACATCAGGGTGTTTAGTATATGTTGTGACTTGCTTGTTAGGGTCGAAATTCGGTGCAGATCTTTCGCTATCGCAAGCGTGCCTTCCTTCGATTAGTGGAATATACATTGGGATAGGATAAACAAAGCGCCCTTTGTTTGAAGCACCATACTTTTTAGTGTAGATTTCACCTTTAACATCGTTACCATCAGCATCTTTTGCAGTTACAAGCATAACATCATTATCCACATTGTCATGGTACCTTGCTTCATAGTCTTCAGATAGGGCTTGGCTATAGGCTTCGATACGTCCTGACGGTGTAAATAGCATATTGCCGGCCTCTGTTGGTTTGCTCCTATAGTCGCCTAAGTTGAACTTATACTCAAGCCCAGGCATACCGATAGGTAAAATACCAGCTTTCTTAAAGTCTGTGAAAGATGTTTTAGTATTAACAACAGGGTTTTCATTCCACATATCTGCAACGATTTCGCCTTCGCTTTTATTATTGCTGTATTCTTTTTCCTTGCCAAAAGCTTTTGCAATCATGCGGCATACTTCAAAATCACTAATTGCTTCACCAGGTGCTTTGAGTGCTTTAGGCATGTATAGCGCTTCCTCACCAAAGTTCCATGGTGTGTGTATAGCTTCTTTTTCAAAGCTCATAACTGTTGGTAAAACGATATCAGCATAGCTTGCAGCATGTGTCATGAAGAAGTCTAGCACAACGATAAGTTCAATTTTGCTTTTGTCTGATAATGTTTTAGCGAACCATGCAGGGTCGCCTGTTTGGTTGCCGAATTTATTACATGAACAGTTCACAATAACTTTAGGCTCAGGCAATCCTTTAACTTGGCCGTCATTAAATCTTGATTTTCCTGTGCCACCGTTTTCAAAGTAGTCACCACTGCTACAAATCATAAAGTTTTTGCGAGGGTTATTTACAGTATTTTCTGGAGCTGTCAACATAGATGTATCATAAATTGAGTAACCATCCTTATCGTCAGTATTAACCTTTTTGAGTAGAGGGTTTGTAACAGTGAAATCTTTAGGATTTTTTAACCCTTTAGTCGTAAGTGCGTAAAATAGAGGCCAACCCGTACCAGTGCCTAGTTCACCAAAGTTGCCAGTAGCAAACCCAAGTATTAGGCTCATAATAAGTGCTTGCTCGCCTTCAAAGTTACGTTGCCAACCGCCGCCTTGGAATAAGATAGTCTTTTTGTTAGCCATATCTTCTGCAAGTTTTTCAATTACCTCTGCAGGTACACCTGTGATTTTCTCAGCCCATTCTGGAGTTTTAGGTACTTGCCCGTAGATAGGTGTTTTCTTGCCATACAACACATCTACGCCACCTGGGTCATCTTCGTTGCCGTTAACATTATAGCCGATAACATCAGGGTAGATTGATGTCGCTTGGTTTAAACCTTTTTCAACTAGGAAATCATCATCACCAAATATAAATGCAGAAAGCGAAGCGCCAGCAGGGCAATAGTACTCATCAGCACTTACACCATCAACTCGCATTCCTGTGCCTTTTGGCTCGTCAAAAAATCCAAAAAGTTTAGTTCTTAAAAATTCGTAATTATTTTTTGAAATTTCTTCTGGGAACATGTCATTCTTAAGCAGATGATAAAGCATTGCCTGCATCATAGCTACGTCTGTACCTGGAACAGGCGATATAAACTGGTCAGATATTCCGGCTGTTTTAGATAAGTAAGAATCCACCGTGACTAATTTTGCACCCATATCACGCGCTTGCATGATATACCACATTGTGTTTGTGCCATATATTGTTTCCATAGGGTTGAACGACCAACAAATAATTTGGTCAGCATGAATAAAACTTTGCCTAGTGGTAGCAAATGCACGATAGAAAGCCGCAGAACCAGTTTTGTTTGGCCCAAGTGTAAACCAAGAGGCATGCTCGATAACTGGGAAACTATAAGTGCTGCGGTAGCCAACTCTGCCACCTAATACCTCAAGTAACCTATCGGCAGGGTTTTGGTTTTTAAAGTGGTTTGGGTCACCTGTGCTATTGTGTGAGAAATAGTTTTTTGGCCCATAGCCACGCTTGTTTAAATCTGTAATTTTGTTTTTGATATAAGCGATTGCCTCTTTCCATGAAACACGCTTAAATGTAGATAAGTCGCCGCGTTCACCCGTTTGCAGCATTGGATATAACAGGCGCTCTGGCCTGTAGTACCACCCAGTCTTACTACGACACCTGACGCATGAGCGCCTTTGTGGATTATCTTGCCCAGAATCAATCAAGTTGATATCAGGGCGCTCGTCAGTTAAGTGGCGTTTTATTACGCCGTCCTTCACAACGATTTTTGTAACACATGTACCACCGCAGTTCGATGGTGACGTACCAGGAAAAGTCATTTCCGTGCTGGCTGGTGCTTCAACTTTTGCCATACTTAACGAAATGTTTCCTGGGTTTGAAAGAGCTACTGAAGTTGCAACTGTTGCCGTTTGCAGAAATGAACGTCTCGACAGTTCATAATTTTTCGACATAGATACCTCCCTATAGTATCTGTATTTTAGGAATACAACAACCTAATAGGGAGAGTAACATATAAAAAAAATAAATGCAATAATTAATATATAACTATATTATATAATATAGGTCAGAAAACTTTATAGTTCAACTAATTCTGCTTTTTGTTTAAACTCAGAAATGTAGATTTTGAAGTCGTACTTTTTCACCCATTCTGTTATGCGTTTCATGAATTCGTCTTCGTCGAATACGATCATGTCGATATAAACTGTGCCTGTCCCTGTAGCACCGCCGACAACTCGCCCGATTTCTTCGCCTGTGTAGCCGTCTGCGTCGATAGGTCGCCCGAAAACTTCTTCTTCAATTTCATCTTCCATTTGCTGACGTAGGTCAACGATGTTTTCATGTTGTTCGCTATCGTATGCAAACGCAATATACATAGGTGTTACGCCATAGTTTTCAAACAGTTCAATCGTGCTTGTGCTTTCGCCAAAATAGTCGTTAATAAGCTCTGAGCACATTGTGATACCAGCGATTGTGTCGAAGCGTAGCTCCTCGTTTTCCTCTGGTTTCCATTGATAAATTGTCACACCAGGTTTATCGTTTAGTTCTTTATCGTCATTTTCTAATGTTTTTTCGATATGTTTTGGGAGTTCTGAAAGTGGTATCATATCATCACTTTTTTCGTCTGCAATAGCGACATCAGTAACGTATTTGTTAGAGATAGCGTCACCAAGTGTTAAATCGAGCAAGTGGACGCACATGTTGAGCAAGTTATCTTCATCGACGTCGCTAAGCAACTCGCAATAAAAATGTACGCAAAATTCTTCATCTTCGTAGATTGGTTTTACTAGTATGTCGCTAACGCCAAATCTTTTGTCATTCATCTGCATTTCAAAATTAGTGTTGCCAGCTGGTTGCGCATGAGGGTGGAAAATCCAGTTTTCTTTCAAATTTTCTGGCATACATGCGATTATATAAGGATAGACGTGAAAAAGTGGTTTTTCGCCGTTGATAGTGAATGTGAACTCGTTTTTGCCACCCATGTTGAAGTAGACATCTTCACCCAAGATATCAACACCGCTACTGATAAACTCCATAGCTTCTTCAGGATTATGCTGATTTTTACGGTCGCAATAGCTTTTCAATTTTTCTTCGTTTTCTTGAAACCAGTTCCAAAA